>JAKOTN010000141.1 GCA_029776255.1 Pseudomonadota bacterium
GCGCCTGATTGCCGACAACCGTCAGAAAGTCTTTCTGATTCTCGACAACCTGAAGGTGCATCACGCGACGCTTGTGACGGCCTGGCTGGCGGAGCGCGAAGATCGGATCGACGTCTTCTATCTCCCGCCTTATTCGCCGGAGATCAATCCCGACGACTACTTGAATCGGGACTTCAAAACCGAGTTGCGTTCCTCTGATCGCGCCACCAGCAAAAAAGCGTTGCTGCAAAAGGCGAGCCAATTCATGGAATTTCTCAGCAAAACACCTGAACGGGGTATGGCTTATTTCAATCATTCGGCTGTCCAGTATGCCGCAAGTCAGACTATTTGATTGCCGGGTTAATAGATCAAAAGCAAAAGAAATCTTTTCGAAAAAATAATCAAAAATTCCTAAGTCGGATTTTCCGACTCCAGCGTCTTCAGCTGCTTTGATACCTTTCCAGATTTGGTATTGATCTTCTGGATTATCTCCACGGTTTGCGGGATCTAGGAGAGATCTTGCGAAGGCTTCACTAAAGCTCAACCCATCTGCTATGCCTTGAGCAGCGCCAGCCCCGTTTTTTAGAACTGAGTCCGGGAAGCCCAATGCCTTCCCGACTGCGCCAAAATTGAAATTTCCAGAATCTGCATAACTTTTATCTATTTGTTTGTAGTCCATGGGAAGATCATACGGCAGGTGTTGATCCTTGTTGTTTCTAACGGTCTCGTAAAACCACATTGCGGTTTCCGTAGGCGTGTGAGTGTTCTGGAACTCAAGCGCTCGCTGGATATTTGCTTCGACACTCACTCCCGGTGGAATGGGCCACGAAATCCGCAGTTATTTTCGGCTATCCGATTTTCGTGATTGAAATGTGGCGTCGTTAGGCTTGCTGCTGGTTATCGAAACATCGTGTTTCGTGATTGATGCGGGGCGCGATGCATTGCTATCATCAAACCGTGTTCAATGATTGATAGGTGCTCCGACATGACTCTCTTTGATGCGCTTGGCTTCCGCTGGGACAGGTCGGTCGTGCCGACTTCTATCCCGTCACACTCGATTGAGCGGGTTTGTTTCCGCTTTCACAAGATGCTGCCCGAGTTCGTCTGGGATGCGTCGGTACTCGAAGGCAACCCCTTCACCTTCCCGGAGGTCAAGACGCTGCTTGATGGTGTGACCATTGGCGGGCGGAAGATTTCCGATCAGGAACAAATCCTGAATCTCGCGGAAAGCGCCAAGCGCCTGCTGGCGATGGTCAAGGGTGACCAGTTCTCCCTCAGCAAGACCGTGTTTATCGAACTGAACGGCATTGTCGCTCGCAAGGAAGCCTTGGAATGGGGCGTTTTCCGTGGCGAAGGGCAGGAGAAGAACTACACCCCGGATGTGGGCCTCGGTGAGCACGGGCGCTATACCCCACTGCCAACGCTACCCGGCGCACCAGAACTGAACCGGGTGTTTAGCGAGGGCGTTTCTGCCCTGCAAGCGTGTGAGCCATTCGAGCGGGCAACCGCCTTTTTCCTGTTTGGTGCCTTGCAGCAGTTCTTCTTCGACGGAAACAAGCGCACGTCGCGTTTCATGATGAACGGCGTCCTCATGTCGCATGGCATCGACGCCATCAGCGTGCCCGCCGCCAAGGCACAGGAGTTCAACGAGAAGATGGTGCGCTTCTATCTCTCGAAGGACGCCACGGAGATGGTGGATTTCCTCGCCGGATGCCACCCGGATGCAGAGGCGATCTTGCCGCCGCCCGATGAAGATCGAAACCACGACAGCGGAATGGAGCCGTAATCATGCAATGGATCAAGCTGACCGACAGGATGCCGAACCCGGACGAGCATGGCCGAGTTCTGATCTACACCGAGGGCTATGACTTCAACGGCGAACAAGCGGGGAGAAGGCAATGAGTGAAGCACTGGAACGTGTCATCGCCGAGCAGCAGAAGGAAATCGACCGCCTGCGCCTGATGGAAGCAGCTTCTTCCGGGGAGTGATTTCGACACTGCAAATGCCTTTGCGGTCAGCCACGTTTCCGCCGCCATCGAAAACCTTGCTGAATGGAAGTTTCTCAACAGCACGAACGCCCGGATCGACCTTGATTCAATCGTACGTGAAGTGCGCGAGATGAGCATGTCTTGGCAAAGCAAAGACGCCATTGCGAGCGCATTGCAGACTGAGCAGAACGCTTCCTTTGCCTGCGAATGGGCGCTTCCTGAGTTCAGGTTCAACGAGTCGGGCTTTCTGATTGTTGCCGAGCGGGAGGCTCCGTTCACCTGCAAGTGTTGTGGGATGCCAAGCTGGGTTGATCCGTCCGACCAATCGCCGCTTCCTGACTACTGCCATGAGATCGACCACGGCACATCGGAAGATCGTGCGGTGGTTGGCTCCGGCTCGTCGGAGTCGTGATTCATGCCTGCCAACATCCTCAATTTTCCCTGCTACAAGGTATTGGGCATCACTGAAAACGAGCATGATTACCACATCGACGTTGAAACACAGCACGCGCCAACGTCCTGCCCGCACTGCCAATCTGCAAACCTTGTGGGCTTCGGTCGCCGCGAGCAAATGGTCAAGGATATGCCCATGCACGGTCGGCGGGTGGGCCTCTACATCGACACCCGCCGCTACCGCTGCCGCACCTGCGGCAAGACATTCTATGAGGCACTGCCTGAGATCGACGAAAAACGGTTGATGACCAAGCGGCTTGCGCAGTGGATGGGCAAGCAGGCGATTAAGCGCACTTTCGCCAGCATCGCCGAGGAAGTCGGCTGTACGGAGTTCACCGTCCGAGCAGTATTCAGTGACTACGTGAACGAGTTGGAAAAAACCATCCGTTTTGAAACACCGCAGTGGATGGGTATTGACGAAATCCACCTCATCAAGCCTCGTGGCGTCATTGCAAACATCCAGAACAACACCATCGTCGAACTGCTGCCGAATCGCAACAAGGATACGGTAGTGCGCTTCCTGCACCATCTGGAAGGCAAGGAGCGCATCCAGTACGTGGCGATGGATATGTGGACACCATACCGCGATGCTGTCCGCGCCGTCATTCCGCAGGCCGAGATCGTGGTGGACAAGTTCCACGTCGTCCGCATGGCAAACGATGCAATGGAGCGTGTCAGGAAGAGTCTGCGCGAATCCCTGACGCCGAAACAGCGTCGTGGCCTGATGCACGACCGCTTTGTGTTGCTGAAGCGGGAACGCGACCTGAATGACCAAGAGCGCCTGAACCTTGACGGCTGGACGAAGAACTACCCGGAGCTTGGCGAAGCTTACCGGCTCAAGGAGGAGTTCTTTGGCATATACGACGCCGAATCGCCCGACGAAGCACAGGCCAAGTTCATCCAGTGGCAGAAGAGCATTCCGTCCGAGGTCGCCAATGCCTTCGCCGACATCGAGCGAGCATGGGGCCACTGGACGATGCCCATCCTCAACTACTTCAATCACCCCGTCACCAACGCCTATACCGAGTCACTGAACTCGCTGATCCGCGTCATGAACCGGCTGGGTCGCGGTTACAGCTTTGAGGCGCTGAGAGCAAAGATTTTGTTTGCCGAAGGGGCGCATAAGCACAAGCTGTCACGGCCAAGGTTCGAGCACAAGGAACGTCGGCAGGCGGAGCCGGAACCGGAACCGGAACCGGAACCGGTCATGATGTATGGACTACCCGGCAACTTCAAGAACTTCGAGATGGGGGAATCTTTGGCTCGCATGACACCGAAGTCCGCTCCTGAACCGAAGCCCTACATCCCAAAATCAACAGAATTACAAAAGCCGGAGAAGAACTACGGCGCGGGCATTTCAACACTCATCCGCATGATAGAAAACGGTGAGCTATGAACCCGTTTCAATCACGGAAATCGGATACCCTTATTTTCTTCACTCACTTGTCACTCCCAGTAGCTTTCTTAGAATGCAGAATAAAAATTTAGTTAGAGGAAAAAACAGCAAAAGAGAAAAAGCGAATGCGATGACCGCTGTCGCCATAGCAACAAGCCCTGCACCTAAATCTTTCCCTCTCTCTATGGGATCTGGTATGGCATGATGCATGTCATAGTAGGCGCCAACAATATTTAAAATGCCACCCACGGCCAGAAGCAATGCTGCCGCAGAAATAAAGGCTGCCATGATCCACAATAAAACCCTGAATACTATTATCTTCCCGGAATCTTCAGCCGGTTTTTCAGCCGCTGACTGCTTCGATATCATGTCCTCATCCTCCAGCGATCACCGGGTTCAACACCGAAGTGAAGATAATAATCAAAGAGACCAGGCTCGAATTCCATTCTTGGCGGCTTGCTGTCAAAAAAAGGTCCAAGGTAATACATTTTTTTCATGCGGCTTTCCGCCAATTGAAATGGCTGGTCTGAGTCTGAGTGCTCGCGCGGCGTTGGCGGTCGGCGCGGTCGGCGATCTGGTTATCGCGACTCGGCGCGGCCTCGAGCACGCTGACGCCGGGGAGGACGAAGAACAGGTCCTGATCGGTGGCGGCGGCGGTTTCGAAGGAGTCGCTGAAGTTGGCGCTGTCGGCCCAGCGGTCGACGATCGTCGCCACGGCCGTCCGGAAATCGGCGCGGCTGCCGGTGGCGGCGTTGGCGACCAGTTGCCGGAGGGCGGCGGCGAGATCCGGCGAGACGCTGGCCGCTTCGCGCAGGTCGCGCACGGCGCCGCTGCCTTGCAGATCGGGCAGCGTGGCGACGGCGTCGGTGTTTAGCGTGTCGGTGAATTGGCGATGGAAGGGGTTTTGGGCGAGGTCGAGGTTGCCGGTGCCGCCGGTCTGGCCGTCGCCGCGGGTGTAGGTGCCGGCGGCGGTCTGGACGTTGTCGCCGGCGAGGGCGAGGTGGGTGGCGGTGCTGGCGAGGCCGAGGCTGACGATGCCGGATTGGGCGAGGGTCTGCAGTTCGTCGGCCTGGCTGACGCCGTCTTGGTTGCGGTCGCGCCAGAGGCGGACGTTGGCGAACTGGGCGTCGAGAGTGCTGAAGAGGCCGTCGTGGTTGCTGTCGAGGTCGGCCAGGGCGGCGAAGCCGTCGGCGGCTTTTTGGCCGTTGGCGAGCACGGTGTCGACGCCGAAGAGTTCGTTGCCGTTGTCGATCGTGCCGTTGCCGTTCTTGCCGAGCGCGAGGAAGGCGTCGTCGCCTTTGAGCCAGCCGGTGCCGGTCTTGACGCCGTCGCCGTCGCCGTCGAAGAGCACCGGGGCGCCGCCGATGCCGGTGGTTTCGAGTCCGTCGCCGTCAAGGTCGAGGGCGAGGGGGTCTTGGCGAGGGGCGGTGTAGCGGCGGGCGGAGAGGTAACTGTTGTTGCTACTTAGCTCTATTTCAGATAAACAACTGCCGATTTGTCTCCATTCGGGATTCAATTCAAGGAAAATTTCAACCCAATTCGTTTCGCTTAGCAGCTTAAAAGGGAAAAGCATACTGCCTGGCCCAGTGCCACTCGCTTCACCTGCTTCCTTTGCAAAAAAAAAATGGCTGACGGCCCAACGGTACTATTTAAAATCATAAGCACTTGGCGCACAAGAGAAATAGACATGCCGGCATCCTTTAATTAAAAAAATAAATTAACAAAATGATTATCAAAAACAAGGCGGTTAAAAACCCAGGAAGATCGTTAAACCAAAACCAAAACCAATCAGGCATTCGCATTCGCGCTCTTCCTGCACGAGAAAATACTGAAAAAAAAGAGGGTTTTTTTGAACCATGGTCACCAAGAGCATTTGATAAATCGTGAAAAATATTCGGAGGTTCTATTTTTTTCTTTCCGCTTAGTTGATGACAAACATTATCACCATCGTTGCTATTCATATTCATCTCTCGATGCCAAACGCGTTTGAAGCTTGACCTTCCGCTGTGAGTAGCTCGGTCACCACATAAGACATTGCCGATAGAGCGCTCCCGATAGCGGCAAAGGCGTCCGCAGACGGATTTCCAGCCGTTTCGCTGTAAACGTTAAGAAACCCGAATACCGCTCCTATCGCGTCATTTCCTGCCGAAAAAGATGAACCAAGACCGCTGTAATTAATTGTCATTATCGCCTCACTTTAAAATAGGATCCGGATGATAGCCCAAGCCAAACCGTCCAAAGACCGCCAAGAAGTACCACCCCTCCAACCACCAAGCAAAACACCTTCAAAAAACCAAGTGCAAGCAACAAATTTTTTCTCCAGCCAGTCAGGCTGGCTGCCCGGTTGTAGAAATCAGAAAACGGGCTTCTCGTCGATGGGGTATTATCGATCAGATCTGAAGCGACCGATGTCGCTATCATTAAAATAAACGTAAAACAAAGAAAAATCACTGCGAAAACGCACCAAAGCAACCCAACCGCCAAACGAAAATCTCTCCCCCATCCATAAATCCAATAAATAATTACCGAAGCCAGAATCAAGAACGCCAGCGGGAGCACAACGCCAAGTCTGAATTCGGCACTGATGGCGGTTACCCAGGGCGGAACACGACGATCAACCTCTCGAGAAATCGGGTTCAAGTCTTTCATGTGATCGTCACGCGTTTCAATACGTTTTTCAGTCATGCCGCGGTTCTCCATTTCTCGTCATTGTTTGGAAAGGCGCGGGCGTGGAAAGACAAAACGCACCGCGCCCCCCCACAAAAATCGCTTTCAACAATCGATGGCTTCACATCCCGCCGTCCGCCAACGGGATGACACGCACTAGCGTCGACGAGTGTCGACTGCGCCACAGGGTTTTTTTGTCAAGCCGTGCCGATTATTTCCACGGGAATTCCCATGGCCGTTCTATTTCCATGTCAGATCCTCCTGGAACCGAATATCCGTCATAAGGTGAGCCCATTCCTATCTCCTAAAAAACACCCAACACGATGAAATGAAATTCCAAGAAAATGGAAGAATAAAAGAAAATCCAACAATGGCCGATGCCACGGATACGAAAGATATCAACATGCCAAAACCGTAATCTTCCGATAATTCCGCGGGATTCGATACTCCCGAATAGAAGATATAAATCGCGCTTGATATATGCATGATCAGCCATGCCAATACCAGCGAAAGCGCACAGGCGACAACAAAAGCAACAACCAAATTAATCGTGATTACAATATATCTTTTAAAATTTTTCATCATTTGATCTTCTCGTTGAGAAAAACACGGTCAAGGGAGTCAGAGGCATTTGAATTCTCCCCACCACTTCGCTCCTCCGTTTCACCCTCCTTAAAACCCGAAATCCCGCTATTTCCGCATCGCCTGTTCCTCAAGCCGTTGCTGTCCTTCGATCCTTCCTTGTTTCCCCGAATGGAGGTGGCGGTGATAATCCTCCTCGGCGAAAAAGCACGCCTCGCGATTGATGCCGCGTTGGACGATAGGCAGCGGGTAATCTCGGCAATCGCCTTCGCCCCCAGCCGGGGGAGACATCGTTCTCCATCCGCGCCCGCGTCTTGACATGCTGGGATGGCTCCACCGTATCCTCGCGGTCTGCCAGCCGCTTCCGACGGACGGCCTCGAAGCCGTTTTCCGTCCGCGCCGCCACGGCTGTCTGTCGGCGTTCCGTTCCGCCCCAAGGTTCAACCCCCTTGGCGATCAACTTGCGCGCCTCGTCGTGCCTCTCGCGCTTCCTTGAGGCGCACATCGGGATAGACGCCAAGCGACAGCGGCTTTTCCTTGTCGCCGAAGCCGTACCGGAAGCGCCACCCCTTCCCGCCGGCAGGGGCGATGATGAACAGCCCTCGCGCTCGTCGTACATTTTGACTGGCTTCGCGCTGGGTTGGCTTTGCGTACCGCGATGTCGGCGAAGGACATCGCGGCGTCCATGGTCTGATTCTGATTGCGCGCCCGAAGTTACCCCAGTGGCACGGGCAGTCACCCCGAAAGTTACCCCGGTTTCTCGTCGGATGCCATGGGATCACGTCACCCCGCAACGGACAAAAAGACAACAAAAAACCCGCACTTAGGCGGGTTCCGTGGATTGCCGTCGATTGTCGTGAACTACCTTGGATCGCTTGATGGTGCCCAGGAAGGGAGTCGAACCCCCACACCTCGCGGCGGCAGGACCTAAACCTGCTGCGTCTACCAATTTCGCCACCTGGGCACGGCCGGCGCGCGTTTGGACGTGCTTCCGCCGGTGCGGCATTTTAACCGCGTCGACCCTATACTGTCAGCCCTCATTACGGCCCAATCGCGCGCGGCGGCGTACCGCCATGCCCATATCCCTTCCGGCAACCGATGCCTGTCGAACATTACGAGAATTTTCCTGTCGCTTCGCTGCTGTTGCCCCGGCGCTTGCGGCACCCGGTGGAGGCGATCTACCGCTTTGCCCGCGGCGCCGACGACATCGCCGACGAGGGCGAGGCCGACGATGCGCGACGCTTGCTGGGGCTGGCGCGCTATGGCGAGGAGATTGCGCGCATGGCGCAAGGCGAGGCGCCGGTCGACCCGGCGTTCGCCGATCTGGCACGGGTGATCCGGGACTGGCAGCTGCCGGTGCGGTTGTTCCGCGACTTGCTCGATGCCTTCGCGCAGGACGTGGTCAAGACGCGCTACGCGGACGAGCGGGAACTGCTCGACTATTGCCGGCGTTCGGCCGATCCAATCGGGCGCCTGCTGCTGCATCTGGTCGGACGGACCGCGCCGGAGAATCTGCGACACTCGGATTGCATTTGCAGCGCGCTGCAATTGGTGAATTTCTGGCAGGACATCGCCGTTGACTGGCGAAAAGGGCGCGTCTATCTGCCGCAGGCCGATCTCCGGCGCTTCGGCGTCAGCGAAACGCAAATCGCCGATGGCGTCTGCGACGATAACTGGACGGCCCTGCTCGCTTTCCAGACCGCGCGGGCGCGGCGTCTGTTGCTCGACGGCGCGCCGCTGGTGCATCGCGTGCCGGGCCGCATGGGCTGGGAAATCAGGCTGACGGTGCAGGGCGGGCTGCGCATCCTGGAGCGCATCGATCGCGCCCGCGGCGATGTCTTCCGGCACCGCCCGGTACTCGGTCTTGGCGACTGGTTGCGTCTGGGTGGACGTGCCTTGGCGATGCGAGTCGTGTGAGAATGGTCGCCTTGCGAACACGGCGAGAACCCGAATGACTCCCGACGAGTATTGCCAACAAAAGGCCGCCGGCAGCGGTTCCAGCTTTTACTACAGCTTTTTATTCCTGCCGCCCCGGCAGCGACAGGCGATCACCGCGCTGTACGCTTTTTGCCGCGAGGTGGACGATGTGGTCGACGAGTGTCAGGACCCGCATATCGCGGCGACCAAACTGGCGTGGTGGCGACGGGAACTGGCCAGCGTGCACGGTGGCCCGACGGCGCATCCGGTGACACAGGCCTTGCAGACAGCCTGCGCCGGCTTCAATCTGCCGGAGGAGCAATTGCAGGAAATCATCGACGGCATGGAGATGGATTTGCAGCAGTCGCGCTATCTGGATTTCAAGGCGCTGTCGTTGTACTGCTACCGTGTCGCCAGTGTCGTCGGCCTGCTGGCGGCGGAAATTTTCGGCTACCAAGACCGCAAGACGCAGAAATACGCGCACGATCTGGGCATCGCCTTTCAGTTGACCAACATCATCCGCGATGTCGGCGAGGATGCGCGCAGAGGGCGCATCTACTTGCCGATCGACGAGCTACAGCGTTTCGGCGTTCCCGCCGCCGATATCCTCAACGCGCGGCATGGCGACAATTTCCAGCGACTGATGGAGTTTCAGATCGAACGCGCCGAGAGCTATTACCGACAGGCCCTCGATGCCCTGCCGGCAAGCGACCGCAAGACGCAGCGTCCGGGGCTGGTGATGGCGGCGATTTACCGCACACTGCTCGACGAGATCAAGGGCGACGGCTGCCGGGTGCTCAATCAGCGCGTGTCGCTGACACCGCTGCGCAAGTTGTGGATCGCCTGGCGTACCTGGATTCGCGGATGAGAGTGGCCGTCGTCGGCGGCGGCTGGGCCGGTCTGGCCGCCGCCGTCGAATTGACCGATGCCGGCGTCGGGGTGGCGCTGTTCGAAGCGGCGAAGCAGTTGGGCGGCCGCGCCCGTGGCGTTCACCTGGCCGGACGGCGACTCGACAACGGCCAGCACATCCTGCTCGGTGCCTATCGCGAAACGCTGCGGCTGCTGCGCCGGGTCGGCGCCGATCCGGCGCGCGCGCTGCGGCGTTTGCCGCTTGAACTGCGTTTCCCCGATGGCGCCGGCAGCGCATTTCGCCTGCGGCTGCCGCCGCTGCCGGCGCCCTGGCACCTGGCGACGGGGCTGCTCACCGCCACCGGCGCCAGCCCGCGCGAAAAAATCGCCGCCGCGCTGTTCATGCGCCGGCTGCAAGGCCGCGCCGGCGTGCCCGTGGACGACTGCTCGGTGGCGACCTTGCTCGATCGTCACGGCCAGCACGGGCGCCTGCGGCGGCACCTGTGGGAAGCGCTGTGTCTGGCGGCGCTGAACACCGCGCCGGCGCAAGCGTCGGCGCGAATTTTCGCCCACACGCTACGCGACAGCCTGGGCGGCGACCGCGCGGCCACCGATCTGTTACTGCCAACCGTGGACCTCGGCCGCCTGTTTCCCGAGGCGGCGGCCGGATTCATTACCCTGCGTGGCGGCGAAATCCGCCTCGGTCGCCGCGTCGCGGCCATCGAGGCCGCCGATCGCGGGCTGGCGATCCACGGGGAGCGCTTCGACGCCGTCGTTCTCGCCGTCGCGCCGCAACACGCCGGCGCCCTGCTCGCCCGCCACCCGCGAAGCGCCGCCGACGCCCGCCTGCTGGCCGGCTACGCCTTCGAGCCGATCGGCACCGTCTACTGCGGCTATCCGCCGGAGGTGCGCCTGCCTTTTCCCATGCTCGGGCTGGGCGCCAACGGCGACGGGGCGCTTGGGCAATGGGTTTTCGATCGCGGCGCGCTTTGCGGCACGGCGGGAGTCCTCGCCTTCGTGCTCAGCGGCAGCGGCCGTTGGCAGACGCTGGACAACCCGCGACTGGCCGATACCTTGCACCGGGAACTGGCGAGCGCGCTGCGCCGCCACCTGCCGCCTTTCGTCTGGTCGCAAGTCATCCGGGAACGACGGGCAACCTTTTCCTGTCGCCCCGGCCTGCCGCGACCGCAAGCGGCGAGCGCGCGCGCCGGCTTGTGGCTGGCCGGCGATTACGTCTGCGCGGACTACCCGGCGACGCTGGAAGCGGCCGTGCGCAGCGGCGTCGCCGCCGCCCGGGGAATTCTCGGTGCCGGCGAGACGGCGGGCGCCTAGCCGCCCGCTCGTTCAGGCCAGTTCGTCGAGTTGCCCGGCGTGCATGCGCAGACGGCGCGAACAGCGCGCCGCGATTTCCTCGTCGTGGGTGACCAGAATCAGCGTTGTCGCGCTTTCGGCGTTGATCGCGAACATCAATTCGATGATCTGGTGACCAGTGACGGCATCGAGATTACCGGTCGGCTCGTCGGCGAGCACCAGCCGTGGCCGGGGAGCGAAGGCCCGCGCCAGGGCCACGCGCTGTTGCTCGCCGCCGGAAAGATGCTTGGGGTAGTGCCGCAAGCGGTGCGCCAACCCCACGCGTTGCAGCCAGAATTCGGCCTCGCGGCGCGCGTTGGCGGCGCCGGCGAGTTCCAGGGGCAACATCACGTTTTCCAGAGCGGTCAGCGACGGCAGCAGTTGAAAATTCTGAAAGACGAATCCAAGCAAACGCCCGCGCAAGACCGCCCGCGCATCCTCGTCCAGCCCGCCGAGATCTTCGCCGGCCACGACGACCGCGCCGCCGCTCGGCTGGTCGAGACCGGCGAGCAGGCCGAGCAGGGTCGACTTGCCGGAACCGGAAGCGCCGACGATGGCCACGGTGTCGCCCGCCGCGACGGCGAACGAAATCTCATGCAGAATGGTCAGTGGCTCGCCGCCGTTATCGACGCGCTTGGCGAGTTGCCGGACTTCAATCACCCACGGAGTTTCCATGCTCATGTTTGCTTTTCCATTTCGCCGCGGCCTGTTGCTGGCTGGACTGCTGCTCGGATTGTCGTCGATCGCGGCGGCGGCGCCAGCGGCCCGCACGATCCTGGTGCTTGGCGACTCGCTGTCGGCGGGATACGGCATTCACCGGGACGCCGCCTGGCCCAGCCTGCTGAGCAAGCGCCTTCAGGAGAAGGGACTTGATTATAACGTCGTCAACGTCAGCATTTCCGGCGAAACCAGCAGCGGCGGACGCCGCCGGATCGGCGCCGCCTTACGCGCGAATTCGCCACGGGTGGTGATCGTCGCCCTGGGCGCCAACGACGGCCTGCGCGGCCTGCCGGTCGGCGAAATGAAGGACAACCTAGAGGCCATCGTCGCCGAGGCGCAGCGCGGAAACGCCAAGGTGCTGCTGGTCGGGCAACGCGTACCGCCCAACTACGGCGCTTACGCGGCGCGGTTCCAGAAGGCTTTCGGCGAAGTGGCGCGGACCCGGAAAACGGCGTTCGTGGATTTCCTGCTCGACGGTATCGCCACACAACCGCGCTTTTTTCAGGCCGACAATCTTCATCCCACGGCCGACGCCCAGCCCTTGCTGCTAGACAATGTCTGGCGGGGTCTGGCACCGCTGCTAAAATGAGCGCCCATCGGCCACCGCCCCCCCCCGCATGACGCATGAAATATGACCTCGCCAGCATCGCGCACCTCGACGAGCTGGCCACCTTCGACGAGATCATCGATGTTCGCTCGCCCGGCGAATTCGCCGAAGACCACATCCCCGGCGCGATCAACTGCCCGGTCCTCGACGATGCGCAACGCGTCGAGGTCGGCACCCTCTACAAACAGGTGTCGCCTTTCGCGGCAAAAAAAATCGGCGCCGCCCACGTGGCGGCGAACATCGCCCGGCATTTGCGGGACCGCTTCCTCGAACGCCCCCACACCTGGCGACCGCTGATCGTCTGCTGGCGCGGAGGGCAGCGCAGCGGCTCGATGACCTATATTTTCCGGCGCATCGGCTGGGAAGCCCAGCAACTCGCGGGGGGCTACAAGACGTATCGCCATCTGGTGGTAGGCACCCTTGCCGAACGACCGTCGACACTTCGGCTGCGAGTGATCTGCGGCGCCACCGGCAGCGGCAAGAGCCGCGTCCTGCAGGCACTGGCGCGCCTCGGCGCGCAAACCCTCGACCTGGAAGACCTCGCCTGCCACAAAGGCTCGGTTCTCGGTGCGCGACGCGACCGCCCGCAACCATCGCAGAAAATGTTCGAATCGCGCCTGGTAAGCGCCTTGCGGACACTGGACCCGCGGCAGCCGGTTTACGTCGAGGCGGAAAGTCGCAAGATCGGCAGCCTGCACGTGCCGGGCGCGCTGATCGAGACCATGCGCGCCGCCGACTGCGTCAATATCCACGCCTCCTTCGACGCCCGCGTCGATTTCCTTTTGCGCGACTACGACTATTTGCCAAGCGCTCCCGGCTGGCTGATCGAACGTCTGCAAACGCTCGACAGACTTTACACACCGGACGTTCTGCGACGCTGGCGCGACCGCGCCGCCGAAGGCCAGTGGCGCGAACTGGTTCAGGAACTCCTAGTCATGCACTACGACCCGCTCTACAAGCGCTCGCAGAGCCACAATTACATCGGCTACCGCTCGTCGCTGACGCTTTGCACCGACGATCTCACACCGGCCGGCATCGACGATCTGGCACGGCGCGTACTCACAGCCTGGCCCTGATGCCGCCGCGCGCGGCGCACAAGCGTTGCACCACGGCCGGACGTGGGCAGTCGACATGGCCTTCCTCGAACGCCAGCACGCGCCAACCGCGCTGTTGCGCCCAGCCGATGGCTTCCCGCGGGCGCAGCAGAAAATCCGGGTTCGACGGCCGGCCGTAAACACCGTTGCCAACCATGAACGTTTCGTAAATCAGCACGCCCGGATCGGCCAAAGTCGCCAACAGATCGTCGACGCGCGGCCGATACAGGTAGTTGGTGACCACGATGCCGGCGAAGGAACGCCCGCCATACGGCCAAGGACCGTTCTCCAGATCTGACTCACGCGGCGTCACGCCGGCCAGACCAACCAGCGACGCCACGGCCAGCGGGTTTTTATCGACGGCCTCGACCCGATAGCCGAGTTCAGCCAGCAAACGGCTGTGTCGCCCCTCGCCGCACGCCAGATCGAGCACCTCGCCGCCGGTGGGAATCAATGGCGCAAAACGCCGCACCCAGGCTGAAGCACGCTTTTCGTCAAAAGAAGATAGCAACCGCCGCGCTCCTTGCTCTATGATGCGATCAATCGCCCAGAAAAATACATATGACCCACGGCAAAATACCCGATCCGGTCGTTGTCAGCGAAAACGGACAAGGACCTTACCAGCAGACTGTTCGCGTCGGCAAGCATTGCTGGATCGCCGACGAACCCGTGTCCATGGGCGGTACCGATGCCGGCCCGGCGCCGATGGATTTTCTGCTTGCCGCCTTGGGCGCGTGCACCTCCATCACCCTGCGCATGTATGCCGAACGCAAGCAACTGCCCTTGTCCGGCGTGCGGGTTTCACTGACGCATGAAAAAATCGACATCGAAGGCCGCGGCCGGGTCGACCGAATTTTTCGGCGGATCCGACTCACCGGCGATCTGACGACGGAACAACGCGCGGCATTGCTGGCCATCGCCAACAAATGCCCTGTTCATCGGACGCTGACATCGGAAATCGACATCGACAGCACCCTCGCCGATGACGTGAACATCCAACTCACGACGTGAGGCATCGCGGTGACCAACAGGCCGAACAGACACCGTCCATGCAGATGCGATGGCGCGGCTTCGCCGGCGAGCGTGCGTATTCTCACGAAACGGGCGAATTGCGCCGGTCGTCTAGAGACTTGCCCAGTGGTCTGTGGTAAATTGTTGCGCCGCAACGACAACCCGTGCGACACCTCTCGCACTAGAGGTGACTCATCATGCTAGAACATCACTACCTCACCACACTTTTCGAACCAAAGTCGGTGGCCGTCATCGGCGCCTCCGACCAGGAAAACTCGGTCGGCAACGTCCTCTTCACGAATATTCTCGAGTCGGGCTACAAGGGACGCCTGTATCCGATAAGTATCGAGCACGACACCATTCAAGGCGTACAGGCCTACAAGTCGATCGAGGAAATCAGCGCTCGCGTCGAAATGGCCGTTGTCGTCACGCGCCCGCAAACCGTCCCGAACATCATCGAACAATGCGGCCGCAGTGGCGTCAAGAACGTCATCGTGATTACTTCCGGTTTTGCCGAAGCGGGCCATTCAGGCGCGGCGCTCGAGCGCAAGATGATGGAAATCGCCCGCAGTTACGGGGTCCGCCTGCTCGGGCCGAACTGCCTGGGAATCATCCGCCCCAGCCTCGGCCTGAACGCGACTTTCGCCCGCGTCGGCGCCAATGTCGGCAATCTGGCGCTGGTTTCGCAGTCCGGCGCCATTTGCTCGGCCGTTCTCGACTGGGCAACCAGCGACCGGATCGGCTTTTCCAGCGTCATTTCGCTCGGTGGCACCGCCGATGTCGACTTCGGCGAAATTCTCGACTACCTGATCTACGACAACGCCACCCACTACATCCTGCTCTACGTCGAAGGGATCCGCGACGCCCGCCGCTTCATGAGCGCGCTGCGTTCGGCCGCTCGCATCAAGCCGATCGTCCTGCTCAAGGCCGGTCGCCATGCCGGCGGTCTGGCGGCGGTGGAAACGCATTCCGGCATGGCCAGCGGTTCCGATGCCGTCTTCGACGCCGCCGTGCGGCGAGCCGGCGTGGTTCGCGTGAAGAACATCGGGCAACTGTTTTACGCCGCCAAGGCGCTTGCTTCCAAATTCCGGCCGCAAGGCAAGCATCTGGCAATCATCACCAACGGCGGTGGCCCGGGCGCGATGGCGGCGGACCGCGCCGGCGATCTCGAAATCCCGCTGGCCGAATTGTCGCCCGGCACCATGCAAGCGGTCAACGCGGCGATGCCGTCGACCTGGTCGCAACGCAATCCCATCGATATCGAGGGCGACGCCACACCCAAGCGTTACCGCGACGCCATTCTCGCGGTTGCCGAGGACGAAGCGGTGGACGGCATTCTAGTGATGCTCTCGCCGCAAGCAATGACCAACCCCATGGAAGTGGCCAAGGCGGTCATAGAGGTCGACTTGCTGACCGCGAAACCGATCCTGACTTGCTGGATGGGCGAAAAACAGGTTTACGAAGCGCGAACGCTGCTGGAAGAGGCAGGAATTCCTTCGTTCCGGATGCCGGAAACGGCGATTGAACTGTATTACCACGTCTCCACGTATTACTGGAACCAGAAACTGCTGCTACAGACACCGGCACCGTCGTCCAAACACTCGCGCCCGGAAACCGAGGGCGCCAAGATGTTGATCGAGGCGGTCCTGCACGAACGTCGTAAATTGCTCTCGGAAATGGAATCGAAAGCCATCCTGCGCGCTTTCCGCATCCCGGTCGCGCAGACCATGGTCGCGCACACGCCCACCGAATCGCTGTTGCTGGCCGAGCAGATCGGTTTTCCGATCGCCATGAAAATCGACTCGCCCGACATCGTGCACAAGAGCGAGGTCGGTGGCGTCCGGCTCAACATCACCAACGCGCCCGCCGCCCGCAACGCCTATCACGACATCATCGAAACGGTGAAAAAACGTCATCCGACGGCGCGGATCAACGGCCTGTCGATCGAACCCTATCTGGCGCGCCCAAATGGCCGCGAACTGATGATCGGCATCACCCGCGACCGGATTTTCGGACCGATCATCACCTTTGGCGCCGGCGGAACCGAGGTGGAAGTTTTCAGCGACCGCACCGTCGCCCTGCCGCCGCTCAACCGCTTCCTGGCGCGCGACTTGATCCGCTCGACACGCGCGTCGAAACTGCTCGGCGAATTCCGCAACATGCCGCCGGTGAACCTCGAAGCGCTGGAAGACGTGCTGCTGCACGTCTCGCAAATGATCTGCGAACTGCCGTGGTTGCAGGAACTGGACCTCAACCCGTTGATCGTCGATGAAAACGGCGCCATCGCCGCCGACGCGCGCATCGTCATCGACTACGCCGCCCCCTCGGGCGACCGGTACTCGCACATGGCCATCCACCCTTATCCGGTGCATCTGATTCAGGACTGGGAACTCCCGGACGGTCGCGTGGTGACCATTCGCCCGATTCGCCCGGAAGATGCCGAGCGCGAACAACAATTCGTGATCTCGATGTCCGACGAGAGCAAGTACTACCGTTTCATGGACACCATCCGCGAGTTGACGCAAACAATGCTCGTTCGCTTCACGCAGATCGACTACGACCGCGAAATGGCGTTGGTGGCGACGATTTTCGACGCCGACGGCAAGGAAGTCCAGATCGGTGTCGCCCGTTACGTGACCAATCCCGACGGCGAATCGGTCGAGTTCGCCCTGGCCATCGCCGACGACTGGCAGAAACACGGCGTCGGCCGCAAGCTGATGAGCGCGCTGATCGATTGCGCCCGCGCCAAGGGCTATCGAACGATCGTCGGCGACGTGCTGTCCATGAATACCAAGATGTTCAATCTGATGACCAAGCTTGGCTTCACCATCCATCCGCACCCGGAGGACCCCGCCGTCAAGCGTGTCGTCAAGCCCCTGAACAACTAACTAGGACGCACCCGTTTCAGGGGCCGGGAAGCCGGCGAGGCGACAAAGCCAAGCCAAGCCGGAATCCTTGGCCCCGCTCTGGGAAAAAAAGGCGGTCGCGGAAGGTTGGAAAACCTTTCCGCGACCGCTTCTGCGGAGTCGAATCAATCCGGAAGCAAGCCGGACGAAAATCGCCAAGAATCCAAGCGCGCCGCGCCCCGGTAAGCTCCGCGCGTCAGCGTCAAGACGATCCGTAGTTCACATCGTAGGGATAAGGGCGTTGCGGATCGGCGGACGCCAAGCTGGCTTTTTGCTCGTTCAAATCGACCTTTCTGTCCCACCAGATCGCCCGACCCTGGCGTTGATCCTCGCGCCACTCCGGATGCTGAGCCATCATTTCGCGCATGAACAGGGTGTGGTCGGATTCGTACAGGGCCATTTGCATACTCCAGAAGGATGAAAACGTTTAGCGACGCAGGTCTGAGGCCCTGATTATACGCCCGCCGACGGGTTCCGATCGAAGCGCAGATGGCCGCGCGGCTGTCCGTTTTCACAAGCCACGTGGATGGTGTCGCCGGCGACGAAACGGCCTTCCAGAATCGCCTTGGCCAGCGGGTCCTCCAACTGTGACTGAATCGCTCGCTTGAGCGGCCGGGCACCGTAGACCGGATCGAAACCGACGGATGCGATCTCCGCCAACGCGCTGTCGGCGACGACCAGTTTGAGCTCAAGCGGCGCCAGCCGCTTCTCCAGATAGCCCATCTGAATCCGGGCAATCGCCTGGATGTGTCGTGCGTCGAGGGCGTGAAAGACGATCACTTCGTCGATGCGATTGATGAACTCCGGCCGGAAAGAGGCTTTCACCTCGCCCATCACCGCCAGCTTGACCAATTGATAGTCGTCGCCGGCCATCTGCTGAATCATCTGGCTGCCAAGATTGGAGGTCATCACCACCACCGTGTTCTTGAAGTCGACTGTCCGGCCCTGCCCGTCGGTCATCCGGCCGTCGTCGAGCACTTGCAGCAGGACGTTGAAAACATCCGGGTGCGCTTTCTCGATTTCGTCGAGCAGAATCACCGCGTAGGGCTTGCGGCGCACGGCTTCGGTCAGATAGCCGCCTTCCTCGTAACCGACGTAACCGGGCGGCGCGCCGATCAGGCGCGACACCGAGTGCTTTTCCATGAATTCGCTCATGTCGATCCGTATCAGATGCTCCTCGGAATCGAACAGGAAGCCGGCCAATGTCTTGCACAACTCGGTCTTGCCGACGCCGGTCGGACCGAGAAACAGAAAAGACCCGTACGGCCGGTTGGGGTCGGACAGGCCGGCTCGCGAACGACGGATGGCGTTGGCCACCAAACGCGCCGCCTCGTCCTGGCCGACGACCCGCTGATGCAAACGATCTTCCATGCGCAGCAGTTTCTCGCGCTCGCCCTGCATCATCTTGGAAACGGGAATACCGGTAGCCCGCGACACCACTTCGGCAATCTCTTCGGTGCCGACCTGTGTGCGCAGCAATTTGTTGCTCTGTCTACTCGCACCGGACTTTTCGGCCACGGTGAGTTGCGCTTCGAGTTGCGGCAAACGGCCGTACTGGATCTCGGCGACCTTGTCCCACTTGTTGTCACGCTGCAGGCGCGCCAGTTCAAGCTTGAGTTTGTCGATTTCCTCCTTGATCTGCGCGCTGCCCTGCACTTGCGATTTTTCGGCCTTCCAGATCTCTTCGAGGTCGTTGTATTCCCGCTGCAACTTGTGCAACTCCTCTTCGATCAGTTGCATGCGTTTTTTCGACGCCTCGTCTTTTTCCTTGCGCACGGCCTCGCGCTCGATCTTGAGCTGGATCATGCGCCGGTCGAGCTTGTCCATCACTTCCGGCTTGGAATCGATTTCCATCTTGATTCGTGCCGCCGCTTCGTCGATCAGGTCGATGGCCTTGTCCGGCAGGAAGCGGTCGGTGATGTAACGGTGCGACAGTTCGGCGGCGGCAACGATCGCCGGATCGGTGATATCCACGCCGTGATGCAGTTCGTACTTTTCGCGCAGACCGCGCAGAATGGCGATCGTCGACTCGACCGTCGGCTCGTCGATCAGCACTTTTTGGAAACGGCGTTCGAGCGCGGCGTCCTTTTCGATGTATTTGCGATATTCGTCGAGTGTGGTCGCGCCGACGCAGTGCAGTTCACCGCGCGCCAGCGTCGGCTTGAGCATGTTGCCGGCGTCGATCGCGCCCTCGGCCTTGCCGGCGCCGACCATGGTGTGCAGCTCGTCGATGAACAGGACGACGCGCCCCTCTTCATGCGAGATTTCCTTCAGCACCGCCTTCAGACGCTCCTCGAACTCGCCACGGTACTTGGCGCCGGCCAGCAGCGCGGCCATGTCCAGACTGAGCACCCGTTTGCCCTTGAGCGTTTCCGGCACCTCGCCGTTGACGATGCGCTGCGCCAAACCTTCGACGATCGCCGTCTTGCCGACACCCGGCTCGCCGATCAGCACCGGGTTGTTCTTGGTCCGCCGCTGCAGAATCTGGATCGCCCGCCGAATCTCGTCGTCGCGGCCGATCACCGGGTCGAGTTTGCCCAGACGGGCGCGCTCGGTCAGATCGATACAGTATTTGCTCAGGGATTGCCGCTGCCCTTCGGCGTCCTGACTATCGACGCCCTGCCCGCCGCGCACCGAGGCCACGGCCTGTTCGAGCGAGGCCTTGACCAGACCGTGCTGTTTGGCCAAGCGCCCGGCCTCGCCCTTGTCGTCGCCGAGCGCCAGCAAGAAAATTTCGGAGGCGATGAATTGGTCGCCCCGCTTCCGAGCCTCTTTGTCGGTCAGATTCAGCAGGTTGCCCAGATCGCGGCCGATCCGCACTTCTCCGTCGTGTCCTTCGACTTTCGGCAAGCGGTCGACGGCCTGTTTGAGCGCCATCTTCAGCGCCTGCACATTGACTCCGGCGCGCGCCAGCAACGACGCGCTCGAGCCGTCGTCTTGCTCGAGCAAGGCCAACAGCACATGCTGGGGTTCGATGAACTGATGGTCATGACCGACGGCGAGACTTTGCGCGTCGGCCAATGCCTGTTGAAACTTGGTGGTGAGTTTATCCAATTGCACGGCGCACTCCTTGGCGAACAAATGTCGATGGTGTCAAGGTGGGGACGGCGCGCGTCAATTCAATCGCTTTCTCGGCACCGCGGCACGCCGATCCGCCGACAGCGCGTTTTTCTCCGGCAAACGCGTCGACTTTCAATAAAATGCGCGGGGGCGTGAATCCACCGTCCCACCGAGAGGAGCGTATTCGATGAGTTACTTCAAGCACCACGTCTTTTTTTGCTGCAATCAACGCGGCGAGGGCGAGACCTGCTGCAACGATCAGGGCGCCACGGCGGCGCAAACCTACGCCAAGGACCGGATCGCGGCGCTGAAACTAAAGGGCGCGGGAAAGGTCCGGATCAATAAGGCCGGCTGTCTGGACCGCTGCGACAACGGGCCGGTCCTCGTGGTCTATCCGGAAGCGGTGTGGTACAGCTACGTCGACAACGAGGATATCGAGGAAATCATCCAGGAACACCTGGTGAACGGCCGCGTCGTCAAGCGCCTGCGAATCTAGGCGTCGGTCGGGAAACGCACCCGCAACTAACGCGAAGAAAGACTTACGATGAGACTGCAAGCGGAACAACTGCTGATCGACGGACCGCTCGGCAAAATCGACGTCATCGTCGAGAACCCGGGCGCACCGCGCGGCATCGCGCTGATCGCGCACCCGCATCCGCTGTTCGGCGGTGGCAACACCAACAAGGTGGTGCAAACGCTGGCGCGCACCTTCAACCACCTCGATTACGTGGCGCTACGCCCGAATTTCCGGGGCGTCGGCCAGAGCGAAGGCTCGCACGACGACGGCGGTGGCGAAACCGACGATCTGCTGGCGGTGCTGGCGGAAGCCAAATGCCGTTATGGCAATTTGCCGGTGGCGCTTGCCGGTTTTTCCTTCGGCGCCTACGTGCAAACGCGGGTGGCCGAAGCGCTGCTGGCGGCCGGCCATCCGGCGCAACGTCTGGTGCTGGTCGGCACCGCCGCCGGCTTCGTCGAGGGCGCTCGCCGCTATCACACCAAGGCCGTGCCCGGCGACACCATCGTCATCCACGGTTCGGAGGATGAAACGGTGCCGCTGGTTAACGTCATCGAATGGGCCAAGCCGCTGGAACTGCCGGTGATCGTCGTTCCCGGCGCCGATCATTTCTTCCATCGACGTCTGCATGTCATCCGCGAAATCGTCAGTCGCGCCTGGCGGCACTGAGCGACGCAACGGCCGGCACGCCGACGGAGTAGAATCGCGGCCGTGACCACCTTGCTCGTCCTGACCAATCTGCCCGACCAAGCCAGCGCCGACGCGTTGGCGACGGCTCTCGTCGACGCGCGCCTGGCCGCCTGCGTGAACATCCTGCCCCCCTGCCGCTCGGTTTATCGCTGGCAAGGCGCGCTGGAAAACGCCACCGAGGTGCCGCTGTTGATCAAGACCGACAGCGCGCGTTATTCCGCGCTGGAAACGGCGATACGTGCCCAGCACCCGTACCAGTTGCCGGAAGTGATCGCGCTGACGGTCACGCAGGGGCTGCCGGCCTACCTCGCCTGGGTCGCCGACGAAACGCGCCCCGCTCGCCAACCGACCGACTCTCCGCCATGAGCCGCCTCATAGTCGCCTTTCTATTCCTTTGGTCGAGCCTGCTGACGCAAGCGCAGGAATTTCTCGATCCCACCGTGGCTTTCAAGCCGTCGGCGCGCGCCATCGACGGGCAAACGATTGAAATACGTTTTGACATCGCCAAGGACTATTACCTGTACCGCGACAAGTTCCGCTTCGCCGCCGACGGGGAAGCAGTGCGAGAGGTACGCTTGGGCGCGCCATCGCTACCGCGCGGCACCGAGAAGAACGACGAAACCTTCGGCAAGGTCGAGGTCTACTACCACGAGGCGGTGATCCGCTTGCCGGTCGAGCGCGGCGGTTCGGGGCCGCGGCCCTTGACCCTGAAAGTCAGCTCGCAAGGTTGCGCCGATGCCGGCATCTGTTACCCGCCGCAACAGCAAAAACTCACCATGGAATTGCCGGACCCGGCGAGCGCGCCGGCAACGGTGTCGACGAAACCGCCCGCCGGTGTCGCCGCCGACGAATCCGGGCGCATCGCCGGCTTGTTCAGGAGCGGTAGCTTTTGGCTGCTGACCGGCAGTTTTTTCGGCTTTGGCCTGTTGTTGTCGCTCACGCCCTGCGTCTTCCCGATGATTCCGATCCTCTCGGGAATTATCGTCGGCGCCGGGCGCGCCGGACACGGCGTCTCGCACGCGCGCGGCTTCGCGCTGTCGCTGGCCTATGTGCTGGGAATGGCGACAACTTATGCCGCGGCTGGTGTCGCCGCCGGTCTGACCGGCACCCTGCTGGCGACGACGTTGCAAAATCCCTGGGTTCTCGGCGGCTTCGCCGCGCTTTTCGTGCTGCTGTCGCTATCGATGTTCGGTTTTTATGAATTGCAACTGCCGATAGTCCTGCAAAGCCGGGTGTCCGAGGAAGCCGCCCACCTCAAGGGCGGCTCGCTACCCGGCGTGGCGGCGATGGGCGCCTTGTCGGCGGTAATCGTCGGCCCTTGCGTCGCGGCGCCGCTAGCGGGCGCCTTGCTCTACATCGGGCAAAGCGGCGACGCGGTGCTCGGTGGCGGCGCCCTGTTCGCCATGGCCATCGGTATGGGAACGCCGCTGCTGGCGGTCGGCCTGTCGGCCGGCACGCTGCTGCCAAAATCCGGGCCGTGGATGGAAGCGGTCAAAAAAGCTTTCGGCGTTATCCTGCTGGCAACCGCCGTCTGGTTGATCTCGCCGGTCATTCCCGTGGTCGTGCAGATGATCGCCTGGGCCGTGCTGCTGATCGTGCCGGCGATCTATCTGCATGCGCTCGACCCGCTGCCGACGCATGCGCGTGGCTGGGCGCGTTTTTGGAAAGGCATCGGCATCGTCATGCTGCTGCTTGGCGCGGCGATGTTGCTCGGCGTCTTGGCCGGCTCGCGCGACCCGCTGCAACCGCTGTCGGTGCTGCGCGCCAACGCGGCAGGCGGCGAGGCCCCGGCGGCGTTGCCGTTTACTCGCGTCAAATCGCTCTCCGAACTGGAACATCGGCTCCGCACGGCAAAACAGCCTCTACTGCTCGATTTTTACGCCGACTGGTGCGTATCGTGCAAGGAAATGGAAAAACTCACTTTCGCCGATGCGCGCGTCCGGGAAAAACTGGCCGGCTGGACCTTGCTGCAAGCCGATGTCACCGCCAATTCCGACGACGACAAGGCATTGCTGCAACGGTTCAAACTTTACGGCCCGCCAGGAATCGTCTTTTTTGACCACAACGGGCGGGCAATCGATCGCGTGCGCGTCGTCGGCTTTCAGAGCGCCGAGGAATTTCTTGCCCTGCTGGCGAGCCTGGGATAAGTCGGCCAGTGCAGAAACGCGACTACTGTAGCGCGCCCGGCGATAGCGGTTTCCCCGCCGGCAGCGGTCTCGTTCCGGCCGGCAGCCGGAATTCGGCACCCGGCGCCAAATTGCGCCCGCGAGCAAAACCCGGCGCCTTGGCGGTGCCGCGCAAGGGCGAATTACTCGGCAAACCGACCGGCAAACCATCGACGTCGATGAACCGTGTCGCGCGTTCGGCAAACTGGTTGCCGTCGTGCCGACCCGGCGCTTGTGGCGCGAAGCCGCCATGGCCGAGCAACAGATTGTTGATCGCCCAGACTTCGACGCCGGCCGGCAAACGCTCACCCCAGACATGCAGGAAATTGCCGTCGATGTTGTCATTTACCAGGGTATTGTGCGCCAGATACAGCGCGTTGTCCGGCCAGTGCGCGCCTTCGGCGCCGTAAGACAGCAGATCGCGATTGTCGGAACGCGCGCTCTGACCGATGATGTTGCCGATCACCCACGCGACGCCGCCATTGGGAAATTCCAGCTCATACGACGCGCGGCCGTCGGCGCCGTCGACCAGCAGGTTGTAGGAAATATCGCTCTCGCGGGCGCGCGATTTGATCAGGTGGCCCAGAAAACCTTGCTGCAAGCGGCTGCCGGTCACACGCAACCGGGCAATCTGTCCGGCGTAAAGCAAGTGATGCAGACTCCCGGCGTGCTTCGGTGCCTCACCGAATTCGCTGTCTTCCACCTCCAGCACCGTATCCGCCTGATTGCCGGTCAAAATGCCCATCTCGTTGTCGAAAAACGCGCATCGGACCACCTTGAGGTGACCTTTCTCGACACGGATACCGGCACCGTTGCCATCGGGCACGCGCGCGCCCCGAAACTCCAGATTCTCGATCAGGATCGAGCCATTGCGCACCACCCACAGCGCCTTGCCTTCGGCATGGTCGCCATCGGCGATTAGAACCGGGCGCGTGCCCTTGCCACGTATGGTCAGGTGCGCCTGCGTCCAGACCACCGCTTGCCGGCGATAGTCGCCGGACTGGATCTCGACGGTATCGCCGTCACGCGCCACGACGGCGGCTTGTTTGATGCTGCGCACCCGTTCCGAAGGACCAACGACGATGGTTCTGCCGCCAGGCACTGGCGCAGGAAATTTTGTCGCCGCGCTCGCGCCCCGAACCTCGAAAGCCTCGCCGACCGCCTCCAGGCGTTGGCTCCGCGGATTGCGACGAATCGCCCCTACCACACCGCCGTCGACCTCGCCAACAGCCGATGGCAAGTCACCCGTCGCCGCGACGGCGAAACCACCCAACATCAGCGCCCCGAGGAGCCAGTACCCGTACCTCATGTCACGGCACCAGGAAGCGCATCCGTTGAGTGTGTTCTACGAAAAAACGATCTTTCGGACAGCTTCGCGGTTTTACAGTTCGACCTGCGCGCCCAGTTCGACCACGCGATTGGGCGGAATCTTGAAAAAGGCGGTCGCCGTATCGGCATTGCGGAACATCCAGGTAAACAAGATCTGCCGCCAATGCGCCATCCGGCCACGTTGCGACAGTGGAAGACGAACCACGGTTTCGCGCCCCAGGAAGAAAGAGGTTTCCATCATTTCGAACGTCAAGCCGTGCGCCGCGCAAAGCGCCATGGCGTGTGGCAAATCGGGAGAGTCCTTGAAGCCGTAGCGCACGAAGACACGGTGGAAACCGGCATCCATGCTTTCGACGCGAACACGCTCACCTTCGGGCACTTGCGGCACGTCTTCCATGTCCACGTGCAACAAAACCACCCGCTCGTGCAACACCTTGTTGTGATAAAGATTATGCAGCATCGCCCGCGGCACGCTGTCGGGATCGGCGGTCAGGAAAATACTGGTCCCGTCCACGCGCTGCGGCCCGACGCCGTGCCCGACGCTGGCGACGAAAGTTTCGAGCGGAATCGAATCCTGCTTCAAGCGCTCGTACAGCAATTTGCGACCGAGCTTCCAGGTCGACAGCAGCGCATAAACCGAGAGACCCAGCGTCAGCGGGAACCAGCCACCGTCGAGGATTTTGATGACGTTCGCCGAGAAAAAGGCAAAGTCCACGACCACGAAAAAGACCAGGAACAGCGCGGCACGCGGCCAACTCCACCGCCACAGCGCGCGCACGACCACGAAGGCGAGAATCGTATCGATCATCATCGTCAACGTGACCGCGATACCGTAGGCCGAAGCCAGATTGGACGAGGAACGGAAACCGAGCACGACGATGATCACCGTCAGCAGCAACAGCCAGTTGATGTTGGGGACGTAAATCTGGCCTTTCTCGCGATCCGACGTGAACTTGATCTGAATCCGCGGACAATACCCAAGTTGCATCGCCTGGCTGGTCAACGAGAAAGCGCCCGAAATCACCGCTTGCGAAGCGATGACCGTCGCCAGGGTGGCCAGCGCCACCAGCGGAATCAGCAACATTTCACTCGGCGCCAACAGGAAAAAAGGGTTTTCGACCGCTTTCGGGTCGCTGAGAATCAACGCGCCCTGCCCGAGATAATTGAGGTACAGCAATGGAAATACATAGGAAAACCAGGCCCATTTGATCGAACGCCTGCCAAAATGGCCCATGTCGGCATACAAGGCTTCACCACCGGTGATCGCGAGAACCACCGACCCCAGCGCCAGGAAGGCCAACCCCTTGTGCGTCGCAATAAAGGCGATCGCGTACCACGGATTGACCGCCATCAACACCGAGGGATTCTGAATCACGTTCCACAAACCGAGCGCGCCCAGGGTCGCGAACCAGAACATCATCACCGGTCCGAACAACGCACCCACGGCCGCCGTGCCGTGCCGCTGAAAAAAGAACAAGGCAATCAGGATCGCCACCGTCGTCGGCAAGACATAGGGCTTGAGCAGCGGGGTGACCACTTCCAGACCCTCGACGGCTGAAAGCACCGACATCGCCGGCGTGATCACCGCGTCGCCGTAAAACAGCGCCGCGCCGAAAATACCGAGCGCCGACATCGCCCACAGCAAGCGCGGCGAGGCGTTGGCCGTGCGCAAGGCCAGCGCGGTCAGCGCCATGATGCCGCCCTCGCCCTTGTTGTCCGCGCGGGTAATGAATAGCACATACTTAAGGGAAACGGTGATGGTCAGGGCCCAGAACACCAGCGAAAGAATGCCCAGAACATTATCGGCGGTAATCGGTACGGCATGTGGACCGCCGAAAACCTCCTTCATCGTGTACAGCGGACTGGTGCCGATGTCGCCGAAAACGACGCCCATGGCGGCCAACGCCGTGGCCGCCAGGCCCGAATGGTGATCGTTCGGCGTGTGTTCTGATGTCATTGCCCCTCCCGGACGTCGACAAACGGGTCTGCCCCGCATTTTTTCACCCCGGGACTGCCCGGCGGAATAGCCGGCCCGGAATGCGTTCCTGGCGGTTATTTTACCGCCTGCTGCAGCGCAACACCAAGGGCCGCATTATACGGCCAAGGGAAGACGATACCTACGGACGACATAGCCACCAACTGCCCACAAGGTGAATGAAACTACAAAAAATTGATGTCGAATTATTTCAAACGGAAAAAAACGGCCAAAAGCGCATTTTTCGACTTCAGGGCCGGTGCTAAACTCCGCCGCCTGTTTGGCCCATGATGGTCATCGGTCGCCGCGGTCCCGACCCTCGACTGTCTGCCCGTCCCGGAAATGCCGCGAAGAGCGAACGATCCGGACTTCAGTAACAGCTTAAACGACGAGCCCCTCAAGGAATCGGGTTGCCTGCGGCGAAGAAGCGGCGTCATATCGTTACATCGTTCGACGCGCACCAGCCGCCAGCGCTTGGTCGTACACGGGACAAAACGTCGGGCAAGGCGCGACGTCACGCTCCGCATACCCTGCACGCGTGGCACATGCCGCCCTCTCGCCAGGACAATGTCCTCGCACAGCTATTGGAGGCTGACCATGTTTATTGATACTGACGTCAAAGGCGCAAAACCCGACGACGACGACAACTCGAAAGATAAGTTGCTCATCGAGACCATCGGCCGTCTTTACGACTACAGCGCCCACCGCTCCCTCAAAAGAATGCTGGCCAAAATCGCGCCGGGCGATCTGGCGGGTATTCTTGAATCGTTGGCCAAGGGCCACGTGGCGGGCGTGTTCTGCGACATCCAGGAAAAGGAAGTCGCCGTCGAGGTGCTGAAACTGGTATCCCATGACTTGCGGGAACATCTACTGACCGAACTGCCTCCGGCCGTGCTGTCCGAGCTGGTGCTGTACCTGAGCCCCGAGGCGCTGACCGATTTGTTGGGTTCGCTCGATGAAGAACAGCGCGACCGCTTGCTGAGAATCCTGCCCAAGGACGACAAGGAGGATGTGGAGAGCCTGCTGCGGCACGCCCCCGACACCGCCGGCGGCATCATGACCACCGATGTCTTCTCGCTGCCGCTGGATACGCCAGTCGAGGAGGCGATTCGGGCCATACGCACCCGCGAGGAACAGGACACCGTCTTCTACCTCTACGTCACCGGCCTCGGCGGACGGCTGGAGGGCGTCATTTCGCTGCGGCAGTTGCTGTTGGCGCCGGCGGGCGCGCGCCTCGACGAGCTGATGAATTCGCAGGCGATCAAGGTCACCACGGACACCAAACAGGAAGCTGTTGCCCGTCTGGTCGACAAGCACAATCTTCTGGCCCTGCCGGTGGTCGACAGCGACGGTGTGCTGGTCGGCGCGGTGACGGTGGATAACGTGCTGGACGTCATCCAGAGCGAAACCACCAAGGAAATGCTGCGCATGGCGGGCACGAGCGAATCGGAAATTCTCGCTCACTCGCCGTTCAAGATTGCCCGCATCCGCCTGCCCTGGCTGCTGGCGGCGTTCGGCGGCGGCCTGGCGGCAACTGGCGTCATCGAACACTTCGAGGGTATTTTGTCGAAGGTTCTCGCGCTCAGCGCCTTCCTGCCGGTGATCATGGGCATGGCGGGCAACGTCGGCGTGCAGTCGGCGACGGTCGCGGTGCGCGGCCTGGCCACCGGCGCCATCGACTTGCGCCATACCTGGCGCTTCCTGTTCAAGGAATTCCGCGTCGGCCTGATTCTCGGCTGCCTGTACGGCACCAGTCTGGGACTCTTCGGCTATTTCGTGCATCACAGCCTCGCGCTCGGTCAGGTCGTCGGCTTGACGATTTTCGGTAACATGACCGGCGCCGCCGTTCTGGCCGTTGTGCTGCCGATGATGTTCCACCGGCTGAAAATCGACCCGGCGATCGCCACCGGTCCGTTCGTGACCACCGCCATCGACGTGCTCGGCGTTCTCAACTACTTCGCCATCGCCACGGCGATCTACGGCCTGGGCTAATTTCACCGACACACAGGCTGTGCCGGCACGGCTGCCGGCGCCTTGTGCCCGATTGACCCACCCGCACGGGTCAAATCCGACCTTCAGGAGAATTGCATGGTATTCCGCTCACTGGCGCTCTCCACCCTGCTCTTGAGCAGTCTGACGGCGCTCGCGCAAGCGCCGGCGGCGACCGAGGTATCCTTGAAACTCAACGCCGCCGATTTCGCGCCAACCGAAGGCAAGAGCTTCGACCCGAAATGGGCCGGCCCGCCGCGAAAAGCCTGGACCGAGGGCGACAAGAAAACCTATACCTTGACCGCCCGCCTCTCCGCTCCGGCTCAGGAGGATTTCTCCTTCGCCTTTCTGGTCAAGGAAAACAAAACCTGGGACCTCGACCCAGTCTTGTCCTCGGTGATCGTCAAATTCAACAAGGGTGAAACCGTCGGACAAAGCAGCTTCTGGCTGGTATGTACTCGCGACGGGCGTATCCAAGGCAACCTCGGTCGCGAGTTCGACGGCTATGGCAACCTTTATCTGGCGGCCAACGCATTGGTCACCGATCCGCTTCTAGACACCTGGAAGCTGTCGGTATCGATACCCACCACGCCACATCCCGTGCAGTGTCGATAAGGCCCAAAGTCCGTCGGCGGAGAGCAAAAAAACGCGTCGCCGACGACGATTCAATTTTGTTGCGATTCGTTTCAAGCGACGATGGATATATCCAAATCCCGCCTCGCGCCGATATCGCGGTGCTACAATTTCGACCCTCGCATTACGTCCAACACCTTGATGGATTAATAATATGGCCGAAGAAAACAAAGGACTTGACCGCGCCAACCAACCTCGACGAGGGATTGCCGACGTACACCTCACCGAGGTCCGTTCCCTGCTGTCCTTGCAAAAACTGGTGGAAGAACTGGTGCCTGACCCAGACTCCCCGAATCAAGGCGATATCAGACCGGAAATACAGCAGCAGTATCGCCAGGAATTGCGGCAAAAACTCTCGCAAATGCCGGCCAAGGAAATCGCCTACATCCTGGAGTCGCTGGATCCCAACGAACGCTTGGTGGTCTGGAATGAAGTCAAGGAAGGCGCCGACCCCATTCTGGCGCTACTCTCCGACGATGTCCTGGAAGAACTGATCGACGACAGCCACTACCGCAATGAAAAAACGGTGACCACCGCCTTCGAGTTGCGCGACGGCAAGCTGCGTCAGATATCGGTGCAAAATCCCGATGATCTAAAGAACATTCACCCGATCTGGGTGGATATGGTCGCCCCGACCAAGAAAATTCGCGGTTGGATCGGCAGCATGTTCAATGTCGAGGTGCCGGACCCGGCCAGTCTGACCGACCTGGAGGCCAGTGCCCGTTTCTACGTGGAAGACGACGGCGAAGTTCATTTGCACTCCGACTTTCTGCTCGATACCAAGGACGATTCGCGTAACGTCCCGGTGGCGCTGATTCTGCACAACGAAATTCTGTTCACGGTCCGTACCGAAGAGCTGCCGGTCTTCCGTCTGCAACGCGCCCGCGCGCGGACGCGCCCGGGTTACGTCACCGATGGCAAGGACGTGCTGATCGACCTCTACGCCGCCGACGTGGAGTACTCGGCGAATGCGCTGGAGGATGTCTATGGCGAACTGGAGCGTGCCGGTACGCAGGTCCTGCGCTCGCACGTCACCGACGTCGAGGCGTCGCGGATCCTGGCCGCCGTCGCCGAGGCCGAAGACCTGAACGGGCGCACCCGCCGTAGCGTCCTGGATACCCGCCGTGCGCTGTCGTTTCTCCTGCGCGGCAAGCTACTGTCCGACGAACAGCTTGCCGACGTGCGCGAGATCTTGCGCGACATCGAATCGCTGGACGGCCACACCGCCTTCCTGTTCAACAAAATAAACTTCCTGATGGATGCCACCGACAGCGCCATCAACATCAACCAGAACAAAAAGATCGAACGTTTGACCGTGCTCAGCGTCGTCTTCATGCCGATCAACGTCCTGGCCGGTGCTGGAGGCATGTCCGAATTCTCGGCCATGGCGCAGGCCATGGAGTGGTCGATGCCGCTTGCTTATATCGGCTTTTTCATCGGCATGGTCTTGGTCGGCGCCATGATGTATCTAGGATTGCGTTTCTTCGAAAACCGGCAACCCAAGCGACCGCGCGTAGAGAACCGCGGCAAGCCGGCCTGATTCGAGCCGTCGGACGCCGCCCGCGGTTGCCAGCCAGCGCTCACACAGCGGGTCGGTCGGCGGCGTCTTGGTCGCCCAAGTCCAAAACCCGGCCGGCAACACCGCCAGGAAATCACGCCTTACCAGGCGCTGAAAACGGTCTCGGCGGCGGTGATCGTGCTGGCGATGTCCGCCTCGCTATGCGCGGACGAAACGAAACCGGCTTCGAACGCCGACGGCGCGAAATAATGGCCGGCATCGAGCAGGGCGTGAAAAAACCGATTGAAGGCGTCCTTATCGGCTTGCATGACCTCCGCGAAAGTCCGCGGACACGCCGGATGGAAATAGAGTCCGAACATGCCGCCTATCGACTGCGCGGAGAACGGCACCCCGTGCCTTGACGCGGCGCCAACCAGCCCATCGACCAATTGACGAGTGCGCCGGGTCAGGTCTTCGTAAAAACCCGTGCGCTGAATCAGCTTCAGCGTCGCCAGACCGGCGGCAACCGCCACCGGATTACCGGACAAGGTGCCCGCCTGGTAGACCGGCCCCAACGGCGCCACCCGTGACATGATCTCGCGCCGCCCGCCAAAAGCACCCACCGGCATGCCGCCTCCGATTACCTTGCCCAGCGTCGTCAGATCCGGTGCGATGCCGTAAAGACCTTGCGCCCCGCCGACACCGACACGGAAGCCAGTCATCACTTCGTCGAATATCAGCACCGCGCCGTGATCGCTGCACAGTTCGCGCATCGCCTGGAGAAAAGCCGGCCGCGGGGCGACGAGATTCATATTGCCGGCCACCGGCTCGACGATCACCGCCGCAATCCGCCCGCCGTGTTCGGCGAAAGCCGCTTCAAGGCCGGCGGTATCGTTGTAATCGAGGACCAGTGTGTGGCGTGCGAGATCATCGGGCACGCCACCCGAACTCGGATTGCCGAAAGTGAGCAAGCCCGAGCCGGCTTTCACCAGCAAGCTATCCGAATGACCGTGGTAACACCCCTCGAACTTGATCAATACGTCGCGTCCGGTATAGCCGCGTGCCAGCCGGATTGCGCTCATGGTCGCTTCGGTGCCGGAACTGACCAGGCGCACCATTTCCAGCGACGGCACCAGTTCGCACAGCAGTTCGGCCATTTCGACCTCGGATTCCGTCGGCGCGCCGAAAGACAAGCCCTTGGCCGCGGCGTCCCGCACGGCGGCCACCACCTCGGGATGGGCATGCCCGAGAATCAACGGTCCCCACGAGCCGACGTAGTCGAGATAACTCCTGTTATCGGCATCGCTGACTCGCGCGCCGTGGCCGGCCACGAAGAAACGCGGCGTGCCACCGACCGACCGAAAGGCCCGCACCGGGGAATTGACGCCACCGGGAATAAAAACCTGTGCCCGTTCAAAGAGTTGTTGATTGCGGGATACCATGCGCACGGTCCTCGAACAAGTGTTGATAAGCGGCGGCACGCGTGCTCACGTCCGGCGCCTCGAAAAGGTCGCTGACCACCGCCAGCATGTCGGCACCGGCGGCCAGCAGCGATGCGGCGTTGACCGAGGTAATGCCACCGATGGCGCAGCTTGGCAGGCGCAATTCATCGCGGCAACGCGCAAACAGCGACAGCGGCGCACGCACGGCCAAGGGTTTGGTCGGGGATGCGAACACGGCACCGAAAGCCACGTAATCGACACCCGCGGCAACCGCCTCTCGCGCGCGCTCGAATTCCGCGTAGCACGACGCGCCAAGAATCCGGCCCGTTCCGAGCGCCGACCTCGCCGCCCGCAAATCGCCATCGCCAGCCCCCAAATGCACTCCGTCGGCACCGACCGCCAGCGCCAGCGCCAGATCGTCGTTGATCAGCAAGCGCGCGCCGAAACGCCTGCACAAGATCAATAAGGCGCGCGCCACCTCGGCCCGCCGTGTGTCGTCGCCACCTTTATCGCGATACTGGACGAGCGCCGCGCCACCGCGCAACGCCGCCCCGACCCGGTCGAGCAGAACGGCGGGCGACTCGCCATCCGGCGTGATCGCGTACAGCCCGCGCAACCGGTTGACGGCTGATCCCGCCATCACGCCCTCTCACCCGGTTTGCGCATGCCAAACAGACGATCCGGGATGTACTGCCCCATCCCGGGCCGGAATCCGGCGACCAGCGACCGCCACGTGTAGTCCTGCGCCGCCTGGACCGCCGCTTCGACCGGCCGGCGCATCGCCAGATAAGCCGCCACCGCCGACGCCAGTGTGCAGCCCGAACCATGGTAACTCCCAGGCAAGCGCTCCCAGGAGTCGCTACGAACCAGATCGCACGGCGCACGATAGAGGTTGTTCACCACGCGCGGCGTCGCGTCGTGCGTGCCGGTCAGCAAGACGTAAGCGCACCCCAGACGGAGCAGGCGTTCCGCGCATTCGACAAGGGTCGGCGAGTCGCCGCCACGCTCGATCAGCCGACGCGCTTCCAGTGTGTTCGGCGTCAAGACCGTGGTCAAAGGCAACAACAGTTCGCACAACGCGGCGATCATTTCCTCGTCGGCCAACGCGTCACCGCGCCCCGACGCCAGCACCGGATCGAGAACCAGAGGTACGTCGGGATAATCGGCGACAAGGTCGGCAATCGCCGCCACGTTGTCTACGCTGCCAAGCAGACCGATCTTGAAGGCGTCGACCCGCATATCTTCCAGCAGCATGCGCGCCTGATCCGCGACCCATTCGGCATCGACAGCCATGATGCTCGCCACACCCGCGGTATCCTGCACCGTCAATGCCGTCGTCACCGACAGCGGGTGACAGCCAATTGCCGAGAGCGTCAACACGTCGGCCTGAATGCCTGCCCCACCCGAAGGATCGCTGGCGGCGAAAGTCAGCACGACCGGAGGCGACGCTTGATTTCGGAACGGAGTCATCGTGGGAAAATAGTCGTCGGCGAAGAAAAACCGCTGGGGAAGAAAGTCTTGGCGGCGGCGAAAGAGTTTGGCTAGAATCGTCGCGGTTCGATCCCGATTTTAACCGAAATCAGACAAGCGCCATGAACACAGCCACATTGCCCCCCTACCGCACCTGGATGTGCCTGACCTGCGGTTTCATCCACGACGAAGCGGCAGGACTGCCCGAAGACGGTATCGCGCCAGGCACGCGCTGGGACGACCTGCCGATCAACTGGACGTGCCCGGAATGTGGCGCACGCAAGGACGACTTTGAAATGGTCGAAATATGAAGGCAATGCGCTATAGTGAGTAGTGTCGATGGGGACCGCTTTAGCTCCCGACGACATGCAATGTGCAAGCACGGCGATCTGGAGGAAAGAATTGGCGGCAATGGCAAACCTGCAGGGCGTCAAGGTAATGGTCATCGATGACAGCAACACCATTCGGCGCAGCGCGGAAATTTTCCTGGTTCAAAGCGGCTGTCAGGTGCTGCTGGCCGAGGACGGTTTCGACGCGTTGGCGACTATCGCCGATCATCAGCCGGACGTGATTTTCTGCGACATCGTCATGCCGCGGCTCGATGGCTACCAGACTTGCGCGTTGATCAAGAAAAACCAGCGTTTCAGAGCCACGCCGGTGATCATGTTGTCGTCGAAAGACGGCTTGTTCGACCGTGCGCGCGGGCGAATGGTGGGATCGGACCACTATCTGACCAAGCCGTTCACCAAGGACAGTCTGATCCAAACCGTCGCCACTTTCGCACCGCCGTCTTCATGAGAATACGTAACGGTGTCAAAAGGCAGCCAGGGAACCTAAAGGCATGACCATAAGGAAAATTCTCGTCGTTGACGACTCGCCAACCGAGCGGCATGTCATGAAAACACTGCTGGTCGGCAACGGTTATGAGGTCATTACCGCCGAAAGTGGCGAAGAAGGCATTGCCAAGGCAAAAAGCGAACTACCGGATTTGGTGCTGATGGACGTGGTCATGCCTGGACTCAACGGCTTCCAGGCCACACGCACGCTTACCCGGGACAAAACGACCCGCAACATACCGATTTTCGTGTGCACCACCAAGGACCAGGAAACCGACAAAATATGGGGGCTACGCCAAGGCGCTCAAGATTATCTGGTCAAACCGGTAAACGGACCTGAATTGCTGGCCAAAATCGCAGCGCTTTAAAAATAATGATCAAATACCGTCGTCCGCACACCAGCCAGAATGCCATTCGCGGCACCAAACGGAGATCCGGCCGCGAGTGGACGGGTGTCGTGCCCGCGAACGCCGGCGGGGACAGCCCCTTCCCGTTGATTGCCTTGCAATTTCTACAATTGGCACGCGGCCAGGTCCTCATGGCATGACCAAAAAAATAAGCCTGCATGAATTCCAGTCCTATCTCGCGGACAGGCTTGCCGGCGCCGGCAGTCGAAACGCGTCCGGACTGCTAGGCATTCAAGCCGGTACGGAGCATTGGCTGCTTGATCTCGCCGACTCGGGCGAGATCGTTCCGCTGGCGCCCTTGACCACCGTGCCACTGACCAAGGCATGGTTCGCGGGAATTGCGAATATTCGCGGCAATCTCTACTCGGTGGTCGATTGGTCGGCATTCCTGGGCAAGGACGCCACACCGCAAAACGCGAGTTCGCGGCTGTTGCTGATTGGCACCCGCCACGGCAGCAATGCCGCATTGCTCGTCACGCGAATGATCGGTTTGCGCAATATCGATGCCCTCAATCCTGAAGCCAGCGCGCACGACCAACCGGCTTGGGCCAACGAAACCTTTTCGGACAATGAAGGGCGGCAATGGAGAAAACTCAAGGTCCGCGAGTTATTGGCCGACGACACCTTCATGAACATCGGCATATAGGCGTATTTGAATTGAAAACGACGACACGACACACGACACACGGGAAAACTTTTGCGGAGCAATGCCATCGCGACGGCCTTGCCGTTAAGGAAGCCCCCCAGACCGGCGACCGCGGTGGTTCAGTCATCAGTGCTACTGGAGATGCGAGATGAAGTTCAAACCAAGGCTACCCGCCTTCTTGTCCCGTCCTGCGGCAGACCCGGCAAGTGAGACTCTGATGGAAGGCATTGCCAATACTCCCGAGGCATCGGCGGGCAAGGAGAAAGTCCAAAAATCGGCCACCTTGCCGCCGCCTGGCGACCCGGTGACAACGAGGCTACGGATACTGGGCATCGGATTTGTAGTGACTCTGCTCGCCATGGTGGCGCTGATGTTTCACGACAATCGTCTGGCAAACCATGGCACGGCCTATATCGCCGCAACGGGGGAAATGCGCATGCTGTCCCAACGGCTGGCAAAAGCCGCGAACGCGGCGCTCTTGGGCGACACCAACGGCCTCAAGCAGTTGCTGGATTCTCGCAACAACTTCGGCAGCACCCTGGAAAAACTGACCAATGGCGGCGAACTGACGACGGCGTCGGTGGTTCCGCCATCCCCGGAAAGCGTGCAGCCGCAATTACAGGCGCTGGCGGATATCTGGAGCAGAACCGACAAGAGCGCCATGCAATTGGTCGAACTGGAAAAAAGCCTGATTGCTCTCGACGCCACCCAAAGACTATCGGCGGTCAAGCAGGCAGGCTCCAAAATCTCCCGGGACAGTGAAGAGTTGCTTGAGGCCGCCAATCAATTGGCGCAGTCTTACCAAACCAACGTGATGAAACGCACGGGACATGCCATTGGCCTGATCGGGCTGGCGGTGCTGGCACTGGCGATCATTGTCTTGGTGGTGACGACCTACCTTGCGGAAAACCAGCGCCAAGCCAGACTGGCGGAACAGAGCCGTCAGGAAACCGAAAAACTCAACAAACAGAACCAGGGCGCCATCCTGCGACTGATGAACGAACTGGGCGATCTCGCCGACGGCGACCTCACGGTCACGGCAACCGTTTCCGAAGACATCACGGGCGCCATCGCCGACTCGATCAACTACACGATCGAAGAGCTGCGCGTGCTGGTTGGCCGGATCAACGATGCGGCGGGACAAGTCACGGTAGCCACCGAACTCGCCCAGCGAACGTCGACCGAATTATTGTCCGCCGCCGAGCGGCAGGCCACCGAGATCAAGTCGGCGGGGCAATCGGTGTTGAACATGTCCACCTCGATGACCAACGTTTCCAGCGAAGCCAAGCAATCGGCCACGGTGGCTCGCCAGTCCCTGGCGGCCGCCGACAAAGGGGCGCACGCCGTTGAAAACTCGATCAAGGGCATGAACAAAATCCGTGAGCAAATCCAGGAAACATCTAAACGAATCAAGAGACTGGGTGAATCCTCGCAGGAAATCGGCGAGATCGTCGAACTGATTTCCGACATTACCGAACAGACCAACGTGCTGGCGCTCAACGCCGCCATCCAGGCCGCCTCCGCCGGCGAAGCGGGACGCGGATTCACCGTGGTCGCCGAGGAGGTGCAACGCCTCGCCGAGCGTTCGGGCGAAGCCACCAAACAGATCGGCGCCATCGTCAGGACGATTCAGACCGACACTCAGGATACGGTTTCGGCAATGGAGGAATCGACTCGCGGCGTCGTCGAAGGCGCCAAGTTGTCGGACGCCGCCGGCCAGGCACTGGCTGAAATCGGCGAGGTATCGAAGGCCCTGACGGCATTGATTGAAAACATCTCGCAGGCGACGCGGCAACAAGCCGAGTCGGCGACCAATGTCGCCCGCAAGATGCAGGACATCCTGCTGGTCACGGAAAAAACGACGGCCGGGACCGAGAAAACGGCAACGGCCATCGGCGAACTGGCCGGTCTGGCTACCGAACTCAAGGGATCTGTCGCCGGCTTCAAAGTCTCCTGAATCTTGAACGAAATGACGTAGGACCACAGGACCACGCACAAACGTTGCGGCGCTAACACTCGACGGGTCGGCCGGACAGACGATGGACGCAGGAAAACGCCACCCCTCTGGGCGGTGCGACGGATTCATGCACCCCCTTTGAGCGGAAACGCGCCGGTGGCCTGGATTGGAGAAACTGACTCAGATGAATGCTCCGACGGATTTCGATATCGGCCCGCTCACTTGGGTCAAAAGCGAGATTGATCTCGCATTGGAGCGCGGCGCCAAGGCACTCCAGGATTTCATGACCAGCGCGGTCGACGCGCCGGGCGATTTGACCCATATCCGGTTTTGCCGCACGCATCTGCATCAGGTGCAAGGCGCATTGACCATCGTCGGTCTTGACGGCGTCACCCAGTTCGCGGAGGCGACCGAGGCGCTGCTGTCGGCCATTGAACGTGGCGAACGGCCGGCCAGCGAGTCGTCGCTGACGCTGGCGCGGCGGGCGCTCACCGCTCTCGGCAACTACCTCGCCGACCTGATGAGCGGCCGGCCGAACCAGCCGCTACGACTCCTGCCTCTTTATCGCGAAGTGCAACAAGCGCGCGGACAAGAACGCGTCCTTCCAAGCGACCTCTTTTTCCCCGATCTTCGGGTCAGGCCGCCACGACGCGCCAGCACGGTCAAAATCAATCGCAACGAAACACATCGCCACTTGCACAAGGAAAGAGCGCGCTTCCAACGCGGTCTGCTCGCGTGGTTGCGCGACCCGCGACACAGCACCGGCGCGATGGAAATGCGAGAGGCGGTGAAACGCATCGAGGAACTCCAGGAACTGCCCGCGACGCGCTCGTTCTGGTGGGTGGCCACGGCTTTTCTCAGCGCACTGGCCGACCGGACGCTCCTCGCCGATACCGACGCCAAGCAATTGTGCTCGCGTATCGATCTCCAGATCCGCCGATTGCTCGAAGGATCGAGCAATGTCGCCGAGCGACTGATGCGCGACGCGCTGTATCTCGTTGGTAACGCCAAAAGTAACGAACGTATCGTGCGGCGGGTTCAGGAAGTATACAACTTGGCCGCCTTGCTGCCCGATGCGAATACCGAACCGCCCAAGGCTTTGGACGCCGTTCGGCGACGTCTGCGCGAATCCATCGCCGCCACCGAGGAAGCCTGGACCAAATTCTGCGGCGGGACCGTGCAAGCGCTGCCCGCCTTTTGGACCAGCGCCAGCGCGCTGTTCGCCACCGCCAACGAACTGGGCGATCCGGATCTCCTCCGTCTGACCAAAAGCATCGCCAACGTCGCCGGCCTTCTGGCCACTCAGCCGACGAGCCACACCGACGCCCTGGCCATGGAAACCGCCACCGCGATCCTGCTGGCGCAACATGCGCTGGAAAACCTGCCGCGCCTGGGCGACGGTTTTTCGCGTCAGGTAGGTGTCATGGTCGGTCGAATCGCCGACTGCATTACCGGGAAACCGCTCCGCCCCGAATCCGAGTTGCCGGCACTCGACGAAATGTCGCGGCAGGCTCAGGAGCGTCTGTTGAATGGGCAAGTGGCTCGTGAAATCCAGAATAATCTGGGACAAATCGAGCAAATACTCGACGGTTTTTTTCGTGACGCCGACAAACGGACCGAACTGAACGGTTTGTCGGGCATTCTCCGGCAAATCATCGGCGCCCTGACGATCATGCGCCACGATGGCGCGGTTACGATGCTGCGCCAATGCGCGACGGAAATCGAAAAATTCGCGAAACCGGACTACGTTCCGCAAGAGACCGATTTCGAACGCGTCGCCGAACAACTGGCCCTGGTCGGCTTTTTTGTCGACGCGCTGCGGAACGGCACCGCTGATTTCGCCAGCTTCGTCAATGAGATGAGGCACGGCAACCCGCCACCCGCCTTTGACGACGAAACACCGGCTTCGGTCGAACAGGAAATCGAACAGGGAAAACTGGAAACACACGCGCTGCTGGCCGCGCTCAAGGAACAACCGGACGATGCCAGCCTGCGGCAGGAGGTACGACAAAATCTTGCCGCGCTGCAAAAGGACGCCGACCTGATTGCCGACAGCACACTGGGGCAGAAAGCCCAGGAAGTGCTCTCGGCGCTGACCACGGGCGACGATGCCGCCCGGCAAATCGACGACGCCATGGCCACGCTGAAACCGCAGGCCTCGGCGGCACCGCCGCCGTCGGCGGCCACCATCCAGCTTTCGCAAGCCAGCAGCGAAGAACTCGACGCCGAAATCCTCGGCATTTTCCTTGACGAGGCGGAGGAAGTTCTCGCCCGCATCGACGGCAGCTACCGGACCCTGCAAACACAGCCGCACGACCTGGAAACGCTTACCGCGCTCCGTCGCTCGATACACACCCTCAAAGGCAGCGGCCGGATGGTCGGCCTGAAAGATCTTGGCGAAGCCGCCTGGGCAATCGAACAAGTGCTCAACCTCTGGCTCAGGCAAGAGCAACCAGCGACCCCCGCGCTACTTGAATTGATCGGCCGATCCTACGCCATTTTCGTCGTCTGGATTGGACAACTCCGAACCGGAATCGGGCAAATTCCCGACGCCTGCCCGCTGATCGCCGCCGCCGATGCCCTGCGACTTGGCAGCGAAACGCCTGTCGAATCGCTGCTCGCCAGCACTCCACCCCCGCCTGCGCCGTCGGTGTTACCGACCAACCGCGCCAACCCCACCGAAGAGGCGACCGTATTCCCATCGGCCAACGAATCGCTCTCAAGCGCCGTGGCGCCCGGAGAAGCCGAAACAGCGACCGCGACTCCGGCACACCGGCCGCGTCTGTCGATTACTCCCGCGTTGACGGAGATATTCAACGACGAAGCGCGAACGCACTTGGCAACCCTACAGCGCGAATTCGCCTCCCTTGAACTGGAACCCGCCGCGCCGACCAAGCACGAAATGTACCGCGCGGCACACACTCTGGCCGGCATCGCCGGCACGGTCGGCATCGCCTCGGTCAACCTGTTGGCCAGGGCGCTTGAACACGCGCTTGTCCGCCGCAATCAAACGCTCCACCCCGGCGATCTCGGTGCCCTGGCCGTCATACAGCAAACAGTGGACGCACTGACCGTAATGCTTGCGGACACCGCCATCGGCGACGAACCCGACACCATGCCCGCCCTGGTGGCGGCGCTGGCAACGCTGTACCCGCCATCGGTCGCCGAACAGCCCGTTGCCATCGCGCACCGGGAGGCGAACACGCCACCGCCGACCATCGAGAAAATCACTGAAACCGCCGCCCCGCCACCCGCGCCGGCCACCCCAACGCCGCCGCTGTACGACGAACTGGACGAGCAACTGCTACCGCTTTTCCTGGAAGAAGCGCTCGACCTCAACCAGAACATCGCCACGCAAATGCAGGCATGGCGTGACGATCCGGCCGACGGCGAACCGCCCCGCCGTCTGGCGCGCCTTTTCCATACCCTGAAAGGCAGCGCGCGGATGTCGGGCGCGATGACGATCGGCGACATGGTTCACGCCGTCGAAACCCGTTTGCAGGATGCGCGTCAGGCGGAAGACCTGTCTCCGGAACTCGTTGAAGACATCGACGCCGCGTTCGACGCCATTGTTCAATGTGTTGACGCCCTGCAAAAAGGCGATGCGCCGGGGATACCGCCCGAACCCGTCGCTCAGGTCACGGATAGTCACAGTCAGCCCAGGGAAACGGATACTGGCCAAAAGGCCGTAGCGGCGCCGGCGGATGCCATCGCCAAGCCACCGGAGTCACCGGAAAGCGACGGCGACGCCGCCTTGCAGCGTGCGACCCTGCGCGTTCGCGCCGACCTGATCGACCGTCTGGTCAATGAAACCGGCGAGTTGGCGATCGCGCGATCGCGTATCGAAGGTGAGATGCGCGCCATCAAGTCCTCGTTGCTCGACCTCACCGAAAACGTCATCCGTCTGCGTCGCCAGTTACGCGAAGTCGAAATGCAGGCCGAACTGCAAATGGAATCGCGCACCGTACAAACGAACGAAACGCAGGCCGATTTCGACCCGCTGGAATTCGACCGTTTCACGCATTTCCAGGAACTGACACGGATGATGGCCGAGTCGGTCAACGATGTCGCCGCCGTGCAGCAGAATCTCCTGAAAAATCTCGACGACGCCAACGCCGCCCTCGTCGCCCAGTCGCGCCTCAACCGGGACGTTCAGCAGGAACTGATGTCCATCCGCATGGTGCCGTTCGGCAGCATCGCCGACCGCCTCTACCGCATCGTCCGGCAAGCGGCCAAGGAAGTCGGCAAGCGCGCCAATCTTGAAATCGGCGGCGCGCAACTGGAACTCGACCGCAGCGTCCTCGATAAGATGCTGGCGCCGCTTGAACACATGCTGCGCAATGCCGTGGCGCACGGACTCGAAGACACCTCGACGCGCGTGGCCAAAGGCAAGCCAGCCATTGGCGAAATCTCGCTCAATCTGACACAGGAAGGCAACGAGATCATTCTCACCCTTGCCGACGACGGCGCCGGTATCGACCTTGACCGCTTGCGCGAACGCGGCCTCGCCGCCGGGCTGCTGACAGCGGCGCAAGCCGCCGATCAGGAGCGCGTGATCGAACTGATCTTCGCACAGGGCATCTCCACGGCCAAGAAAGTCTCGCGCCTGTCCGGTCGCGGCATCGGCATGGATGTGCTCAAGAGCGAGGTCGCCAGCCTTGGCGGACGCATCGAAGTGTTAACCGCCGCCGGCCAGGGAACCACCTTCCGCCTGTATCTGCCGCTGACCCTGGCAATGACCAAAGCGCTGCTGGTGCGTGTGGGCGGCAAGCAGTTCGCCATCCCGGCGGCGATGATCGAACAGGTACTCGACCTCAAGGAGAAGGGCCTGCGCCGGATTCGCGACGCCAATTCGGCGACCTGGAACGGCAACCACTATCCTTTCCATTATCTGCCGCACCTGCTCGGCGACCCGCGGACACTGCCCGAGAAGCGACGCCAGTACTGGGTTCTCCTGCTGCGTAGCGGCAGCCGGCGAATTGCCCTGCAAATCGACGAATTGCTGGGCAACCAGGAAATCGTGGTCAAGAACATCGGTCAGCAATTGGCGCGCGTCATCGGCATCGACGGCGCGACCGTCCTTGGCAACGGTCAAGTAGTGCTGATTCTCAACCCTGTGGCGCTGACCGGCCGTGACCACGGAGGAACCGCGATCGCGCCGGTCCCGACGGAACGAAAATCCGCGACTTCGGAAAGAGGAATGGCGACCGTGCCGACGGTGATGGTCGTCGACGACTCACTGACCGTGCGCAAGATCACCAGCCGCCTGCTGGCGCGCGAAGGCTACGCGGTGCTGACCGCCAAGGATGGCGTCGACGCGCTGGAACAGATGTTCTCCACCCATCCCGACGTGCTGTTGCTGGACATTGAAATGCCCCGCATGGACGGTTTTGAACTCACCCGCAACCTTCGCGCCGAACCGCGCCTGCGCGATATTCCGATCATCATGATCACCTCGCGGACGGCAACCAAGCACCGCGAGTACGCCCGTGAACTCGGCGTCAACAATTATCTCGGCAAGCCGTATCAGGAAGACGAATTGTTGGGTCTGATCGCCGGGCATCTCGCTCAGCGGGCGGCGTCGCGTTTGACCACGGCGTAGCGCGCCAGCGTCCGCTGCCGGGCCTCGGCGTGGTCCACCAGCGGCGCCGGCGTCCGAAGGCCGACGACAACGCCGCACGCCGATTGCTCCGCCGGACTCATCCGCCAGGGCGCGTGGATGAACTCATCGGGTACCGCCGCCAGTTCCGGCACATAGCGCCGGATGAAACGGCCCACCGGATCAAAGCGTTCCGACTGCGTTACCGGATTGAAAATCCTGAAATAAGGCTGCGCGTCGCAACCGCTGGAGGACGCCCATTGCCAACCGCCATTGTTGGCGGCAAGATCGAAATCGTTCAGGTGGCGAGCGAAATACGCCTCGCCTTGCCGCCAGTCGATCCCCAAATCCTTGGTCAAAAACGAGGCCGCCAGCATGCGCAGGCGATTGTGCATATAACCGGTGGTATTCAACTGCCGCATCGCGGCGTCGACCAAGGGATAGCCGGTGCGTCCCGCCGACCAGGCCGCGAGCGACTCGGCGGCGGCGTCGCCCTCCTCCCAGCGAATCGCGTCGTACTCGGATTTGAAAGCCGCACCGACGACATGCGGAAAACGGTCGAGAATCATGAAATAGAAGTCCCGCCAGATCAATTCCGACAACCAGGTCGCCGCCCCGCCGGCCGGATCGCGCAGCGCCCCACCCGCGATCGCCGCGGCAAGCAATTCGCGAATCGACACCGTTCCGAAGCGCAAATGAACCGACAGGTAAGACACGCCCTTGACGGCGGGGAAATCCCGCTGCTGGCGATACAAGGCCATACGCGGCACAAATTCGGCCAACAACCGTCGACCACCGGACATCCCCGGCACAATCGGCAACTGTCGCAGATCGCTTGCCGCAAACCCGATGTCCGCCAGCGACGGAATGCCGTTGGCGACAGGCGCCGCCACAAATCGCCCACCGCTTCCGTCGTGCGCCCGCCAGTCGTCCTCGCCCAAGCGCTTCAACCAGGCATTCTTGTAAGGCGTGAAGACCGTGAAGGGACGTCCCGCCAAGGTCAATACCTCGTTGTCGTCGAGAACCGCCTGATCCTTGAACGACTCGAAAGCGATGCCGATGCCGCGCAAGGCCCGCGCCACCGCCGCATCCCGCCTTTTGGCGTGTGGCTCGTAATCGCGATTGACAAACACCGCGTCCACCGCCAGTTCCGCGGCCAGCCGGGGAAGTTCCTCCGTGGCCATGCCATGGCGAACCAGCAGTGCCCCGCCGCGCGCGCGCAGCGAGCGATCGAGTTCGACCAGCGACTCGCGGATGAATTCGACACGCCGGTCGCGCCGCGCCGCCAGCGCATCGAGAATCTCGCGATCGAACACAAAACCACAGTAAATCCGTCGCCCACGCCGCAACGCTTCGCTGAGCGCGGCGTGATCGAAATCGCGCAGATCGCGGCGAAACCACACCAGAATCGCATCCAAATTTATTGCCTTTGTATCAGCCAACCGCGCCGATTAAAATAGGGGCCATGCAAAGCATCAATCTTACCGATCATTTTCTCATTGCCATGCCGGCAATGGCGGATCCCTATTTCGCCAAGGGCCTGGTCTACATCGCCGAACACAACGACCAGGGCGCCTTGGGCGTGATCGTCAATCGACCGATCGACATGAGCCTGGGAACCTTGCTCGACAAAATCGACCTGCCGCAAGAGACCGAGGATTTCAACAAGCAACCGGTGCTCTTTGGCGGACCGGTACAAACCGATCGCGGTTTCGTTCTGCACCGGCCGGTGGGCGAGTGGCAATCGACCCTGGCGGTCAACGCCGAGATCGGCCTCACCAGCTCGCGCGATATCCTGCAGGCGATGGCGCGAAACGGAAAACCGCAAGACGCGGTGGTGACGCTGGGCTACGCCGGCTGGTCGGCCGGGCAACTGGAACGCGAGCTGGCGAACAACGCCTGGCTGACGGTGCCCGCCGAGCCGCGCATCCTCTTCGATCTGCCTTACGAGGAACGCCTGGCGTCGGCGATGGATCTACTCGGCGTCAATCTGATCAATCTGGCCGACGGCGCGGGTCATGCCTGAGGCCGTGTGCCAGCCTCAAGGCACCGTGCTCGCTTTCGACTTCGGTGAAAAACGCATCGGCGTCGCTGTCGGCGAATGGCAGTTGCGGCAAGCCCATCCGTTGACCGTCATCCACGGCGAAGCCAATGCCGCGCGCTTCGCCGCCCTCGCCGCACTGATCCGGGAATGGCAACCGGCCAGCCTCGTCGTTGGACGACCCACCTCGCTCGACGGCGCGGAAACGGCGATGACCGCCCGCTGCACGCGTTTCGCCAACCAGCTGCGCGGCCGCTTCGGCCTCTGCGTCGACTATGTCGACGAGCGCCTGTCCTCGGCCGACGCCGAACAACAACTCCGCGCCGGCGGGCACAACGCCAAACAGACGAAGAACCGACTCGACGCCGTCGCCGCGCAACTCATTCTGCAAAGCCATTTCGACGGCACCGCCACGACCGGCTGAACACCGTTCCAGCGGCCCGCCGACCTTCACGCCCACCCCTTGGATGACCACCAACCCAATGCCCGCGATTGAACTCCCCGATGCTGAAATACAATGCGCCCAACTCGCCGAACTCATCCGCCCCGAGCTACGACCGGACACCCTGCTCGTCGGCATCCATAGCGGCGGCGTCTGGGTGGCCCGTCGCCTACAGCGATTACTCGATCTCGATACCGAAATCGGGCTGATCGACGTCTCCTTCTACCGCGACGACTATCGCGCCAAGGGTTTGCACGCGCGCGTCAAGCCAAGCTCCATTCCCTTCGACGTCGAGGAGCGCCCGCTGATTCTCGTCGACGACGTGCTGTACACCGGGCGAACGACACGCGCGGCGATCAACGAACTCTTCGACTACGGCCGGCCGGCCAGCATACAACTCGCGGTGCTGGTCGACCGCGGCCATCGTCAATTACCGATCTGCGCCAACTATTGTCCATGGAAAGTCGTGCTCGATCCCTCGCAAGAACTGGTTCTGTCGACCGACGCCGACGACCGGCTAACGTGGAGCCTCGCCGAACATGCATAACCCGCAACTCAACGCCAACGGCGAACTCAGCCATCTGCTGTCGATCGAGGGACTGCCTCGCGACGTGATCGTTCATATTCTCGACACCGCTTCCAGCTTTCTCAAGGTATCCGCCCGCGACGTCAAGAAAGTGCCCTTGTTGCGCGGCAAGAGCGTGTTCAACGTCTTCTTCGAAAATTCCACCCGCACGCGCACCACGTTCGAAATCGCCGCCAAACGCCTGTCGGCCGACGTCATCAATCTCGACGTCACCCGCTCGTCGACCGCCAAGGGCGAAACCCTGCTCGACACCGTCGACAATCTGGTCGCCATGCACGCCGACATGTTCGTCGTCCGCCATGCCGCCAGCGGCGCGCCCTATCTGCTCGCCAGTCACCTGCGGCGCATCGGCCGCGACGATGTGCATGTCGTCAATGCCGGCGACGGCCGGCACGCACACCCCACGCAGGGACTGCTCGACATGTACACCATCCGTCACTACAAGAAGGATTTTTCGAATCTGGTGGTGGCCATTGTCGGCGACATCCTGCACTCGCGCGTCGCGCGCTCGGACATCAAGGCACTGACCACGCTCGGCGCCGCCGAGGTGCGCGCCATCGGCCCGGAAACCTTATTGCCGACCGAAATAAAGAAAATGGGCGTGCGGGTCTGCCACGACATGGCGGATGGGCTGCGCGATTGCGATGTGGTGATCATGCTCCGTTTGCAGAACGAGCGCATGAACGGCACGCTGCTTCCGTCGGCGCGCGAATATTTCCACTGCTACGGGCTGACGCAGGAAAAGCTTCGTCTGGCCAGGCCCGACGCCATCGTCATGCATCCGGGGCCGATGAATCGCGGCGTCGAGATCGATTCCGATGTCGCCGACGGTCCGCAAGCGGTAATCCTGCCGCAGGTCACTTTCGGCATTGCCGTCCGCATGGCGGTGATGGGCATACTGGCGGGAAATTAAGCGATGAACAGCGACAACCTTCACATCCGGAATGCGCGCTTGATCGATCCGTCAAGCGACCTCGATCAAACTCTCGATCTGTATCTCGCCGACGGCCGCATCGCCGCCATCGGAACGGCGCCGGCGGGCTTCGCGGCGGCGCGCGTCGTCGACGCATCGGGGCTGATCGCCTGTCCCGGTCTGGTCGATCTATCGACCCGGCTGGGTGGTATCGAACCGGAACTCAATGCCGCCGTCGCCGGCGGCGTCACCTCCGTGGCCTGCCCGCCCGACACCAAGCCACCGCTGGACGAACCCGGCCTGGTGGAGCGTCTCGTTCGCCGGAGCGAAAGATTGGGCCTGGCACGCGTCTATCCGATCGGCGCGCTGACACAGCAGCTGGCGGGAGAAAAACTGGCGGAGATGAACAGCCTGGCACGCGCCGGCTGCATCGCATTCTCGCAAGCCAAACATCCCATCGTCGATACCCTGCTTTTGCTGCGTGCCATGCAATACGCCGCCACTTTCGGCTATGCGGTTCGTTTACGGCCACAGGATCAGTTTCTTGCCCGCGACGGCGTCGCCCATGACGGCGAAGTCGCTTCCCGGCTGGGGCTGAGTGGCGTACCAACGGCGGCGGAAACGGTGGCCATCGCCACCGCATTGCAGTTGGCGCAAGCCACCGGCGTTCGCCTGCACTTGTCGCGCCTGTCGTCGGCCGCCGGCATCGCCCTGATCCGCGCCGCCAAACAGGCAGGCATGCCGGTCAGTTGCGACGTCTCGATACACCACCTGCACCTGTCGGAAATGGATATCGGCTATTTCGACAGCAATGCGCGCTTCGATCCGCCGCTGCGTTCGGCCAGCGACCGCGACGCCCTGCGCCTTGCCGCGCGCGACGGCGTGGCGTCGATTTGCTCGGACCACACGCCCGTCGACGCCGACGGCAAGCAATTGCCCTTCGGCGAAGCCTTGCCCGGCGCCACCGCGTTGGAACTGCTGCTGCCGCTGACGCTACAGTGGGCCGCGCAAAGCCGGTTGCCACTGCCAAGCGCCCTGGCTCGGATTACCTGCGACCCCGCCGCCGTTCTCGGTATCGACGCCGGCTCGCTACGCGTCGGCGCCCCGGCCGACATTTGTCTTTTCGACCCCTCGGAACCCTGGCGTATTCTGCCGGAAACGCTACGCAGCCAAGGAAAGAACACCCCATTCCTCGGTTACGAACTGAGCGGGCGCGTACGCATGACCGTGGTCGGCGGACGCATCGTCTTTCAAGTCTGAACACCGCCGATCGGCAAGGAATCGGTGCCACGCGGAATCGACGAGGGATCGGCACCGCGAGGAATCGGCACCGCGCCCGATCGATGATTCAGTCGTCGAACAAGCGGCGCGCCGCATCGGCGGGCGCACCGAGTACCCGCAACACCTTGTGACGCGAAGCCAAACCGCTCTTCAACTCGACGGCCGCGCGTGGCAAGCCCAAACGACCGGCGACAAACTCGCAGAGCGCCACGTTCGCCCGGCCATCGATCGCCGGCGCCGCCACACGGATTTTCAGGGCGTCGCCGTGCGGACCGACCACCTCGTCGCGCTTGGCGCCCGGTTGTGCGTGCACGGTCAAGGTAAGCGCGCCATCGACCGCCCGTAACCACGAAGGCATTGTTTCTAAAGAAAAATCAACAACAATTGCGCCAGCACAATGGCAACCAGCGGCGACAGATCGATCGCCCCGATCGGCGGCAACAGGCGCTGGATCGGGCGTAGAAACGGCCGTGTCAGTTGCGAAAGAGGAACGGACAACGGCGAGTACGGGCGCACCCACGACAAAACGGCCTGCACCAACAGCGCACCGATCAACAAATGAATCCCGAGCCGCAGAGTGGTCAAGGCCGCGCGCCAAAGAATCAGCAGCGGCAAAATCTCCACCGACCCGTCGTCCATCCCCGGGCGCAAGGAAAAGACCGCGCCGACAAAGATCACCTGCAACAGATAGGCCGGCAGCAGACTCGCCAGATCGAGACCGAACATGCCGGGCAACACCCTGCGCAGCGGCTTGACCAGCCAGTTGGTCAATTCGACGACAAAGGTACCCACCTGATTGCTAAAGGAAACCCGCAATACCTGCATGAAAAAACGCAACAGCAACACGGCGGAAAGAAAACCGGTCACGGTCTCCAACAAAAACAGAACGGCCTGGGTGACCATCAGTCCTCGTCCCGTCCCAGCAATTCGCCCAATTCGCGGCCGCGCGCATTGGCGGCGACGATGCCGGCGATGAAACCTTCCTTGACCCCCCGCTCCTCAATCGTCCGCAAGGCCGCTTCGGTCGTCCCTCCTTTTGAGGTCACCCGTTCGCGCAAGGTCGCCGCCGCCTCATCCGACTGCGCCGCCAGTCTCGCGGCCCCGAGAACCGTGTCGATCGAGAGTTGCCGCGCTTGCACCGGGGTCAAGCCAAGCTCCCTGGCGCCCTGTTGCAGTGCTTCGATGAACAGGAAAACGTACGCCGGGCCGCTGCCCGACACGGCGGTGACGGCATCCATCCGCGCCTCTTCGCCAATCCACAGGGTACTGCCGACCGACTGCAGAATGCGCTCGGCGCCGAGGCGTTCGGCCATCGACACCGCCGGCATCGCGCACAAGCCGGTAATACCCGCGCCAATCAGCGCCGGGGTATTGGGCATCGCCCGCACGATCTTGTCGTAGCCCCCCAGCCAGCGCGACAAATCGGCCATGCGAAGACCCGCGGCAATGCTGATCACCAACTGCTGGTTGAGATGTTTGGACAACGGGCCGCACGCCTCCCGCATCTGCTGCGGTTTAACCGACAGCAGCACGGCATCGCAGTCGAGAGCCGCCGCCGTGGCGGTTTCATAGCAGCGCACCCCGTAGACCAACCGAAGCCTGGCGCGCCCCTGCGCCCCAAGCTCGATCACCGCGATGTCACTGGCCGCGAAACCGGTTTTGACCAGCCCCCCGATCAGTGCGTTGGCCATGTTGCCGCCGCCGAGAAAAGTGATTTTCATCCTGAAGTTCTTTCGCCAAAAATTGCGGTACCGACACGCACGACCGTCGCTCCTTCGGCAATGGCCGCCTCAAGGTCGTGCGACATGCCCATCGAAAGTGTATCAAGCAACAAGCCGTCCGTTTTCAGTTGTTCAAACAGCTCGCGCAGACCGCGAAAAGCACGGCGTTGCGCCAAAAAATCGTCATTCGGCGCGGGAATGGTCATCAGGCCCCGCAACCGTAGTCCCGGCAGATTGGCGATGGCGCGCGCCATGGCTGGCGCTTGTGTGACGGAAACGCCGCCCTTGCTGGTTTCGCCACTGACATTGACTTGCAGACAGACCGACAAAGGGAGTTTATCGGCAGGGCGTTGCGCGGCAAGACGCTCAGCCATCGGCAGCCGATCCACCGAATGGACCCAGTCGAAATTCTCGGCGATCGGGCGGGTTTTGTTTCCCTGCAGCGCGCCGATGAAATGCCATTCAAGATTCAACGCACGCAGTTCGGCGATCTTGGCCATGCCTTCCCGCAAATAACTTTCGCTGAATGCCCGCTGCCCCAGCGAGGCAAGTCGACGGATATCGGTCGCCGGCCGGGTCTTGCTGACCGCCAGCAGCGAAATTCCGGTGGGATCGCGTCCATACTGCCGCGCGACCCTGTCGATTCGGGCCATGACGGCTTGCAGCTTGGCGGGAAGTGTGTCCATAATCGGGCGTTACGCGGATTTTCGAGAGTATAGCACCGCGCCCTGCCCACCGGCCGAGGACCGAAACGGATGGACATTACCGAACTACTGGCCTTCAGCGTAAAAAACAAGGCTTCAGACCTGCACCTGTCGTCCGGCTTGCCACCGATGATCCGGGTTAACGGCGACGTCCGCCGTATCAATCTCCCGGCGATGGAGCACAAGGACGTGCACGGGATGGTGTATGACATCATGAACGACAGCCAGCGCAAACATTACGAAGATGTTCTGGAATGCGACTTCTCGTTCGAAATTCCCAATCTGGCGCGTTTCCGCGTCAATGCCTTCGTGCAAAATCGTGGCGCGGGCGCGGTGTTCCGGACCATTCCATCCAAGGTCCTCAGTCTCGAGGAACTCAACTGCCCAAAAATCTTCAAGGACATTTCCGAATATCCTCGCGGCATCGTTCTGGTCACCGGCCCCACCGGGTCGGGAAAATCGACCACCTTGGCGGCTATGATCAATCACGTCAACGAAAGCGAGTACGCGCACATCCTCACCGTCGAGGACCCAATCGAATTTGTACACCAGTCGAAAAAATCCCTGATCAACCAGCGTGAAGTCGGCCCGCATACCCTGTCGTTCCAGAACGCCCTGCGCTCGGCCTTGCGCGAGGACCCGGACGTGATTCTGGTCGGGGAACTGCGCGATCTGGAAACCATCCGTCTGGCCCTGTCCGGCGCGGAGACCGGTCACTTGGTGTTCGCCACCCTGCACACCTCCAGCGCGGCAAAAACGATCGACCGGATCGTCGACGTTTTTCCGGCGGCGGAAAAGGAAATGGTGCGCTCGATGCTCTCCGAATCGCTACGCGCGGTGATTTCGCAGACCCTGCTCAAGACCAAGGACGGGACGGGCCGGGTCGCGGCACACGAAATCCTGATCGGCACCCCCGCCATCCGCAACCTGATCCGCGAAAACAAGATCGCGCAGATGTATTCGTCGATCCAAACCGGGCAACAATTCGGCATGCAGACGCTGGATCAGAATCTACAGGAACTGGTCCGCCGCAACATCGTTGCGTTGGCCGAGGCCCGAAACAAAGCGGCCAACAAGGACAGCTTCCTCGGCGGATAGCCACACGTCGCGATCAGGAGTCACAGGCAATGGAGCACGATCAAGCGCTCAAATTCATGCACGAGCTTTTGCGGTTGATGTTGCAGAAAAATGGCTCCGACCTTTTCATCACCGCGAATTTCCCTCCGGCGATAAAGATCGACGGCAAGGTGATACCGGTCTCCAATCAGCCGTTGCTGCCGCAGCATTCCGCCGAATTGGCGCGATCGATCATGAACGACCGCCAAGCGGCCGAGTTTGAAGCGACCAAGGAATGCAACTTCGCGATTTCGCCCTCCGGTATCGGCCGCTTTCGCGTCAGCGCGCTGCTGCAACAAGGACGAGTGGCGATCGTGTGCCGGACGATCAATGTGTCGATTCCGACGCTCGACGAGTTGGATCTACCGCCAGTACTCAAGGACATTTCACTCACCGCACGCGGTCTGGTGATCATCGTCGGCGGCACCGGCACTGGCAAGACCACCACCCTGGCGGCGATGATCGACCATCGTAACCGCGCCAGCCAAGGTCACATCATCACCATCGAGGACCCTATCGAGTTCGTTCACGAGCACAGAAAGTGTATCGTCACACAGCGTGAGATCGGTGTGGACACCGACTCCTGGGACAACGCGCTGCGAAACACCCTGCGGCAAGCACCCGACGTCATCATGATGGGCGAGATTCGCGACCGCGAAACGATGAACTACGCGGTCGCCTTCGCCGAAACCGGGCACCTGTGCCTGGCGACCTTGCATGCCAACAGCGCGAACCAAGCCATGGAGCGCATCATCAACTTCTTCCCAGAAGACCGGCGGCAGCAGCTGCTGATGGACCTTTCGCTGAATGTGCGCGCTTTCATCTCGCAACGTCTGCTACCGAAGAAACACGGCAAGGGACGTGTGGCGGCGATCGAGGTGATGCTCAACTCGCCGCTGATTTCCGACCTGATCTTCAAGGGACAGGTTCAGGAAATCAAGGACGTGATGAAAAGGTCGCGCGAACTTGGCATGCAGACTTTCGATCAAGCGCTTTTCGATCTTCATGAAAGTGGCCGCGTCACCTACCAGGACGCCCTGCGCAACGCCGACTCGCTCAACGATCTGCGCCTGCAAATCAAACTGAACAGCAAAGAGGCGGCGGACCGCGACCTGAACGCAGGCATCGGCCATCTGGACATCGTGTAGCCGGCGGCACCTGGACACGCCGACGGTCACCTCCCGAAACGCGCGGCACCTACTCCAATTCTCGCTGGATCGCCAGAGCACCGAGCGTAGCGTTCGTGCCGCGATTGCTACCCGCCACCATCCGGAACTCGTAGAGCCGGCATTCGAGCGCGCCGTTGTACAGCGGCGTGCGTTTGCTGGGCGTCAGACGGACCATTTTCGGCAACCGGGTGTCGGAACTTAACAAAAAACAGTGCCAGCCGGCAAAGTGGCGTTTGAGGGCGCTACCGAGCAGGGGATAAAACGCCGCCAGGGTATCGTCGTCGGAAACGCGCTCGCCATAAGGCGGATTGGCAACCATGATCCCGCCGCCGGCCGGCGCGTCGATCTCGAGAAGGTCGCCGGAAGAAAGACTCACCGCCGGCAGCAACCCGGCCCGGTCCAGGTTTGCCAGCGCGGCGCGAACCGCCACCGGAGAGATGTCGCTACCGTGGATGCCCATCGGCTCGACAGCCTTTTCGGCCGCACGCGCCTCGGCCAGCAGTGTTTTCCAGACCACCGCCTCGAAGTTACGCAACTTCTGGAAAGCGAACTCGCGCCTAGCGCCAGGGGCGATGTCGAGCGCGATCATCGCCGCTTCAAGCAAAAAAGTGCCGCTACCGCACATCGGATCGAGCAAAGGCACGCCCGGTCGCCAACCACTAAGACGCAAAATGCCCGCCGCCAGGTTTTCCTTGAGCGGCGCCTCGACGGTTTTTTGCCGAAAACCGCGTTGATACAAGGGCGCGCCGCTGCTATCGATGTACAGCGTGCACGCCTCGCTGGTGAGAAATCCGTAAACCCGCACGTCCGGTTGACGGGTATCGACATTCGGACGCCGGCCGGCATCGCCCCGGAAACGGTCGCAGATCGCATCCTTGATGCGCAGAGTCACGAACTCCATGCTTTTCAAGGGACTTTTCACGGCATTGACATCGACCCGAATGCTTTTCTCGGGTGTGAACCATTTCGGCCAGGCGGTTTCCAGCGCCAGGCGATAGATATCGTCCTCTTTACCGTAGCGGTCGTGCGCCACCCGCCAGAGGATGCGGGTCGCGATCCGCGACGTCAGGTTGGCTTGATAGCAGCACGGCCAATCGGCGACGAAATGTACACCGCCAGGCGTCGGTCGCAATTCGCGCGCGCCGGCCGAAGCCAGTTCTTCCACCAGCAATTGTTCAAGGCCACGCGGGCAACTGGCAAAGAAAATTTCCAAAATCGTCTCCAGAGGGATGGGCTAGAACGGCTTGACTACCGCAAGATAGGTCACCGTCAACAGCAGCAGCACCGGCATTTCGTTGAACCAGCGAAACCAGACATGGCTACGCCGGTTGCGACCGGTCTGAAAAATGCGCAACAGCCGGCCACAGTAAGCGTGATAGACAAGCAAGACAAGCACCAACGCCGTCTTGAGATGCAACCAGCCACCCGCGAAACCGAAGCCAAGCCACAACCAGAGCCCAAAAGCCACCGCCAGCACGGCGAGCGGCGTCATGAAACGGTAGAGTTTTCCCGCCATCAACAACAAGCGCTCGCGCTCGGCGACGCTTGCGTCGGGAACCATCGCCAGATTGACGAAAATCCGCGGCAGGTAAAACAGGCCGGCAAACCAACTGACGACCATCCACAAATGCAACACCTTGACGATCAACATCTTTCGTTCCTCTCCAGCCACGCCGCCTCGACACCGTCCTCGACACGCGCATAACGTAATTTGACTCGGAGTTCCTTTTTCGCCCGATGGTTGAGCAAGCGACGCGATTCGCTCATGAACGACCATTGCATGGGTGACAGTTGTCGTTGCGCTTCGTGGCGCGACAGGCGCGGCGGTCGCGGCAGGCCGAAGCGATCGGCAACCAGATCGAAATAATCGCCCATCCGGATTTCCGAATCGTCGGTCGCGTTGTAGGCGCGATTGGCCCGACCATAGCGTAGCGCGGCGTGGGTCAACGCCGCCAGGTCGTCGGCATGAATATGATTCGTAAACACATCCTCGGCCACGCGCACCACCGGCAAACCTTTCCGCAAGCGCTCCAGTGGTAGCCGGTCGGCGGCGTAGATTCCCGGCGCGCGGAGAATGCTGACGACCACGCCGCGCCGGCCGAAAGCACGCAAACGACGCTCGGCGTCCACCCGGCGAACCGCCCGCGCCGTTCCAGGGCGCGCGACACGGGTTTCGTCGATACGCGCGCCAAGGCAATCGCCATAGACGCCGCTGGTGCTTATATACACAATGCGCTGTGGTAGACTCTGCCCGCGCGACAGAGCAGCCAACAACTGGCGGGTTCGGGTGTCGCGGCACGCGTCCGGTATGTCGTTCCCGGCGGCAGGCGGTGCCAGATGGACGACGATGTCAGCCAGGCCGGCGATTCGGCGCAACGTTTCGGCGCGATCAAGATCCGCCAACAAGGGGATAGCGCCGTTGTCGCGCCAAAAGGGACATTGTCCGGGGTCGCGCACCAACGCGAAAACACGGTAGCGCCCGCGTAGCCGCGGCAAGAGACGACGCGCGACATCCCCGCAACCGACGATCAATAGATTTTGCACTGCGCGATTTTACCGGATTCAAGTCGTAGAGGAGAGCCGATGAGTTTTCAGGTCAAGCTTCAACCAAGCGAGTACAGTTTTCTAGCGGAACCCGGCGAATCCTTGTTCGACGCCGCGCTTCGGCAAGGGCTGAGTCTGCCCCATGGTTGTCGCGACGGTATCTGCGGCACCTGCAAGGGCAAGGTGCTGAGCGGCGAAATCGACCATGGCAAGACCTCGGCCCAGGCGCTGGGCGAGGCCGACCGCGAGGCCGGTTTCGCGCTTTTCTGCTGCGCCACGGCGAAAAGCGACCTGACCATCGAATCTCGGGAAGCCCGCTCGCTGGACACCATGCCGATCAGAACCTTTCCCGCCCGGGTGCACCGAATGACCCGTGCCGCGCCGGACGTGATGATCGTCGAACTCAAGCCTCCCAGCGGCGACACCTTGCAGTTCCTCGCCGGACAGTACGTCGACATTCTCCTGAAAGAGGGTAAACGCCGTGCTTTTTCGCTGGCCAACGCCCCGCAGGACGACACCCTGTTGCAGCTCCATATCCGCCACATCCCCGGAGGCCAATTCACCGGGCACGTCTTTTCGCAAATGAAAGAACGCGACATTCTGCGCCTGCGCGGCCCCCACGGCAGCTTCCACCTGCGCGAAGAGTCGGACAAGCCCATGATTCTTATCGCTGGCGGAACGGGTTTTGCGCCGATCAAGGCCATCGTCGAACACGCGATCGCAAAAAATTGTCGCCGCCCGATGCACATCTACTGGGGCGGGCGTGACCGAGCCGATCTGTACTTGCGGCAACTCGCCGAGCAATGGGCCGCCGAGCAGTCGCACATACGATTCACGGCGGTTCTATCAGACGCTTCGGTCGCTTCCAACTGGCAAGGCCGTACCGGGCTGGTACATCGGGCGGCGATGGCCGATCATCCGGATCTGTCCGGTCATCAGGCGTATGTATGCGGGTCGCCGGCGATGGTGGCGGCGGCGAAAGCCGATCTCCTGACACACTGTCGTTTGCCCGCCGACGAGTTTTTCGCCGACGCGTTCGATTTCGCGAGCGATACGAGCACTACGTAAGGCGCAAAGAACCCGACCAACGATTTCTTCAGCACCCAAGGTTGATCACCATGCATGAAGTGTTCATGTCGCGACAGCCTCTGGTCAATCGCCAGAGCAAAATCATCGCCACGCGTTTGCGCTTTTATCTCGGCGCGACCGGCAACATGCTCGATGCGACGAGCGCCCTGACCAATCTGGAAGATGTGTGGCCAAAAAGCGAAAAACCGCTCTTCCTCAGCTTTGGCGGCGCCCGCTGTGGCGCGCAACTGCTTGACTGGAACGCGCCCGAAAACGCGGTAATCGAACTGCACGGCGACGATCTGGTCAGCGCGGGCGGCGCCGACCTGGTCACGGCGCTGCAAACCTGGCAACCGACGACCTGCCTGCATATCGATCGTCAGGCAACGCAAGCACTGGCAACCGGTTTGTCGTTCCGCTTCATCGGTTTCGACACGAAAACCCTCGGACTGCCGCAAATCAAGCTGCTGGCGGCCCGCACCCGCAGCCACGGCATGGGCATCGCATTCAATGTAGACGCCACCGACGAATTCCAGGCCTGCATGGATGCCGGCATCGCCGCCGCCGCCAGTTGGTTCTTCACCAGGCCCAGCGGCGTTTACGCGAAGGCGCTCAATCCCGGGCAAACCAATATCATCCGGCTGCTCAATCTCGTGCGGAACAACGCCGACGTGCGCGAAATCGAAGCGGCCTTGAAACAAGATGTCGCCATTTCCTACAAACTGCTGCGCTACATCAATTCCGCCAGTCTGGGCCTGTCCTGCGAAATCCAGTCCTTCCGGCACGCGGTCACCATGCTGGGCTACAACAAGCTCAATCGCTGGCTGTCGCTGCTGTTGTCCACCGCCAGCAAGGACCCGATGGCACCGGCCATGATGCATACCGCCATGGTCCGCGCGCGGCTGATGGAATTGCTCGCCCAGGGCCTGGTGGACAAATCGGAATACGACAACCTGTTCATCACCGGTGCTTTTTCATTGCTGAACGTGCTGTTCGGAGTACCTACCGAACAGATCGTCGAGGCCATGCGTCTGCCAGACCCCATATGCGACGCCTTGTTGGGCAACGGTGGCCGCTACCAGCCGTTCCTCGATCTGGCGCGAGCCAGCGAAATGGACGACGGCGCGCCGATCGCGGAACAGACCGCGATGCTGGGCTTGACCGCCGACCAGTTCAATCGCCTTCAACTGCAAGCCCTGTCCTTCGCCGAACTGATTGAATTCTAGCTCTCGGGCGGTCGTACCGCCTCAGGCCGCCACCGCCCTCGGGCGAGAACCCTTGGCCGGATCTTTCGCCGCGCCAGCGGCGATAGTCTTCAAATAAGGCAACACCGCGCCGAACGCGGCAACCAACGTTGCCGCCGATGCGGAAAAGCTCGCCGGATTACCGGCGCATCCGTCGCTCTCCAGCGTGTCGGCCACCTCGGTCAGCGACACCAGGCCAAGGGCGGCGCAACTGGACTTGATCTGGCGTGCCACGATCGACACTTTCTCGCAATCCTGATCGTCGGCCGCTTTTCTGAGCGCCGCGAGTTTTGCCGGCATGCTCTCGATAAACAGAGTGATCACCCGCGCGACCAACGCGCCGTTATCGAAATCACCAAGCCCGCGCAAGACGGTTTGGTCGATGAGATGTCGCTCCACCGGCATCGCCATCGGCAGGGGCGAAATCGCGGCCCCACTCCGCGGCGCCCACCGTTGCAAGATACCCAGCAAATCTTCGCGGGAGAACGGCTTCGACAAGTAATCGTCCATGCCGGCGACCAGGCAGATCTCGCGATCGCCGGGCATGGCATTCGCGGTCAACGCGATGATCGGTATTCGACGCGGCGATCCCCCGTCACGCATCGCCTCGGCTTCGGCGTGGCGAATGCGTTGCGTCACCTCGTAACCGTCCATGCCGGGCATTTGGCAATCCATGAAAACCATGTGAAACGCGTCTTCAGCCAAGGCGACAAGAGCGTCCGGTCCATTGGCGACAACCCGCGTCCGGCAAGCCATCCAACCGAGAATGGCCAACGCGACCTCTTTGCTAACCGGATCGTCCTCGACCAACAGAATGCGCAGCCGCTGGCCGATCAGCGCGCCACCATCGCAGGGGCTGGGGCTTTCCGGATCGACGACCGGAAATCCCATCGCCTCACGCACGGCACGATACAAGTGTTTTTTACGAATCGGCTGATGCAGGCAACCGTCGACGCCAGCGGCCAGCGCGGCGCCGACCTGGGCCGGGCGGCTGATCGACGTCAGCATCACGATACGCAATCCGGCCAGACGCGCATCGCCACGGATGCCTCGCGCCAGCGCCAGACTATCCAGACCGGGCATCATCATGTCGAGAATGACCGCGTCGAACGGGTTATCGCTGACCACCGCCTGCTTCAAGGCTTCGAGGGCGACGCGACCGTTGACGGCAATCCGACTTCGCACCCCCCATGCCTGTAAATGTTGCGCCAGGATGGTTCGATTGAGCGCGTTGTCGTCTACGATCAGCACCCGTTTCTCGCGCAGCACGCCGCCATCCTGCTCGTGCTCGCACAAGGGCTGTCCGTGCACCATGCCCATGCGCACGGTGAACCAGAACGTACACCCCTGCCCCGGCGTGCTGCGAACACCGATCTCGCCGCCCATCAGAGTAACCAGCTGCCGCGCGATAGCCAAGCCAAGCCCGGTGCCGGTAGGGCCACGCGCGGCGTGATTGGCCGCTGTTTCGCTGAATTGATCGAAAATCCGGCCTTGTCGGGCAACGTCGACCCCGATACCGGTGTCGCTGACTTTGACCAACAACACCACGTCGGTCCCCAGACGCTCGGCGACGGCAAGATCGACCCGTATTTCGCCCCGCGAGGTGAACTTGACGGCGTTACTCAGCAGATTGGACAGAATCTGCCGGAAACGGCGGGCGTCGCCGTCGATCCAGAGCGGCACCTCGGGCGCGATCAACGAACCGATCTCCAGCCCTTTGTCATGAGCCGTCTCGGCGAAAAGATCGACCGTCTCTTCAACGGCGTCTCGCAAACTGAAGTCCGCCGCTTCCAAGGTCAGTTTGCCGGCTTCAATCGTCGAAAAATCGAGAATGTCGTTCAGCACCGCCAGCAGCGACTGTGCGGAGCGGGTCACCGTTTCGGCAAACGACCGCTGTTCGTCGCTCAATGGTGTCCTGGAAAGCACTTCGGTCATCCCGATGATGCCGGTCATCGGCGTCCGAATCTCGTGACTCATTTGCGCCAGGAACACCGATTTCGCGCGGCTGGCCTGCTCGGCCGCGCCTTGCGCCTCGGTCGCCTGGCGAACGGCGGAATGCAGAATTCGGTTGCTCTCGACCAGTTCATCGCCTCTCTCCGCCAGTCGCCTTTCCCGCTCCTGAATTTTGTCGAGCATCTCGTTGAATGCCTTGCCCAGCAAATCAATCCCTGCCGCCGGTGTTCCGCCGTTATCGGCGACGCGAACGCTCAAATCCTCGTGTTGACACACCCAGTACATGGCCTCGGCGAGTCGTTGCAGCGAGGCGGCCATGCGGCAGCGGAGCGTCGCCGCCAAATGTAACGCCAGCCCGCCGGCCAGCAGCGCCAGAATAAGTACCAGCGCCAGGCTGATCGACAGGTCGTCCTGAAAATGTCCCAGACCGGCACGCGCATACACATAGCCAACGCGCCGGTTGCCAGCCGTTATCGGCGCCACGATGTCCAGACCATCCAGGCGAAAACGATTGATCGTTGTTCCGCCCTCCTCGGCGAGCCCTTGAGCGGTGGCCGCCAGCAGCGCGGGTGTCTCGGTGACGACGCCATTTTCCTCTCGGCGATGGGAAGCCACGATCCGACCGTCGGGCAGCGACAGCGCCACCACGTCGAAGTCTTGTTTGGCCTTCAAGGCGTCCAGCAGCCGGGTCGCCCGCCGCCGATCATTCAGTTCGCCCGCGTCAAGCGCATTGGCCGCCAACACCTCGGCGACGAATTCGACGCGCTCGACCAGCCAGCGCGAATGGGAAGCTGTCCGCCAGCCGAAAATCAGCAGCACGGCAATGACCAGCGGTAAAAAAAGGGCCACCCAGCGATTAAGCGGCAAACCAACGCCCATCGGCATTCGAAAAGTCTGGCGAGGACGACGTGGACTCATGATGCCGCGTCACCGCGAATCGCGCCCATCGACCCCTGTTCGGGTGACCAAACACCCACCGTTGCACATCGCATTGCATTTTCCATGACCAACCTCGACCCGCTTTCATTTCAACGAAAATTCCGTCAACCGCCGCCGCGAATCGCTATCGCTGGGCGTTTGCTATTAGTCTCAAATTTTGACGATCGACCGTGCGGAAAAATTCACAACCGCCGGATCGCCGTCATGGAAGTGCCAAATCATTGACACAGTTGTCTTTCCGCCTACCGCCCCACACCGTTGACGTGCGGATTGAGCCGTGTCGAAGCGCCTGCCGCAAGCGCGGAATCGACGCCACCCCGAAGCGTCATCCGCGACATAAAATGTCGGTCGTCGCCGTCTCGGCATCAGCCATGAAAAAAATTCTCATCGTCGATGACGATCCCGAACTCCGCCAGTTGCTGTCCACCTACCTTGGTCGCCACGGCTATGATGCGCTCCTCCTGCCGGACACTCGCCAGATCGAGGTGTTTCTCGAACGCTTTCAACCGCGCTTGCTGGTGCTCGATCTGATGCTGCCCGGCGAAAGCGGTCTGGCGGCGTGCAAACGCTTGAGGACGAACGGCGAAACCGTGCCGGTGATCATGCTCACCGCGCGTCACGCCGCCAACGACCGGGTGCTGGGCCTGAAATCGGGCGCCGACGACTATGTGGGCAAACCCTTCGATCCACGCGAACTGGTGGCCCGTATCGAGGCGGTGTTGCGACGCTGCACGCATCCGGCGGCGGCGCCGGATCCAGCCGGCGGGGTTCAGCGTATTGGCGAATGGCTTTTCGATCGACGCAGCCGCCAGTTGTCCCGCAATGGCGAATGCATCACGTTGACCAGCGGCGAATTCGCGCTGCTGAATTTGTTGGTCGCCAACGCCAATCGCCCGATGAAACGCGAGCGCTTGCTCGAATTGACGCACGGTGAGACCAGCGAAGCGCTAGAGCGCGCCGTCGACGTGCAAATCCATCGCTTGCGCCGATTGATCGAAGCCGAACCGACACAACCCCGTTATCTGCAAACGGTCAGAGGCATCGGCTATGTCTTCGTGCCCGGCACCAACACCAGCGCATGACCGGCAAGTTCCTCCCCTCGTCGCTGGCCGGCAGAACCGTGCTACTGGTCGTGGCGGTGATCGCCATTACCGAAATCGCCACTTTTTCTCTGCTCAGTCACTTCGATCGCGCCGTTCATGTCAGTCGGACGGTACAACTGATCGTCGACGAAGTGCGCTTGCTGCAACTGACCCTGCCGGGATTGGATCGGGAAACCCGGCAACGACTGATGACCATGGACGGAAGCGAACGCGGGTTGAACCTCCGGCCGGACGGTCGGAGCGTACCGGAACATCGGCCGGATTTCACCTTCGCCCGCCGACTGGCCAACAAGCTTTCCCAACGGCTGGGCGAACCGGCGCTGCTCAGGGATGGCGGCCAGGGACCGCACAGCGGGTTATGGATCGGATTCACGGCCGGCGGTGAACGATGGTGGCTGGTGCTACCGACACGACGTTTCGAGCCGCCCCCCATCTCCTCCGAAATTTGGCTGGCCTTAGCGGCCATGCTGGCGACGATAGTCGTTATCGCCGGCATTTTCATACGCGGAATCGTTGGGCCGCTGGCCCGCCTGGGGGAAGCGGTCGTTGTCACCGACGACGGCACGACAAAACCGGCAAACACCGAAGGCCCGCTCGAAGTCCGGCGGCTGGCGGAGCGGCACAATCTGATGCACGATCAGTTGGCCAAGGCGGCGGCGGAGCGACGCGAAATGCTCGCCGGCCTGACGCACGACCTCCGCGCGCCCCTGGCGCGCCTGCGCCTGCGCCTGGCGCTGCTCGACAATGACGCGGAACGCGACGGACTGGCCCGCGACATCAATGACATGGAACGCATCGTCGGCCAGTGCCTGGACTTTCTCGGCAGTGAAAGCGCTTCCGGTCAGCCGATGCCGTTGCACATCGCAACACGACTCGGGGACGAAGTCGCCCGCCAGCGCGCACTCGGACGACACGTGCAACTGACGATCGACGAACGCGCGGCCGACAGTCAAGCGCCGATCAGCGAGGTCGATTTACAAAGACTGCTCGACAATCTGATTGAAAACGCCGTGCAACACGGCGCGCCACCGGTCGAAGTCAGGCTCACCCTTGAGCCTGGGAAACGGCTGGCGCTGCACGTGCGCGATCACGGACCCGGCATTGCCATCGACGACCGGGAGCGCGCGCTGGTTCCCTTCGTCCAGCTTCAGCCCGAACGCGCCACCGACGGCAGTTGCGGTCTCGGGCTGGCGATTGTCCGCCGAATCGCGGCCACCGCCGGCGGCGAGGTCACCCTCGAAAACGCCCCTCGGGGCGGTCTAGACGTCATTGTGCGCCTGCCGTGTATTGCGCCGCTGTCGCCGTGAACCGTGATCCATCGACACGTCGGCAATCCAAACAATGCCACACCGTTGACCAACCGCGGCTCGCACGGCGCCGTGCGCTGCGCTATCCTGAAAAACGAACCCTGCCGGCGCGCGGCGCCTTGGAACGATGATGACGACCCTGCTTAATTTCGACAATCGCTTCATCAAAGACCTGCCAGGCGACTCCGACGCCAGCAATACGCCGCGGCAAGTGTTTGGAGCCTGCTGGTCGCCGGTCACACCGACGGCTGTCGCCGCGCCCCGGTTGCTCGCGTGTTCGCCGACGGTGACCGCCGATCTCGATCTCGACGAGCAGACGATGAACTCGCCGGAAATGCTGGCCGCGCTGGCCGGCAATGCCCTGCTGCCGGGAATGGCCACCTATGCGACGTGTTACGGTGGCCATCAGTTCGGGCAGTGGGCCGGGCAACTGGGCGACGGCCGCGCCATTTTTCTTGGTGAAACCGTCAACCGGCATGGGCAGCGCTTCGAATTGCAACTCAAAGGGGCGGGCCCGACGCCGTATGCGCGGCACGCGGACGGACGCGCGGTGCTGCGCTCGTCGATTCGCGAATTCCTATGCAGCGAGGCCATGCATCACCTGGGCGTACCGACGACGCGCGCGCTGAGTCTCGTCGGTACCGGTGAACAGGTCGTTCGCGACATGTTCTACGACGGCCACCCGGTCAACGAACCCGGCGCCATCGTCTGTCGGGTCGCCCCAACGTTTACACGCTTCGGACATTTCGAACTACCGGCCGCCCGCGGTGACCGCGCCTTGCTGCAACGGCTGGTCGACTTCACCATCGCGCGCGACTTTCCCACGCTGCGGTTCGCACCGGAACAACGTCTGCTCGCGTGGTTTACCGACATCTGCGAACGCACCGCGCGGCTGATGGCCCACTGGATGCGCGTCGGTTTCGTCCACGGAGTGATGAATACCGACAACATGTCGATTCTCGGACTGACCATCGATTACGGTCCCTATGGCTGGGTAGACAACTTCGATCCCGGCTGGACGCCAAACACCACCGACGCCGCCACCCGGCGCTACTGCTTCGCTCGCCAGCCGGGTATCGCCCGCTGGAACCTGGAGCGCCTCGCCGACGCCCTGGCGATGCTGCTCCCCAATCCAAACGACCTCAGTGGCGCTCTCGACCGCTACGACGAGGTTTACGCCACCGAATTCTGCGCCGCTTACGCCGCCAAACTCGGTTTTGTCGCCTGGCATCATGACGACGCGGAGCTTCTGGAAACCCTGTTCGATCTAATGTGGCATGCCGAAATCGACATGACGCTCTTTTTTCGCGACCTCGCCGGACTGGATATCGACAACCCGACGCCGGTCATTGTGCAAGACGCCTGCTACCGTGCCGATCCGGCGCGCCGCTTTGCCGCGCCGCTCAGTCAGTGGCTGCAACGTTACGCCGCGCGCCTGCGGCAGGAGCAACGAGAGCCGGCGTCGCGAATCGCGGCCATGAACGAAGCCAATCCGCGTTACGTGCTGCGAAACTATCTGGCGCAACAGGCCATCGATCTGGCCGAACAAGGTGACACGCGAATGATTCACCAACTGCTGACAGTCTTGCGCCGCCCTTACGATGTGCAAAGCGACCACGAAACGCTCGCTGCCAAACGCCCGGACTGGGCGCGCCACCGCGCCGGCTGTTCGACGCTGTCGTGCAGTTCCTGAAAGCCCGCGGCGCCGAGCGCGCTAGAATGCTATCCCCGACGCAAACAGCGGTTCCACCGCCAACAAGGAAATCCGACCATGCCCCTCTCGCCCGATCTGGTTGATGAACTCAACACCCTCGTCCGTTTCGATCTGGCAAGCCCTCAGCAGGGAATCAAAATCCACAAGACGGCCGATCCGTCGATCATCGCCGCCACCCGGCGACTGCATGCCAAAGGCTTGCTGACTCAGATCGATGGCGGCTACCTGACGAGCCTCGGTCGCGATGCCGCCGAGCATGTGCAGCTTGCGCTGACCATTCTCGGCTCGCACCCCCTGACCGCCAACCGCTAGTTTCCACTTGGAAAAGTTCGTGCGAGTCGGACGGCGCCGGTCGCTCGTGCTGGCAGTGCCGCTGATCGTCGTCACGTCGCTCGCCAGCGCCGCCCAACCCGCGCCGGCCATCGACGCCGGCAACCCGCCGTCCCGCCCGCGCATCGGACTGGTTCTCGGCGGCGGCGGCGCACGCGGCGCGGCGCATGTCGGTGTGATCGAGGTCCTCGAAAAACTCCGGGTACCGATCGATTGCGTCGTCGGCACCAGCATGGGGGGCCTGGTCGCCGGCGCTTATGCCTCGGGGTTGGGGCCGGACACCATGCGCGACAAGTTGGCGGGCGCCAATTGGGACGATCTGTTTCAAGACGACCCACCGTTTTACCAGCAGAACTTCCGCAAGAAGGTTCTCGACGCGCGTTATTTGCCGGCGTCGGAAACCGGCGTCGGCCGCAACGGCGTCCACTATCAGACCGGCGTGAGGACCGGACAAAAAATAAAGCTTTTTTTCAATCAATTAGTTGGCGACCACCTTGGCGAACGCTCGATAGAGAGCTTGCCCTTGCCGCTATCGATCATCGCCACCGACATCGTTCGCGGCGAACGGGTGGTTTTTCGCGACGGCAGCCTGACTGGCGCGATGCGGGCCAGCATGTCGGTACCCGGTCTGATGTCGCCGGTCCAGATCGGCAACCGAAAACTGGTGGATGGCGGGCTGGTGGATAACCTGCCGATCGGTGAGGCGCGTTCGCGCTGCCAAGCGGACAAGCTGATCGTCGTCAACGTCGGCTCGCCGCTGTTGAGAGACGAGGAGATCAGCGGCTTGTTGAGCGTTTCGGTGCAAATGGTGAATATTCTGACCGAGCAGAACGTGGCACGTTCGCTGGCCACCCTCAAACCCACCGATATCTATATCGAACCACACCTGCAAGGGATCAGCGCCGGCGATTTCAAGCGCACCGACGAAACCGCGGATCGTGGCGCGCAGGCCACCGAAGCGGTAGCCGACCGCTTGCGCACCCTGTCGGTCGACGAACGAACCTACGCCGACTGGAAGGCGAAGATGCAAACGAATCGCGGCACCTCGCTACGCGTCGACGCGATCGAAATCAACGGACTCAAGCGGGTCAATCCAGCGGTGGTCGAGCGGCACATGTATACCCGGCCGGGCGACATCATAGACGCCGGCAAGGTCAATGCCGACCTGCTCCGCACCTATGGCGACGGCTACTACGAACATGTCGACTATTCGCTGGTCACGCTGCGCGACCGCAACATTCTGCGCATCACGCCGGTCGAGAAAAACTGGGGACCGGACTATATCCGCTATGGGCTGCATTTCGGCAGCAATTTCGTCGGTAACGCCTCTTACGGCCTGCGCGCCGCCTACCACAAAACCTGGCTCAACAGCCTGGGCGGCGAGTTCCTGGCCTTCGGCCAGATCGGATCGAAAATCGAACTCGGCGCCGACTACTATCAGCCGCTCGACGAACGGCAGCAGTATTTTTTCGAAACCTCGCTCAGGCGCGGCAGCAAACAACGCAGCATCTATCAGGACAACAACAAACTCGCCGACTACCGCGTCATCGACACCGACTTCAGGCTTGGCGGCGGAATAAACATCGGCTTGCTCGGACAGGCACGCCTGGGCTGGCAGGAAGGGTGGTGGGAAAGCAAGCGCGATACCGGATTACCTTTTTTGCCCGAGGAATCGAAACACGACAACGGCTGGTTCGCCTCGCTGGACCTCGACCAGACCGACCGTCTGTATTTCCCGACCAGCGGCTGGTCGACAAACACGCGGTATTTCGAGTCGTCGAATAATGCGTACAGCAAACTCGACCTGGGCGTAAACGCGTACTGGAGCGTCGGCGACTGGGTACTGGGTGGGCGTTTTTCCTACCAGGGTTCGCCAAGGGGGCAATTACCGGTCAATGACGCTGCCTCTCTTGGCGGCATGCTCCGGATGAGCGCCTTTGCCACCGGGCAGTTGAACGGCGACGACATCCGCTACGGTCATCTTCGCGCCGAACGGATCGTCGGACGCCTTCCGTTGGGCTTGCGTGGCGACATGCGTCTGGGCATGGCGCTCGAAACCGCCAAGATCGGCCGGCCTTACACCGAAACGAATTTACGCGGCTGGATCAACTCAGGCGCCATTTACCTCGGCGGCGAAACACCGCTTGGTCCGGTTTATGTCGGTTACGGTTATTCCAACGCCGGATCGGTCGGCGGCTACAGCAATTTTTACTTGTTCCTCGGCACGCCTTGAGGAATAGCCAGCGAAACCGGGCACCGGGCAGTGCCTCGACGGCGGAAAAAGCGGCGACCCGCGCCTCCGCTTCCGCCGTCGGCAATGGATCAGTACACAATCGCTTGCGTGCGGTTGGTGGCGTTGCCTTCGAGTTGCGGGGTTTGCGCAAAACTGGACTTCATCAAGGTCCGCATTTTGGCGATCACGTCCTTGCGCGCCAGTTTGTTTTGCGAATCGCGCATCACCTTGATGAAGTAATAGGTAAACGCACCGTTGTAGCGGCCATTGAAATAGGCATCGGCACTGGTTTGATTGGCTTTGCAGCCGGTCCACAACAACTGGTTGGCGCCAGCGACCGGTGCCTTGCTGTCCTTGACCGCGTTCTTCTTCCCACCAGTCGCCGGCGAAGCGAGCGTAAAACCGCGCATCTTGGCGGATTTCTTATCGAACTCGTGATCCGGCGGCGCCACATAACGGGCTCGGGGAGCGTGCAGGCCGAATTCCGCGCCACGCAGGCCGCTGCCACTATGGCAAGTGTCGAGATAAACTTCGAGCAGCACATTGGCCGGCAACTGCACGAAGAGATCGTGCAGCTCGTCGTCGCAGATAATGTGTGCGGGGTCCCAGGCTCCGCCCTTCTCGGCAATGTCGTGCGGCACGAAAGCTTCGTCCATGCCATCCGGCTCGTCACCACTGGTGTCATTCATCTGCGTGCCATGCGACGACAAACTGAATACTAGGTAATTGAGCTTCCCGGCCTTGGCGTCGGCAACCATTTGCGTCAATCCGGCGATGATGTTGGCTTTGGTGGCTTGCGCGTCGGTCAAAACGGAAATTTCCGTCGCTTTGAACCCGAACAAGTCCTTGTACAGTGCCGACATGTCCTTGGCGTCATTGACACAGCCATTGAGTGTGAACTGCGCGTAGTTCGCGAACTTGTTGATGCCCACGAAAAGTGCTTTTTTGCCAGCCATACCTTGCCTCCTTCAACTGCCGCGGCCAAAAGGATTAACGGTGATGCGGCTGCACCGCCATTGCATTGTGCGGCAATCGCCCGCATGCCGCAATGTGAAATACCGAACCGCCTCGGCGGCGGCGCGACTTTCGGGGGGATTGCCATCACCGCTGTTTTTTTAGTCGTTTTAACCCCATCGCACGCCGTTCGTCGTTTATCTGGTTGCTTACGCTTCATTCAACGAGAGGTCATCGCATGAATATCTGGAAATACGCACTCTGGGCGGCGCTACTGCTCTCACCGGTCGCCAACGCGCAAACGCTGCTGATCAACGAACCGCTACGGCCGCGTCCGGTGTTGCTGCGGGTTGCGGATGCCGCACAACCGGTGCGCCTGGCGCGCGTCAATGTCGACGTGCTGATCGCCGGCCGACTGGCGAAAACGACCGTCGAAATGACTTTCCGTAACCCCAACGGGCGACAATTGGAAGGCGAGTTGCAATTTCCATTGCTCGACGGACAGGAAATCAGCGGCTTCGCGCTCGATTTCGATGGCAAGTGGCGACCGGCGGTAGCGGTCGACAAGGCACGCGGGCAGGAAATTTTCGAAGAGATCAGCCGGGGGAGGGTAGACCCCGCCTTGCTGGAAACCACGCAGGGTAACAACTACAAAGTGCGTGTCTATCCGATTCCGGCAAATGGCGAGCGCAAGGTATCGGTGACGATCAGCGAACGCCTGCCGGAAAAACGCGACGGCACCACCCTGTTGCGCCTGCCCCTGGCTTTCGGCGAACGCTTGGACACCTTCGATTTACGCATTCAGGCCGCGGGGCTTCAGGCAGACGCCGCCAGGGTGCTGCGCGGCCTTCCCGACGCTCGGTGGCAGGACCGACCGGGCGGAGCGACGCTGGAGGTGCACCGCGAAAACCATCGTCCGGAGAGTCTGACCGAAATCAGCTTTTCGCCGCACGGCGGCCCGTTGCTGACCGTCGAGGAATTCGACGGCAAGCGTTACTTTTATGCAGAGCTGCCAGCGCCAGCCATCGCCCCGATCGCACGGCCGAAACCCGCGCGCCTGGCCCTGATCTGGGATGCGTCGGGCTCCGGCGCCAACCGCGACCATGGACGTGAATTCGCCTTGCTGGAGGCGTATTTCAAAGCCATCGGGAACACGACGGTCCAACTGACGCTGGCACGCGACAACGCCGAGGACGGGGGAAGTTTTGTCGTCAAGGATGGTCATTGGTCCACGCTGCGCGCTGCCCTGGAAAACACCCGCTACGACGGTGGCACCAACCTTGCCGCCTTCCAGCCGGCGACACCGGCGGACACCATCCTGCTCTTCTCGGACGGGTTGGGAAATTTCGCCAGCGCCACCATGCCAGATTTCACGGTACCGGTACTGGCCGTCAGCGCGGCGCTGTCCGCCGACAATGCGCGCCTGCGCCATGCCGCCGAACGTAGCGGCGGCGCCTTCGTCGATCTGATGCGCACGACGCCCACGCAAGCGGCCGCGGCCCTGCGCACCATCGGCGGTCGTCTGGCAACCGTGCGTTCGAACAGCGCCGACGAACTGGTGGCGACGCCTCTTGATTCCAGCAACCGTCGTCTCGCGGTGGCGGGTGTGCTGAAAGAGAACTCGGCGCCTCTCGATCTGGAATGGCGTCAACCCGACGGCCAGATCCAAGATCAGCATCTCACCGTCGCCGACCGCCATGCCTTGCCGGGAAGTTTCGCGGCGCAAGCCTGGGCACGCCTGCGGCTTAAGCAACTGCTGCCGGAAAAAGCGATCAATCGTGCCGAAATCTCGCGCTTGGGCAAGACGTTCGGATTGGTCACGCCCGGCACGTCACTGATCGTCCTCGACCGGGTTGAAGATTACGCACGCTACCAAATCCGGCCACCCGCGGAACTATTTGCCGCTTACGAACGTCTGGTGGCGGCGCAAGGGAGGCAAGCGGAACAGGACCGCGCTCGCCACCTAGAAGAAGTCGTCCGCCGCTTCAAGGAAAAACAGGCCTGGTGGGAACGTGACTTCCCCAAGGGCGATCGCCCGCAAAGCAAGCCAGAAACCGGGACCATCGGTGGGACGATGGCGATGGAAAGCCTGCGGATTGCCATGCCGGCGACGGCATCCGGCGCCATGCGACCGGCGCCGGCAATGGCGGCGCCCAGACCGGCGCGCATGGCCGAAGAAACAGTTGCCGACAAGGCGGACGGCAGCGCGGGCGCTCCCCCCGTGACCAGAATCCAACTCAAGAAATGGCTTCCCGACGCGCCCTATGTCGAACGCCTGCGCCAGGCCGAGAACGAACGGATTTATCGCGTCTATCTCGACGAACGCCCGTCCTACTTGAATAGCACGGCCTTTTTCCTCGACGCCGCCGATATCTTTTTCGAACGCGGCCAGCCGCAGCTTGCCACGCGCATTTTGTCCAACCTTGCGGAAATGGATCTGGAGAATCGCCACGTGTTGCGCATTCTCGCTTACCGTCTGCTACAGGCGCATCGCGCCGACCTCGCCGTGCCAGTACTGGAACGCGTACTCGAACTGGCGCCCGACGAACCGCAATCGTGGCGCGACCTCGGGCTGGCGCAAGCGGAAAACGGCAAACCGCGACAAGCGGTGGCTTCGCTATACCAAGTGGTGACACGACCGTGGCACAATCGATTCCCGGATATCGAACTGGTGGCGCTGGCTGAAATGAACGCCTTGCTGGCCACGGCACCGGCGCCGATCGACACCGCCACCTTAACGCCTGCCGTCGATCCCCGCCTGCTGCGCAACCTGCCACTCGATTTACGTGTCGTTTTGAGTTGGGACGCCGACAATACCGACATTGATCTGTGGGTCACCGACCCCAATGGCGAGAAAGCGTACTTCGCCAACCGCCTGAGTTATCAAGGCGGCGCGGTTTCGCGCGATTTCACCGGCGGTTACGGCCCGGAAGAATTTTCGCTGAGGAAAGCCAAGCCCGGAAAATATCTGGTACAAGCACAGTTTTACGGTCATCGCCAACAAGTGGTCGCCGGCGCGACAACCTTGAACTTACGCTTGTATACCGCTTTCGGCAGCACCGAACAAAAGGAGGAGCGAGTCACGCTACGCCTTAAAGGCCAGAGCGAAGTGGTAACCATCGGTGAATTTATTGTCGGCGACTAGCCTTCTTGGGCACTGGCGCCTGAACAGCGGCAATCACCGCCGACAAGCGCCAGTGCGGCACCTGCTGGTCTATCAGGCAATCGAGATCTGTTCTAGCAGCCGCAAGCAAGGGTTCTTCAAGCTCGTAATGCGCTTTCCAGCGCCACAGCGACGCCGGTAAAGGCCGGATAAGGCGAGTGAATGACAAAAACAGGAATAGACGCCATATAGGCTTGGAAACGCCCCTTTTTCTCAAAACGGCGGCGAAACGGCGAGCGAGCGAAAAATTCACCCAGACGGGGCACGATACCGCCACCGATAAACACCCCCCCCTTGGCACCCAGGGTCAATGCCAGGTTTCCGGCAACGGTTCCAAGCATGGCGCAAAACATAGTTAACGAATCGAAAGCCAAGGTGTCGGCTCCCTCTAGAGCACCGGCAACGATACCTGGCGCGTCGAGACACGGAGAGGGCAGCCGTCGAATCGCGGCAAGCGATTCATGCAAGGTCACCAAGCCAGGACCTGAAATCAAGCGTTCAGCAGACACGTGCGGAAATATTTCGCTCGCCTTGTCGATCACCGCCGCTTCCTCGGCGGTCACCGCCGCCAACGTTACGTGCCCGCCCTCGCCCTCAATCGGCAAAAAGCTCCCGTCAGGCGCTGGCAACAAACCGGAAACACCCAGACCAGTACCGGGCCCCAGAACGGCGATCGCCCGTCGCGCATCACGCTGTTCACCGCCAAGCTGACGTAGCTCCTCCGCAGGCAAGAACGGCAGCGATAATGCGAGAGCGGTAAAGTCGTTAACAAACAGCGCATGCGACCAGCCCAGCTGCCGCCGAAGTTCGTCGATGGAAAAATCCCATGTGTGATTGGTCATATTAATCCGATCACCCTCAATCGGATTGGCAATGCCAAAAGCGCCGACGCGAGGACGTTCACCTCCGACGACTTCCAGATAGGCTTCTATCGCCTCCCTCGGACCCGAATAGTCCGCTCCTGAAAGCGTGCGCAATTCTTCCAGCTGCCCACCACGCCGTCGTATGATGGCAAAACGAGCATTCGTACCACCGATGTCGCCAAGTAGGCGCGGATAGTCGTGCATGGCTTTAGCTAACCTCAAATCGAAAATCTGAAAATTCCCACTGGGACAAATGCCTACCAGCCGGCGACGATGACTTTTTCAGCCCAAAATAACCCAGTAACGGTTTTCGCATCGGTGATTTTTCCATTGCGGATGGCCAGCAATGCCTCGTCCAGCGTCAAACTGAGAACATCCAGAAATTCGTTTTGGTCGAGTTTCTGCTCCGCGCCACCGGATAAACCGCGTGCGAAAAAAATCTCGATACGCTCATTGGAGTAACCGACACATGGATGCATCACGCCAAGATGACGCCAGTCAGACGCCAAAAAACCGCTCTCCTCAAGCAATTCCCGGCGCGCGGTCTCAAGAATATTTTCGCCAGGGTCGATTTTTCCTGCCGGCAATTCGAGAAACGTGCGGCGCAAGGGATAGCGATGCTGACGAACGAAAAGAATTCGGCCATCGTTCCTTTGAGCAATGACCACCGCGGCTCCCTGGTGTCGAATGTACTCGCGACAGCATTCGTTGCCATCGGGTAGCCGAACTCGATCCCGCCTGACATCAAGCAGTTTCCCGGCAAAAACCTGATTTGTTTCGATTTCGATTTCGACTAAATGTTGGAATTCATTTTCCATCGCGGACGTTTCCAATAAAAACGCCCCGGCTAGCGGGGCGTTTGAAACGAATCAAGGAATCTCATAACAAGCTTAAAAAGGCAACCTCGCATACCGACATCAACGGTTGCGGGAAAATCCCGAGCAGCGCCACCGCGAGACCATTAACCGACAATAAGAGCTTCATATCGAAAGCGGCGCTGATTGGCATGGCCTGCGACGGCTGGTCGAAGTACATCACCTTGACCACACGAAGATAGTAGAAACAACCGACTAACGAAAACAATACTGCGGCAACTGCCAACCAGAGATAACCCGCCGCAACGACTGCTTCCAATACCGCGAATTTTGCGAAAAATCCGACGAAGAAAGGAACACCCGCCATCGAAAACATCATCATCATCATGACCGCCGCAAACCACGGACTCCGCTTGTTCAAGCCCTTGAAATCATCGATCTCATCAGATTCGAATCCCGCCCGAGCCAACAAAAGAATCATGCCGAAGGTACCGGCGCTCGTCAGGACATAGGTTATGACATAAAACATCGACGAACTATAAGCACTCAATGCGAAGCGTGGCCCATAGCCAACGACACCCGAAACGAGACCAAGCAACATGAAACCCATGTGCGAAATCGCCGAATACGCCAACATCCGCTTTAAATTGGATTGAGCAATGGCCGCGATATTGCCAATAGCCATTGACAAGACAGCCAGTAAAACCAACATGCCCTGCCAATCGGCGGCGACGATGATCAGGCCATTGACGAGCATGCGAATCACGATGGCAAACGCCGCCAACTTAGGCGCGGTGGCGATGAAAAGAGTCACCGCTGTTGGGGCGCCGTGATAGACGTCCGGAATCCACATATGGAAGGGAACCACGCCCAGCTTGAAGGCAATTCCCGAAACAAGGAACACCAACCCGAAAATCAATATCGTGCGGTTGACCTGTCCCAAATAAAGCCGCTCGAGAACAACAGTGATGTCCAGGCTACCAGTGGCGCCGTAAATCATCGACATACCGTACAACAACATGCCAGACGCCAAAGCGCCAAGAACGAAGTACTTCATGGCCGCTTCAGTTGCCGGAATCGAATCGCGATTCATGGCCACCATGGCGTAAAGGGAAAGCGATAGAAGCTCCAAACCGACATAAATAGTCAGAAAGTGATTGGCGGAAATCATCACCATCATGCCGAGAGTGGCAAAAAGGGCCAGGGCGTAATATTCGCCCCTCGCCATTTGCTCATGTTCCAAAACGTAGCGGCGCGAATAGAGCAACACGATTATTACCGTGAGATAAAGCAATAGCTTAAGCACATCGGTCATCATGTTGCTAACAAACATATTGCTGAACGTATAGGCCACTTCACCAGAACTAATAGCTGAAGTAATTAATGCCGCTCCAAGCAATGTGGCCAAAGTGGCCACGAAGGTTGCGGTCCTTTTTCCACTTTTTACCATGAGGTCAACTAGAAGGATCAGGCACGCCATGAACAACACGAATATCTCTGCGCCGACAAGGCGAAGATCAGGCGTCAAAAACTGCATTTCGGCAAGAGTCATAGCGGCTACCAATTATTGGATCTTGCTGAGAGCGATGTGACGCAACAACTCATTCACCGAGCTATGCATCACTTCAGTAAAGGGCTGCGGATAAAGACCCATGCCCAACGCGCCAATGGCGAATAAAACAAAAATGAAAAACTCTCGACCATTGATATCAGTGAGTTCAGCCACGTGATGATTAGCAACGGCGCCAAACACCACGCGCTTATACATCCACAACGTGTAGGCCGCGCCAACGATCATCGTTGACGCCGCAGCGAACGCCACCCAGAAATTGTGATCGACCGAGGCAAGAATAACCATGAATTCACCAACAAAACCCGAAGTTGCGGGCAAACCGGCATTAGCCATCGCGAAAAGCATGAAAAACGCCGCGAACTTGGGCATCTTGTTAACCACACCACCGTAGTCAGCAATTTGACGTGAATGCGCACGGTCGTACATCACGCCAATAGAGAAAAACATCGCGCCAGAGACGAAACCATGCGAAATCATCTGCACCAGCGCACCTTCGATCCCCATGGCATTGAAAATAAAGAAACCCAAGGTAACAAAACCCATGTGAGCAATCGAAGAGTAGGCTACCAGTTTCTTCATGTCGTGCTGCACGAGTGCCACAAAGCCGATATAGATAATCGCGATCAAAGACAATCCAATAACCAGACCACTGAAATGATGAGCGGCGTCAGGAACAATCGGCAACGAAAATCTCAAGAAACCATACGCGCCGAGTTTAAGCGCAATAGCCGCGAGCACGATGGAACCACCAGTCGGCGCTTCAACGTGAGCATCCGGCAACCATGTATGAACTGGCCACATTGGAACCTTGACCGCAAATGCGACCAAGAACGCAAGAAACAACCATTTTTGGGCAGCCATACCAAGCGGCATTTGATGCCAATCGAGTATGGAAAAACTACCACCGGACTCCAAGAACATGTAGAGCAGCGCCAGCAGAAATAGCAGAGAACCCATCAACGTAAAAAGGAAAAACTTAAATGCGGCGTAAACTCGATTCGGCCCGCCCCAGACACCAATAATTAAATAAAGAGGAATCAAAGACGCTTCAAAAAACACATAAAACAAAACGCCATCCAATGCAGAGAAAATGCCGTTTAACAACCCGGACATAATCAGAAATCCCGCATTGTACTGAGCAACCTTGTTACCGATTACTTGCCACCCCGCAAGAACAACCGTGACGGTTATAAAGCTGTTCAGCATGATGAAAGGCATCGAAATGCCGTCAACGCCAAGATAGTAGGTAATGTTAAACCGAGGTATCCAATTGTGAAGCTCAACAAACTGCATCGCCGGCGTTTGCAGGTTAAATCCAGAATACAGGGGAAGCGTCACCAACAGGCCGGCAACGGCACCAACGAGTGACAACATTCTTGCCAAAGGTGCGTTGCGATCAGATCCCGTCGCCAGGACTACGAAGCCAGCGAGAATCGGAACCCAGATAGCAAGGGAGAGAAGCGGCGTGCCTGACATATCGATCCCAGTCTTTCTAGCTCAGGCGCGCGTGACCCAGAGGGTCATCAAAACGAACACGCCAATAATCATCGTAAAAGCGTAGTGGTAAATGTGACCAGTCTGGAAAAGACGAGCCAACTTTGAAAACAAGCTAACGAGACGAACAGCGCCGCCAACTATCAGCCCGTCAATCAAGCCAGCATCGCCCCCTCGCCAAAACCCTTTACCAAGCAAGCGCGCGCCTCCGGCGAAAACCACTTCATTGAATTTGTCAAAGTAGTATTTGTTTTCGAGCAGCTTGTATAGCCATTCAAACTTTTGCTTGATCGCTGCCGGAATATCGGGGCGTTTCATGTAAAAAACCCAAGACAACGCAACGCCTGAAAATGCCAGCCAGAAAACGGAAGTTGTCACCGCATGCGTCGCCATCGCCACGGGCCCATGAAAATGATGAGCAAGTTCCTTCATCACAGGGTGAGCTTCCGAGTTAACAAAAATGGCATCCTTGAAAAAGTCACCAAACAACATCGGTTCAATGCCGAAATATCCGATAACCACAGAAGGAATAGCAAGTAAGACTAATGGCACAGTCACTACCCATGGCGTCTCATGGGGTTTCTGACCCGGTGAAAGGCCGTGATGCTCATCGACATGGCCGCTCTCTTTACCGTGATGATGGGAGTCGGCTTCGGCATTTTCGTCGTGAGTGTCGTGTTGAACATCATTTTTTTTATGCAAATCGCGATCATGATGGTGGTGGTCTTTGCCGAAACGCTCGTCACCGTGAAAAACAAGAAAATACATCCGGAACGAGTAGAAAGCCGTGATAAACACTCCAGCCATCACCGAGAAATGAGCAAACCCCGCCCCCGAAATATGGGATAAGGATACCGCTTCAATAATCGAATCCTTCGAATAAAAACCGGCAAAGAAAGGCGTGCCAATTAGCGCTAGCGATCCAACCAAAGAGGTTAACCAAGTTACTGGCATGTATTTTCTCAGGCCACCCATGTTGCGAATATCTTGATCGTGATGCATCCCTATAATCACTGAACCGGCGCCGAGGAACAACAATGCCTTAAAAAAAGCATGTGTCATCAGATGAAAAATAGCGACCGAATACGCAGAAGCGCCTAACGCGACAGTCATATAACCTAGTTGCGAAAGTGTCGAATAAGCAACAACCCGTTTGATGTCATTCTGAATAATACCCATGAAACCCATGAACAATGCGGTAATCGAGCCAATAACGATAACGAAAGAGAGCGCCGTATCTGATAACTCGAACAGCGGTGACATACGCGCCACCATGAAAATCCCGGCGGTAACCATCGTAGCGGCATGAATGAGTGCCGAAATAGGCGTCGGACCTTCCATTGAATCCGGAAGCCAGACATGCAGGGGAACTTGAGCCGACTTACCCATCGCGCCAACGAACAGTAGAATACATGTCGCGCTCATCAAGGCAACGCCTTGACTACCAGTACCGAAGAGAGAAATTGTCGTCGATGCCAGCGATGGCGCCTTGGCGAAGACAGCAGCATAATCCAGCGTTCCGAAATAGCTAAGAACCAGTCCAATACCAAGGATGAAACCGAAATCACCAACTCTATTAACTAGAAAAGCCTTTAGATTAGCGAAAATGGCAGTCGGTCTAGTGTACCAAAAGCCGATTAGCAAGTAAGAAACTAAACCGACAGCTTCCCACCCAAAAAACAACTGCATGAAGTTGTTGCTCATCACAAGCATCAACATCGAGAACGTAAAAAGTGATATGTAACTAAAAAAACGATTGTAGCCCGGATCGTCCTGCATGTAGCCGATCGTGTAAATGTGCACCATCAGCGACACCGAGGTGACGACCATCATCATAGTCACCGTTAACTGATCAATCAGAAAACCGACTTCAAAACGGTAGTCTCCTGACGTAAGCCACTCATATACCGTTCCGTTATAAGTATTTCCAGCCATCACATCTTTAAAAACAACAAAAGACGCGACGCAAGACACCGTCACCCCCGCAATTGTCACACTATGTGCCACCCAACGAGGGATTAGCCTACAAAATAGACCAGCGACAATGGCGCCAAAAAGAGGGGCTAGCGGAACCAGCAGATAAAGCTTTTGCATTTCCATGTTAACCCTTCAGGCTGTCCAGATCATCCACATGGATGGTCTTCAAGTTGCGGAACAGCACAACGAGAATCGCCAACCCAATCGCTGATTCGGCGGCGGCAACGGTCAGAATAAAAAAAACGAACACCTGCCCAGCCAAATCCTGCAGGTAGTGAGAAAAGGCAATGAAATTCATATTCACCGCCAACAACATCAACTCGATCGACATAAGAATTACGATCAAATTCTTGCGGTTAAGGAAAATACCAACGACGCTGATCGCGAACAAAATCGCTCCCAGAATCAAAAAATGGGACAGTGTGAGCAAGGTACCTCCCCGTGTATTCTCGGCATAAGGTGAAGCGTATGCGTTAGCTATCACCTAGTTTTGACGTCGCGTTTAAGCTTCGCTATATACAACAACACATTGACGACTATTCTCGCTTTTCTGCGGGCATCTGTAACACACGCACACGGTCTTTTGCTTTTACGAATACCTGCCGAGAAGGATCGACAGATTTGTTTTTACGTTTATCGCGCTGTGTAAGAGCAATCGCCGCCACAATGCCAACCAATAGAATCACCGATGCCAATTCGAATGGATAGACATATTCAGTGAACATCAATCGCCCAACAGCTTGCACGTTGCTCTCACCAACCGTTGCTTGTCGAACACTGCCTTCGAATAAACCCAGATAATTTCCGCCAAGAACCAAAATCATTTCGGCCACCATCAACAATGCGATGATTGCACCCAGCGGCAAATAACTCCAGAACCCCTCGCGCAGACGGTCTAAATTAATATCGAGCATCATGACCACGAAAAGAAACAATACCATTACTGCGCCGACATAAACCAATATCAATGCCAAGGCAAGAAACTCGGCCTGCAGTAGCATCCATACGCCACTTGCCGAAACGAATGCCAAAACCAGAAAAAGTGCGGCATGCACCGGATTACGAGAAGTAATTACTCGCAGCCCAGCGAAAACCAAAACCGCCGAGAGAAAATAAAAAACGAAAGTTTTGAATTCCATTTCGGTGGCCTGTCAGCGATATTTCGAGTCGAGTTCGCGGTCTTCAGCGATCTGTTTTTCGTAGCGATCACCATTTGCCAGCAACATCGCCTTGGTGTAATAAAGGTCACCCCGCGATTCCCCGTGATATTCGTAAACTCGCGTCTCTACAATCGCGTCAACCGGGCAAGCTTCCTCGCAAAACCCACAAAAAATGCACTTTGTCAGATCGATATCATAACGCGTGGTTCTCCGGGAGCCATCGCTTCGCTGTTCCGACTCGATAGTGATTGCTTGTGCTGGACAAACTGCTTCACATAACTTGCAGGCAATACAACGTTCTTCGCCATTCGGATAACGACGCAACGCATGCAAGCCCCGAAAACGGAAACTTTGCGGAGTTTTATCCTCTGGATATTGAACGGTTATCTTTTTGGCAAACATGTAGCGCCCAGTAACCGACAACCCTTTGAATAATTCTCTAAGCAGAAGGCTATTAAAAATTTCCTTCATTGAACCCATGGCCAGACTCTCACTTCCAGATGCTCAACGGCGACATCATCCAGCAGCCGACGACGACAAGCCATATTAGACACAGGGGGATAAAAACTTTCCAACCGAGACGCATAATTTGGTCATAACGGTACCGCGGAAAAGTTGCTCGAATCCACAGAAATACAAATAATACGAACGAAATTTTAATAAACAGCCACAAAATACTGTGTGGTAGAAACCCAACTGGCGACAACCACCCACCCAAAAAAAGAATCGAGGTCAATGCCGACACAAGGATCATATTGGCGTATTCCGCCAGGAAAAAAACGGCGAACGCCATTCCTGAATATTCCACATGAAACCCAACAATTTCCGACTCACCTTCCGCCAGATCAAAAGGCGCACGGTTGGTTTCTGCAACAATAGCGACTAGATAAACAACAAACATTGGCAAAAGCGGCAACCAGTTCCATGACAAAACACCGAATCCTTTATCAGCGAAATATCCTTGACTTTGACTGCCGACAATATCACCGAGATTTAGACTGTTGGAAACCATGAGCACGACGACCAACGCCAAGCCCATTGCCACTTCATAAGAAATCATCTGAGCCGCTGAGCGCATCCCTCCCAAAAAGGCATATTTTGAATTAGATGCCCAACCCGAAAGAATAATCCCATACACACCTATCGACGTAATCGACATGATGTAAAGCAAACTCGCATTGACGTTTGCAAGGACAAGGGTATCGTTAAAAGGAACCACCGCCCATGCGGCGAGAGCGGGAGCGAAAGCGAACATTGGCGCGATCAAAAAAACGCTTTTATCCGCCCCTGTCGGGATTACTACTTCCTTCAACAATAATTTCAATCCATCGGCAATCGGCTGGATCAATCCCCAAGGACCGACGCGGTTTGGGCCAATTCGAACCTGCATCCACCCAATAACCTTTCGTTCCCAGAAAGTCAGATAGGCCACGCTAAGCAGCAACGGCGCAATAATTAAAACAATCTTTAGGAGTGTCCACACCAGCGGAAACGCAGATCCGAAAAACCCTTGCAGCAGTTCTTGCAGCGCAGCTACCATCATGCACGCTCCACATTGATCGAACCGTACATCTCACCTAGTGCAGCAGTCGAAGGATGCGCGGCAGCGACTCGGACGCAACCAACAGGTACCGTGTCGTCGACTTTGCTGATCAAAACCACCTCGCCGTTTCCCTGCTTTAAACGAACCTTCGCACCTTCCGTCACCCCGGTCGCCTCAAAAGTTAGAGCGCTCATACGCGCCATCGGCATTGACGCATCGTTTGTCTTCTGAAGGGCAGAAGCGCGACGAACCAAAGGATCCGTAAAATAAATAGGTACATCGGCGATCCGCTGCAAACCGCTAGCCACCTCAGGCAAAGACCAAGCCGCGCGACGAAGAGAATTGTTTAACCCGATCACAAAACCTTCACCAGGTGACAGCATTTCACTGCGAACATCTTCACTGGATTCATAATCAAATCCAGATTGATCCAGCAGGTTACCCAAGACACGAAGCACCTTCCAAGCTGGCCGCGTCTCACCTATGGGACGAGAGATTCCGTTAAAGCTTTGAACACGTCCTTCGGTATTGATGAAAGTTCCAGATGTTTCTGTATACGCTGCGATTGGCAAAAGCACGTCCGCGTAATCGCGCGCGGCAAGGTCAGAAAAAGATGTCAGGACTACAACTAATGCCGCACTTTTCAACGAATCTACGGCCTGCTGTGGATTGTGGCAATCGAGTTCCGGTTCAACACCAAGAAGGATGTAAGCTTTCTGCGGCTGAGCAAACATTTCATTCGCGTTCAACGCAGTTGGCGTCGCTTTGGCCAGATAACCACCAGCACTATTAGCTGCTTCGCCTATAAAACCAAATTTGGCATTGGTCAGACGCGCGAGTTCCATTGTCAAAGCGTGTAGGCTTGCAGCATACGGACTTTGTTCAGCAACATTGCCTAAGAAAATCGCACTTCTTTCACCGACAAACAAGCTTTTGGCAATAGCTTGGCTTGCCTCGCACGGAACAACATTTTCCAAACCGGCCGGCACGGCCTCATTTTTCAGCTGCGCCGCCGCCTTGACAACGGATGCTAATATTATTGGCAACTCATCAGGGCGCACGCTTATACCAGCGTGCAACTTAATCAATGGGTCGTCCTGAACTACAGACAAAAGACTGATTTTTCCGCATTTCTTGGCAACTTGCCGCAAACGCTGCGCGAACAGCGGATGGTCTTTCCGCAAAAAACTACCCACAACCAATACTGCATCCAACTCCTTAATCTCGGATAGCCTCATCCCAAGCCAAGGAATACCCGCTAGTTTGCCGTCGTTAGAAAAATCGCACCTTCTTGGCCGAAAATCAACGCTTCCGGAACCGAGAGCGCGTGTCAACTTTTGAAGTAAATAAAGCTCTTCAAGGGTTGAATGCGGCGATGCTAGAGAAGCAATGCTAGAACCGCCGTCTTTAGCCGCGATATCTTTTAATGCGTGCGCAACGTAGTCCAGAGCCACATTCCACTCTACCTCCTGCAACACACCATCAACACGTACCATCGGCCTGGTCAAGCGTACAGGTGAGTTCAACGCTTCATAAGAAAACCGGTCCTTATCCGAGATCCAACACTCATTAACATCATCATTTTCACGCGGCAACACACGCATTACGCGATTGTTCTTTATTTGCACCGACAAGTTTGCCCCGATACTATCGTGAGGACTGATGGATTTACGCCGAGACAGCTCCCAACTGCGTGCGGAATAGCGAAACGGCTTGGAGGTGAGTGCACCGACAGGGCACAAGTCAATCATGTTACCCGATAACTCGGAATCGATTGAGCGTCCGACAAACGTCATAATCTCGGAATGCATGTTGCGGTTGGCGACGCCAAGCTCCATGATCCCGGCAATTTCCTGACCAAAACGCACACATCGTGTACAGTGTATGCAACGCGCCATTTCCTGCATGGAAATGAGCGGACCGACCTCTTTGAGAAAAACGACCCGTTTGTCTTCTTGAAAACGGGAATTACCATCACCGTAACCTACAGCCAAATCTTGCAACTGACACTCCCCTCCTTGATCGCATATTGGGCAATCTAGAGGATGGTTAATCAGCAGAAACTCCATTACGCCTTTTTGCGCTTTTATGGCTAGATCGGAGTGGGTAAAAACTTTCATGCCATTGGTTACTGGAGTGGCACAAGCAGGTAACGGCTTTGGTGCTTTTTCAACTTGAACCAAGCACATCCGGCAACTCGCGGCAATTGACAGCTTTTTGTGATAGCAAAAATGCGGAATGTACGTACCTAGTTGCTGCGCCGCATCCATAATTGTGCTGCCATCGGGTACGTTCGCCACTTTGCCGTCGATTTCGATTTCCATCGTCTCGTACCTTAAATCGTTGCAGTAAAGAAACCGCTGCCTGCACGTTGAACATCAACAGGCACGAGGCACTTCTTGTGTTCGATGTGGTACGCGAACTCATCACGGAAGTGCTTCACAAAGCTTTGCACTGGCATGGATGCCGCATCGCCAAGCGCGCAAATTGTACGCCCCATGATATTCGTGGTAACGCTACCCAGCAAATCCAGGTCTTCTTGCCGCCCTTTCCCATTTTCAATGCGGTGAATCACCTTGTACAGCCAATTGGTGCCTTCGCGGCAAGGCGTGCACTGTCCACACGACTCTTCAAAGTAGAAGAACGCAAGGCGCTCCAACGCCCGAACCATGCAAGTCGTTTCGTCCATAACGATCACCGCACCGGAGCCAAGCATTGACCCGGCTTTACTGATCGAGTCGTAATCCATGGTGCAATCCATGATAGCCGCAGCCGGAAGCACAGGGGCAGATGAACCACCCGGAATACACGCTTTCAATTTTCGCCCGCCACGCATACCCCCGGCCATATCCAACAAAGTTGCAAATGGGGTACCCAAGGGAATTTCATAATTACCCGGCCGATTGACATGACCAGACACCGAAAATAATTTAGTACCTCCGTTATTGGCTTTACCCGCCTCTAAATAAGCCTCACCTCCGAGGTTTATAATGTATGGTATCGAAGCGAAAGTCTCGGTGTTGTTAATGGTTGTTGGCTTACCGTAAAGTCCGAACGAGGCGGGAAATGGTGGCTTGAAACGCGGCTGCCCTTTCTTACCCTCAATCGATTCCAGCAATGCAGTTTCTTCTCCGCAAATATATGCACCGTAGCCATGATGAGCAAATAAATCGAAGTCAAAATCTGAGTTGAGGATATTATTACCAAGCATACATGCAGATCTTGCCTCGGCAAGCGCCTCTTCAAACCGCTGATAAACCTCCCATACCTCACCGTGGATATAGTTATAACCGCGCGAAGCACCCATCGCATAGCCAGCAATAATCATCCCTTCAATAACCGCATGCGGGTTATAGCGCAAAATATCACGGTCCTTGAACGTACCCGGCTCCCCTTCATCCGAGTTACAGACAACGTACTTATCACCAGGAAAAGAGCGCGGCATGAAACTCCACTTAAGTCCTGTGGGAAAGCCGGCACCACCACGTCCACGCAGAACAGATTTCTTTACCTCGTTTATCACATCGCCTTGAGCAATCTTCCCTTCAAGAATACGCCGTAAGGCAGAATAACCACCACGATTGACGTAGTCAGCCAGTCGCCAAGCATTATCACCATCCAAACCGAGGCTGAGCATCGGATTTATCGCGCCGAGGATCGCCATTACTTTAGCTCCGCCAATAGTTTGTCGATTTGCTCAGGATTCATCCAGCTACACATACGACGATTATTAACGATTACCACCGGCGCATCTCCACACGCCCCCATGCACTCACCTTCTTTGAGGGTAATGAGGCCATCAGCAGTCGTCTCGTTATAGTCTATTCCCAATTTTTTCTTTAAGTATTCACCTGCATCGACGCCTCCGGAAAGCATACATGGCAAATTGGTGCATACTGATAATTTATATTTGCCTACGGGCTTCAAATCATACATGTTGTAAAAACTTGCAACTTCGTATGCTGCGATCGGTGCCATGCCGAGATAATTAGCGACAAATTCGATAGCATCACTTGATAACCAGCCCTGCTCTTCCTGAGCAATAGCTAGCGATGCCATTACTGCGGATTGTTTTTGATCAACGGGATATTTCGCAATTTCGCGATCAATTCTCTTGAGGGATTCTGAAGTCAGCATCAGCGGTCAATCTCCCCAAACACCACGTCTTGAGATCCAATAATCGTTACCACATCGGCAATCATGTGACCACACGTCATTTCATTCATGGCTGACAAGTGAACATATCCCGGAGGACGAATTTTTAATCGATAAGGTTTGTTTGCTCCATCTGATATAGCGTATATCCCAAACTCTCCTTTGGGATGCTCAACCGCCGCATAAACCTCTCCCTCTGGAACATGTATACCTTCAGTGCATAACTTGAAATGGTGAATTAACTCTTCCATGTTCGACTTCATGGATTCACGACTTGGTGCCGCCACCTTGTGATTGTCGGAAATCACGGGCCCAGGATTTTTTTTCAACCAATCAATACACTGCTTTAAAATTCGGTTTGACTGACGCATCTCTTCCATACGAACCAAATAGCGGTCGTATGAATCACCGTTAACACCGACCGGAATATCGAAATCTATACGGTCATATACTTCGTATGGCTGTTTTTTTCGCAAGTCCCATGCAATACCGGAACCACGCAACATCGGCCCCGTGAAGCCACGTTGCATAGCACGCTCTGGCGAAACAACCCCCACATTGACCAGACGTTGCTTCCATATGCGATTGTCGGTTAGCAGTGTCTCGTATTCATCCAAAAGCTTCGGAAAACGCGAAACAAAATCGCCAAGAAAATCGAGCAAAGTCCCACTGCGCCGCTCATTCGCCGCCTCTACTTGAGCCGCACTATTCCACTTCGACTCTTGATATTGAGCCATTCGATCCGGCAGATCACGATAAACGCCACCAGGACGATAATAAGCAGCATGCATCCGCGCACCGGAAACAGCCTCATATACGTCAACCAGATCCTCGCGCTCACGAAAAGCATAAAGGACCATTGTCATAGCCCCAACATCCAACCCGTGACACCCGACCCAAAGCAGGTGATTCAGAATTCTCGTGATCTCATCGAACATTACCCGAATATATTGAGCGCGAATCGGCACCTCAATCCCGAGCAATCTCTCTATGGCCATACAATAAGCATGCTCGTTGCACATCATCGACATGTAGTCGAGCCGATCCATATACGGCACGGATTGAATCCAGGTCTTATTTTCAGCAAGCTTCTCGGTTGCTCGATGCAGCAAGCCAATGTGCGGATCGGCACGCATGACAACTTCACCATCCAACTCAAGCACCATGCGCAGCACACCATGCGCGGCAGGATGTTGAGGACCAAAATTCAGGGTGAAATTGCGAAGTTCAGGCATTTTCGGCATTCCCGTAAGTCGCTTCACGGATGATGCGCGGCGCGGTCTCGCGCGGCTCGATGGTCACGGGTTGATATACCACACGTTGCTGCTCGGGGTCGTAGCGCATTTCAACATAACCGGAAATCGGAAAGTCTTTACGAAAAGGATGACCTATAAAACCATAATCCGTCAAAATCCGACGCAAATCATGATGCCCGGGGAAAACGATGCCAAAAAGATCGAAAGCTTCGCGCTCGAACCAGTCGGCAACATTCCAAATCGAGGTCACTGAAGGCACAGAAGGAAAATCATCTTCAACTGCGAAACAGCGCACTCTTAAACGCCAATTATTTGCAATCGACAACAAATGGGTAACAACAGCAAATCGCGGACCACGGGTTGGCAGGTCGCCGAAAGTCGAATAATCAACCCCACAAAGGTCAATCAATTCTTCGAACTGAAACATCACACCTTGCCGAAGGGCTTGCATCACGAAAAGATAATCGTCTACAGCAACTTCTACTGTTATTTCGCCAAGCGCATTTTTTTGAGATTTGATTCGATCACCAAGATGCTCTTGCAGACATTGGCTAAGCGTTTCCAGCTTGGTGGACATAGATCACTCTCGGTCGGTTTATAATTGAATCAACGGGCAATGGTGTTAGTACGGCGTATCTTGTTTTGCAACTGAATCAAACCATAAATCAAGGCTTCAGCAGTCGGCGGACATCCTGGAACATATATATCAACCGGAACGATTCTGTCGCAACCACGAACTACCGAATAAGAGTAATGATAGTAACCACCACCGTTAGCACAGGAACCCATAGAGATAACCCATCGCGGCTCCGCCATCTGATCATAAACCTTGCGCATTGCCGGGGCCATTTTATTGGTCAACGTACCGGCGACCACCATCACATCGGACTGTCGGGGACTTGGCCTGAAGACAATACCAAAACGATCAAGATCATAGCGCGAACAGCCGGCATGAATCATTTCGATGGCACAACAGGCCAAGCCGAAACTCATCGGCCACAATGAGCCAGTACGGACATAATTAATCAGTCTGTCCGCCGTTGTGGTGACAAAACCTTCCTGAAGAATACCCTCGATTCCCATTGCTCACTCCCAATCCAGAGCGCCTTTTGCCCAGGCATAGACGTAACCCACGACCAGAATGGCTATAAACACGAGCATCTCGATAAAACCAAACCAACGCACCGAGTCCGTATGAACGATTTCTTTAAAAATCGTCGCCCACGGCAATAGAAACGCCACCTCGAGATCGAAAAGTATGAAAATGATGGCAATGAGGTAATAACGCACATCGAATTTCATGCGCGCGTCTTCGAAAGCCTCGAAACCGCATTCATAAGGTGAAAGCTTTTCGCTATCGGGACGATGAGGCGCGACAATCAGACCGGTGAGGACAGGCGCAAAACCAAACACCACACCAACCAGAATGAAGACAAAGACCGGGAAATAGCTTTCCAGCATGATTTGCCCCACAAGCACTCAACTTAAACCACAACCACCCACCCTACTGAATGGTTTCCTTTGGTGCCGACGATGAGAGTCGAACTCATACGACCGAAGTCACTACCCCCTCAAGATAGCGTGTATACCAATTTCACCACGTCGGCACTACCAATAACGGAGCCAATAGATCACAACGAGGAACATCTCGCCATCACCGCCCAACGAAACTACTTAGGAATTTCTTTGGTTTTTGAATCTGCATCCAAAGAACCTGCGCTTTTATCAGCCGAACCCACTGGCTGCACAGGAACAGGGGCGGAGTTTACCGTATCCTGCATCACACTGCCAGCCGTTTTTGGCTTGCTCGACGCCAGATAAGCAAGAGACAAACTGGTAACAAAAAAGATGGTGGCCAGCACGGCCGTGGCCCGACTTAGAAAATTAGCGGAACCCGTGGCGCCGAACAAACTACCGGACGCACCACTCCCGAAGGCAGCACCCATGTCCGCCCCCTTCCCGTGCTGTACCAGAACGAGACCAATAACACCGATGGCGGCAAGAATGTGTATCGTCAACGCGACCGAAAAAAGATAATTCATATAACCCCTCAGGCGAGCCAGCGAATCCCCGGCACGAAACCAAACTTACTGAATCGCCACCTCAGCAAGGCGATAGAAAGGCAAAAGCACCGAAACCTCACCTTAACTTTGGATATTGTCAAGTTCTTGCACGGCTCGGCTGCAAACCGGTTGAACCCCAAGATGCCCAGCAGCAGATAAAACCTCGCGAGTATAGCTAATTTTCTAGACGACGGTCAATTGAACACTGAGCTTCCCCCGAAATTTCGTCTGCCAAGGGTGACCTAAAATTGTCGTCACTTTTGGAAGGCAGGAAATGAAGATACCGACGCAGGCATACACGACCGAGTTCAAGGAACTGGCGGTCAAGCGCGTCAAGGACGGGCAAAGCGTAGGCATGGTTTGCAGGGAACTCGGGCTGAGCGACCAGACCTTGCGCAACTGGAT
>JAKOTN010000166.1 GCA_029776255.1 Pseudomonadota bacterium
CCCGATCCTTACGGCGTGATCGTCCGCGACGACCTTCGGAACACCTATCTGGTCATGAAATTCGGTAGCGAGGCCCTGACCGTCGCCAACACCCGCGAGGGCAACAGGTATTGGTTTACCGACATGGCCACCCGCAACGGCATGCTCAACCCGGAACACTACGTTTCCGGACTGATGCTGACGCATGTCGATGCGGCGGCGGAAACGCGGCAAAAGAAAATCGATCCAGAGGCACCCTACCGCCCCATCGACCGTTTCACCCTGTCGTATGCGCCGACCGACGGTTTCTTTCCCGATCTGGGCGGCACCGCGGTCAGCAAACTGGGGATCGATACCGCGCCGATTCTCGCGCTGCGCGAGCAGATGCAGGCCGTGCAGGACAGCGGCAAACCGGTCTACTGGGTCGCGCACAGCCGGGGCGGGGTGGATTTTGTGCAGGCGGCCAGAGGTCTGAGCGGACAGGATATGAGCAACAATTTCATCGTCTTCCACGCGGGGGCCAATACGAGTTTGATGACCGGGCCGATTTTGAAGAGCGCACAAATTGACACCTACAACGATGGCTACCGCGATTCGCCCAGCGATCTGGTGCCGCAGATCGTCGGCCTGCGGGCGCTGACCTCGCCCCTGAACTTCATCCGCTCGCTCTGGGCCCTCCCGAACGTGTTCGGCAAGGATGTCGAGAAGAGTCCGCACACCCTGCCGTCTAACTGGAACAATCTCATCAGGATGAATGCGCAATGACCATGAACACGATTCGCAACATTCTGCTGGGAGGCGTGGCGATGGCAACCTGGTTTGGCGTTCAAATCGCCTTCGCACAAACGACGCCATGGACCCGTGAAGACGGGCGCCGCGAACTCGAACGGCGCGACGCGGTTTACGAACGCATGGCCCGCTACGGCATCAGCCGCGAGGACGTCAAATCGATCGGCGGGGGCGCGCACGTTAATACTGGCGAAAGAGCCACGCCCTATCACACCTACGACAAAATTCTCGCGGAGCGGGTGCTCAAACCCGGCGAGCATTACCGCTTTGAACTGGACGACTACATCCTGACCATGGTGGTTCCCGATGCCGTTCCGGGTCAATCGTGGATCGTGCCCTATGTTGACACCCGCAGCGAACCGGAACGCGGCGAGGTGATGCGGAAGGCCAAATACGGGCTGGAAGTCGCCAATCTCCTCTGGCACCACGGCACGGGCGTCTGGCCGCTCTATATCGGGTGGGAAGGCTCCATGGCGCTGACGATCAGCTATCGCTACCTCAAGCCGGAACAAAAGGACGATTTCTCGACGCCGGAAAAATTTCGCCAGCGGCTAAGTGCTGGCATGAAAAGTAACGTCCCCTCGCAAGAGGAAATCGACGACGCGAAGCGTAATCGCTTGTTCTTCAGCCGCGCCGGCAATCGCGTCTTTCTAGACGCGGAAACCGTCGTCATCAATGGTCGGGTTTGGGTACGCGGTGCTTTGAATGGCAGCTACGAGCGACATTATTCCTACACAACAACCCTGTCATCGGATCGCATGCTGAGAGTCTCCGTGCAAATGCCGGGATACGACTACAACGCCAATCCCGACCCATCGACCTACCCGGCGCCGCTCAAGCGTGCCTTTGCACAGATGGACGCCATGATGGCCTCGTTGCGGGTCGCCAAACGCAACGACGACGGCGCGCCCGATCCTTTCGTGGTCGAGCGTGTCGAACCGGCGCCCTTGCCCGTGCGTGAAAAACCGACGCCTCCGCGA
>JAKOTN010000167.1 GCA_029776255.1 Pseudomonadota bacterium
CCCGATCCTTACGGCGTGATCGTCCGCGACGACCTTCGGAACACCTATCTGGTCATGAAATTCGGTAGCGAGGCCCTGACCGTCGCCAACACCCGCGAGGGCAACAGGTATTGGTTTACCGACATGGCCACCCGCAACGGCATGCTCAACCCGGAACACTACGTTTCCGGACTGATGCTGACGCATGTCGATGCGGCGGCGCAGACACGAAACGATAAACTGAACGTGGAACAGGGTACCAATATTCCCTACCGCCCCATCGACCGTTTCACCCTGTCGTATGCGCCGACCGACGGTTTCTTTCCCGATCTGGGCGGCACCGCGGTCAGCAAACTGGGGATCGATACCGCGCCGATTCTCGCGCTGCGCGAGCAGATGCAGGCCGTGCAGGACAGCGGCAAACCGGTCTACTGGGTCGCGCACAGCCGGGGCGGGGAGGATTTTGTGCAGGCGGCCAGAGGTCTGAGCGAAATGGACATGCGTAACAACCGTATCGTCTTCCATGCAGGCGCCAATACCCGCTTCATGACCGAACCAATTCTTAAGGCCGCGAATATTTATACCTACAACGATGGCTACCGCGATTCGCCCAGCGATCTGGTGCCGCAGATCGTCGGCCTGCGGGCGCTGACCTCGCCCTTGAATTTCATCCGCTCGCTTTGGGCCCTCCCGGATGTGTTCGGCAAGGATGTCGAGAAGAGTCCGCACACCCTGCCGTCTAACTGGAACAATCTCATCAGGATGAATGCGCAATGACCATGAACACGATAGGCAAGATTCTGTACCGAACATTCTGCATGACTCTTGTATTTGCAACTGCATTTGCCTCCGCGCAAACCAAACCATTGAGCCGAGAAGACAGGCAGCGGGAAAGAGAACGGCGCGATGCCGTCTATGAACGCATGATGCGTTACGGCATCAGCCGGGAGGATGTCAAATCGATTGGCACGGGGACAACTGTCGATACTGGCGAAAGAGCCACGTCTTACCACCTCTACGACTCGATTCTCGCGGAGCGGGTGCTCAAACCCGGCGAACACTACCGTTTCGAGCTTGACGACTACATTTTGACCATGGTCGTTCCCGATGCCGTTCCGGGTCAATCGTGGATCGTGCCCTATGTTGACACCCGCAGCGAACCGGAACGCGGCGAGGTGATGCGGAAGGCCAAATACGGGCTGGAAGTCGCCAATCTCCTCTGGCACCACGGCACGGGCGTCTGGCCGCTCTATATCGGGTGGGAAGGCACCATGGCGCTGACGATCAGCTACCGCTACCTCAAGCCGGAACAAAAGGACGATTTCTCGACACCGGAAAAGTTGAGGCAGCTTTCTAGCCTCATAATGAAAAACACGGTTCCCTCGCAAGAGGAAATCGACGACGCGAAGCGTAATCGCTTGTTCTTCAGCCGCGCCGGCAATCGCGTCTTTCTAGACGCGGAAACCGTCGTCATCAATGGTCGGGTTTGGGTGCGTGATGCCATGAATACAAGCTATAACCGGCGGTATGCATACAAAACGGCACTGTCATCGGATCGCATGCTTGGGATCGGCATCTCGATGCCGGGATACGACTACAACGCCAATCCCGACCCATCGACCTACCCGGCGCCGCTCAAGCGTGCCTTTGCACAGATGGACGCCATGATGGCCTCGTTGCGGGTCGCCAAACGCAACGACGACGGCGCGCCCGATCCTTTCGTGGTCGAGCGTGTCGAACCGGCGCCCTTGCCCGTGCGTGAAAAACCGACGCCTCCGCGA
>JAKOTN010000025.1 GCA_029776255.1 Pseudomonadota bacterium
ACTATCTCCCGGATCGGCCGCAGCGGATGCTGCGCCGGCACAAAATCGTCCAGACGACGCATCGTGAACAAACTCTCGGTGAAGGTATCGGCTCCGCGCATGATCAGCTTTGTCTTCTCGGCAATCTTGGCGAACCTCTATAACGCTTTGACCCGCTGTCTCGTCAACAGGATGAAGGAGTATTTCAGCAGCCTGCTAGCCTAGGACTGTCGGCGCGCCAGCCGCGCGGCGGCCAGGCCGAAGGCGAGAAAACCCAGCCCGGACCAGTTGGCCATCGACAAGCCGAGAACCACCCATTCCTTGCTCGAACAGAAACCGGTGGCCATGAACAGCCGCGGCCAGCGCATGCCCAGCCAGTCGACCACTTGCTCGATCACGTTCGGTTCACCGGCACCGCAAGCCATGCTGGTGTCGGGCGCGAGTTGCAGCCAGCTTTGGTAACCGGCGGTGGCCACGCCGCCGATGGAAAGCAGCGCGATCGACACGCCCAAGAAACGATGGCCGGCGGGCAACAGGACACCGACGATGGCCACGACCGCGATCGCCAGATAGAGCACGCGCTGAAAGATGCATAGCGGGCAGGCCTGCAAACGCAGCCACTCGCCAGCCAGCACGGCGACCGCGGTCATCGCCACCGCCGCCGTGGCCAGCAGGCCAAAACCGGCACGCAACGAGAAACGCCCGCTCACGGCCTGTTCAGCCCAGGGCGTAGCTGCGCAAGCGCAGCGACATTTCGTGCAGGGGACGGATACCGGAATTTTCAGCGCGCTCGCACCAGTCCCGCAACATGTCGAGCAAATGCTCGCGCGACGCGTTGGAACGTTCCCACACCGCCACCAACTCCTGCCGCATGACATAGGCGGTTTGCAACGCCCGGCTTTCGCCGAACAAGGCTTCGAGACGGGAGCGCGGATCGTCGGGCACCACCGCCGCATCGGCCGTCAACCAGTGCTTGAGTCCCTTGAACCGCCGGCTGTCCCGCAGGGTGCGCAACTCCTCGCGATAGACCTGCCTGAGCGAGGCCGCGTAACGCGCGAGGACATCGTAACGGTTGGCGATCACGGCCTGCACGGTCTCGAAGTCGACTTCCGGCCGCAGCTCGCCAAGACGCGGTCTTGGCGCCACTTTCTTGACCTGGGCAAGACCCAGAGCGGTCAGGATGCGGATGTAGAGCCAGCCGATGTCGAACTCGTACCAACGGTTCGACAATTTCGCGGAGGTGGCGAAGGTGTGATGGTTGTTGTGCAGTTCCTCGCCGCCGATCAGGATGCCTATGGGAAAGATATTGGTGCTGGCATCCGGCGAACTGAAATTCCGGTAACCCCAGAAATGCCCGACGCCGTTGATCACGCCGGCCGCCCAGAAGGGAATCCAGGCCACTTGCACCGCCCAGATCGCCGCGCCCGCCGCCACCCCGAAGATCGCCACGTCGACGGCCAGCAAAATCGTTACGCCAAGTTTGTGCCAGGGGGTGTAAAGATGTCTTTCGATCCAGTCATCTGGCGTACCATGGCCGTAACGGCGCAGGGTTTCCGCGTTCCAGGCTTCCTTGACGTACAGAAAGACGCCCAACCACAGCACGCGGTTGATTCCCACGATTTGCGGGCTGTGCGGATCGTCCGGCGTTTCACACTTGGCATGATGTTTGCGGTGAATGGCCGCCCACTCCCTGGTCACCATGCCGGTGGTCAACCATAACCAGAAGCGAAAGAAATGCGCAGGCAACGGATGCAAGTCCAGTGCGCGATGCGCCTGATGCCGGTGCAGGAAGATCGTCACCGCGGCGATGCTGACGTGCGTCAGGGCCAGCACGACCACTACATAAGCCCACCAGGGCCAATCGACCACACCGGCATACATCGCATGTCCTTGCAATTTCGAGACCGCGATTCTAAGGCAATCGTCGGCACGCGCCAAACGTCGCGCCCGGCCGTCGACCTTGGCGATCCTGTCGGCGAGAAAACTCCTCGGACGTTGTACAAGGTTATTTGCCGCGAAAGCCTCTCGTGCCCGAGCAACCCGCCATAATCACGCGTCACGCCATGAAAACACGAATTCTGCTGGTCGAGGACGATCAACGCCTCGCCAATTTGACAGCCGAGTACCTGCGAAAAAACGATTTCGAAGTCGGCATCGAAGCGCGCGGCGACTCCGCCGCGGCGCGCATTCTCCATGAACGACCGGATCTGGTGATCCTGGACGTCATGCTTCCCGGCAAGGACGGCTTCGAAATCTGTCGCGCCATCCGCGCGCCCTACCGCGGCGTCATCCTGATGCTCACCGCGCGCGACGAGGATCTCGACCAGATTCTCGGTCTCGAACTCGGCGCTGACGACTATATCGCCAAACCCGTGCAGCCGCGTCTCCTGCTGGCGCGGATCAAAGCCTTGCTTCGCCGCTCGCCGCCCGCTTCCGGTAGCGTGTCCGGCGAAAGCGTAAACGCCGGAGAACCTTCCGAACTCGCTTTCGGCCGCTTTCGCATCAGCCAGGCGACGCGCAGCACCATGCTCGGCGACGACGCCATCGACCTGACCACCGCCGAGTTCGACCTGCTCTGGCAACTGGCCCGCCACGCCGGCAACATCCTTTCACGCGACGATCTGTTGCAGGAATTGCGCGGCATCGGCTTCGACGGGCTCGACCGATCGATCGACGCCCGCATTTCAAGGCTGCGACGGAAACTCGGCGACGACCCTGAAAATCCTCTGCGCATCAAGACAGTGCGCGGCAAAGGCTATCTGTTCAGCAAGCATGACTGGCAATAACAAGCTTCACACATTTCTCGGAACCAACAAACCGGCACCGTGGCGAGGCCGCTACAGCCTGTCGCGTTTGTTTTTCAATTTCTACCTGCTGGTGATGGGTTCTTTCGTGATCATCGCCATCTTTGCCGATTTCGTCATTTCGACCGCGGTCAAGGGAATCACCGACGACTACACCAGCCGCTTCATGCGCGGCACCATCGTCCTGATCGAGGAAGAACTTTTCCGTAAGCCACGTTCGGAATGGCCCAAGACCATCGCGGAATTGGACAAGAAGTTCGCCTACAAGCTCGATATCGTCGACCGCTGGACACTGCGGCTACTCCCGAAACAGGCGGAGAAGCTCGACAACGGCGAACTGGCGATCGACGCCCAGGGCGACATCCTTTATCACCGCCTCAAGGAAACGCCGCGGATCCTGGTCGTCGGGCCGATCTCGCCCGAACGCAACCCCGAATATCGGCCGGGTCTGCCGCTCGACCTGCGCATCAGCCTGCTGACCTGGAGCCTGATCGGGGTTTGTCTGGCAATTGTCGTCTGGCTGTGGGTGCACCCGGTGTGGCGCGATCTCGAAGCGATGCGCCAAACCGCGCGTTCCCTTGGCGAAGGCCACTTCGAAGCCCGCGCGCCGAGCATGCGCAGCAGCGCTTTCGGCCCCCTTGCGGAAACGCTGAACGGCATGGCCGAACGCATCCAGCGACTGATCGCCACGCAAAAGGAATTGTCGAGCGCCATCTCGCACGAATTGCGCACGCCGATCGCCCGCACGCGGTTCGCCCTCGAAATGTTCGCCGAAACGGCCGACCCGCGCGAACGGGAGCGGCTGTGGCGGATGATGGAAGGCGATCTGGACGAACTCGACGGACTGATCGACTCCAGTCTGACCTACGCGCGTTTCGAACGCGAGCAACCGGAACTGCAGCTCACCGAGGTCGAAATCGCGGCTTGGCTTGAAGAACGGATCGACAGCAGTCGCCGACTGACCCGCACGCTCGAACTGCAACTGGATACCAGTGCCCTGCCCGCGCATCTGCGGGTCGAAGTCGATTGCCGCAGCATGCCTTACGCGATCACCAACCTGCTACGCAATGCCATCAAGTACGCCAAGACCCGCATCCGCGTCAGCGCCGAAATCGCCGACGGACAGTTTTCGCTGCACGTCGACGACGACGGCATCGGCATCCCCGCCGACGAGCGCCAACGTATTTTCTCGGCCTTTACTCGCCTCGACCGTTCTCGCGACCGTTCGACCGGCGGCTACGGTCTCGGACTGGCGATCGCACGGCTGGTTCTCGAACAGCATGGCGGCAACGCCAGCGTCGACGACTCGCCTCTCGGCGGCGCCCGTTTTACATTGAGCTGGCCACTGTCACAAAGCGTCACTTAATACCGACGCAACATCCGCGGACCGCCCGGCGACAAGACCCTATGATTGTGGCTTCTCATTATCATTCAGAGCGAGGAAGCCCCGATGAGCGAACACCCACTCCACTTTGAGAATTTTCTCGCGGCCACCCGTCACCATTTTTTCTCCGACGATCCCGTCGCGGAAGGCGGACAAGGTCACGAGACAGCCGAATCCATCGACGGTAACGGCACGCACCGCCCGAACACCGACAGATAAATCCATGGCAGGGCAAAAAGTGTCTTTCCCGACCACCGAAGGGATAGGCATTTTTGTTGGCATCGTCGCCTGGGACGTCCTCGGCAGCGGGGAAGCCGCTCTGCTGAAAGCGGCCCTGGTCGCTGGCGCTGGAACGCTGGTGCTTTACGGCTATCGTTGCAGACGGGCCAAACGCCTAGGCCACCCAAAGGCCGACGACCGCCACGACTGAATTTTTCCCGGGACGAGGCAGACGAAACGTGCCGACAGCCCGCGGTAGACGAGCCATTCGGTGGCAGAGCCATATTTCGCATCGTTCGCGGTCGATAATCCACTGCCGGACACGATTGCCACCCCTTGTCGCGCCGTCGTCCACTCCGCCGTCGCTCGCTCAACCACACGCCGGTAAACGTCACGTTCCGCCGCGATGCGCGACTCAGCGCCGGTCGGCGAGCAGGAAATCCTGCACGATACGAACCTGCCCCTCCTCGAGGAACATCGGCGCGTGTCCAACGTTCGGCACTTCGACCACCGTCGCCCGCGGACCGCGCGTCCCCATCTCGACGGCGGTCTCGTACGGCAGAATGTCCGACTGCGCGCCGCGCAGCACCAGCGTCGGGCAGCGGATGGCGTCGTAAAGCGGCCACAGACTGATGTCCTTGGCGTCGAGATAGGCTTTTTGATAAGGCTGCGCGATCGCCCGATCGTAATTCATTTCGAAGCCGCCCCCGGCCTTGACGCGCGTGCCGACCACGGTCATGAAACGCCACTGCGCATCGCTGAGCGCGCCGAATGGCGCACAAACGTTACGCACATAGGCTTCCGCCTCGACCAGATCGGCGAAATCAGGCGCCTTGCCGAGATACTCGCCAATGCGTCGCAAGGCATCGATGGCGATCACCGGACCGACATCGTTAAGGACCAGACGCGCGATCGGCGAACCAGGCAGGCTCGCCAGAAACATGCCGATCAGCCCGCCCATCGAGGTTCCCAGCCAATGCACCGCGTCGACACCGAGACGCGCGATCAAGGTCATCACGTCGTTGGCGTAGGTCGGCAGCGCGTAGTCGTCGGGAAACGGCAGACGATCGCTACCGCCACGGCCGACGATATCCGGGCACACCACGCGATAATCCTCGGCCAGCGCGTTGGCCAGAACGTCGAAATCGCGGCCATTGCGGGTCAGTCCATGCACGCAGAGCAGCACGCGCGGATTCGCCCGATCACCCCACTCCGTATACGCCATCCGGTGCAGGCCATGCGGCCCCAGGCACTGCACGCTGCCTTCGCGCATCGCCCGTGGCGACGAGCCGCCGGCCTGCCCCGGCCGCGACGACACGATCAATTCTTCGAACTCCTTGAGTATGGCCATGATCGAACCCCGATATCGTTCAGTAGGTGAATAAAACGGCGGCGGAAGAGCGCGAAACCCGCGCATTGTCAGCGGGTTTCGCATGCCGGATGTCGCCGTCGAGTGTTCTCGACAAGCGCATTTTCCCGCCCGGAACGGTCGCCTCACCGGCGCGCGCAACCTGTTTCCGGAAAGCCAACCCTATCCCGGGAGTATCCTCGCAAGCGCCGCGCGAAGTCAATCGGCGGCACCAGCCGGCGGTTTCCAGGCGTTACCGGCGCCGGCATCGCGGCCCACGCCGGACCGGCTCAAGGCACGCGCTTTCCGATCTCGCCATCGCAACTCGCCGCCACTTTGGCGTACTCCTCCGGCGTGTCGAGCAGCGCCTGCGCCGCCTCGACACGACCGATTTCGCGTTTCACATAGGGCACCCAGCGCTCTTCGAGTTCGCGCTGCAAAATCGCGCGGGTTTGACCAAGCGGTCCGCGCCACGGCGCGCCGGTCGCGAAACGGCGGCGGAGAGTCGTCGCGAGATCGTTCTCGATCGCCTCCAGATGCGCCAGATAGGTATCGACGTGCCGACGTTCGTGCGCATGAATCGCGCGATACGCACAACTCCCCGGCGGAAATTCGTTGGCCACATACACGGTCAGCGGTTTGAAACCATAGCTGATCAGCAGTTGCGGGCTGGCGCACTCCCATTGCCCGGCGCGATCGGTCAACAACAAGGTCTTGCTCTCGAACGTGACCACGGCGTTGCCCCGGTCAGGCCCAGCACCTGCTTGCCCGGTCGCGCCAGCGACGCGGCGAGAACGCCAAGCGATTTGTAGCCGTACTCGACATTGAGCGTGACCGGCTCGGCGATCCGCCTGACAATGACCGATGGCGGCGGCAAGGCGTCGCAAGTGCCCGCCTGAGCTTGCCCGGCGAGCACCGCGGCCCACGCCAGTGTTATGCGACGCATCCGTGTGCCGGGCGAGCGGTGATCCGGAACAGCGGTCCGTTTCTCCGCTGTGTATTTACCCGCGGATTCACAAAGTAAGTGCAACAAGTCCTCCGGAAGGGCGGGGAGTTGAGATACTCGAAGCATCCTGTTCCGACCAAGAAAGAGGATGCCATGCTATCTAAGTATCATCGACTCACCCAGGAAGAACGATACCGCATGACCGCCTTGCTGAAGCATGGCCGTTCGCAGGCGGAGATTGCAGCTGAGCTCGGCCGGGCG
>JAKOTN010000030.1 GCA_029776255.1 Pseudomonadota bacterium
CGAAGAAGTTGCGTCTTCTTTGAGGAAGGCGACTACGCGCTGTACATCGACCTGCTCAGCGAAGCCGCGCTCAATGCCAAGACGGAAATCTGGTGCTACTGCCTCATGCCCAATCATATCCACCTTATCGCTGTGCCTGCCAATCAAGATGGCTTGCGCGAGACGTTTGCTGACGCGCATCGCCGCTACACTGGCTACATCAACGCGCGTCTGAGAACGACAGGGCATTTGTGGCAAGGGCGCTTTGGGTCAGTGGTCATGGATGAAGCGCATCTGTACCACGCAGTGCGCTACGTTTCCCTCAACCCTGTGCGGGCCAAGCTTGTGCCTCAGGCACAGAACTGGCGATGGTCAAGTGTCGCTGCACACCTCTCGGGTCAAGACGACAAACTGGTGAAAGTCGCCCCGGTGCTTGATCGATATGGGGATTTTGCAGACCTTCTTAATGATTCATCTGGCGACGAGTCCGGATTCAAGTGCCTTCGTCAATCGGAAACAACAGGCCGGCCCTTGGGTGGCGATGCCTGGGTTGAAAGATTGGAAATCATGACGGGCAAGACACTGAAACCACAAAAGCGCGGACCGAAGACGAAGCATCCCGTGGCTAAATCATGCATTTAGTAAACTGTCACCGTAATTGCAACTGTCACCGTAATTGACCGTAATTGGCCATTTAGTAAACTGTCACCGTAATTGTGGTCGACAACAACCACGAGCAAAACACTTATCTACTACACGCCAGAAGGCACGACACCGATTCACCCAAGTTCGCTGAACTATGCACGGCAAAACGGTGTTCAAGTTAAACAGGTTGGAGTTCCATGAGTAATTTAGTTCCAGGTATTACTTTCTCGTTAAGTTCGCTGAGTGATTTCTCAAGCCCATCACTGGCTAGTGAAATTGTGCGGACTATCTGCGATGTGCCAAGCAGTATTCGCCCATCTAAATTTGGGCCTTTCGAGGGAGTCAGTCCACTTGCAGGTTTGGATGAGCCGGTAAAATTTATTTCTCAGCCAGAAAAACCCGTTAAAGCGGGGAGTCTTGTACTGACTGCGGGCAAAAACTGTGAGTATCAGGTTCAATGGAACAAATCCGTGCCGCCGTCATTCCCATTTGTCGGCGGTTTCCTATTGCGAAATGCGTTCGACAAGAAATCTGATACGCTTTTGGCATTTTTGGATTTGGTGAAGAAGCTAGCGTCTACGACAAATGTTGTTTACGGAGACGTCCGAAGTATGGAGTTCGCAGGGTGGGATACTCCGGTCAACCTTAGTCTGCGCCTGCCTGATATTCCAAATGTGTCCATCTATGGCAAGCCTTACATTGAGTTATTCGGTAGAGAACGGATTGAAGGCGCTCCGTTTCACCGCATTGAGCAACTTTCCGATGACCTCTATTGGCTTCAGGCAACTGAGTTGGTAACTGATCCGGTACCGGAGGATCTCCGCGTGTCAATACGGAAATACTTCGATGAAGATGCTTTTATGTCAGGAAAGAAATGGCGCTATAGCGATGGTCTGCATCCTGCGTTTGATTTTTCTGCGGTTGCGGAATAATCGATAAGTACAAGCCGGGGTCAGGTCTTGCATTTAATCATTTCCAGGCGATGATGCAGCCATGTCTAGACCTTTGCGCATTGAGCTTGCAGATGGTTTGTATCATGTCACTTCTCGTGGGGACCGGCGAGAGGACATTTATTTCTCGGACGCTGATCGCGAGCAATGGTTGAAGATACTTGGCGAGGTTTGCCAGCGCTTCAATTGGCGTTGCCATGCCTGGTGTCAGATGAGCAACCATTATGAATCGCCCCGAGCTTCGTAGAGGCTCCTTGGTTTAAGTGCAGGCGTGTCCGGCCTGGACGGCGAGTTGCGAATAATACGGTTGCTCAGCCTCGGAGGGTGGGATGTTTGTCTTGCTCATGGCTCCGTTCTCTCAGGGAATGGAGCCTCCTCGATTCCCTGGGCGATTCAGCGCGGCGCTAACCGGCTTGCCGCAAGACCTCATCCACCAGTTCCTTTTCCAGCAGCAGGGTTTCCACGACTTCTTCGCCCAGCCGGGCGTAGGCGGGGTCGGCAAGAATGGCGTCGCCACAACGTTCGGCCAGCAGGCTGTCTACAAAAATCCGCGGTTGCTCGCGGCGGCGTCGCGGGTCTTCCGCGGGTATGGCGTGCGCTGCGGTGAAAATGGCAAGCGCCATTATTTTCGCTCGTCTTGTTCCGCCACCGGGGCGACCCTACACTACGCACTCCCTTTACCAGCGTGCCACTCGCCGACCGCCATGCCCACTTCATCCGTGACCATCGCTTCCAAACTGCCCGCCGTCGGGACCACCATTTTCACGGTGATGTCGAAACTCGCCGCCGAGTGCGGCGCCATCAATCTGTCGCAGGGTTTTCCCGATTTTCAGGCGGAGCCGGCCTTGTTCGACGCGGCGTGGCAGGCGATGCGGGCCGGCCGCAACCAATATCCGCCGATGGCCGGCGTGACTGAATTGCGCACGGCAATCGCCGACAAGGTGGCGGCGCTTTACGGCGCGGCCTACGATGCGGAACGGGAGATCACGGTTACCGCCGGGGCGACGCAGGCGATTTTCACCGCCATCGCCGCTTTCGTTCGTCCAGGCGACGAGGTGATTGTTTTCGCGCCGGTGTACGACAGTTACGTGCCGGCGATCGAAACCGTCGGCGGCACGGCGGTTTACGCCAGCCTCCGTTTCCCGGACTATCGGCCGGATTGGTCGCGGGTACGGGCTTTGGTGAATCCGCGCACGCGGATGATCGTGATCAATTCGCCGCACAACCCCACCGGCAGCCTGCTCGACGCCGACGATTTGCACGCCTTGGCGGATCTGACACGTGGCAGCGATATCGTGGTGCTGGCCGACGAGGTCTACGAGCACATCGTTTTCGACGGCGCGCGGCACCGGAGCGTCGCCGCCCATCCGGAATTGGCGACACGCAGTCTCGTCGTCTCGTCATTCGGCAAGACGTACCACATCACCGGCTGGAAGGTCGGCTACGTACTCGGTGCCGCCGAACTGACGGCCGAGTTCCGCAAGGTGCACCAGTTCAATGTATTCACGGTCAACACGCCTTGCCAGTTGGCGATTGCCGGGTATATGCGCGACGCGTCCCGTCATCTCGGTCTGGCGGCGTTTTACGAACACAAGCGGGATTTTTTCCGGCGCCAGTTGCAGGGCTCGCGCTTCGAATTGCTGGACTGCCGTGGCACTTATTTTCAACTGGCGCGCTATGACGCGATTTCCGATCTGCCCGACCGCGAGTTCGCGTGCTGGTTGACCCGGGAGGCGAAAGTGGCGGCGATTCCGGTGTCGGCTTTCCATCGCGACGGGCACGACGACCGCGTCGTCCGCTTTTGTTTCGCCAAGCAGGAGGCGACGCTGGCGGCGGCCGGCGAGAAATTGCGTTCGTTGTAACGGCTTCACACGCTGTCGCAATTGCTCCTATAATCGCCGCCGGGGACGGGAATCACGTCAAATCACTTTTCAAATAGTATGTTAGGAGATGCCATGAGTATGCTTTCGGAATTCAAAGAGTTTGCCATGAAAGGCAATGTCGTCGATCTCGCCGTTGGCGTGATCATTGGCGGCGCTTTCGGCAAGATCGTCGATTCGGTGGTTGCCGATCTGATCATGCCTTTCATTGCCTGGATCATGGGCGGCAAGCTGGATTTCTCGGGGATGTTCCTGATTCTGGGCAAGGTGCCGGAAGGAACGGCGCAGACGCTGGATGCGCTGAAAAAAGCCCAGGTCCCCGTTTTTGCTTATGGCAACTTCATCACCATCCTGGTCAATTTCATCATCCTGGCGTTCATCATTTTCATCATGGTCAAACAGATCAACCGGTTGAAGAAAGAAGAGCCGGTCGTGGAGCCGGCGCCGGAGCCCGAGGAAGTGCTGCTGCTGCGCCAGATTCGCGACAGCCTGAAGAAATAAACGGTCGCCGGGAGTTTCATTCCCCGGCGTGCCGATGAAAACGGCGCTCCCGTGCGGGAGCGCCGTTTTTTTAGTGGCCCGTTCTTCTCTTGCCGTCGCCGGCGACGACCACGGACAGTTGTCGTGGCGCGATGTACTTGCGGAAGGCGGCGTTGATTTGCGCCGGGGTGGCGGCGAGGAGGCGCGCTTCGAAATCCTTGGGGAATTGCCAGGTACGGCCCTGGTCGAGCAAGGACAACCAGCGCGCGGCGACGGCGCTGTCTTGCGAGCGCGCGATGCGGCGGATTTCGACGATTCCTTTCTTGGCGGCGGCGATTTCGGCGTCGGTGAACCCGTCGCGTTGCGCGCGTTGCAGTTCTTCGAGAAACGCTTGTTCGGCGCGGGCGATGTTCTGCGGTGCGGCCATGATCTCGACGTTCCAGCTTGACAGCCGCTGGCGACTGCTCATGGAGAGCGTCGAGCCGACGCTATAGCTGAGACCGTCCTGCTGGCGCAAGCGATCGATCAGCCGGCTGGACAACCCGCCCTGACCACCGAAGATGTTGTTCGCCACATACAGCGCCGCGGCGTCGGCATCGTCGTCACGCAGGCGGATGTCGAGGCGGGCGCGCAGATAGGCGTTTTCCTTGTCCGGCGTGTCGATCAGCACGCGCTGCGGCGCGACCTCGCGGAATTCGCGGTCGACGCGGGCGTAGGGCGATCCGGAGACGCGTGCCGGGAAGAGCGCGCCGATTTCGCTGGCGATGGCCGGCGCGTCGAAATCGCCGACGATGGCGATTTCACCGCGCGCGGTGCCCACCAGTTCGCGGTAATAGCGGGTCACGTCGTCGAGGCTGAGTTGACGCAGCCGCTCGATGCGCTCGGTCAGCGAGCCATGGTAGCGCGGGTCGCCCGGCGGATAGGTGTTGAAATGCGAGGACAGGGCGTCGTTCGACAGCGCTTCCGGGTTGTCGAGTTGCGCTTGCAGCGCGGTCAATTGCTCGCGCTTGAGTTCCTCGAACTCCGCCGCCGGGAAACTGGCGTCGTGCAGGATGTGCGCCACCAGTCGCAACGCCTCGGGCAACTTGTCGCGGGTGGTTTCGAAATGGGTCAGGCGACCGCGCATTTTCAGGCGCGTCATCTCGTCGGCCAACTGCTGGCGACTCAGGCGATGGGTGCCGCGGTCGAGCATCGCATGCGTCAGGGCTCCGGCCATGCCGCGATTCTGCAACGATTTTTCGTCGCCCCAGCGGAAGCTGAGCGCGACATTGACGGTTTGGCCGCGGTTTTTTTTCGGCAGCAGCAGCAGCTTGAGGTCGCCGAAAGCCTGCAAGCGCGAGCGCTGGGCGATGTTGTCGTGCGAGGGGTCGAAGCTTTCGCCGGCGTCTCCGGTTTCACGCGCCCGGTAGTTGGCCAACACGCGCGCCGCCGTTGGCGTCGACGGTATTTCCGCGCGCTGCGGCGCGTCTTCGGGAATGAAGGTGCCGAGAACGCGATTGTCGCGCACCAGATATTTGCCGGCGGCGGCATCGACCTGCGCGGTGCCGATTTTCTCGAGTTGATCGCGGCCGTAGAAGAACAGGCGCCAGTCGCCGAGGGCGATGAACTCGGAGAGCGTCACGGCGAATGTTTCCGGGTCGGCGAGCGCTCGTTCGTAGGCGGTCCGCGACTGGTCGACCGCGCGTTGCAGTTCGGCGGCGCTGGCGGCTTCCTTGGCGAAGCCGCCCTCGATCACCGCGATCATCCGGTCGCGAACGGGTTCGAGCGGCTGCCCCTTGTTGACCATGGCGCCGAAGACCACGAAACCGGGGTCGCGGGTGTCCATGGTGTAGGAAAACACTTGCGTCGCCAGACCGGTGGGCACCAGTTCGCGGTACAGGCGGCCGTTCGGCGTGTCGCCGAGGATTTCGCTGGCCATGCCGATGCCGTCGGAATCGTCGTGCAGGCTGGAGGGCGTGCGGTAGGCGAGAGTGACGATTTGTACCTCGCCCTTGCGCCGGACGACGAACTGGCGTTCGCCGTCTGCCGTCGGTTCCACCGTCCAGGCGTCGCCAAGCGCGCGCGTTGGCCGTGGAATCTTGCCGAATGTGCCGGCGACCCAGGCGAGAACCTGCCGCCGGTCGAATTTTCCGGCCACCGTCAGCACGGCGTTGTCCGGCTGATAGTACTTGCGATAGAACGCCTGAAGATTCTCGATCTTGACGTTTTCGATGTCGCTGCGCGCGCCGATGGTGTTGTTGCCGTAGTTGTGCCAGTCGAAAAGCAGCGATTGCGTGCGCTTGAGCATCACGCTGGCCGGATCGTTCTCGCCCATTTCGAATTCGTTGCGGACGACGCTCATTTCCGTGTCCAGATCCTTTCTGGCGATGAATGAATTGACCATCGCATCCGCACTCCAGGCCAGTGCCCACTTGATGTTGTCGTCGCTCGCCGGAAAAGTCAGGTAGTAGTTGGTGCGATCGAGCCAGGTGCTGCCGTTGATGTCGAAGCCGCGGGCCTTGAACTCGCGCGTGGGATTGGCGAAATTCCGCGATCCCTTGAAAATAAGGTGTTCGAGAAGGTGCGCCATGCCGGTTTCACCATGGTTTTCATGGCGCGAGCCGACCAGGTAGGTCACATTCACCGTTGCCGTCGGCTTGGCGGCATCGGCGAACAGGATCACGCGCAGGCCGTTGGCCAGCCGGTATTCGGTAATTCCCTCGACGGTACTCAGTGTGACGGTTCCGGCCGGCAGAGCGGGCCGCGCGCCTGTCGGCGCTGAAGCGGCCGCGCCGCCGGTTGCCGGGAGGAAAGCCAAAAGCAGCGACGAAAAGAGGCTGGTGGCGACTCGTACCCATCGGTTCATATCACAGCACTCCAGAAAATCAGACCCTTGGCGCGGACGCGAACAAGCGCTTTGTCCTTGGCGGGCGAGTCGCATTATAGGCCGGGCCAAAAGAAACGGCCCGCTCAGAGGGAGAGGCTGAGCAGGCCGGGTGAAGCTATCGCCGCCGCTGGGGGAGGGGGAGGGGGAGTGCGCGGCAGCGACAGGTCGAACTATAGCCAGTTGGCGATCGCGGATCTGTTGCGCCTGTGTCCCGGTTGTGTAACCGGCTGTGATCGCCGGGCGCTGACGTGTCGCGACGATCGATTCATGGCCTCGAATCCGTTCGCCTGCGGCGAAAATGAACGTGGTGCCTGAACGTGCCGCCGGGAGCGACCCGCCTTCCGGTTCGCCTGCCGGTATTGAACGATCTTCCTCCAGTGGGTTGGTGACTACAAGCCGAGCACGGTACGGGTGTGCCGCGCGATCATCAGTTCCTCGTTGGTCGGCAGTACCCACGCCGACACTTTGCTGTCGGCGCCACTGATGCGCGCCGCACCGTTTTCGTTGGCTGTCTTATCGAGGTCCAGACCAAGCCAATGCGCCTGCTCGCAGACCATTTGCCGGATCAGGGCGCTGTTTTCGCCGATGCCGGCGGTGAATACCAGCGCGTCCAGACCACCGAGCACCGCCGCCAATGCGCCGAGTTCGCGGTTGATGCGATAAACGAAGTGATCGATGGCCAGTCTGGCGCGCGGCGAGTCGCTGTTCTGCAGGGCGCGCATGTCGTTGCTGATGCCGGACAGTCCGAGCAGGCCGGAACGCTTGTAGAGCAGGTCTTCGATCTGCTTGGCCGACAAGCCTTCCTGTTGCAGCAGGTAGAGAACGATACCGGGATCCATGTTGCCGGGCCGGGTGCCCATCATCAGCCCATCGAGCGCGGTAAACCCCATCGAGCTACCGACACTTTGGCCCTTGTGGATCGCGCACATGCTGGCGCCGCTGCCAAGGTGGGCGATCACCACGCGTCCGGCGGCGATTTCCGGCGCGACGGCTGGCAGCGTGGCGGCGATGTACTCGTACGACAGACCGTGGAAACCGTAACGGCGAACGCCGCGTTCATAGTATTCGTGGGGCAGGCCGTAGAACTGCGCGACGGTATCTTGGGCGCGGTGGAACGCGGTGTCGAAACACGCCACCTGCGGCAAATCGGGCCGGGCCTCCTGCAAGGCGCGAATGGCGGCCAGGTTGTGCGGTTGATGCAGGGGCGCCAGAGGCACGAAGGTTTGCAGCGTTGCCATTGCTTGCGGCGTGATCCGCAAGGGCGCCGAATGATCGGGGCCGCCATGGACGACGCGATGGCCGACGGCGATCATTTCCTGGCCGCTGAAGCGACTGCGCAGCAACGCGGCGATTTCATCGAGGGCTTGCACATGGGTGCTCACCTCGCTGGTGTTCCAGCGGACATCGGCCAGGACGCAGCCGTCGCCATCCTTGGCCTTCAAGTGTGGCGCGGTGCCCAGACCTTCGATTTGTCCGAGCGCCATGACGCGCAGATCGCCGGTCTTGGGAACGGCGAAAACCGAGAATTTCAGGCTCGACGAGCCTGCGTTGAGAACCAGAATGGTGTTGTCCATGACGTCGGCGAAATTTCGATATGGGGTGAATGATGGGGCGCCGTTGAAGTCGGCGAACGAGGCGCCTGCAAGTTGGCGCTTGCGCGGCATCGCAGGAATTCAATCGTCGATAATTCATTGTAGTGTACGGGTTCGGCGTCCGCGAGCACCGTCATCGCTTCCGGCTAGCGGGGAGGGAATCCGATTTGACAACAGCCGTCGTTTACCGCGAGAGTCGTGTTGTCGTTCGGGCGGCTGGTCGCGCCACGTGGTGAGGGAAGCACAACCAAGGAGAGGAATGCATGGATTTCGATTACGAAGAATGTACGCCGACCGCGCATCGTGGCGGACAGTTGTATCAATTGCGGGTCGCCGACCTGCATCCGACGCAGTGCGGCGTCGGGATGGACGAAGTCAATGCCCGGGTGGAGTCGATGCGCAAGAAAAGTCACGACGATCTTTTGGCCTATCTGATCACCCGGCCTGTTCCGATCGTGATCGGCAACACCGACAAATACTACCTGACCGATCACCATCATCTGGCGCGGGCGGTGTGGGAAGTGGCGCATGGCAAGAACGAGGCCGGCATCGACGAAAACAATGCGCGGGTCGCCGTCGAGGTGATCTATAACTGGGCCGTGCTCAAGGACTACAACTTCTGGAAAGCGATGCACGACAACCGTTGGCTGTATCTCTTCGACCACATGGGCGGCGGACCGCTGCAGCCCTCGGCCTTGCCGGCACATGTCAAGGACCTGAGCAACGATCCCTACCGCGGTCTGGCGTGGTACGTGCGCACGCACTTCGGCTACAACAAGATGCCGGCCGATTTCGCCGAATTTCAGTGGGCGCAGTTTTTCAGGATGCGAATGATTCTCGACAATCGCCTGCTGAAGAACCAGATCGAGGATGTCGACATCCTGCTGGCCAAAATGAAGGACGCCGACCGGGAGGTGTTGATCGAAGAGGCCATTCATTTGGCCAACTCCAGCGAAGCCGCGGGACTGCCGGGTTACAACGGCAAGCATTGAGCGCCATGAGCCTTGACTTCAGCACCGGCGATCCGCGGTTCGCGGTGGATCGACCGGCCTTGATCGCGCGTTTGTCGGTGGTATTGCCGGCCGACGCGCTGCTGACGGTCGAGGAGGATTTGCGACCCTACGAATGCGACGGACTCACCGCCTATCGGTGCTTGCCTTCGCTGGTGGCCTTGCCGGAAAACGAGGCGCAGGTGCGGGCGATCCTCCGGATCTGCCATGAATTGCGGGTGCCGGTGGTGCCGCGCGGCACGGCCACCGGCTTGTCGGGCGGCGCCACGCCGCACCCCGACGCCGTGGTGGTGTCGATGGCCCGGCTGAAGAAAATCCTCCGCGTCGATCCATTTTCGCGTACCGCGGTGGTGCAACCCGGCGTGCGCAATCTGGCGGTGTCGGAGGCGGCGGCGCCTTACGGCCTGTATTACGCGCCGGACCCGTCGTCGCAGATCGCCTGCACCATCGGCGGCAACGTCGCCGAGAACTCCGGCGGTGTGCACTGCCTGAAATACGGATTGACGGTGCACAATGTGCTGCGCGTGCGCGGGCTGACCATCGACGGCGAGAGCGTCGAGTTCGGCAGCGCCGCTCTCGACGCCGCCGGCTACGACTTGCTCGCGCTCATCAACGGCTCGGAAGGGCTGTTGACGCTGCTGACCGAGGTGACGGTGCGGTTGACGCCCAAACCGCCGTTGGCGCAGGTGGTGATCGCCTCGTTCGCCGACGTGCGGCGCGCCGGCGAGGCGGTGGCGCGCATCATCGCCGCCGGCATCATCCCGGCTGGCCTGGAAATGATGGACAAGAAAGCGATCCACGCCGTCGAGCCGTACGTCAAGGCGGGTTACAACCTCGACGCCGAGGCGATCCTGCTTTGCGAATCGGACGGCACGCCGGAAGAAGTGGCCGAGGAGATCGTCCGCGTCGTGGAGGTTCTCGACAACAGCGGCGCCTCCGAAATTCGCGTCTCGCAAAGCGAAGTCGAGCGCCTGCGCTTCTGGGCCGGTCGCAAGGCCGCCTTCCCGGCGGTCGGGCGGGTGACGCCGGATTACTTGTGCATGGACGGGACCATTCCGCGCAAGCGTCTGGCCGACATGCTCGAAGCCATCGAAGCCCTGTCGCGGAAATACGCCTTGCGTTGCGCCAATGTTTTTCATGCCGGCGACGGCAATCTGCATCCGCTGATCATGTACGACGCCAATCAGGCGGGCGAACTCGAGCGGGCAGTGGCCTTCGGGGCCGAGATTCTCGAACTGTCGGTTCGTTTTGGCGGCACGATCACCGGCGAACACGGTGTCGGCCTGGAAAAAATCGATTTGATGGCCGAGCAATTCGCCAGCGGTGAAATCGCCGCTTTCCATCGCCTCAAGGCGGCGTTCGATGAAGACGGCTTGCTCAATCCCGGCAAGGGCGTGCCGACGCTGGCGCGCTGCCGCGAATACACCCTCGCACGGGCAGGCACGGCGCCGGTCACTTTCGTTGCGCCAAAATCGTGATCGATACCTTGGAGACCTTGACCGAAAACTGGGCCGACCGTGTGGCCGAAACCGCCGACAGGGGTGGCACGCTGGCGATTCGCGGTGGCGGCAGCAAGGCGTTCTACGGCGGTCCCGAACTCGGCGAGCCGTTCGACGTCCGGGCCAACCGCGGCATCGTCGCCTACGAACCGACCGAACTGGTGGTCACCGCGCGTGCCGGCACCCTGTTGAACGATCTACAAGCCGCGCTGGCCGAACAGGGACAGTTCCTGCCTTTTGAACCGCCGCATTTTTCCGACTTGGCAACCGTCGGCGGCATGTTGGCCACCGCCTTGTCCGGGCCGCGTCGGCAGGCGGTCGGCGCGGTGCGCGACTTCGTTCTTGGCGTCAAGGTGCTGACCGGCACCGGCGAAATCCTCTCTTTCGGTGGGCAGGTGATGAAGAATGTCGCCGGCTACGATGTGTCGCGATTAATGGCCGGCAGTCTGGGCACGCTTGGTCTGATTCTCGAGGTGTCGTTGAAGGTGTTGCCCTTGCCGGCGGCGGAAAAAAGCCTGCGTCTGACGATGGACGAATCGGGTGCGCTCGACAGACTCAATCGCTGGGCCGGCCAGCCGCTGCCGATTTCGGCGTCCGCCTGGCACGATGGCGTTCTCACCCTGCGCCTGTCGGGCGCCGTCGCCGCCGTCGCCGCCGCGCAGCGGACCTTGCCTGGCGATGCTCTGGCGGATGACGAGGCCACGGTTTTCTGGTCCTCGATCCGCGAACAGACGCATGCCTTTTTCGCTGGCGATGCCCCGCTGTGGCGCCTCTCGTTGCCGTCGGCTGCCGCGCCGCAAGCGCTCGGCGCGACCCTGATCGAATGGGGCGGCGCGCAGCGCTGGTGGCGTGGCGGCGACGCCCAGGCGATTCGCGCCGCCGGCGCCGTCGTCGGCGGGCACGCCACGCTGTTCCGTGCCACCGACGCGATGAAGGCCGAATACGGCGTTTTTCAGCCGCTGAGCGGGCCGCTGCTGCGCATCCACCGCAAGTTGAAGCACGCCTTCGATCCGCGAGGCGTGTTCAATCCCGGTCGCTTGTATCCCGACTTTTGATCGTGCGCTGACCATGGAAACCCATCTCGCCGATTTCATCAAGGACACCGCCGAGGGACGCGAGGCCGACGCGATCTTGCGCGCCTGTGTTCACTGCGGCTTCTGTAACGCCACTTGCCCGACTTTTCAGTTGCTTGGCGACGAACTCGATGGGCCGCGCGGGCGCATCTACCTGATCAAACAACTGCTCGAAGGGCGGCCGGTGAGCGAAAAAACGCAATGCCATCTCGATCGCTGCCTGAGTTGCCGCTCCTGCGAGACGACTTGCCCGTCGGGCGTCAATTACTATCGTTTGCTGGTCATCGGGCGAGGCCTCGTCGAGCAACGCGTGCCGCGTTCCTTGGCCGCGCGGGCGACACGTCTGCTGCTCACCGAAGCCGTGCCGCGCCGCTGGATTTTCGCGCCCTCGGTGCGCGTGGGGCGCTTGCTGCGAGCCTGTTTGCCCGCCAAACTGGCGGAAAAAGTGCCGGACATCGTCACCGCCAAGCCGTGGCCGCGACCGGCGGCTCACCGGCGGCGAATGATCGTCCTTGCCGGTTGCGTCCAGTCGACGCTGACGCCAAACACCAATGCCGCCGCCGCGCGCGTCCTGGACCGTCTGGGCATTGCCTTGTTCGAAGCGCCAGGTGCCGGCTGTTGCGGTGCCATGCGGCACCATCTGCACGCCAAGGCGCCGGCGCTCGACGACATCCGCCGGGTCATCGACGCCTGGTGGCCGCATCTCGAGAACGGTGTCGAAGGCGTCGTGATGACCGCCTCGGGTTGCGGCGCGCATGTTCGCGATTACGGCGTGCTGCTGCGACACGATCCGGCCTACGCTGAGAAAGCGGCGCGAATCGCGGCGATGACCCGCGATGTTTCCGAGGTGCTGGCATCCGAGCAGGAAGCGCTGAGCCGCTTGCTGCGGGAATCGGGTACCGACCGCGCTGGCCGGCGGGTCGCTTTTCATTCGCCTTGTACCTTGCAGCACTGGCAGCAAATCCGCGGTGTCGTCGAAGGACTGCTCGCTGCCGCCGGCTACCGGATCGTGCCAATTGCCGACGCGCACTTGTGTTGCGGTTCGGCGGGCAGCTATTCGATCAGCCAGCCGCTACTGGCCAGACAGTTGCGCGACAACAAACTGGCGGCGATGACTGCTTCCGCGCCCGATGTGCTGGTCACCGCCAATGTCGGCTGCCAGACGCATCTCCAGAGCGGCGGTACCACGCCGGTGCGGCACTGGATCGAGTTGATCGACGAGCGTTTGAACGGCGTTTGTTGAGTCGCGCGTCGTGCCCGCTCGAATCGCTTACCGCCGAACGAGCAAAAAAAGCGGCCCGCGCAGTGGGGGCTGGGCGGGCCGGTGATGCCGTCGCCGTGGCACTTCGGAGGGGGAGGGGGAGGGGAAGAAGCACCTCGGCGACAACTGCATGGTACAGGGAGCCTCTCGCCGGATCTGTGGCGTCTGTGTGGCGTTATGTGACGGCATGTAAAGCTGGCTGCTTTCGCGCCCTGCGCGGGCACTAGCGGAAGGGATGCTCGCTACCGGCGAAAAGCCGCTCCAGCAGCCGTTGTTCCTTGCTGTCGATGGCCTCGAGAAATTCCGTGGCCGAGCCCATTTGCTGGAATGCGCGAAAGCCGCGTTCAAGAAATTCATGCAGGTCGCCGAGACCGGCGAGATGGGAGGGACGGCGCATCAGGGTGAGAAGGCGGGTGACCAGCGGTTTTTTGGCGAAGCGGTCAAGCGCCTGCCCGGTCTGTCGAATCAGCTCGATCTGGCGCTGACGCTCCGGTCGACAACCGACAGCGCGATAAGCGGCGGCATAGGCGTCTTCGTCGACAGTCTCGATTCGTCCGGCAGCGCTGAGTTCGGCGACCATCGCCGCGTCGAGCCGTTCGGTGAGGGCGTCGAGTTCGACCGCCAGGGCGACGGTGCGCAGCGCCGAAGACGGCAACATCTTGACCAGCAGCGGCAGGATGCGCTCGACTTCGTCATCGCGGCTGCTGAAATCCTTCGGCCCGTAAAGATCGGACAGAAAAAACCGCGCGGCCTTGCTGAAACGGGTGCTGGTCAACAGGGCGGCGTGGCTTCGAGCGAGGCGTCGGGCCTGCCACTCGCGCAGGCGTAAACGCTTGTCCGCCGTGGCGGGATTTTCATTGGCCCGTTGGCGAAGGTCTTTCGCGATTTTCAGATAATGCCGCAGCGCTTCCGCGCTCTGCGATTTTTCGAGCGAAGCGGTGTGATCGTCCATGGCGGCGAATTATGCACGGTCGCGCGAGGGGCGTTTAGTGGGCGTACCCTAGAGCGTTGGCCGTATCGGGCATACACTTTGAGCGGTACCCATTGGCGAGGACTTGCGCGATGTCCCATTCCGATTCGTTGGTCAGTCGTTTTTTCAGGCTGCAACTGGCTGCGCGCGCCGATCCGAATCCCGATCTAGCCGTCCGCCAGCGCCGTTTGCGGGCGCTGGATCGTTTATTACGGGATAACGAGACGGCGCTGATTGACGCCGTGCGCCGCGATTTCGGGCATCGCTCGCCGGCGGAGACGCGTTTGCTTGAACTTTTTCCGAGCCAGGCGGCGCTGACACACGCCCGCCGCCACCTCGCTGGCTGGATGCGTCCGGATCGTCGATCGGTGGGGCTGTGGTTTCAACCGGCCCGCGCGGAGGTTCGCCACCAGCCCTTGGGCGCCGTCGGCATCATCGTGCCCTGGAATTATCCCGTTTATCTGGCGGTTGGGCCGTTGGTTGCCGCTTTGGCCGCCGGCAATCGGGCACTGGTCAAAATGTCGGAGATGACTCCGTGTACGGCGTCGTTGTTTGCCGATCTGATCGCCAAGTATTTTGCCGACGACGAGTTGTCGGTCGTGGAAGGCGATGCCGGCGTCGCGCGCGAGTTTTCCGGGCTGCCTTTCGATCACCTGTTGTTTACCGGTTCGACCGCGGTGGGGCGGCAGGTGATGCGCACCGCCGCCGACAATCTGACGCCGGTGACGCTGGAACTCGGCGGCAAGTCGCCGGCGATCATCGGGCCGGGGCTGGACGAACCGGATTTCGCGCATGCGGTGGAGCGCATCGTCGTCGGCAAGTGCATGAATGCCGGACAAACGTGCGTGGCGCCCGATTATGTGCTGTTACCCCTTGGCCAGGAAAAGGCGTTCATCGATATCGCCCGCCGCGTGCTGGCCACGTGCTACCCCGACATCGAGCATTCGGCGGATTATTCGTCGCTGATCGATCGGCGCCACTATGCGCGACTCGATTCCTGGCTGGCCGAGGCGCGGGTCAGCGGTGCGCGAATCGTGGCGCTCGCGCCGGGTGTCGCCGCCGATCCGGAGCAACGCCGCTTGCCGCCGCTGGTGGTGTGTGGTGCGGGCGACGAATTGCACCTGATGCGCGAGGAAATCTTTGGCCCGGTCCTGCCGTTACGGACCTATCTCGATCTCGGCGAGGCGATCGCGTTCGTCAATCAACGGCCTCGTCCGCTGGCCCTGTACTATTTTGATCGGCGGCGCGCGAATATCGAGCGGGTGTTGCGCGAAACCCTTTCCGGCGGCGTGACGATCAACGATGTCGTGCTGCATATCGCGCAGGACAATCTGCCTTTCGGCGGCGTCGGGCCGAGCGGCATGGGGTGCTATCACGGCTTTGCCGGCTTTGAAACTTTTTCGGTACGGCGGGCGGTTTTCCGGCAGTCGCGATTTTCCGGTGTCGGTCTGCTCAAGCCGCCGTACGGCGCGTTGTTCGAGCGTTTGACGAGGTTGATGATGCGATGACGCCCGGTCGGCGGCGATTTATCAAGACGGGTCTGGCCGGCAGCGTGTTGCTGTCCACCGCCGGCTGGCTCAACGCCGCCGGCGCGCGTCCCCTGAGCGACGCCGAGCGCGAAATGCTCGGCGCGATCGCCGCTGCCTTGCTCGCGGGCGTGTTGCCGAATGACGAGGCGCCGCGCCGCCGGTTGCTGGCGCTGACGGTCGATGGGATTGCGGCCACGGTGGCCGGTTTCCCGTTGGCCACGCAGCGGGAAATCGGCGAGTTGTTCGGCTTGTTGGTCATCGCCCCCGGTCGCCTGGCGCTGACCGGAATCGGCCGGCCGTGGCGCGAGGCGCGAGGCGTTGAGGTGTCGGAATTCCTGCAATCCTGGCGGACCAGTCGTCTGCGTCTGTTGCAGAGCGCCTACGCGGCATTGCACGATCTGACTTTTGGCGCGTGGTACGCTCGCCCTGACAGTTGGGAGGCCATCGCTTACCCAGGGCCGCCACGGGGGATGTTCTGATGCACGATCCGATCAAGCATGGCTTGACCACCGGTTGGCGGCATATCGACGCCTCGACGCTGGCGGAGAGCCAGACGGTCGAGGCCGACGTGGTGGTGGTCGGCACCGGCGCCGGCGGTGGCGTCACGGCGGATATTCTCAGCGACGCCGGTTTGCGGGTGGTGCTGGTCGAGGAAGGGCCATTGCGTTCGTCAAGCGATTTCAAGATGCGCGAGGCGGTGGCCTACCCCGAGCTTTACCAGGAATCGGCAGCGCGCAAGACGGCCGACAAAGCAATCAATATTCTGCAAGGGCGTTGCGTCGGTGGCTCGACGACGGTGAACTGGACCAGCAGTTTCCGCACGCCGGACGCCGTGCTGGCGTTTTGGCGTCAACGTTTTGGCTTGGGGCAATTGAGTTCGCCGGTCTTGGATCCGTGGTTCGCGCGCATGGAGAAGGCGTTATCGATTCACGACTGGGAGATGCCGCCTAATGCCAACAATCGGGTGCTCGCCAATGGCGGCGAAAAACTCGGCATTGAAGTCGGTCTCATCAAGCGCAATGTCAAGGGGTGCTGGAATCTCGGTTACTGTGGCATGGGGTGTCCGACCAATGCCAAGCAGTCGATGCTGTTGACGACCCTTCCCGCAGCCTTGAACCGGGGAGCGATCTTGTACACTCGTTTGCGCGCCGAGCGCCTGCGCTTTTCCGGGGGGCGCGTCACCACGCTCGACTGTCAGGCGTTGCAGGCCGATGGTATTCATCCGGCGGGTCGGCGCGTGCAGTTGCGCGCGCGGCATTTCGTCATCGCCGGGGGCGCCATCGGTAGCCCGGCGCTGCTGCTGCGTAGCGGAGTGCCGGATCCGCGGCGTTTGCTCGGCAAGCGTACATTTCTGCACCCGGTGGTGATTTCGGCGGCCTTGCTACCGACACGCGTGGACGCTTTCGCCGGCGCGCCGCAATCGATTTACACCGATCACTTTCTGCATCAGGCACCGATCGACGGTGCGCTTGGCTTCAAGATCGAGACCGCGCCCTTGCATCCGGTGCTCTATGCGACGACGCTACAGGGTTTCGGCGAGGCGCATCGGAAATTGATGGGCGAGTTCGCCAACGCTAACGTGTTGTTGGCGCTGTTGCGCGACGGCTTTCACCCGGAGAGTCACGGTGGGCGGGTGCGTCTCGGCGGCGACGGTCTGCCGGTGCTCGACTATCCGCTTGACGATGTTTTCTGGGAGGGGGCCCGCCGTGCCTTGTTGGCGATGGCGGAAATCCAGTTCGCGGGCGGTGCGCGCTGGGTGGCACCGGTTCATGAAACGGTTGTCGGTTACACCAGTTGGGCGGAGGCGAAGAAGGGGATTGCCGCCTTGCCGCTGAAGCCGTTCTTGTGCCGGGTCGTCAGCGCGCACGTGATGGGCGGCTGTGGCATGGCCGATAGCGCGCAGCGCGGGGTGGTCGACCACCGCGGCAGGCATTTCTGGCTCGACAACCTGTCGGTCCACGACGGTTCGGTTTTCCCCACCAGCTTGGGCGTCAACCCGCAACTGTCGATCTACGGTTTGACGGCTCGTAATGCCAGCCTGTTGGCGGCCGAACTTGCCGGCAGGCCGTTGCCCGTCCTGTGAAGGAAAACGGCGTCATGTTGTCGAGAGCCTTGCGTTTATCGCTTGTACTGGAAGCGGCGCTCTATTTCGCCGCGGCACTTTTCGTCGGCGCTTTCGAGCCGGCGACCGCCGGATTGCTGGCCCTGGCTGGCGTCGCGCTGCTGCGCGCGGCGGCGACCGCGCTCACTTTCGTCGCCGCCCGCGCGTGTTCCGGATTGCCGCCCTGGCAAACGCTGCGCTTGGTCGTCGGCGAGTACGCGGCGATACTTGCCAACTTTGTCGTGATTTCGCCATTCGAAAACTGGTGGATGGACGCCGACCGTTTGCAGGCAGACGGCGCATCGGTCGACACGCGTCCGCCGATTCTGCTGGTTCACGGGTATTGCTGCTCGCGGGCGAGCTGGTGGTGGCTGCGCCGTCGCCTGCGGGGCGCCGGCTGGCGAGTGGCGACGATCAACCTCGAGCCGGTCTTCACCAGTATCGACAACTATGTCGAGCCGTTGGCCCGGCGCGTTGACGAGGTGCTCGCCGAAACCGGTAGCGATCAGTTGATCGTGATCGGGCACAGCATGGGGGGGCTGGTTGCACGCGCGTATCTGCGGCGCTTTGGCGAGGCCAAAGTCGCGCGGCTGGTGACGCTGGGAACACCACATCAGGGGAGCCGCCTGGCGGTCATCGGTTTCGGCGACAACGCGCGCCAGATGTTGCCGGACAGCGCCTGGCTACAATCCCTGTCCGGTTCGCCAACGAGGCCCGATACCTTGGTGATCTATAGCGGGCACGACAATTTCGTCACCCCGCAAGACAATCTGTTGTTGCCCGGCGCGCACGGCGTCGCCATCGATGGTGTCGGCCACTTGGCGATGCTGCTATCGCCGCGTGTAGCGCGGATATTGCTGCTGGCCATCGAAGAGGATACCGCGGTTGGTGTCACCGCCGCCGGGCCCGGCGGCTGACTTGGTGACCGGTGCGGCTCAGCGCCGCATCGAGTCGAAGAATTCGGCGTTGTTCTTGGTGGCCTTGATCTTGTCGAGCAAGAACTCCATCGCCTCGAGATCGTCCATGTTGTACAGCAACTTGCGTAGCACCCACATCTTTTGCAGCACATCCGGCTTGAGCAGCAGTTCCTCGCGGCGTGTGCCGGAGCGATTGACGTTGATCGCCGGATAGACGCGTTTTTCGGCCATGCGGCGGTCAAGATGGATTTCCATGTTGCCGGTGCCCTTGAACTCCTCGTAAATCACGTCGTCCATGCGGCTGCCGGTATCGATCAAGGCGGTGGCGATGATGGTCAGCGAGCCGCCTTCTTCAATATTGCGGGCGGCACCGAAGAAGCGTTTCGGTTTTTGCAGCGCATTGGCGTCGACGCCGCCGGTCAGCACCTTGCCCGACGCCGGTTGCACGGTGTTATACGCGCGAGCCAGGCGGGTGATCGAGTCGAGCAGGATCACGACGTCGCGTTTGTGTTCGATCAGGCGCTTGGCTTTCTCGATGACCATCTCGGCAACCTGCACGTGCCGCGTTGCCGGCTCGTCGAATGTCGAGGCGACGACCTCGCCACGTACCGAGCGCGTCATCTCGGTCACTTCCTCCGGGCGTTCGTCGATCAACAGCACGATCAATGTCACATCTGGATGGTTGGTGGTAATCGCGTGCGCGATGTGCTGCATCATTACCGTCTTGCCGCTTTTCGGGCTGGCGACCAGCAGGCCGCGTTGGCCCTTGCCGATGGGAGCAATGATGTCGACGATGCGGCTGGTGATGTTCTCCTCGCCGCGAATGTCGCGCTCAAGCTTCAGGTGCTCGGAGGGGTGCAGCGGCGTCAGGTTCTCGAAGAGAATTTTGTTTTTCGACGCCTCCGGGGGCTCGCCATTGATCTTGTCGACCTTTACCAGCGCGAAATAGCGTTCACCGTCTTTTGGCGTGCGGATTTCGCCTTCTATCGTGTCGCCGGTATGCAGATTGAAGCGTCTGATCTGGCTGGGGCTGACATAGATGTCGTCGGTGCTGGCGAGGTAGGAGGTGTCGGGCGAGCGGAGAAAACCGAAACCGTCCGACAACGTTTCCAGCGTGCCGTCGCCATAGATGCTTTCGCCTTTCTTGGCCTGATTCTTCAACAGGGCAAAGATCAGTTCGTGCTTGCGAAGCCGGTTCGCCCCTTCGACATTGTTGGTGACGGCCATGTCGAGAAGCTGGCTTACATGGAGAGCCTTGAGTTCGGATAAGTGCATGTGCGGGAGACGGAGAAGGGAGAAACAAAACGCCATGCGCGCGAAGCCGCGACGCGCGATGCGCAAGGAGTCGGGGAGAGCGGTAGGGGCTGCTACGGTAGGGAGAAGAGGTCTGAAGGTCGTGTGCGGACTTTCGTTTCGCGGTGATCGGCGTATTTCACGTATCCGGCGAATTGCAACGACTGCGGCGACGACCGCGAAACCTTCAGGTGCAGGGTATCGATTTTACAGGTTGCTGTCAATGAAGGTGATCAGCTGCGATCGCGACAGGGCACCAACCTTGGTGGCTTCGACATTGCCGTTCTTGAACAGCATCAACGTCGGGATGCCGCGGATGCCGTAGCTTGCCGGTATGCGCTGGTTTTCATCGATATTCACCTTGACGACTTTTAGCCTTCCAGCATAATCGTTGGCGATGTCGTCAAGCAAGGGCGCGATCATTTTGCATGGACCGCACCATTCGGCCCAATAATCGACGAGCACGGGTTGCGTCGCTTGCAACACCTCGGTGGCAAAGCTGGTGTCCGTAACGTAGTGAATATGTTCGCTCATGGAAGTCCTCTTGCGGGAACGGGGGGAAGATGCGTAGCGGGAGCGTGGGCCAGGATAGGCAGCCGGCGTAACTCGGCGGGGGGTTTTTCTAAGCTCTTGCCATGCTAGCGAAAAAAGGTCTTCAATGGAAGCGGGTGCCTCGCCCGGGAAACGACCAACCATCCTGGAACTGGAGCAAAAGACGACCGATTATTGCCAACCGGCTACTTTCGGCTTTCTTTTTCTTATTGGCTCGCGTCGAAAAAAAAAAGCCGCTTCGTGGCAAATATCCGAATCGGTGAAAAAAAGACGGATTGACGAGTACTGTCACTTTCCGCCTGTTTGGTAGGGGCAGTAGGGATCGAACCTACGACCTACTGATTAAGAGTCAGCTGCTCTACCAACTGAGCTATACCCCCCCACACTGATCTTGGCGGATGCCTCATCAAGCGTTGTCAAACTCCTATCGAAAGCACAAGCGACCTTTCAGCGCGGCGCATGATACGACAATACTGGCTGCTTGTCGACGACGTAATTTGCTTGTGAGGTGCGAGAGGCGGCGGGGGGTATCACTTGTAGAAGTTCCGATTTGATCTGACAGTAGGTGTCAGGTTCCGACAGATTACGCGGTGGCCGGTGAAATCATTCCAGTTCTTTGGTGAACCATTTTTCATGGCTTGCATCGAGGGAATTACCCTTCTTTCTTGAACAGGCTGAACATGAGGGCCAACGTCTGACATAACCGGCGCTACGCGGCTTTACCGCGCGGCATCCGTGTGGATGGATGGGGTAGCACTCATTGCGCATCAAACTCAAATACTCTCGCCAAAAAGCCTTCGACAAACACGCGAATGACATAGCGCCCCTTCGGGTCGCCTGGCGCTACGGCCCAAGAATTGAAAATGATGCCGCGATCTGGGGAAACCTCCCGCTCTGTTATCGAGACTCGACCGTCGGTTGAGACTGAGCGCGACCCCAACGGCTCAGGATCGCCCCAAGTGTCTGGCTTTGCCGGGAGGGTGAACTCTTCACGCCACCTAATCCTTGGCTTGTCTGTGCGAATACGCATGATCCAGCCATAGCCTTGATACGGTGTGAGCGGTACCACCTTCGCGGGCACAAACAGCGGCCTTCCGGATTCTGGTGCATTGAAAAGACCGAAGTCGGCGTGGAGCACTTCGTAGGCATTGGAAGCACTGTCAGTCTGATTCAATGACGATGCAACAGGCGGGCCGCAAAGTGCTAGAGCAACAAGCGACAGCAGCGCAATTAGTCGGTTCATGTAAGTGCTAACGAGAAAAAGTTGAGCGGCCTCCCCGCAACGAGGGGTTGTCTACGCCAGCCTGTTTCAGGGCTGGCGTTCGCCCGAGTAAGTGGGGCGCCTGGGCGTTGGCGAACGGTATCCGCTCGAACGGACGTTGAGCGTGAGCGGCACTCCGCCGCCCTCTGGTTCTTCAGCGCTGCCCAGAAAAATTCTCCGCGATTTCCTCTGCTTCTTTGGTGTAGCGAAGAAAGCGATGAAGACGAAACGTGCATGCATGGCGACCACCCTACCACGGAACGACGCCCCTGGCACGAAAGCACTTTGTCGGCGGCAACGGCGGCGAAGGAGGTGCGGAGCGTCCCGCGGAAAAACCGACGGCGTAAGCAAACCCGCCGCCCGATGCCAGGAATGACCGAAAGCGGCGGAAAGAAAGCGGACCGCGACCGACGGCGCGCACCCAAGACCCGAGAAGGAAAAGGACGAAGTCCACCGTTCGAGGTAACCGGCCGGCGGAGGCCGCAGGCCGAAGGAAACTGGCAAGCAAGCGAAGCGCCGCTTGCCGGGCGTCCGGTTGATCGAGTGTTTAGGTTGCGCGGATTCACAAAGTAAGTGCAACAAGTCCTCCGGAAGGGCGGGGAGTTGAGATACTCGAAGCATCCTGTTCCGACCAAGAAAGAGGATGCCATGCTATCTAAGTATCATCGACTCACCCAGGAAGAACGATACCGCATGACCGCCTTGCTGAAGCATGGCCGTTCGCAGGCGGAGATTGCAGCTGAGCTCGGCCGGGCG
>JAKOTN010000041.1 GCA_029776255.1 Pseudomonadota bacterium
CATCAGCAATATGTAATGGTGCAACATCAGTACTAACAGCAAGTGGAGCAAACACATATAGTTGGAATACAGGAGGCAATACAGCCAGCATAACAGTTACACCAAGCTCAACGACGACATACACAGTAACAGGAACAAGTACAGCAGGATGTTCGGGAACAGCGACAGTAAGTGTAACAGTAAATCCATTGCCATCAGTAAGTGCATCAGCAAGTCCAGCAGCAATATGTAATGGAGCTACCTCAGTATTAACAGCAAGTTCAAATATTACAGGGACAACTTATAGCTGGAGCACAGGAGGCAATACAGCCAGCATAACAGTTACACCAAGTGCAACGACTACATACTCCGTGACAGGAACAAGTACAGCAGGATGTACAGGAACAGCGACAGTAAGTGTCACAGTAAATCCATTACCATCAGTTACTGCAACAGCAAGTCCATCAGCAATATGTAATGGTGCAACATCAGTACTAACAGCAAGTGGAGCAAACACATATAGTTGGAATACAGGAGGCAATACAGCCAGCATAACAGTTACACCAAGCTCAACGACTACCTACACAGTAACAGGAACAAGTACAGCAGGATGTTCGGGAACAGCGACAGTAAGTGTAACAGTAAATCCATTGCCAACAGTAAGTGCAACAGCAAGTCCAGCAATAATATGTAATGGAGCTACCTCAGTATTAACAGCAAGTGGAGCAAACACTTATAGTTGGAATACAGGAGGCAATACAGCCAGCATAACAGTTACACCAAGTGCAACAACTACATATACAGTTACAGGAACAACAGGAGCAGGATGTTCGGGAACAGCAACAGTAAGTGTAACAGTAAATCCATTGCCATCAGTGAGTGCATCAGCAAGTCCAGCAGCAATATGTAATGGAGCTACCTCAGTATTAACAGCAAGTGGAGCAAACACTTATAGTTGGAATACTGGAGGCAAAACAGCCAGCATAACAGTTACACCAAGCTCAACGACAACATACTCAGTGACAGGAACAACTACAGCGGGATGTACAGCCACAGCCACAGTTACAGTAACAGTAAATCCATTGCCAACGGTAACTGCAACAGCAAGTCCAGCAGCAATCTGTAATGGAGCTACCTCAGGATTAACAGCAAGTGGAGCAAATACTTACAGTTGGTCTGGAGGTTTAGGAAGCGGGGCAAGTAAAACGGTTACACCAAGTGCAACGACGACATACACAGTAACAGGGACAAGTACGGCAGGATGTACAGGCACAGCGACAGTGAGTGTTACAGTAAATCCATTGCCAACAGTTACAGCAACAGCAAGTCCAACAGCGATATGTAATGGAGCAAGCTCAGTATTAACAGCGAGTGGAGCAAATACTTACAGTTGGTCTGGAGGTTTAGGAAGCGGGGCAAGTAAAACGGTTACACCAAGT
>JAKOTN010000046.1 GCA_029776255.1 Pseudomonadota bacterium
AAAGCTTTGTACCAAAAAATTTTCTTTGTTTCATGAAACCTGTCAATTTGTTCACCGTTCACGAATACATCGAATTTTTTCGTATTCTTTTCATAATCTGCTTCAAAATGTACTTCGTAAATTGTGCCATCTTCTAACTTTTTTGTACCCTGCATTTTCACTATTTTTTCTTCTCCTATTATCATTTTTTCTCCTCCTTTATTTTTATTGTTCTATTATATTATATCATATTATATTATATATGTCAACCCTTTTTTTCTTTTTTTATCTTTTTATTTTTATTTTTTATCTTCATTTATATTATAATATATTATACGATAAAAGTCAACCTGTTTATATTAATTGTTTATGTATATTCTATTATAATATAATATATAAATCATTAAATTACTATTAAGAAAAATAGTTCGTATAATTTTTTTCTTTCTTGTATGTGTTTTAAATGCGCTATAATCTATTTTCTATGCGTCAACAATAAAATCATACAGAAACAGGGGGTGAATTGATTGTAGAGCGTTTTAGAATGCTTATCGTCGATGCCGAAAAAATCGCCCCTTTTTCAGGGGCTAATGACAGGAGGTAAGGGGTTATTTAGGCAGTTTTTTCCAACTTTCTTGAAGTTGCTCGTTCCATTTTTCAATTTGTTTTTTATCTTTTTCGCTCATCATTACTTCGTCTATTTTTTCTAAAGTCTCTTCTAACCATTCATGCGCAGGTTTTGGAATAGTACCAGGGAGTTTGTAAAAAAATATTCTACCTTTTTCAACGTGAAATACGATATTTTCAAAACCATTCAGGCTAAAAAAAGCTTTATCTCTTCTTCTATAATCTTGAGCTGTTTCTCCATTTCAGCAATTGCTGCTTTGATTTTTTCGTTGTCTTCGTTGCTCTTTAATGCATAAATCCCAGTCTCTACAAGCTTGTACCCGAGTGCATTTTCAATCTTGTTAGCCTCCGTTGGAAGTTTTTTGTTCAGAAATCCAAGCAACCACCCGATGAACCACTCGGGTTTCAAGAGCTGTATAACAAATACCACACCCAAAGTTATTAACGCCGTAAATATTTCACTCATTCATCAACACCTCCAATTCTTTTTTTTTGTATCAAACATTCATTTAATATATCTTACCCCTATTTTGAAGATATACAATTACATATTTTCCTGTCGCAGTGCTTTCTTCAACTTCATATTCGTATTTCAGCTCTTCTACAACATTGATTATCTCATCGATTGACAAATTGAACATTGCAGGTGAAAGATATATTTT
>JAKOTN010000049.1 GCA_029776255.1 Pseudomonadota bacterium
CGCTTGGACCAACCAATAACCGTATTGATATTGACGCCCACCACCCGCGCAATTTCCTTCCAGGGTAATTTCAATTCCGCACGCATCCGCATCGCCTGCCGACGCATTTCGTCTTGGGCTTCGCGGGGTGGTTTTCGGGCATCAATCTTTTCCATGCCCAATATTTTATCACTAATCGCTATTTGATTGCCGGGTTAATAAGTCAGCACGGTTTGACAAAACCCTGTGGCGCGGTCGACACTCGCCGACGCTAGTGCGTGTCATCCCGTTGGCGAAAGGCGGGATGTGAAGCCATCGATTGTTGAAAGGGATTTTTGTGGGGGGCGTGGTGCGTTTTGTATTTCCACGCCCGCGTCTTTCCAAACAATGACGAGAAATGGAGAACCGCGGCATGACTGAAAAACGTATTGAAACGCGTGACGATGGTCGGGCGAATAAGTCGGGAAATCGAGCGCCTTTTATTTCTGTCGCACGGCGGATTTTCGTCGCTTTCACGGCCTGTCTGCTTGCGGCGGGATGTGCCGGCGTTGGTCAGGGTTACAAGGAACCCATCGACTACCAATTCGGCGGCCTGGGGCGTGAGATGAATATCGCACTGAACTGGGTGTTTCGGCCCGACTTGTCAAACATGGGAAGTTCTGACAGTCGCGAGCATGGAGTCGCGGAAAGGTACGCACGTTACCGGAACGCAACGATTCCCTTCGGACACGCGTATATCAACGGGCGCGACATGTGTGGTCGCCGACAGAACCCGTATTGCAAGGGTTTGACATTTGGAGAGGAACTGCTTAACCGTCCCGACGTGATCGCCGCCATGACCGACTGGCTGACGCACCTCTGCGAGCGTCTGCCGGTTACCGTGACTGATCCGGGGTATTATGTCGACGTCAAATGGCGGCAAACAAGAATCGACCGATTGCGAACCCTCCTTCAGTGCGACAGCAAGACTAAAGAAGCGCGCGATTTTCAATTTCATATTTACATCGTGCGCGACTTTGACAATGTTTTTGGGTTATTTCCACCACAGCGCATCGACGCCGTGTTGCGGCAGTCGGTGATCCGCCACTGGGTGATCAAGATCAATCAATAAACAGGAGAGTGCCATGGCTGGAAGCGTTCGCGTATATGTCGATGCCGTCCAAATGTCCATTACTTCAGCGCGTCCTTAATTGGGGTGATTTATGTCTGAGATTTTATTGTTATTAATAACGGTAGCGGTATGCATGCAGATATATTTTGGTTCTCGTTACAGAGATATTTTTAAAGTTGATGCTGGTGGGGTAAATAAGACATATTTTTCAATGATTAAAGAGTTATTAAGGTTGCACCCTAGTGCTGGAAGGTTATATGTCGGCCTTATTGCGTTTGAATCAATTATTTTACTGCTAATGATCGTAAGCCAAATTTTAATTGGAGAAGAAAATTGGAATAGTGGATGCTGTAACTTTGGTGGTTACTTATATTGATAACTCCGGTATGTTTGCGGAAGTATTTTCTAGCGGGGATTTGTCAGGAATGGCTGCCGCTAACGCAGCTGGTGCGCAGATATCTAGCGCGATCGTTTGGGTTTTCCCCACAACGCTTAATAATATTGCGGGAATTAATGCGGTAACTGGTTTTGTTGTCGCAGTCAAAGTTGCAGACGATGTTGCTGCAGGAAAGAGGTGTCTCTTGGAGATGCTATCAGTTTGACTGCCTCTGGCCTTACTATTGGCGTTGGAGTAGCGGTCGCTCTTGGTGTCGGAGCGGTATCGTTGCCGTATGTAGCTGCGCTTGGACTAACTGCGGCTGCGGCTGGATATCATGCAAATCAAAAACGGTTCACTCTTGATGATCTATTGAATTCTCTCTTCGGCCGCGCCCGCGCCTGGGCCCAACCCCGCCACGACCCCCTCGTCCTCGACCTTGACGGCGACGGACTCGAAACCACCGGCATCGGCGGCGCCCCGGTGCTCTTCGACGGCGACGGCGACGGCGTCAAGACCGGCACCGGCTGGCTCAAAGGCGACGATGCCTTCCTCGCGCTCGACAAGAACGGCAACGGCACGATCGACAACGGCAACGAACTCTTCGGCGTCGACACCGTCCTCGCCAACGGCCAGAAAGCCGCCGACGGCTTCGCCGCCCTGGCCGACCTCGACAGCAACCACGACGGCCTCTTCAGCAGCCTCGACGCCCAGTTCGCCAACGTCCGCCTCTGGCGCGACCTGAACCAGAACGGCGTCTCCGACGCCGGCGAACTGCAGACCCTCGCCGCCGCCGGCATCGTCAGCCTCGGCCTCGCCAGCACCGCCACCCACCTCGCCCTCGCCAGCACCGCCACCCACCTCGCCCTCGCCGGCGACAACGTCCAGACCGCCGCCGGCACCTACACCCGCGGCGACGGCCAGACCGGCGGCACCGGCCACCTCGACCTCGCCCAAAACCCCTTCCATCGCCAATTCACCGACACGCGGAACACCGACGCCGTCGCCGACGTCCCCGATCTGCAAGGCAGCGGCGCCGTGCGCGACCTGCGCGAAGCGGCCAGCGCCTCGCCGGATCTCGCCGCCGCCCTCCGGCAACTGGTCGCCGACGCCGCCACCGGCAGCCGCGCCGATTTCCGGACGGCCGTGGCGACGATCATCGACCGCTGGGCCGACAGCGCCAACTTCAGCGATTCCTTCGAAACCGCCGCCGCCACCGATCAGGACCTGTTCTTCGTCCTCCCCGGCGTCAGCGTGCTCGAGGCCTTCAACGCGCATTACAAGATCATCGAATTCGGCCCCGACGGTTATATTTCCGATACCCCGGCGCGGCAAAAGCTCATTCGTGCCCAGCAGGCGCACATCGAGCGGCTGCTGAAGACGCTCGAAACGTTCAACGGCCTGCCCTTCGTCAGCGTGCCCGGCAGCGAGCCGACGAGCGGCACCGCGTCGTCCACGGTCGTGGCATTCGCACCGCCCCCGAGCAGCGGCGGCAGCGGCACCGTGGTCGGCGGCGATGCGCCGCTGATTTACGGTCTGGAACAGGATCGTTTGAACCTGCTGAACCAAAGCTATCAGGCGCTGCTGCAATCGGTCTGCGACGGTCTGGTCCTGCAAACCCGCCTCAAGCCCCTGCTCGACACGATCGGCCTGCAAATTGACGGAAACGGCATCCGCCTGGATTTCAGCGCGCTCAACGCCGAATTCGACCGCCGGCTGGCCGCCAACCCGCTGGAGGGGTTCGGCGACCTGATGGATTTCAACCGCTCTACCCGCGACATGCTCAAGGACAGCGGCTGGCAAGGCTGGACCAGGGCGGCCGATCTGTTGGCCAACGATCCGCTACAGGCGTCGTTCAGAAACCTGCTGGCGACGGAAGGGGCCTTGGTCAAGGGGACCACGGGCTTCACCGCCAGTGGTGACGCCGCGAACGATCTCATCGTCGGCGATAACGACACGGATAGCCTTTCCGGCAACGCCGGTGACGATGTGCTGTTCGGGCTGGAGGGCAATGATGTTCTGGCCAGCGGCGACGGCGACGACACCCTCGACGGCGGTGCCGGCAACGACACCTTCTACGGCGGCGCCGGCAACGACACGCTTGACGGCGGTGCCGGCAACGACACGCTCTATGGCGGGCAAGGCGACGACACCTACCAGTTCAAGAAAGGCGACGGTGCCGACGGCATCATCGAGAATTACGACGGTTACTACGGCGCGGGCGGCGGCACGGCCGACAAGATTCGCTTCCTCGATGTCGCCTCGACGGAAGTCACGGCCCTGCGCAGCGGCTACAACCTCATTCTCCAGTACGGCAGCGACTCGCTGACGATCAGCGAGCACTTCGGCGGCGGCGCGAACCAGATCGAACGCATCGAATTCGCCGACGGCATGGCCTGGGATCTGGCGGCGATCCAGGCCAACGTCACGGTGCGCGGCACCACCGGCAACGACAACCTCTACGGGCTGGCCGTCGCCGACCGGATGTACGGGCTGGAGGGCAACGATGTTCTGGCCAGCGGCGACGGCGACGACACGCTTGACGGCGGGGTGGGCAACGACATCCTGTCTGGCGGTCTGGGCAACGACACCTATCTGCTGGCGCGCGGCGGTGGTGCCGACATGGTGGTCGACACCGACACCACCGTCGGCAACAACGATCTGGCGCAATTCGGTGCCGGTATCGCCAGCGATCAGTTGTGGTTCCGGCATGTCGGCAACGATCTTGAGGTCAGCGTGATCGGTGGCAACGACAAGCTGACGATTCAGAACTGGTACGGCGGCACGGCGAACCATGTTGAACGTTTCCAGACGGCGGACAATAAGCGTCTGCTCGACAGTCAGGTCGAGACGCTGGTCCAGGCGATGGCGGCCTTTGCGCCGCCAAGCGCCGGCCAGGCGACCTTGCCGCCCGCTTATCAGACGACATTGGCCCCGGTTCTGGCCGCCAACTGGCAATAAACAGGCCGTAAAATACCGCGGGTGCTTGCCGGCGCCCGCGCTCCTCCAGCGAAACCGCTCCCCGCGGACGGGTTCGCCCGAATCTATCCCGCGCGTAGCCCTTGCCTCAAGCCCGGGCGCGCGCGGTTACTTTTTTTCGCCATGATCAATTTTTCCGCCCCTCCCTCGGCCGAGGCTCCGCCGCAGGCGTCCGCGCCGCTCGACAGCGGTCTGCTTGGCCTGGTGATTCTCGCTCGTTTTCACAACATTCCCGCCGACCCCGACCAGCTAGCCCACGAATTCCGCGAGCCGGGTCAGGCGTTCGGTATCAGGCAAATCCTGCTGGCCGCCAAACGCCTGGGCCTGAAGGCCAAATGTGTGCGTACCGAACGGCATCGGCTTGACCGTACCCCTCTGCCTGCGCTTGCCCTGGACAATGAGGGCGGTTTTCTTATTCTCGCCCGCGTCGATGCCGACAAGGTTCTCGTCCAGATCCCCGGCCAGAACCCGCGAGTGATGTCTGCCGAGGCTTTCGCTGCCGGTTGGAGCGGTGAATTGATCCTCTTCGCCTCGCGTGCATCGCTGGCAGGCGAACTGGCCCGTTTCGACTTCAGTTGGTTTATCCCGGCAATCGTCAAATACCGCCGGCTGCTCGGCGAGGTGCTATTGGTATCGTTTTTCTTGCAACTGTTCGCCTTGGTCACGCCCCTGTTTTTTCAGGTGGTCATGGATAAGGTGCTGGTGCATCGTGGATTGGGTACCTTGGATGTGATCGCTGTCGGCTTGCTGGTGGTGATGCTTTTTGAAAGCGTCTTGTCGGGCTTGCGCAGTTACGTTTTTGCCCACACCACCAGTCGCATCGATGTCGAGCTCGGTGCCCGGCTTTTCCGGCATCTGCTCAACTTGCCGCTGGCTTACTTTCAGGCCCGCCGCGTCGGCGACACCGTCGCCCGTGTCCGCGAGCTTGAGAATATCCGGCAATTTTTGACCGGCAACGCCATCACGCTGGTTCTTGATCTGTTGTTCTCGGTGGTGTTCATCGGTGTGATGCTGCTCTACAGTGGTTGGCTGACTTTGATAGTTATTGTCTCGCTGCCGTGCTATTTATTGCTGTCGCTGGTGGTCACACCTGTATTGCGTGCCCGTCTGCACGAGAAATTCAATCGCGGTGCCGAGAACCAAGCCTTTTTGGTCGAAACCATCAATGGTGTCGATACCTTGAAAGCGATGGCCGTCGAACCGCAGATGGTCCGCCGTTGGGAGAACCAGTTGGCCGCTTACATCGCGGCCGGCTTTCGCACCGCGACGCTGGGCACTATCGCTCACGAAGGCGTGTCGCTGATCGGCAAACTGGTGACGGTGGCCACCTTGTGGCTTGGCGCGCGTCTGGTGATCGATGGCGAGTTGACCGTCGGCCAGTTGATCGCTTTCAACATGCTCGCCGGTCGGGTGGCGACGCCGGTGATGCGCCTGGCGCAGTTGTGGACCGATTTTCAGCAGACCGGCATTTCGGTACAGCGCCTGGGCGACATTCTCAATAGCCGCGGCGAAGTGGCGCCGACCCATCGCGGAACATTGCCGCCTCTGGTCGGCGGCATCGTTCTCGATCAGGTGGTGTTTCGCTATCGTCCCGATACGTCGGAGATCCTGCGCGGCATCGATTTGTGCATCGCGCCAGGCGAGGTGATCGGCATCGTCGGCCGCTCCGGCTCGGGTAAAAGTACGCTGGCCAAACTGATTCAGCGCCTTTACGTGCCGGAGCGCGGTCGCGTGTTGGTGGACGGCGTCGATCTGGCACTGGCGGATACCGCCAGTCTGCGTCGACAGATCGGGGTGGTATTACAGGAGAACATGCTGTTCAATCGGACCATTCGCGAGAACATCGCGCTGGTTGACCCCGGCTTGCCGATCGAGGCGGTGATGGCGGTGGCGAAGCTGGCCGGCGCGCACGATTTCATCGTCGAGCTGCCCGAGGCTTACGACACATTGGTCGGCGAACACGGGGCAACACTCTCCGGTGGGCAGCGGCAGCGCATCGCCATTGCGCGTGCCTTGCTTGGCAATCCGCGCATTCTGATTTTCGATGAGGCGACCAGCGCTCTCGATTACGAGTCGGAGCGCATCATCCAGAACAACATGAAGGCCATCTGCCAGGGGCGCACAGTGCTGATCATCGCCCACCGGTTGTCGGCGGTGCGTGAGGCGAACCGCATCGTGGTTATCGACTGCGGGCAGATCGTCGAGCAGGGACCTCATGAGGAGCTTTTGCGACACCCGGCGGGGCATTATGCCCGCCTGTATCGCTTGCAACAGGGGCTGTCGACATGAGCGGCGGGGCGCGGCGCGGGGCGCTGGCGGATTTTTTCCGGCGTTATGCGGCGGTCTTCCGTCAGGCGTGGCGCGAACGCCATTCGCTCGACGTGCCGCCGAGGCAAGAGCACGAGGTGGATTTTCTGCCGGCGGCCTTGTCCTTGCAAGACCGTCCGGTTTCGCCGGCACCGCGCGCGGCGATGGGGCTGATCGTCGGTTTCGCGATATTGGCGCTGTTGTGGGCGATCTTCGGGGAAATCGACATCGTGGCCACGGCCCGTGGAAAAATCGTGCCTAATGATCGTACCAAAATCATCCAGCCGATCGAAACCGCGGCAGTGAAAGCCATTCGTGTCACCGATGGGCAACGGGTGAAGGCCGGCGATGTGTTGCTCGAACTCGATACGACCAATGCGGAGGCTGATCGAGAACGTTACGCTGGCGACTTGGCCGCGGCGCGGGCGCAGGCGGCACGGGCAAAAGCCTTGCTGAAGGCGCTCGATACACAGCGGATGCCACAACTTGGCGCGGTGCTGAACGTGCCGGCTGAACGGCTGGCGCAAGAGCAGCGTTTTCTCGAGGGGCAATATGCCGAATATCGAGCCAGGCTGGCACGCATCGACGCCGAGGTGGCGCGTCGAGAGGCGGAACTTCGGTCTACGCGCGAGGTGGTGCGCAAGCTTGAACAAACGGCGCCGATTGCCCGGCAGCGGGCGAAGGACTTCAAAAATCTGGTTGACCAGAACTTCGTTTCACAACACGGTTATCTTGAAAAGGAGCAGTTGCGCATTGAGCAAGAGGGCGATCTGGCGGCGCAGCGAAGTCGTTTGCAGGAGTTGGTAGCGGCACTGGCGGAGGGTCACGAGCAAAGACGCGGGCTGGTGGCCGAGACACGGCGGCTCGCGCTGGACAGTCTGGACGATGCCGAGAAGAAAATAGGGGTGCTGGCACAGGAGTTGGTAAAGGCCAGCTCACGCAGTCGCCTGCTGACGCTGACTGCGCCGGTGGAGGGCACGGTCCAGCAACTGGCAGTGCATACGGTCGGTGGGGTAGTCACGGAGGCACAGGCGTTGATGGTGATCGTACCCAGGGATGAGGCGGTCGAGGTCGAGGCTTTCGTGGAGAATAAGGACATCGGCTTCGTCAATGTTGGACAACGGGCGGCGGTCAAGGTCGAGACGTTCCCTTTTACGAAATACGGAACGATTGAGGCGGAGGTGACGCAGGTGTCGAACGATGCGATCAGCGATGAAAAGAAGGGCTTGCTTTATTCGATGCGTGCCCGGCTTGCACAGGCCACGATCCGGGTCGAAGAAAAATCGGTGCTGTTATCGCCAGGCATGGCGGTGACCGTGGAAATCAAGACCGGAAAGCGCCGCGTCATCGAATATTTCCTCAGTCCGCTATTGCAGTATGGCGATGAAAGCTTGCGCGAGAGGTGAGAGGCGCTCGCGCCGCATCTGTCGATTCTAGAATTGGGTGGCCGACAAAGGTGCGCGGCGAGACGGCAACCTCCGTTTCCCCGTGGCAATCAGGCGGAGTTGAGCCGTTCGGGTTTGTTGGACGTCTCGTCATGTTTTTCCGGCGGCGCGCTGACGCCGATGGTGGCGAGACCGAGGCCGGCTTTTTCCAGTTGGTCGCGCAAATCCATGCCGCCGCCGCGCAATTTTTCGCGGGTTTCGATGTCGGCGGCGAACAGCGAGAGCGCGATCTGCTGGTCCCGGATGTACAGCCTGGCCTCGACCTCGCCGAGTTTTGGGAGCGTCAGCCGTAGCCGCGTTTGCCACTTTTCTCCCTCTTCGGCGGGGCTGTCGGCGGATTCGCGACGTGTGCTGTCGTTCTGGATGTCCCATTGCATTTGTTGTCCGGGCCAGATCTGCCCTTGCCATGAGAAATTTTGCGTCGCGAACGATTCGAGTTGCTGCTGCACGATGGCTTCCACTTGTGGGGCGACGGCCGGAGTGGGCGGGTTGCCCGGGGTGGCCGGGCCACCACCGTGGGGCGGCGGGGCGGGCGAGGCCGGGGCGGTTTCCGCGCGTGTCGGGTGAGGGGCCGCGCCGGTGATGGCCGTCGCGGTCTCGCGCTGCGGCGATACGGACGCCGTTTCCAGTCGATTTTCCGGCCGGCTTTCCGGTCGCCCTTCCGGCGGTATTGCCGATGGGGTTTCGGCGGCGGGCGGCGGTGGGCCGGGGAGGGGCGGTGTGCCCGTGCGCGCTACCAATTTCCCTTGCGGTTCCTGTCGCAGTTCGGCCGTGCTGTAGCGTCCCTCGACCCACTCCGCCTGATGCGCTTCATAGAACATGCCGCTTTGCTTGATCGCTTGTTGCAGCAGGGGCAGGAGGTCTTGCCCGCTGGTCGGCGGTTTGGCGGCGATCGGCTGATTGTCGTTCAGGGGCAAGGCCACCGGTCCGTTTTTTGCGTCGCGTGAGCCGGCAAGCAGTTGGCCGATCAGTTGGCCAGCACGGCTGAGATGGGTGGGCGACGATTCTCCGACGGGTTTGCCGTCCGCCGTGGTGGTCGCAACGACGGCCAGGGTCAGCTTGCCGTCGCTCTCGGTGACTTCCAGTTCGATGGCATCGCCGGTTTTTGCGGCGAAAGGCAAGGCCAAGGTCACGCTGCGCTGATTGATCAACGCGCGATAGGCACCATTGGGCAGCAGGGCCTGGATTTCCGCCAGGAGGCGTTGACCGGCGACAAGGCCGGAAAGCTTGTCGGTGAGTTCCTGTGTCGGCAGCGCGGACCGTAACGCCGAGTCGCCGGTCGGTTGCAGGCGGTTGGCGACGTCGGCGCTGACGATCATTTCAGACCTGCGGTTCGCGCAACAGCACTCGCAGTTCGTTCAGACGTGCCCGGACGCGGGTGCCGACCTCCGCGTCACGGCGCAGGCAGTCGTCGATGAGTGCCTTGGCGCGTTCGATGCTCGCGGGAGGCAGACCATTTGCCAGTTCGTCTGGCCATTGCGCGGTCAATGCGCGCCGCTCCTGGTCGCATTTTTCCACGGCCTCCCAGTCTTCGGCGTCCGCCGCGCGGAGCATGGCCTCGGAACTGGCAAGCAGGCGCTCAAGCAGCGGTAACGTAGTCATCACGCGACGGCCTGCTGTGCCGTGTGCGGTGCGATCCGTCGCCATGCGTCATGTATTTCCTCAAGCAGGTTGGCGACTTCTTCCAGCGCTTTGGCGTCGTTGTTCAGGTTGGCTTTCAGCAAGCGAAGAATCATGTAGTCGTACAACGCATTCAGTCGCTCGGCGATTTCGCCGCCTTTTTCAAGATCCAGACTGACTTTCAAACCGTTGCCAATGATGTCGATGGCCTTGGAAATCGCCTCGCCCTTGGCCGCGATGCGTTGTTGCTGCATTGCGGCGCGGGCATTGCCGATCGCTGCCTGGGCGCCGGCGAAGAGCAGCAGAATCAGCCGATGCGGATCGGCGACCTCGATGGCGGCATCGACACCGACCTTCTGGTAGGCGGAAATCGCGCTGCGTGCATTGCCGAACATTTTGGGCTCCCGGTCGATCTAGTTGGTCGTGGTCTTGTTAAAGACGGCGAGTTGCTGGGTGAGAAAGTCACTGGTTTTGGTCAATCCCGACATCAAGGTGTCAAGCGCGGTGAACTGCTTGCGATAGCGCGTTTCGATGCTGGTTAATCGTGTGCTCAGCACGTCGGATTGCTTGCCGATGTCCTTGATCAAGGCGTTGATGCCGTCGCTGCGGGCGGCGATCAGGCCGGTGGCGCCGACCATGCCGTCGGCGGCGCTTTTGAACGCTTTGCCGTAAGCAGCCAGCAAGTTGGCGACGCCGGTGAAGTCGTCGCTGACCGCCTTGCTGAGCTTCGTGGCGTCGACCGCCAGCTTGCCGTCTTTCTGCGCGCTGATGCCAATGCTGTCCAGGGTCTTCAAGCTGGCGTCGGACAACTCCGAAGGCACGGTACCCAGAATCTTGCGGAACGTATCCTGCGCGGCCAGCAGCGTGCTGTCGCCGTTCAAGGTGCCGGCGGTCTTGGTTGTCGCGTCGTAGCGGCCGAGATTGCTGGCCGTGGTATAGAAATCGTTATAGGCCTTGACCAGAGCGTTGACATTGGTGGTCAGGCTGGAGGTGTCTTTGCTGATCGTCAGCGTGGTGCTCAGCGAGGTGGCCGGCGCCTCCGGTCCCTTGTTCAAGACCAGGGTGACGCCATCGATGGCCGTGGTCACGGTGTTGGTGGCCGCCGTGACGGCGATGCCGTTGAGTTTGAAAGCGGAACCCTGCGCGGCCTGTGATTGGGTGAAGGCATCGGTCGCTGGGGTTGGCGTTGCGTTGGGGTCGTAGGACAGACCGGTGATGCCTGACAGCTTGATGAACTGGTTGCTGCCCGCGGTGTTGCCGGTCAGCAAAAGCTGCTTGCCGGCCGCGCCGTTGATGACCATTGCCGAAACGCCGGCGCTGGCGCCGTTGATGGCGTCGCGGATGCTTTCGGCCGAGGCGCCGTCGGCGATCGTGATGTCCGTGGTCTTGTTCGGGGAAGTGCCACCAAGGCTGTCCAACGAGATGGTCAGTTTGCCGCCGGTGGTCAAGGTCCCGTCCGCCTTGAACGGCGACGCGCTGCCGGTGGCGCTGACAATGCTGTGTTGCTTGGCCAGTTGGTTCACTTCCAGGGTGTAGGTGCCGGCAACCGCGCTGGAGGTTGTCGTTGCCGTGGCAATCGACGTGTCGGCGACCGTTGCCCTGAAAGTCGAGAATTTCTGCGTGGCCGTGACGCCGCTTGCCGGCACCAGGTTCTGGGCGGCGGTCTGGAGGCTCGAAATCGTTCCCTGCAACGAACCAAGCGCCGAGATTTTGGCCTGTAATTTCGCCTCTTTCGTGACCAGAGCGGTCAGCGGCTGTTTTTCGATGGTCATCAATTGCGAGACTATGCTATTGACGTCGAGTTTGGAGCCCAGTCCTGGCGAGGAAATGGTCATGTTCTTCTCCCGCGACGCTCGGCCGCATGATTTCCAAGAATTACCGCGAGCGTGGCGTCAGGCGGTCTGCTTGACGAACAAGCCCTTGATATTATCCAGCGTTTTGGCGATTGCCAGCATCTCTTCGGACGGCATCTGGCGGATGACTTCCTTGGTGGCGCGGTCGATGATTTTTACCACCAACTCTCCGGTATCGCCATCGACACTGAATTCAAGGTTGCTGTTGATCGGTTCGACGAATTCGCGGACAACCTTGGTTGCCGCTTCCAGTTTCTCCCTGTTCCGCGGCTGTTCGCTCGGCGACGGTGGCGCGGGTTCGATGGTTCCGGGCGATGCTTCGATGGATTTCTTGGTATCGCTGGCCGTGGTGCCGGCCATTGGGTAGGCCAGTTGTGGGGGCAGAGAGTTTCCCGCGGGTTGGACGTTCATTTCGAACTCCTCGGTGTAGAAGCAGTGGGGTACGACCGCGTCACCGCGCCCGTACCCCCGATCTTACCGCTAAATCAATTGATCCGGTCCGCTTACCCCTTCAGCAGCGAGAGCACGTTCTGCGGCAGCGAGTTGGCCTGGGCCAGCATCGCCGTGCCCGCTTGCTGCAAAATCTGTGAGCGGGTCAGATTGGCGGTTTCCGCCGCGAAGTCGGCATCGAGAATACGGCTGCGCGAGGCCGACAGGTTTTCGGACGTGGTGGCCAGGTTGCTGACCACGCTGGTGAAACGGTTTTGTACCGCGCCTAGATTCGCTCGACTGGAGTTGATGTTCGACAGCGCCGAGTCGATGATCGAGATGGCGTTTTGCGCACCGGCGGCGGTGCCCACATCGATGCTCGAAACACCGGCGCCGAAGGAGGCCGTCGCGGCCGTGTAGGCAGCGGTCAGTCCGGCCCGTGCGATATCGGAACCGCCGACGGTGATGCCCGCGCTGCCAGTCGATGAAAGCGTGATGTTGCCACGGGTGATAATGGCGTTGGATGACGCGGCGGAGGCGCCCAGCTGGTTGGCGCTGAAGCCGGTGCGTGTGCTCGTCGTGGTCTGGTTGCTGAGGCTGCCGCTGATACTGATGGCTTGTCCGGTCCCGGTCGACAGCGTGATGATGCCGGCGGCGGATGCAGCGGAAACCCCCGTCTTGCTGGTCAGCGCGTTGATCGCGGCGGCGACGTTGGCGCCTTGCGTCGTGGCATCGGTTCCGGCCGAAACGGCGCCGACATCATAGCCATTGATCGTCAGATCGCCGGCTGCCAGCGCGCCCGCGGCGGCGGCGGCGGCACCGACGATGTTGCCGCCGGCGCCCAACGTCAACCCGGTATTCGCCGTGGTGGCGCCAGTGCCGCCGCCGATCAAGCTGATGTTGCGGCCGTCGGCGGCCGTCAGGGTGACCGCGCCGGTCGAGGAACTGAAGGCCGCGGTGACACCGCTTTGAGCCGAAACCGCATTGAACGCGGCCGCGACGTTAGCACCCTGGGTGGTGACGTCGGCACCGGCGGCAATCGCGCCGAGCTTGACGTTATTGACATAAATGTAGTCCGTCGCGTCACCGGCGATGGCCACTTGGGCGGTGTTCGCCGCGCCGGTCAGCGTGGTGGCGCTGGCGGTGGCCGTGACGCCCGTCTGGCCCGACACGGCGTTGAATGCCGCTGCCTTGGAGATCGCGCTGTCGTTGCTGCCGGCCGCGGAAACGCCATCGCGCACGGTGGGGCCGATGCCGTAGCCGTTGACGGTGATCCCGCCGGCGGCAATTGAACCCCTGGCGATGGCGCCCGAGGTGCTGGTGGAGTACGACGACGTGGTTCCGACGCCTAGCGCATCGGCCTTGGCGCTGGCGATCGAGTTGACCGAAATCGTCTGGCCGCTGTTGGCGCCGATCTGGAATGCTTGCGCATTGAAGGTGCCGTCGAGCAGTTTGACGCCGTTGAAAGCGGTTTGGTTGGCGACGGTGTTGATCTGCTGCACGAGTTGCTCGACTTCCTGTTGCAAGGCGGCGCGGTCGGTGGCGGTGTTGGTGGCGTTGGATGATTGCACGGCCAGGGTGCGCATCCGCTGCAACGATTCGGTCACGCTTTGCAGACCACCTTCCGCCGTTTGCGCCAGGGAAATACCGTCGTTGGCGTTACGGGTGGCTTGATCGAGGCCGCTGATTTGCGAGGTCATGCGGGCTGAAATGGCCAGCCCGGCGGCGTCGTCCTTGGCACTGTTGATGCGCAGGCCGGAAGAGAGGCGCTGCAACGAAGTCGATAGCGACATTTGCGAGGTGTTGAGGCTGCGTTGCGAATTCAGCGACGACACGTTGGTGTTGATGACTTGGGGCATTTTCTTTCTCCTAACACGATCAAATGAACTCTGGGGTGCCGGTGGCGTACCTGACGAGGTTTCTGCCGGTCCACTCTCTTGTGGCGAATTTTCTCGCTGACATCTTTGCTTACGACGGGCTATTGGAAAACTTTAGTGACTTTCTTTTTTGCGCGCCGTGTAAGCCATTTATCGACTGCAGCTTCTCAAAGTTGAGTGAATTCCTTCGCATTTTCAAGGCAACGGTCGGTGAAGGAGCCGAACGGCCTTGCCGGCGGCGCCAAAACGCGCGAATAGACACTTGTCGCGGCCGAACGACGGCAGAACGCTGTTTTCAGCGATTGATGGAGGCAGTTATAATGGCGCACGATTTGGCGAGTCTGCCCGGACACTTTTTCTCCTGCCATGACCGTGGAGCGGTCATCGAACGCGTGCAGGGGGGGCGACTGGTCGGTTCGATTCGTGCCAGACGTTCAGACTGCCTGTTGGTCGCGGGGGGGGCGATAGGTTCGCGACACTGGCGCACACCGCGTGCTGTCGATTCAACAGGCCGACGGCCCGCCGATTGCGGTTCCCGTTCCCGGTGGATGATCAATGTTCTTGGACGTTTATGCGAATTCTGCTCTGTAATGACGACGGTTATTTCGCTCCCGGGCTCGACCACTTGGCGCGCGCGTTGGCGGATGTCGCGGAGGTCACGGTAGTGGCGCCCGAGCGCGACCGCAGCGGTGCCAGCAACTCGTTGACCCTTGATCGTCCGCTTTCGCTCCGGCGCGCGGCCAACGGCTATTACTACGTCAACGGAACGCCAACCGATTGCGTCCATCTCGCGGTGACCGGCATGCTGGAGTGGCTGCCGGACATGATCGTCTCCGGTATCAACATGGGTGCCAACATGGGCGACGACACCATTTATTCGGGAACCGTGGCGGCGGCCACCGAGGGTTTTCTGCTGGGCGTGCCATCGATGGCGGTTTCGCTGTGCACCCGGCAAAGCGAGGATTTCGCCTGTGCCGCGCGAGTGGCGCGCAATTTGGTGTGCCTGATGCAGAAGAAAATGCCGTGCGAACCGGTGCTGCTCAACGTCAATGTGCCCGATGTGCCTTACGAGGAGTTGCGGGGCTTGGCGGTCACGCGTCTGGGAAAACGGCACAAGGCGGAACCGGTGGTGCCGACTTTGTCGCCGCGAAATGAAACCGTCTACTGGATCGGTGCCGCCGGTGAGGCGCAGGACGCCGGTGAAGGCACCGATTTTCATGCGGTGCGTCATTCGCAGGTGTCGGTGACGCCGCTGCAGATCGATTTGACGCACACCGCGCAGTTGTCGATGGTGCGTGGATGGCTGGCGCAATGAACGCACCGGTCGTTGGTGTCGGCATGACCTCGCCGCGCACGCGCGGGCGCATGATCGAACGCCTGCGCGAAAAGGGAATTGTCGACGAAGAGGTGCTGACGGCGATTTCCGCCGTGCCGAGACATGTTTTCGTGGAAGAAGCCTTGGCGTCACGCGCGTACGAAGACACCGCGTTGCCGCTGGGATACGCACAAACCATCTCGCAGCCCTATGTGGTGGCGCGAATGATCGAGTTGTTGCGCGAGGGGCGGGATCGCCTGGGGAAAACGCTGGAAATCGGCGCCGGTTGCGGCTACCAGGCGGCCGTGTTGGCGCAGTTGACCGACGAAGTGTATGCCATCGAGCGCATTGCGCCGTTATTGGCCAAGGCCAAGGTCAATCTGCGAACGATCGGGCAGTTCAAGGTGCGTTTGAAACATGCCGACGGACAGCTTGGTTTGCCGGAGGTGGCGCCGTTCGACACGATCATCGTTGCCGCCGCGGCGACGCGTGTGCCGCCGGCACTTTTGCGGCAACTCGCCCTCGGCGGCAGAATGATCTTGCCATTGGGAACCACCCGGCAGAGCTTGGCCTTGATCGAACATCGGGCCGACGGCTTCATCGAAACCCGTCTGGATGCCGTTCGTTTTGTACCGCTACTTGCAGGAGTCGCATGAACGATCAATGTCTCATTTCGCGACGCATCGCGGCCGTTGTAGTCATCGTGGCGGCGCTGGTCGTGGCCGGTTGCGCGAGCACCAGCACGCCCTCGCCAGTGGACCGCGGCGGTCAAGCGGGTGTGCGGGGCGATGGCGCTGCGCAGATGGCTATCAAGGATGGCTACACGGTCAAGAAGGGAGACACCCTTTATTCGATCGCGCTTGATAACGGTCTCGACTACAAGGAACTGGCGGCCTGGAACAACATCGAGAATCCGAATCTGATTCTGGTGGGGCAAGTCTTGCGGGTGAAGGCGCCAGGTGCCGCTGCCGGCGACGGCGTGGTCGTTCGCCCGGTCACGACCGGCTCGACGATTGAACAGCGCACGCTGGCGGGCAGCGACAAGTTGAAGCGCGAACCGAAGGCTGGCAAGGAGCCGTATTCGGAGCAGGCTCTGGCGCGCGCAAAGCAGAAAACGGTCGAGCCCGTCGCGGCGGCGGTGCCAAAGAACAAGCCCAAATCGGAAACGCCATCCGATGAAAAAGCGAGTGACTCGTCAAGCGGCGAGGACATTGCTTGGCTTTGGCCCGCCAACGGCAAGTTGGTGGGCACCTTCAGCGAAGGTGGCAGCAAGGGCATCGATATTGGCGGCCGGTCCGGCGATGCGGTGCTCGCCGCCGCCGCGGGCAAGGTCGTTTATAGCGGCAGCGGACTGCGCGGTTACGGCAAACTGGTGATTGTCAAACACAATAACAACTACCTGACGGCCTACGCGCACAACCAGAACGTATTGGTAAAGGAGGATCAAATGGTCGCCAAAGGGCAGAAAATCGCCGAGATGGGCAATACCGACGCGGATCAGGTCAAGCTGCATTTCGAGGTTCGGCGGCAAGGCAAGCCGGTCGACCCTCTCAAACATTTACCTCAACGATAAAGCATGTCTGGCGCTTTCGACTCCGATCACGGTTCCCTGGACGGCCCCGCCCAGGATCCCGACTTCCCCCTGGACGAGCCGGCCGTCGAGCCGGAAGGCGAAGACGCGTCGCCATCGCCCGAGGCCGAACTTCTCAACGATGTTACCCAGCACTATCTGAACGAGATCGGTGCCAAGCCATTGTTCTCGCCGAGCGAGGAAACCGCCTGGGCGCGCCGCGCGCGTTCCGGGGAGTTTCTGGCACGACAGAAAATGATCGAGCACAATCTGCGGCTGGTGGTCAATATCGCCAAGCACTACCTCAATCGCGGGATTCCCTTGCTGGACTTGATCGAGGAGGGAAATCTCGGCCTGATCCATGCCATCGAGAAATACGATCCCGAACGAGGCTTTCGTTTTTCGACTTACGCCACCTGGTGGATTCGTCAAGGGATCGAGCGGGCGATCATGAACCAGTCGCGGACGATCCGCCTGCCGGTACACGTGGTCAAGGAGATCAATCTGGTCTTGCGCGCCGTCCGGCATCTGGAATCGTCCAACGGTCGGGAAGTGGGCGTCGAGCAAATTGCCAATTTGATCGACCGGCCGGTCAGCGAGGTCCGCCGGATGATGGTGCTCAACGAGCGTATTTCGTCGATCGACGCGCCGCTGCAAGTGGATCCGACGCGGACAATCGCCGATGTGGTCGCCGACGAAAACCTGTCGGACCCGGATGAGCGCTTGCAGGCCAACGAAATCGACAAGCTGCTGAAAAAATGGGTCGGGCAACTCGCCGAAAAGCAGCAACAGGTCTTGCAGCGCCGTTACGGTCTCGACGGCGGCGAAGCCAGCACGCTCGAAGAAATCGCCCTCGACCTCAACCTGACCCGCGAACGGGTGCGTCAGATTCAGATCGAGGCGCTCGACCAGTTACGGCGCATCATTCGCCGCGGCGGCGTCACCCGCGAGCACTTGTTCTAGCGGGAGCCGTTCCGGCGCTCGCGCAGCGCTTCGGCCAGTTGAAACACCGACATCGCATAAAAACTCGAGCGGTTGTAACGGGTGATCGCGTAAAAGTTCTCGAAGCCCAGCCAGTATTCCGTGGCGGCGTCCGGGGTGACCAGATCGATCAATGCGGCCGGTCGATCGGCATCGGCGGTCGCCAGCACGCCGCGAGCCGCCAGTTCTCGCACGCTCAGCGACGGTTTGATGCCCATCGCCAACAGCGCTTGAGGATCGTCGCCGACCGTGGCGGGCACTGCCACCGGCGCATCCTTTTGCCAGCCGTGCTGTTGAAGAAAGCGCGCGACGCTGCCGATCGCATCGGTGTTGCTGTTGCGCAGGTCCACCCGGTCGTCGCCGTCGAAGTCGACGGCAAAACGGCGCTGCGAGCTAGGCATGAACTGGGGAATGCCGATCGCGCCGGCGTAGGATCCCTTGATCGACAGCGGGCTGACGCCGTTTTCGCGCGCCAGCAACAGGAACTGTTCCAGCTCGCCACGGAAGAATTCGGCGCGCGGCGGGTAATGAAAGGCCAGTGACGCCAGCGCTTCGAGCACGCTGAAGCTGCCCATGTTCTGGCCGTACTCGGTTTCGACACCGATGATGGCGACGACGATTTCAGGAGGAACGCCGTAAATCTGCTCGGCGCGCTGCAGGGCCGTTTCGTTTCGCTCCCAGAAGCGTTGTCCGCCGGCGATGCGCCGACCGGTTAGAAAGCGCTCTCGATAGCGTTGCCAGGAACGTTGTTTCTCGGGCACCGCCGCTGGGCGAATGGCGCGCAAAACGGTGGCATTGGGATGAATCGTCGCGAACTGCTTTGTCAGATGATCGACGTCGAAGCCGTGCTGCTGGTGCATGTCGGCGATGAACGCCTGGACATCCGGCGCCTGATTGAATGCCGGCTGGGTCTGGCCAAGTCCGGGCAATGGCGACAGGCCACCAAGCGTTGCGAGAAATAAAATAGCGGAACGCGGTTTCAAACGTCATTTCTCCTTGAAGGTGGCAAGCGCCGCAGGCAGTTTTCCAGCAGTCGCAGTCGTCGTGGTCGTTCGGTATCGCTTCGGTCGTACCGTAGCGCGGTGTAATGCGCGGCGGCTTCGCGGGTAAGCGCGGCCAGCGACGGTTTTTCGCTCGCCACGCGCCGCGCGAAAGCGGTGGGTCCTTCCCATGGGGCGCGGTTTACGCCACGGCGCCGAAGTTGCGCGCAATATTTTTTCCAGAGGCGTTGCGCCGGGTCGTCGGCACGGCGGCGGGGACGTGTCCACAACACGACGATGGCCAGCACGGCGCCGCAAAGGCCGGCCAGGACCGCGCTCATCCTTTGCCAGTCCGGGTGCGGCAGGCCGAACTTCGATAGCACCTCTTTCTGGCGCTGCGGATTGTACCCGAGCACCCACTGATTCCAACGATTGTTTGCCGCTTCCCAACGGTTGCGGGCTTCGCGGAGCCAGTCGGATTCGAGTCTGACCAAGGGGGGGAGCGGTTCGCTGTCGGGCAGGGCGGCGGCGATGCCGCGCGCGATCCGCGAAGGGGCGACAGCGGCTGTCGGGTCGATTCGTTGCCAGCCTCGGCCGGCGAGCCAGATTTCCGCCCAAGCGTGCGCATCCGATTGCCGCACGGTCAAATAGCCATCGATGGGGTTCACCTCACCGCCCTGATAGCCGGCGACCACCCGCGCCGGAACGCCGGCGGCGCGCATCAGGAAAACGAACGCCGACGCGTAGTGCTCACAGAAACCGCGGCGCGTATCGAACAAAAACTGGTCGATGCCGTCTTGTCCGAGCAGCGGCGGTTGTAGCGTGTAGTAGAAATTCTCCTTTTCAAACAGCGCCAGCGCGGTGGCGGCGATTTTTTCCGGCGGCATGGATCGCCATTGCTCGGCCAGCGCGCGGGTTCGCGGGTTGATGTTCGCCGGCAGCGAGAGTGTTTTTTGCAATATGTCCGTTGTTTCCATCGCGTTGGCGCGATAGTCCAACACCGCGACAAACGGGAATTGCGCGCGCGCGCGCACCGGTTCGGACGACAGGACCTGCAAGGAGGGGGCCAACGCGGCGCCGGCCGGTAGTGCGGTGGGCATGTCGAGCGCCAGCAGCCATCGTTGATTGTGGGCCTCCAGCAGTGTGGTGTAGGCGTATGTTTCGCCAAGCGCGTCGATCGTCGGCGACTTTGCCGGCGTGCCGGCCGACGGGGTGCTGGCGCGCCAAGTCAGACCGTCGTAGTCGTCGAACACCGGACCGCGCCAGTAGAGCGCGGCGCGTTCCGGCAAGGTGCCGGCGAAACGGCTGCGGAAGGCAATGGCGCTGGATTGGATCAATCGGCTGATCGAGCCTGGCGCCATCTGTTCCGACAAACCGCTGAGGCCCGAATGGGCGTCTTGCGGCAGGCCCCACAACGGGCCGCTGATACGCGGGAAAAAGAGGTAGAGAATCAACATCAACGGCAGCGCCTGCGCCAGCAGCAGGCCGACGAGACGGGCAATCGCGACGATCGGCTGGGCGCCCCCATGCAGGCGGATCAGCGTTCCGGTGAGCAGCGCCACGGCGATCAGCAGCCACAAGCCAGTAGGAATGCTCTGCGAGTAAAAGTAATGGCTAAGCAGTAGAAAGTAGCCGAGCATGATCACCACCAGCGCATCGCGGCGTCGCGCCATTTCAAGCGGTTTCAAGGCCATGAAGACCACTAGCAGGGCAACGCCGGCGTCTCTGCCGAGCAGGGTTCCGAACTGCCAGCCGATGCCCGCCGTGCTGCCGGCGACCAGCAAGGCCAGCCACCAGCGCGGTGGCAGGGCGCGGCGGCGATGCCACAGCCAGAGCCGCCAGCCGAGGACGCCGCCGCACAATGCCGACAGCCAGCCCGGCAGATGCCAGGCATGCGGACTGCCGGTGATCAAGGCCACGGCCAGCAGCCACGGTGTTTCCCCGTGTTCGAGGGGACGGCTCGACACGCCGTTCATGGCGTGCCGTAAAGCGCCAGGGCGTGCAGGCAGGCGGCACGTTGCGCTTCGCCTTGTGCCGGTGCGATCCGCTGTGTCGGCAGGCCGAGTCCATACCGCACGCGCTGTTCGTCGGCGGCGACCACCCAGCCGGCGAGAACGGACAGGCGATATTCGTCGTCGCGGTCCGCGGGCGTCTGCGACCAGTCCAGCCACAAGTCGTCCGCACCGCCGCCGGCGAACTGCTTCACCAGTAACGGCAGGTCGTCCGGGCGGCGGGCAACCGTCTTCCAGGCGATATGCCGGGTTGGATCGCTATCCTGACGCGGGCGCAATCCGGCGAAGTCGTCTTGACCACCGTGTTCCGACCGATTGCCTCCCGCCGCTTGCGACGCCGATCCAGGCAGGGGAGTGCGGATCGGTTGCGGGTACACCAGGCAGGCGAACACCGGGTACGGGTAGCTCCAGGCACGAAACAGGCCCAACGGATAGCGTGTGATCAGCGTGACGCGGCCAGGGTCGAGAAGACCCCGTCGCTGCGCTGCATAGGGGATGGCGACGGTCGCCTGGGTCGCCGGCGGAATGTCGAGACTGACGCTTGGCTGATTCTGGAACGAAAATTCGAGCGCCCGGCGCGATTGGCGGCGCGTATTCTCAAGCTGCAAGGGGAAGCGCGCGATGTCGCCGGCGAACACCGCCTCAGCCCGCCCCGGCAATAGACGCAGGCCGAAAAGGTTGTGAAACGTCTGCACCATCGCCGCCAGTCCCACGCCGGCAAGCAGAAATATCAGCGCATGTCCGAGACTGAGGTTGTAATTGATGGCACCGATCAACATCACCGTCAACACCGCCGCGAAAAGCGCTCCAGCTCGCGTCGGCACGATGAAGATCCGCCGCTGGCCGAGAACGATCGGCAATTTCTCGTCGGGCGCCAGGCGGAACAACCAGCGCTGGAACAGCCGGAGCAGGCGCATCAGTCCAGCGGTGTCGCACGGATCACGGCGCCGATATCCTCTTCGCCCGCATGATTGCCGTTCGCCAGCCGCAGACGATGGCGACCGACCGCTGGCAGCACCGCCTGCACATCTTCCGGCAACACCATCCGGCGTCCGTCCGTAAACGCCCAGGCGCGGGCCACCGCGAGGAGTGACAAGGCCGCTCGCGGGCTAAGGCCGTGTACAAAGCGCGTTTCGCGGCGGGTGGCTTCGACCAGCAATTGCAGATAGTCGATCAGGGCTGGCGATGCGTATACCTCGGACACCTCTTTTTGCAGGGCGACGAAGTCGTCCGCGCACAGCAGCGGTGATAGCGCCGGCAAACGATCGCGGCGACCGCCGCTCTCAAGCAGCAAGCGCTCGGCCTCGTGGTCGGGATAGCCCAGTTCGATGCGCAGCAGGAAACGGTCCAGTTGCGACTCCGGAAGCGGAAAAGTACCGATCTGGTGCGATGGGTTTTGCGTGGCGATCACAAAAAACGGCTCCGGGAGAGGTCGCGTTTCCCCCTCGGTGGTGACCTGTCCTTCTTCCATCGCTTCCAGCAGCGCGCTTTGCGTTTTCGGCGTCGCGCGGTTGATCTCGTCGGCCAGCAAGAGCTGCGAGAATACCGGTCCGGGACGGAATCTGAAACTCTCCTGTGTTCGATCGAAAATCGACACCCCGAGAATATCGGCCGGCAGCATGTCGCTGGTGAACTGAACGCGCGAAAATTGCAAGCCAAGCAAGCGCGCCAGCGTGTGCGCCAGCGTTGTCTTGCCGACACCGGGAAGATCTTCGATCAACAAGTGACCGCGCGCCAGCAGGCAACAAACGGCAAGGCGGATTTGCCGGCTTTTTCCGAGAACGATCACGTTCGCCGCCGCGAGAATTCCGGTTATTGGCGATGGCGCAATGTGAGAAGGCATGGCTTGTCGTGGTGACGTAATTAGGATGATAATAAACCATCAGCGAACAACTCGATTTCGTGCGGCTCTCGGCGCCCTTGGTGGTTTCGTTCCGCGGTAGAAAGGCAATAGTGACCACCACTGCATTCATCTCCCATCGCGAATGCGAACTGCACGACATGGGTTCCTATCATCCGGAATCGCCGGATCGGCTGTCGGCGATCAGTGATCACATGATCGCGCAAGGGCTGGATTCCTATTTCGTCTATCACGACGCGCCGCTGGCGACCATCCAACAACTGAAGCGCGTGCATACCATCGCACACATCGAGCGTCTCAAGCGCGCGGCGCCGGACTTGGGTATTGTGCACCTCGATCCGGACACGGCAATGAACCGGCACACTTGGCAGGCCGCGTTGCGCGCGGCCGGGGCGGGCGTCAAGGCTGTCGATCTGGTGATGACCGGCGAAGTGGAAAATGCGTTCTGCGCCGTGCGACCACCTGGTCATCATGCCGAGCGTGGCGCGGCCATGGGCTTCTGTTTTTTCAATAACATCGCCGTTGCAGCCGCTCATGCGCTGGAAGCGCACCAGTTGTCGCGCGTGGCGATCATCGACTTCGACGTTCACCACGGCAATGGCACGGAGGATTGTTTCAACGACAATTCGCATGTCTTGATGGTCAGCACTTTTCAGCATCCGTTCTATCCATACAGCGGCACGGACAATCCGGCCGACAACATGCTCAATGTGCCGCTCGGCAGAGGTTCGGACGGGGAAGAATTTCGCCGGGTGGTCAGCGATTTATGGATGCCGCGCTTGCGCGATTTTCAACCGGAAATGATTTTCATCTCCGCCGGCTTCGACGGGCATTACGAGGACGAAATGGGGGGCTTGAAACTCCTCGAGAGGGATTATGCCTGGGTGACGGAACAGCTGAAGCAGTTGGCGATCGAATCCGCTCAGGGGCGGATCGTATCGATTCTCGAAGGCGGTTATGCCTTGTCGGCGCTCGCACGTAGCGTCACGACCCATGTTCGCGTACTGGCGGGTATTTGATTGCGTTCGTACCGTCGTTTGGCGCCTGCGCGCTTCTTCCCGTTCGTCGCGGTTTTGATGGTCAAGGCGTTTGCCTTCGGTTAGAATCAACCGCTTAAGTTTTTCCCCGGTAACTCCCTCTCAGCCAATTCTTGGGCGCCTACCCATGACCATGATTACTGGATCGATCGTAGCGATTGTCACTCCGATGCATGAGGATGGAAGTCTCGACCTGCCTGGCCTGCGCCGCTTGGTCGATTTTCACGTGCAGGAAGGTACCGACGCCATCGTCATCGTTGGTACCACCGGCGAATCGCCGACTGTCAATCTCGACGAACATTGTGAATTGATCCGGCTGACCGTCGATCAGGCAGCCGGTCGTATTCCAGTGATTGCCGGTACAGGGGCCAACTCCACCGCGGAGGCCGTCGAACTCACGCGTTTCGCCAAGCGGGCCGGTGCCGATGCGGCGCTTTCGGTGGTTCCGTATTACAACAAGCCGACCCAGGACGGCCTGTATCGGCACTTCCGGGCTGTTGCCGAAGCGGTCGATATTCCAGTCATTCTGTACAACGTGCCCGGTCGGACGGTCGCCGACATGAGCAACGACACGGCGTTGCGTTTGGCGGAAATTCCCAATATCGTCGGGATCAAGGACGCCACCGGCAACATGGATCGCGGTATCGAACTGATCGCGCGCGCGCCGGCGGATTTCGCCGTCTACAGCGGCGACGACGCCAGTGCGTGTGCTCTGATTCTCATGGGCGCCAAGGGAGACATCTCGGTTGTGGCCAATGTCGCGCCACGCTTGATGCACGAAATGTGCGCCGCGGCGCTTGCCGGCGACGCGATCGCGGCGCGCGCGATAAACACGCGCCTGCTTGGTCTGCATCGCCATCTGTTCTGCGAGGCGAATCCGATTCCCGTGAAATGGGCCTGCCGGGAGCTTGGTCTGGTCGAGACTGGGTTGCGGTTACCATTGACGCCTCTGTCGCCGGATTGCCATGATCGTGTTCGTGCCGCGATGCGGCGGGCTGGCATCCTCGTTTGACCAAGGGTTGACTGAATATGAGTGCTGCCGTATCGCTCTTGCGTGTCGTCCTGCTGCTGATATCGCTGGCAGGTTGCAACGGTTCTCTGCTTGAAAGCAAGCGCATTGAATACAAAACAGCGTCGGCGAATCGAGTGCCGACGCTTGAGGTGCCGCCGGACCTGACCTCGCCGACTCGCGATGAGCGCTACGCCGTTCCCGATACCGGTGGTGGCAAGGGAACCGCCACGTTTTCGACCTACGCCGCCGAGCGCTCGCCTCAAGGCAAGGCGCAACAGAGTGGCGACATTCTTCCCGATGTCGAACAGGCGCACATCGAACGCGCGGGCACGCAGCGTTGGCTGGTGGCCACCGGTTCGCCGAGCAAACTGTGGGGAACGGTCAAGGAATTTTGGCAGGAAACGGGGTTTCTGATCAACGTTGAAATACCCGATGCCGGGGTGATGGAAACGGACTGGGCGGAGAATCGAGCCAAAATTCCGCAGGATTTCATCCGTAACGTTCTCGGGAAGGTCATCGATTCGCTGTATTCGACGGCCGAGCGCGACAAGTTTCGCACTCGTCTGGAGCCGGGCAGCGTGCCGGGGACGACCGATATTTTCATCAGCCATCGCGGCATGTACGAAATCTTCATCTCCGAAGGCAAGGACCAGACGAAATGGCAGCCGCGCCCGGCGGATCCGGAACTTGAAGCCGAAATGTTGCGCCGGCTGATGATTCGACTCGGCAGCGAAGAAAAACGGGCGACCTCTGCATTGCGGGTCGCTCAGGAAAAACCGCTGGAGAAAGCCAGACTATCGCGCGGCAGCGATGGCGTGGGCATGTTGGAAATAGAGGAGCCTTTTGATCGCGCTTGGCGGCGCGTCGGTCTGGCGCTTGATCGCGTGGGCTTTACCGTCGAAGATCGCGACCGTGCCAAAGGTCTGTATTTCGTCCGTTATGTCGATCCCGAAAGCGATAACGCTTCGAAAAGCGACGGTTTCTTTTCCAAGCTGCTCACCTTCGGCGGTGGCGATGCGAAACCGCGAACACAGTACCGCATTTTCGTTCGGGACGCAGGCAGCCAATCGACGGTCCAGGTGCTGACGCTTGAAGGCGGTGTCGACCAATCTGCAACCTCCAGGAAAATTCTCGGTCTGCTCCACGAACAATTGAAGTGATGCGTTTCGCTTCACTGGGTAGCGGCAGCCAAGGCAACGCCTTGGTGGTCGAAGCCGGCAGTACCAGGGTTTTGCTGGATTGTGGATTTTCCACTCGCTTGGTCACGTCCAAGCTTGCCAAACTGGGCTTGGCGCCGGAGAACTTGACCGCCATTCTCGTCACGCACGAACACAGCGACCACATGGCTGGGGTTTTTTCGCTCGCTCGTCGTTATCGGCTCCGTGTGTATCTCACACACGGAACGCATGCAGCGGCCCTGCGCGGTAAAACCACATTAAGCGAGTGTCGCATCATTGACGGGCACGCCGCTTTCGCCATAGAAAACTTGGAAATCCAGCCATTTCCCGTTCCGCACGATGCGCGTGAGCCCGTGCAGTACCGTTTTGGCGATGGTTGCCATTGCCTCGGCGTGCTGACCGACACCGGTAGTATCACGCCGCATATCGTGGATGTGCTCGGCGCGTGCGATGCATTGGTTCTGGAGTGCAATCACGATCCTGGCATGCTTTCGGTGTCTCGTTATCCAATGGTGCTCAAAGAGCGCATCGGTGGACGCTATGGGCACTTGGCCAATGAGCAGGCGGCTGGTTTTTTGAGGCAAATCGATTTCTCGCGTTTGCAGCATTTGGTTGCCGCGCATTTAAGCCAGGAAAACAATCGGCCGCAGCTTGCGGTCAAAGCATTGGCGACGGCATTGACGTGTTCGGATGATTGGATCGGTGTGGCGGATCAGAGTGAGGGGTTTGCTTGGCGGGCGCTGATGTAAGGTGTTCCGTCTTCGATTGCAGACACAAAAAAGCCGGCTAATGCCGGCTTTTTTGTGTCTGCAAGAAGAAAAACTTACTTCTTCATTGCATCCTTGGCCGCATCGGCGGCGCCTTGGGCGGCAGCGCCAGCAACTTCCTTGGCCTTGTCCACCGCAGCACCGGCGGTCTCTTTGGCCTTGTCCGCAGCGGCTTCTGCGGGCTTGGCTGCTTCGGCGGGCTTGGCTGCTTCGGCTGCCGGAGCGGCGGCAGGAGCAGGAGCCGGTGCGGCGGCCGCAGGAGCAGGTGCCGGAGCAGCAGCCGGCTTGGCTTCTTCTTTCTTGCCACAAGCGGTAACGGCAAGAGCAATCAGCGCAGCAACGAGCAGGGAGTTCTTCATGTATGGGTTCCTTATCGACAATGAGATGAATACAACGAGCCAAAAGCTTATTGGTTGACCGGCTAGCACGTCGATCAATTGTCTATTTTACCACTTATCGCTCTTGTCGACGTGTACTTCCGGTTTGGCGTTGGTTTATTCAATTGCGCGCGGTCGGATGTGATGCCCGAACACCAGCAGGTCTATTCCGCTGACAAGAAATGCAATCAATACAATCATGATCAGAATCAATCCGATAAGTACCATCCCGCCCAAAAAGACGTGGTCGGTAAAAAAACGTCTCGCCCAGCCTCGCAGACCAAGGTAATCGGCGATGGTTAAATGGCGCTTGGCGGCCGAGGCCGTGGTTTCATCTTCCTGGGCGATAAATCGTAGACCGCATTCTTTGCAACGGAACGGGGCCTGATGCTTCAAGCGTAACGCCATTCCTTCGCGTGGACCGCGTCGACGCGAGCGATGGACATCTCCCGAAAGACAGTTAGGGCATTCCATGTTAAAAAAGTGACTCCAGTAGTGAGTTGATTCGCGCGGATGTTTTCCAATTGTTTGGAAACCAGCGAACCAGTACTTTAATAGGTGAATAAAATCGGGATGTGCGCGATTTCACGAAATGCCGATGTTATTGCAGCGCTTGCCGGCTTTGTTCCCCAGACGGGCGGGGATGCTGTTTTAGTGACGAGGCGGGAATGGCGTCTTTGTCAGCGACCGGGGCAGGGCACAAAAAATGCTACACTGCCAGCGTGCGAAAAATAACACTTTCCATTCTATCACTTTCTTTACAAGCGCTTAGCGCGATTGCCGCTACGGCAGCCAGTCCCGAGGCGACGATGGTTCCCAAATTTTCGGTGGGAGAGCTCCCGCCTTCGGTTGCGTACGACGCGGCCGGCCGTTGCCTGTCGCCGAACTGTCCGGATTACGCGCAGTTGCGACGTTTTCTCGAACGCTATGAACGTAACTATGGTCAGCGCTTCGCTTCGGACAAGGGCGTCGCCGTCGCGCCGGTGTCGCGACGCGATGTGCCGCCAACGCCGGCGGTGGATATCCAGCCGGGCTATCGTCAAGCCAGTCAGATTAGATCCGAGTTCCTGCAATCGGGAAAAGTTCGCGATCGCTACACACGGACCGGCGAGTAGACCTTCCCGATGCGGACCTTTCCTGTGGCGCGCCTAGCGAGTGCTGCTTCTCTGTTCCGGCCTTGTCACGGGGCGGTCACACCTGCGCACTGACGCCGGCCGAAGCGAAGCTGGCCATCTCGCCAAGAAAAGCGGCCGCGGCGCGGACGAGTGGCCACGCCAGTGCCGCGCCGGTGCCTTCGCCAAGACGTAAACCAAGGTCAAGCAATGGCTCGGCGCGCAGAGCGCGTAGTTGTGCCAAGTGACCTGGCTCCGCTGATCGGTGGCAAAAAACGCAATAGTCGCGCACATGCGGCGCCATGCCGGCGGCGACCAGTAGTGCCGAGGTGACGATGAAGCCGTCGATCAGTAGCAGCAGGCCGCGCTCGGCGCCGGCGAGCATCGCCCCGCTCATCATGGCGATCTCGAAACCACCGAATTCGGCGAGCACGGTCAGGGGATCGGCGTTTTCCGGCAGCGCCGCGCGCGCGGCCGCTTGTGCCAGCAGCGTTTGCTTGCGCGCGAGACCGGCGTCGTCCAGACCGGTGCCTCGGCCAACGCAGTCGGCGAGGGGCGTGGCGGTCAGATAGTGCGTGAGCAGGGCGGCGGCGGCGGTATTGCCGATGCCCATTTCGCCGAAGCCGATTACCCGACAGCCCTGGTCCGCCAGGTCCCGGACGATGGCCGCGCCGCGGGCCATTGCCGTGTCGCGCTCGCCGGTGCTCATCGCCGCTCGCTCAAGATAGTTGTGGGTGCCCAAGGCGACCTTGGCGTCTACCAGTCCGTCGCGCAGGCCAAAGTCGTGCGCCACGCCGGCGTCGATCACCTGTAGTTGCAGGCCATTGTGTCGGGCGAAGACATTGATCGCCGCGCCGCCGTTGAGAAAATTTTCCACCATTTGCCAGGTCACTTCTTGCGGAAAGGCCGACACGCCAGCGCGGGCGGCGCCGTGATCGCCGGCAAAAACCAGTAAGTGCGGCTGATCGAGGCAGGGAGTCAGCGAGTGCTGGATCTCGCCGATGCGCAGTGCCAAGCGTTCGAGTTCGCCGAGCGAGCCCGGCGGTTTTGTTTTGCCATCGATGCGCGCTTGCAGCCCAGGCATCGTGCCGGTTGGCGGGATGGAGAATCGCATGTCGTTTCAGGTGTCGGGAAAGGCACCGATTATACGCACCGCCGTGCCGTGCTAAGCTTACCTGTATGCGAGAACTGATTCTTGGCGGTGCGCGTTCGGGAAAAAGTGGGCTGGCGGAGCGCCGGGCTAGCGAAAGCGGCTTGCGGGTCATTTACATCGCCACCGCGCAAGCCCTCGACGACGAGATGGCGCATCGCATCGCCCATCACCGGGCGCGGCGCGGCGCCGATTGGGGGCTGGTCGAGGAACCGCTCGATCTGGCTGGCACGCTAACGCGGCATGCCGCGCCCGACGTGTGCCTGCTGGTCGATTGTCTGACACTGTGGCTGTCGAATCTGTTGTTCGCCGGCGCCGCCGCGCGGCAGGCCGAGGTTGGTAAGCCGGTCGATTGTCCGCGGTTGTCGGCGGGCGTGCGGGCGCTGATCGACACGCTGCCGCGGCTTCCCGGGCGACAGATCCTGGTGTCGAACGAGGTTGGCTCGGGGATCGTGCCGATGGTCGCCGTATCGCGACTGTTCGCCGACGAGCAAGGACGTCTCAACCAGCGGGTGGCCGCGTTGTGCGAACGGGTGACATTGGTGGTCGCTGGCTTGCCGCTGACGCTGAAATAGAATGCGTTCTCCGGAAAAAGGAGCCGTTTTATGGTATTTGACTTTTTTCGCGGATTAAAATTTCAAATATACAATTATTTAATCACTGAATGAACGGTTTATGCGGCCGGTGCCATGCGAGAATTCGTTCGGTGATGACACGACGGAAAAAACCGAAGTAGAAGAGCTTCTCTGACTTGGAATGCGCGGCCGAGCGCAAGGTGACCAAGCGTGAGCGGTTGCTCGGCGAACTCGAGGCTTTACGCCGTGAGCGGCATTGTTGACTTCACTGGCGCCGCATTACCCGAAGATCGAAGGACGCGGACGATCGCCGTCATCTTCCGCGTCGAAACGCCTTGCGCCACCCTCTCCATCAACGCCAGCACGAATGCCTGCTCGCTTCTCTGGTAGCGCTTGAAAATGTCCGTCGAGAAACTGCCGTCCCGCGTCCGCGGCACCAAGAGCGTCACCGGCCCCACCCGCGTGTAGAGCGTACGGAATCGTGTGCCGTTACGGTACCCAGCACGCTCTTCCGTGCGCTTGTGCCGCTGTGCTCCCAATGCTTCCGTCACCTGCGCCTCCAGAATCGGGGTCCGTACCTCTTCCACCAGCTTCGCCAGTCCGTCTTGCCCGCTCAATAACCCTGGCAATAATTCTCTGCCTACGCTGACCTCGTATCCAGCCATCGCTTCTCTCCTTCGGCTGACCTGCGTCTTCACAACGTCATCTTACCGATCCGAAGCGGTGCCTACCCACCTCACTACTTACAGCAGTTTAGGGACTCAATCCGTATTGAGTCTGGAGTTGCCAATGCAATAGGCCCGGATAAACTTGAGAAAATGGCTCAAGCGTTATCGTTTCCAGTGAGTTTTTTTGCGTTAAACGAAGTTCGTCTTGGTTTTGGGTCGAGCAGCTACTTCTATCGGAAAAAGATAACAACGGCATCTGAGAGAAACAAAATTTCAGGCATCGTAAATCTTATTCGCATCCATCTTTCGATGATGCTAAAGCCCTTCCGCGTCCTTTTCTTTCAGCCGCTGGATGCCCGGGCACGGATTTCCACGGCTTTCGCCCGGGCTACGGCGAGCCTCGCGGCGTTTGCCTTGGCCTCTGCCTCGATTTTCGAAAGCCGTAGCGTTTCCAGGTCGATTTCGTGGGCCTGTTTCGCCCGGACATAGTCCATCGCTTTCTCGTGGTCGCCCGGCTTTGCCGGATCGACGCTCATTTCAAGGCCGTCCGGTGTTTTGATGGTGTATTTCGCAGCCGCGGGGTTTTGCCCGAGCAAATGCGGGAAATCGCTAATGGGTGGGTTTGCCATATCCAGGCCGATGCGGTCGAAAATCGCATCATGGCGAAGCGACAAAACAATGGCTTTCGACTTGGCGATATCGACGCTATGCGTCTTCAAGTTCTGTCTGAAGTCCCTCCGGCCCCCGAAGAACGGGCGCGGATGCGAGGGGACGCGGATGCGGAATTGAAAGCCGCTGTCGCGGCGGACCAGGTAGTGCGGAACCCTCGTTTTTTCCGGCCTCGTAAAAGAGCGCCCCGGAAAGTGCCTTGCCGCGAACGGTCGATTAGATACAAAAAATCCCTGTAAAAACAGGGCTTGGTTGTGTTTTTGGCGGAGTGGACGGGGCTCGAACCCGCGACCCCCGGCGTGACAGGCCGGTATTCTGACCAACTGAACTACCACTCCGTGCGGCTTTTCGGTGTCATTTTCCGGTGCTGGCATTTGCCAGAAACCGTGGCTCACCGAAGAAGCTGCGCATTATAACGGATTTCAATAATCAGGCAAGCGTCTTGTAAGCGTCTTGTCGTCGGCCGCCGGGCTTCGGTTCCGGCGCGCTGTCGACACTCAGCGGGTAATCGGCTTGTAACGGATGCGCTTCGGTTTCGCGCCTTCTTCACCCAATCGCTTGCGCTTATCTTCCTCATACTCCCGGTAATTGCCGGCGAAAAACGTCCATTGCGACTCTCCCTCGCAGGCGAGGATGTGCGTGCAGATGCGGTCGAGGAACCAGCGGTCGTGCGAGATGACCAGCACGCTGCCGGCGAACTCCAGTAGCGCGTCTTCGAGAGCGCGGAGTGTTTCGACGTCGAGATCGTTGGACGGTTCGTCGAGGAGCAGCACGTTGCCACCGGCGATCAGCGTCTTGGCCATGTGCAGGCGGCCGCGTTCGCCGCCGGAGAGTTGGCCGACGCGTTTCTGCTGGTCGCCGCCCTTGAAGTTGAAGCGGCCGATGTAAGCGCGGGCCGATGTTTCGTACTTGCCGACTGTGAGGGTTTCGCTTCCGGCGGCGATTTCCTCGAAAACGGTCTTGTCGCCGTCCAGACACGCACGGCTTTGGTCGACATAGGCCAGTCTGACGGTGTCGCCGATGTCGATGGTCCCGGAATCGGGCTGTTCCCGCCCGGTCAGCATGCGAAAGAGCGTGGATTTGCCGGCGCCGTTCGGGCCGATGATGCCGACGATCGCCCCTGGCGGGACGTTGAAACTCAGTTTGTCGATCAGCAGGCGGTCGCCAAAGGACTTGCTGACGTCGGTGAATTCGATCACCTTGCCGCCCAGGCGCTCGCCGAAGGGAATGAAGATTTCCTGGGTTTCGTTGCGTTTCTGGTATTCGACGCTGGACAGTTCCTCGAAACGCGACAGCCGGGCCTTGCTCTTGGCCTGGCGCGCTTTCGGGTTCTGGCGCACCCATTCGAGTTCCTGCTTCATCGCCTTGATGCGGCCGGCTTCCTGGCGTGCTTCCGTTGCCAGACGCGCTTCCTTTTGTTCGAGCCAGCTCGAGTAGTTGCCTTTCCATGGAATGCCGTGGCCACGGTCGAGTTCCAGAATCCACTCGGCGGCGTTGTCGAGGAAATAGCGATCATGGGTCACCGCGACCACCGTGCCGGGGAAGCGGACGAGGAACTGTTCCAGCCATTCGACGGATTCGGCGTCGAGGTGGTTGGTTGGTTCGTCGAGCAGCAGCATGTCCGGTTTGGACAGCAGCAGCTTGCATAGCGCGACGCGACGCTTTTCGCCGCCGGAGAGCGTTTTGATCGACGCCTCCCAGGCCGGCAGGCGCAGCGCGTCGGCGGCGAGTTCGAGCTGATTGCCAAGGTCGGTGCCGGCGGTGGCGATGATCGCTTCCAGACGGGCCTGTTCTTCGGCGAGCTTGTCGAAGTCCGCGTCGGGTTCGGCATAGGCGGCATAGACCGCTTCGAGCTGGGCCTGGGCCGCGAAGGCGTCGCCGAGTCCGGATTCGACTTCCTGGCGGACGGTGTTTTCCGGCGCCAGTTCGGGTTCCTGCGGCAGGTAGCCGATTTTCAGATCGGCCATTGGCGTCGCTTCGCCGATGATGTCCTTGTCCACGCCGGCCATGATGCGTAGCACGGTCGATTTGCCCGAGCCGTTAAGGCCAAGCAGGCCGATCTTGGCGCCGGGGAAGAAGGAGAGCGAAATGTCCTTGAGAATCTGGCGTTTGGGCGGCACGATCTTGCCGACGCGATTCATCGTGAATACGTATTGAGCCATGGTTTGCGCGAGTCAGAGTTGAAAGAAGCGGACGTTCGGCAGGCGCCGTGGCGCGACCGCGGACCGCCAGTCTACCCGAGACGGCGCTCCCTCGCTCGTTCGACCTATTTATCGACGAAGGCGCGTTCGATCACGTAGTCGCCCTGGGCGCCGATGTAGGGCGACACCTCGAAACCGCGCACATTCAGCATCTGGCAACAATCCTTGATCATCGCCGGGCTGCCGCAGACCATCGCCCGGTCGTGCGCCGGATCGAGCGGCGGCAGGCCGATATCGGCGAACAACCGGCCGCTGGCGACCAGTTCGGTGATTCGGCCGCGGTGGCGGAACGGCTCGCGGGTGACGGTCGGGTAGTAGATCAATTTGCCGCTGATCAATTCGGAGAAAAATTCGTGTCGCGGCAATTCCTCGCCGATGAACTCGCTGTACGCCAGATCCTTGATCCAGCGCACGCCATGAATCAGCACCACTTTTTCGAAACGCTCGTAAGTTTCCGGGTCCTGAATCAGGCTGAGAAACGGCGCCAGACCGGTGCCGGTGGCCAGCAAGTAAAGGTTCTTGCCCGGTCGCAGGTCGCGCAGCACCAGCGTGCCGGTGGGTTTGCGGCTGACGACGATTTCGTCGCCAACGGCCAGGTGTTGCAGCTTGGACGTCAGCGGGCCGTTCGGCACCTTGATGCTGAAAAATTCCAGAAACTCGTCGTGGTTGGCGCTGGCGATGCTGTAGGCACGCGTCAGCGGTCGCCCATCCTGTGGCAGGCCGATCATCACGAATTGTCCGTTGATGAAACGCAGCGCGGGATCGCGGGTGGTGCGAAAGCTGAACAGGCTGTCGTTCCAGTGATGAACCGAGATCACGCGTTGGCTGGAGTAGTTGCTCATCGTGGTGCTCCTCGTCCGTTTTCGATGGTGACCATGGTAATAATGCATGCTATATTTGTAAAAACGATTTTTTTGATTGTTTATATCGAAAATAAGAATATGCATTTCAGTCTTCGGCAGATCGGAGTTTTCGTGGCGGTGGCGCGTCATCAAAGCGTGTCGCGGGCTGGTGAGGAACTGGCGCTGTCGCAGTCGGCGACTAGCGCGGCGTTGGCCGAACTTGAACGTCAATATGACACGCAACTCTTCGACAGGTTCGGTAAAACCCTGCGTTTGAATGAACTCGGGCAAGCGCTGTTGCCACAGGCCGTTGAATTGATCGAGCGGGCGGCGGCGCTCGAAAGCGCTTTGGAGGGCCGCGCCGGCTTTGGCACGCTGCGTCTGGGCGCGACGCTGACCATCGGCAACTATCTGGCGACGCTGATCGTGGCCGACTTTTTGCAGCGGCATCCCGAAAGCACGCTGGATCTGAAAGTGCACAACACGGCAACGATCGTCGAGCGCCTGGCGCGCCACGAAATCGATCTTGGCTTGATCGAAGGCCGCTGCCGGCGCCCGGAACTGCTGATCGAGCCTTGGGTGGCGGACGAATTGGTCGTGTTTTGCGCGCCGACGCATCCTCTTGGTCGCCGGGGTTCGGCGACGCTGGCGGAATTGGCGGACGAGGACTGGATCGTTCGCGAGCCGGGTTCGGGAACGCGCGAGACGCTGGACCGCGCATGGCCCGACGAACAGCCGCTCAAGGTGCGTCTTGAACTGGAACACACCGAGGCCATCAAACGCGCCGTCGAATTCGGGCTGGGGATCGGGTGCATTTCGCGCCTGGCGCTGCGCGACGCTTTCCGGCGCGGTAGTCTGGTGGCGGTGGAAACACCGGAACTCGACTTGCGACGTGACTTCCACTTCGTCTGGCATCGGCGCAAATTCCAGACCGCCGGAATGCGCGAGTTCGTGGCTCTGTGTCGCGCGTTGACCGCCGGCATCGAGCGCGCCGATCAAATCGTCTGGCCGGCGGTACCGTAGCGGCGACACAACGCACGACGCGGTGGCGCGAGCGCGACGGTCGCTCGCTGGAGCATTTGCCGACGATCCGTTACGCTTGCGCCGTATGGCCGAGCGGCATTTGCCGGGGCGCCGACATTCATTCCCATGCGCTGAAAAAGGAGAATCAACATGTTCAAGGGCATTCTGATCACCAAGGACGACGCGGGTTACCGCGCCCAGGTGCAGCCGATCGACGACGCCGTGCTGCAGGAGGGCGACGTGACCGTTCGCATCGAATGTTCCACGCTCAACTACAAGGATGGCCTGGCGATCACCGGCCGGGCGCCGGTGGTGCGGCGCTTTCCGATGGTGCCTGGCATCGATCTGGCCGGCGAGGTGATCGACAGCGGCAACGCGGCATGGAAGGTCGGCGATCGGGTGCTGCTCAACGGCTGGGGTGTCGGCGAAACGCATTGCGGTGGCTTGGCGCAAGTGGCGCGGCTGCGCGGCGAGTGGCTGGTGCCGCTGCCAGACGCTTTCACGACGCGGCAGGCAATGGCCATCGGCACCGCCGGCTACACGGCGATGCTCTGTGTGCTGGCCTTGGAGAAACACGGGTTGCAGCCGGGCGATGGCGAAATCCTGGTCACAGGCGCCAATGGCGGTGTCGGCAGCGTCGGCATCGCGCTGTTGGCCGGGTTGGGTTATCGGGTGGTCGCGTCGACCGGCCGGCTGGCCGATGCCGCGCATCTCAAGGCGCTCGGTGCCGACGATGTCATTGACCGGCAAACGCTGGCGGTACCGGGCAAGCCGATCGGCAAGGAGCGTTGGGCCGGGGTGCTCGACACCGTTGGCAGCCACACCCTGGCCAACGCCTGCGCCACCACGCGTTATCGCGGCGCGGTCGCGGCCTGCGGCCTGGCGCAAGGGATGGATTTCCCGGCCACTGTCGCGCCCTTCATCCTGCGCGGTGTCACCCTGTACGGCATCGACAGCGTGATGGCGCCCTTGGCGGTGCGCCAGGCGGCCTGGCGTCGTCTGGCGCGCGATCTGGATCTGGCCAAGCTGGCGGCAATGACCCGTGAGATCGGTTTGGACGAAGCGCCGTCGGTGGCCGCGCAACTACTCGACGGCAAGGTGCGCGGCCGGGTGGTGGTCGACGTCAACCGCTGATTCCGGATGGCCGCGCCGCGCTTGGCGGCGTTACCGCCAAGGTGTGGCGACCGTGCTCAATACCATTGTTTAATGATTGATTTTGCGGAGTCCTCAGCGGCGTCGCGGTGTGCTTGTTATACTGCCGGAAACGCCTCCGAGGACCCTGATGAACAAAATCGCCATCATCGATGACAGCGAAATCAATTTGATGCTGTTGAAAGCGTTGGTCGCCAAGATTGGCGACTGCGAAGGGCTGGTTTTTCAGGAGTCGCCATCGGGTTTGCAATGGTGTTCCGAAAACAAGCCCGACCTGGTCATCGTCGATTACATGATGCCGGATCTCGACGGCATCGAATTCATTTCCCGATTGCGGCAAATGCCGGGTTGCGACGAATTTCCAGTGTTGATGATTACCGCCAACGACAACAAAGACGTTCGTTACCGCGCCTTGGAGAGCGGGGCGACGGATTTTCTGACCAAGCCGGTCGATCGCATGGAGTTCTCGGCGCGCGTGCACAACATGCTCGCTCTCAACAGCAGTCGTCGAAACCTGGCGGATCGTGCCGCCTGGCTGGCGGAGGAGGTGGCCAAGGCGACGGCGAAAGTCCATGCGCGCGAACAGGAACTGCTGTTCCGCATGTCGCGGGCGGCCGAATTTCGCGACCCGGAAACCGGCGCGCATATTCAGCGCATGGCGCACTTTTCCCGCCTGATCGCCGAGCAATTGGGGCTTGCCGGTGGGACGCAACAACTGATCCTGAAAGCGGCGCCGATGCACGATATCGGCAAGATCGGCATCCCCGATTCGATATTGCTCAAGCCCGGGCGGCTGACGCCCGAGGAATTCGCGGTGATGAAGGGGCACGCGCAACTCGGTTTCGAACTGCTGAACGGGAGTGAATCGGCGGTGCTGCAGGCGGCGGCATTGATTGCCTACTCGCATCACGAGAAATTCGACGGCTCGGGGTATCCGCGAGCCTTGGCTGGCGACGCGATTCCCTTGTTTGGCCGGATAGTCGCGGTGGCCGACGTTTTTGACGCACTGGTGTCGGAAAGACCCTACAAAAGGGCCTGGACGCTCGACAAAGCCTTCGAATTCTTGCAGCAGGGCACCGGTTCGCATTTCGACCCGGACTGCGTCGCGGCGTTTTTGCGGCGGGAGCAGGAGATCGGCGTCATCCGCGAATCTTTCCAGGAACAGGATCCGGTCGACGACCTATGAAGTCGTGTTCCTGCGATACGCTTGGCGGCAATCAATGTAAAATGCGGCCCCGCCCCCGGTGGCGCCGGGCAGTCTGGAGGAATGGGAGTGCAAAGAGTCTCGGATATAGAAAAAGCGATCGACGCGCATGCCCATTGGGCGTCGTTCATCCGCAAGGCCGTCGTCGAAAGAAAGTCGAGTATCGACCTGGAGAGCATTCGTGCCGATAACCGATGCGAGTTCGGCAAGTGGCTGCATGGCGTCCAGTGGCTGGAAGACGGGCCGGCCAAGGAGGCGTATTGGGGGGTCCGGGAACTTCACGCCGAATTTCACGAAGTCTCGGCGCGCGTGGTGGAACTGGCGCTGTCGGGCAAGATTGTCAAAGCCTATACGTTGCTTTACGGAGAATATCTGACGATGTCCGGGCGTTTGGTGATTGCCATGCGCACTTGGCAGTCGGCGTTGCTCAAGGAGATTCTGTCGCGCGGCGATAACGGTCGAAACGGTCGCCAATGATGGGTCGGTGAGGCCGCCGGACTTCGGGCTTCACTCGCTCTCGCGGTCGCGTCCCAGATAATGTGCGGCCAGGGTATCGAGGTTGCGTAGGCGGCGACTGAGTTCGCGTGCCAGATTCATCACGATCAGTGTGAACGTCGGCATGTCGGATTCGTAAATGCGCAACATGTCGCCGTTCGACAGCGCCAGGACAGAAACCGGTTCCATGGCGCGGACGGTGGCCGAGCGGCGCTGCATGTCGATCAATTCCATTTCGCCGAAAACATCACCCACTTTCAGGACCGCAATCCGCTTGCCCAGCGGGTCATCGGCGTCCGGGTCGCTTTTCAGCACTTCGACCGCGCCGCGATAAATCACGTACAGGGAATCCCCTTCGTCGTCTTCCTTGACGATCACGCCGCCGGCGGGGACATCGAGGTCGCGCAGCAAGGGCATGATGGCTTGCATCGCCGCCTCCCCGACGCCGCCGAACAGTGGTTGATCCTGAAGAAACTTGATCGTCTGCATGCTTGTTTCCAGCGGGGCGCGGGATTTTTCCGGTGGTGGCTTACGGCTGTTCGGGGGGCGAGGACACGTTCTCCGGCCCGTTGCGTACTAAAGCATAGTCGGTGTCGCGGACCTCGCGCAACACCAGATCGGCATCGTCCTGCGAGCTGCCTAGCGCTTCCAAGGCTTCGGCGGCGAGGCGCAGACTGGCTTCCAGGAGTTCCGGAAACGCCTGGCTGACGCCGGCTTGTTGCAAGGCGTCGCACATCGCCAGGTCGCGCGCGCGCGCGATGATGGTCACTCGCGGCGAATGGGCGCGGATCAGTTTGGCGGCACGTAGCGCATCATCCTGCTTGTCGATGGTCAGTACCACCAGTTCGACATGTTGCAAGGAGGCGACGGCGAACAGTTCGGGATTGCCGATCTGGCCGTAAAACACCGGATGCCCCTCGCCACGCCATTTGGCGACCAGAACGGCGTCACTGTCGAATGCGACGAAAGGGATGCGATTGCTGCCGAGAACGGCGCCGATGGTGTGGCCAACGCGGCCGTAACCGCCGATCACCACGCGCGCTTCCGGTTCGCCACTTTGTTGTCGATAACGCAAGGCGTCGGGTTCGTCGCCCGTCTTTTCCGGCAGGCTCTGCGCCAGGCGGTTGCCGAGTTTGGCCAGCACCGGCGTCGCCAGCATCGTCGCCGAAATGACCGCCACGGCAGTCGCGAACAACGTGTCGTCGATGGCGCCCAGCGCCTTGGCCGCTCCAAACAGTACGAAACCGAATTCCCCGCCTTGCGCGAGCAGGAAAGCCGCCCGGAGCGCCGTCGCCCGGCCGGTGCTGAAAATCAGGCACAGCAGGTAGATCGCCACCACTTTGATGACGATGATTGCCACCACATGCGCGGCGAACGCGCCGGGATGCCGGGCGACCGCGCCCACGTCGACCGACATGCCGACGGCGACGAAGAACAAACTCATCAGCAGCCCCTTGTGCGGTTCCAGGCTGGCTTCGATTTGCAGGCTATAGCGGGAGGTCGACAACATCATCCCCATCAGGAAGGCGCCGAGCGCCATCGACATGCCTGCGTGTTCCATGGCCATCGCCGCGGTGAATACCGCCGCCATCGCCGTCAGCAGGAAGGCTTCGCGGTTGTGGGTGCGTGCCAGATGATCGAGCACGCGCGGCACCAGATAACGTCCGGCCACTATCACCAGGGCGATCATCGCCACGGCCACACCGATTTGTTCCGGTATCGACAAGTTCTTGGGCAGCGGACCGGCGTCGGCGAGGATCGGCACCATCGCCAGCAGCGGCACTACCGCCAGATCTTGCATCAGCAGGATCGCGAAGGCGGTCTGACCATGGCGGCTGGCGATTTCGCCGTTGTCCCTGAGAATTTGCATGACGAACGCGGTCGACGACAGGGCAAAACTGGAGCCGATCAGCAGCGAGGTCGCCCAATTCGTGTCAAAAAGCCTGAAATAAGCGGCGATGGTCAGAGCCGAGACCACGATCTGCAAGGAGCCAAGCCCGAACAGCAGGCGCCGCAGTTCCCATAAGCGGCGGGGCTTCATCTCCAGCCCGATCAGGAACAGCAACAGCACGACGCCGATTTCCGTGAAATGGCGAACGCCATCCACTTCGGTGGTAATGAATGGGCCGGGCGTGTGCGGCCCGACGACGATGCCGGTGACCAGCAGCCCGAGGATGGAGCCGAGGCCAAAATGCCGGAAGACAGCCACGGCGATCGACGCCACGATCAGCAGCAGGACGGCGGAATCGACGAAGGATTTGGGGTCCATGGCACGTCTTTCGAATACGCGGATCAGGCAAACGCGTGCATGATAGCCTGCTTTCCGCCATCGACGGCCACGCCGGGCCGACGCGGCGTTTAGTCCAGATACGTGCGCGCCATCTCGAAGTGCCGCGCGAAATAGCGGGCGCCGAGGCGGTCGATGCGGACGCGGCCGTTGGTTGACGGCGCGTGCACGAAACGGTCGTCGCCAATATAGATGCCGACGTGGGAAAACGACGCGTTGCGGGTGTTGAAGAAGACCAGGTCGCCGGGCCGCAGGCTTGCCGGATCGATCTGACGCCCGCGACGGGCAATATCGGCGGCGCTGCCGGCGATCTTGATGCCGGCGGCGCGGCCGTAGATATAGCTCACCATGCCGCTGCAGTCGAGGCCGGCTTCCGGATTCTTGCCGCCAAAACGGTAATCGGTGTCGATCAGGCCGAGAGCGAAGATCACCACATCGTTGCGATTGGGGCTACCGGCCGGGCGGCTTGTCGCGGCCTTGCCAGCGTGATCGGGGGCTGGCGGCGCGCTGCCGCAGGCCACCAGCAGCAGTACCGTGGCGCAAGTGATGAGCATCTGGACACGCATGGCTCAGAGTATAAACTGGGCGTTTTTTCGAATCCAGGGAATCGCCATGCAACTCGCCGATCCACTATTGTTGCGCGCAAGTTGTTACATCAACGGCCTGTGGGTCGTCGCCGACGATGGCCGCACACTGCCGGTCAACGACCCCGCCGATGGCCGCTTGCTCGGCGAGGTGCCGATGCTGGCGGTAGCCGAGACGGAACGGGCGATTGCCGCCGCCGCCGCCGCGCTGCCGGCCTGGCAGGTGAGAACGGCCAAGGAACGGGCCGCGTTTTTGCGCCGCTGGTATGAGCTTATTCTGGCTCATGGCGAGGATTTGGCACGGATGATCACCGCCGAGTGCGGCAAGCCTTTGGCCGAGGCGCGCGGTGAAGTCGGCTATGGCGCGTCCTTTGTCGAATGGTTCGCCGAGGAGGGCAAGCGCGCGTACGGCGAAAGCATTCCCAGCCCGGCCGGCGACCGACGCTTGTTGACCATCCGCCAGCCGGTGGGCGTCTGCGCGGCGGTCACGCCCTGGAACTTTCCGCTGGCGATGATCACCCGCAAGGTGGCGCCGGCGTTGGCCGCTGGTTGCACGGCGGTGGTCAAACCGGCCGAACAGACACCGCTGACGGCGCTGGCGCTTGCCGAACTGGCGCAACGGGCCGGTGTGCCGCCGGGGGTGTTCAATGTGCTGACCGGCGATCCGGCGGTCATCGGCGGCGTCCTGACCGCCAGCCCGGTGGTGCGCAAACTGTCCTTTACCGGATCGACCGAGATCGGTCGGCTGTTGATGGCGCAATGCGCGCCGACGGTGAAGAAGCTGTCGCTGGAACTCGGCGGCAACGCGCCGTTCATCGTTTTCGACGATGCCGATGTCGACGCCGCCGTCGAGGGCGCCGTGATCGCCAAATATCGCAACACCGGTCAGACCTGCGTCTGCGCCAACCGCTTGCTGGTGCAGGACGGGGTGTACGACAGTTTTGTCGACAAGCTGGCGCGTCGTGTGCAGGCATTGAAGGTTGGACCGGGCCGCGAGGACGGCGTCGCGCAAGGCCCCTTGATCGACGGCGCGGCGTTGCGCAAGGTGGAGGCGCATATCGCCGATGCGGTCGCCGCCGGCGCGCGCATCGTGGTCGGTGGTCGACGCCACTCCCGCGGCGGGAATTTTTTCGAGCCAACGGTGCTGGCCGAGGCGACGCCGGCGATGCGGCTGGCGCGCGAGGAAACGTTTGGCCCGCTGGCGCCGGTTTTCCGCTTCGCCGACGAGGCACAGGCGGTGCGCATGGCCAACGATACCGAGTTCGGACTGGCCGCCTATTTCTACTCGCGCGACGTGGCGCGTTGCCTGCGCGTCGCGGAGGCGCTCGAATACGGCATGATCGGCATCAACACCGGCTTGATCTCGAACGAGGTGGCGCCCTTCGGCGGTATCAAGCAATCCGGAGTCGGTCGCGAAGGCTCCCGGCACGGCCTCGACGAATATCTTGAAATCAAATACTTGTGTTTCAGCACCGTTTGAGCGGTGCGAACACGGTCACGCCGGTCGTTTTCGCTGCTCACTCCGGATCGTGACTGTCAGACGCCGTGCTGCTTGAGCCAGGATTGCAGACGCAGCCAGCCGTCTTCCGCCTCGTCCTTGCGGTAACTCGGCCGATAATCGGCATGGAAGGCGTGCGGGGCGTTGTCGTAAACGTGGATTATCGACGCCTTGCTTGAGGGGTTGACGCCGACGGCGAGGGCATGGCGCATCTGCTTGACGGTGTCCAGGGGAATTCCCTGGTCGGCGCCGCCGTAGAGGCCGAGTACTGGCGCGTGCAGTTTGCCGGCGATATCCAGAGGATGTTTGGGCGTGAGTTCGCTGCTTTGGCCGACAAGCTTGCCGTACCAGGCGACAGCGGCCTTGACGCGTGGGTTGTGCGCGGTATAGAGCCAGGTTATCCGGCCACCCCAACAAAAACCCGTGATGCCCAGGCGCGCGACATTGCCGCCATTGGCTTTGGCCCAGGAGACGCAGGCGTCGAGGTCGGCCATCGCCTGCGCATCCGGAACCTTGGCGACAATGTTGGTCAGCAGTTCCGGGACACTCGCGTACTGCCGCGGATCGCCCTGCCGCGCATAAAGTTCCGGCGCGATGGCGAGGTAGCCGAGTTTGGCCAGGCGACGGCAAACATCCTTGATATAGTCGTGTACGCCGAAAATCTCCTGCACCACCAGGACCACCGGCCAGTTGCCGCCGTTGGCTGGTTGCGCGCGATACGCCGGCATGTCGCCGCCGGCCGCCGCGATCTTGATCTCGCCGGCGGTCAGGCCGCTACTGTCGGTGCTGACGACGGTTTGCGCCGCGACCGGTTGTACCGCCAAGGCAAAACCAGCACCCAGCGCGGTGACCATGAACTTGCGGCGGTCGCAGGGCAGGGCGGGAACGAGACTGTCGAAATCGGTGTCCAGGGCCACGAATCTCTCCTTAAAGGGTCAGGGGTTTTTTGTGTATCATGCCACGACCCGCAACCCTCTGACCATGGAGATACCCGATGAATTCGCTTGGTGGCTACAACGTTGAAGATCTGCAAGTGGGCATGACGGCCAGCGTCGCCAAAACGGTGACCGAGGCGGATATCATTCTTTTCGCCGGTATTTCGACCGATGTCAATCCGATGCATCTCAACGAAGAGTGGGCCAAGACCACGCAATTCGGCGGGCGCATCGCGCACGGCATGCTGTCGGCGGCCTTCATCTCCGCCGTGCTGGCCAACAAATTGCCCGGTCCCGGCACGGTTTATCTGGGTCAAACCTTGAAGTTCAAGGCGCCGGTCCGGATCGGCGACACCGTCACCGCCACGGTCACCGTTCGCGAATTGAATGTCGCCAGGCGCCGTTGCGTGATGGACTCGGTGTGCACGGTGAACGGTAAACCGGTGATCGAAGGGGAATCGACGCTCTATTGCACCACTGGGACGGACTGAGCCATGGGGCCGGTGATCAGCCGTTTTCCGGTGCCGGACCGCCTTGACGGATTGCCTGGCGATATTCGCGATCGCATTCTCGCCGTGCAGGAAAAGGCGGGTTTCGTGCCCAATGTTTTTCTGACCCTGGCGCATCGGCCCGACGAGTTTCGTGCGTTTTTCGCTTATCACGATGCCCTGATGGAGCAGGACAGCGGCTTGAGCAAGGCCGAACGCGAAATGATCGTCGTGGCGACCAGCGGCGCCAACCAGTGCCAGTATTGCGTGGTGGCACACGGTGCGATTCTGCGGGTCCGCGCCCGCAATCCCTTGCTTGCCGATCAAGTGGCGGTAAATTATCGCAAGGCCGACATCACGCTTCGGCAGCGGGCGATGCTCGATTTTGCCCTGAAGGTATCGTTGCGGTCGGCGGAGGTCGGCGACGCCGATTTTTCGACTTTGCGCGAGCATGGTTTTTCTGAAGCCGATATCTGGGATATCGGCGCGGTGGCGGCTTTTTTCGCGATGTCGAATCGACTGGCCAACATGAGTTCGATGCGGCCAAACGACGAGTTCTTTCTGATGGGCAGGCTTCCCAAGGAATAGTCGGTTCCGGTGCTTGTTCGCCAGCCGCCGGCAGGGAAATACCTTGGCCGGAGCGCGCGCGCTGCGCTAAGATCTCCGGTCATCCATCGAGGGGTAGAGCTGTTACCGGATTCGCGGCTGTTTTTTTATCATCCCTTCGTCGTCGCGATTTCCCGCGCGGCCATTCTTTGTTTTCTGGCCATGAGAATTGCTTATTTGGAAGACGAAGCGGATCTTTCCGCAACCGTGAGCGCGTGGCTGCGGGAGGCCGGCTACGATGTCGAGTCGTTCAAAAGCGGTGCGGATTGCGCGCGCGCTGTCGAGAACCAGCGTTTCGATGTCTGTCTGCTCGACTGGATGGTGCCCGATCTTTCCGGGGAAGAGGTGCTGGCGCGCCTGAAGATCAAACTGCGCCACGCCATGCCGCCGGTGATTTTCGCCACCGGTCGCGATAGCGAGGAGGACGTGGTCGGCATTCTGACTTCGGGCGCCGACGATTATCTGATCAAGCCGCTTTCGCGACCGCTGTTACTGGCGCGCCTGCAAGCGGTGATGCGGCGGCGCCAGGGCGGCGTCGGCATGCTGCCGACGCAGCATTTCGGACGCCTGACCGTCGATCACGAGCGTCGGCAGATCACACTGGACGGTCAGTTGGTCGTTTTGACCGACCGTGAAACCGATTTGGCGCTGTATCTGTTTCAAAACGTTGGCCGGGCGCTGAGCCGCGAAACATTGATTCAGGTGGTGTGGTCGATGACGTCGGAAATCGACACCCGGACGGTCGACGTTCACGTCAGCAGCTTGCGCCGAAAACTGGGCTTGAGTCCGGAGTTCGGTTGGCGTCTGGTGTCGATCTACCGCTACGGCTATCGCCTGGAGCGGGACGCGCCATGAAAGCATTGCGGGTATGCATGCTGATGGCAGCACTCGTTTTGCCGCCGCTTGTTGCCGGCGCGGCGACGTCCGACGACCGGCACGGCAAGACGCTGTCGTGGCGGTATACCGTCAGGCCCGGCGACACACTGATCAATATCGCCGCCCGTTATCTGGCGCATGTCGGGCAATGGCCCGAGATTCAGCGTGACAATGCCATCGACGATTCCTCGCGTCTCGTGCCGGGAACCGTTTTACGGATTCCGGTGGCGATGCTGCGGCGAGCGCCCGCCGATGTGGTGCTTGAAAACGTCAGCGGTGACGTGCGCTGGCGTCTGCCTGGCGCCGATTGGCAAATGGCGGGTCGTGGTCAACGCCTGCCTGCTGGCAGTCGCCTGGAAACCTTGGCCGGTGCCAGCGTGCTGTTGCGACTGGCGGACGGCGGCACCGTACGGTTGTCGGCGAATTCGTCACTGGAGTTCGACACGCTCGGCGCCTACGCCGGTGGCTTGATGGTCGATACCCGCCTGCGTTTACAACAGGGACAGGCCGAAATATTCGCCAACCCCGACCGGGGCGGTGGTCGTTATTTACGGATCTACACGCCGTCGGCGCAGGCGGCGGTGCGCGGCACACAATTTCGCATTGGCGTCGATGGCGGTGTGACGTGGCAGGAGACGCTGTCCGGACAAGTGGCGGTGAGTGCCGCCGGTCGTCGTGTCAGCGTGCCGGCGGGGCAGGGCACCGTTGCCCGCCGTGGCGAACCGCCGCTACGGCCGGTGACCTTGCCGCCGGCGCCGGAAACGTCCGGTTTTCCGACGCATTTTGGACACTCGCCGGTGCGTTTTCCGCTGCCGGCGCTCGGCGCCGCCAAGGCTTGGCTGGGAGAGGTGGTGCTGAACGAGTCGTTTGACCGCGTTCTGTTCAGCGAGCGGAGCGATGGCGAGTGGCTGACTTTTCCCGATTTGCCGACTGGTGGCTATGTGTTGCGTCTGCGCGGCGTCGATGCCAACGGTTTGCAGGGACGGGTGAGCACGCATCGTTTCGTGGTCGCATTGCTCCCGGCGTCGCCGTCGGTCGTTTCGCAAGCGCACGCCCCGGACGGTGGCCATTGTTGCTATCGCCGGTTTCCGAAGGGGTAAGGCGCCTCCCGTGTGGCGGCGACCGAGCGCATGATCGGCACTCTTCGCTCCTTCAGCCGTTTGCGTGGCGAGGTGCTGGGTATCGCGTTGTTGCTGGCGGTCATCGCCGCCGCGTTGCTTGTCGGCGGTGTATCGGTGCGGCTCGACAATGCGGTGTTCGATTACGGGCAGCGCTTGAATTGGCATGCGCCGTCCGCCGATGTGCTGATCGTTGCCGTCGATCAGGATAATCTGGAAAGGCTTGGCCGTTGGCCGTGGCCTCGTTACCGTCACGCCGGTTTGTTGCGTAATATCTGCGCCGGCAAGCCGGCGGCCATTGGCATCGACATTGCTTTCAGCGAGGAGAGCGACGACCCATCGGCCGATGAACTGCTCGCCGAGGCGGTGACGGAGTGCGGTAATGTGGTGTTGCCGCTGGTGCTCGAAACGAGCCGTGTCGGCGGGCGCTTGCTGGAATCCCCACCCGCCGCGCCCTTGGTTCTCGCCGCCGCGGCGATCGCGAGAACCGATGTGTCGCCAAGCGAGGACGGGATTGTTCGCGCCGTGGATTTGCGCGAAGGGATTGGCATGGCGGCATGGCCGCTGATGGCGGAAGAACTGTTGCGCGTCGCGCGGCGGCTACCGGCGAGTCAGGCCACCCTGCCGTCGCCTGGCGACGTGTCGGATGCCGGTTACCGACTGGTTCGCGAGCATGCCCGGCGCATCCAGTTCGTCGGGCCGCCGGGTACCGTTCAGCGTGTCTCCTACGCGGAGGTCCTTGACGGAAAAATCGCGACCGAGGTTTTCGCGAACAAGATCGTGCTGATCGGCGTAACCGCCGCCGGGATGGGCGACGCGGTAACGACACCGGTTTCGGCGTTTGGCGAACCGATGCCCGGCGTGGAATTGCAGGCCAACGTCGTGCTGTCGATGCTTGACCAACGGTTGATTACACCCTTGCCACGCTCTGCCGGGGTGCTGTTGGCCGCGCTGCTGGCTTGTATTCCGATGCTGTGGCTACCGCGTCTGATGGCGCTGCCCGGGTTGATATGCAGCCTGGTTTGGGTGCTGGTTGTCGGCGCCATTTGTGCCTTGCTACCCCTGTTCAGCCACCTGTGGCTCCCGCCAAGCGGCGCCCTGGTCGCCGGGCTTGCCGCTTTTCCGTTATGGAGCTGGCGGCGCCTGGAGATGGCACGACGCCATCTGGACCAGGAATTACTGCAACTGCGTTCGGTCTTGCCGGACAGCCAGATCGCGACCGGTTTCGACGATGAGATCCAAAAGTTGGGTTTCGAGGAGCGGATCGCCTGGGTACAGGAGGCGCAAAGGACCATGCAGCACCTGGAGACGCAGCGCAATGAAGCCTTGGCCTTCATCTCGCATGATCTGCGGGCGCCATTGGCCGGTGCGGTGCGACAGCTCGAGAGCGAAACACGTTGCGAACCGGACCGCCTGCTGCCGCCCTTGCGCCGTGCCCTGGCGATGGCGCAGGCTTTTTTGTGGTTGGCACGCGCCGAGGCACTCGACCGTCGTCAGATGAAGGAATTGGAACTGGTTTCGATCTTGCACCAGGCCACCGACGAGTTGTACGCCTTGGCGGGGCAAAGGGGTTTGCAATTGATACGCAAACTGCCTGACGAGACGATCTGGATCAAGGGCGATTTCGAGTCGCTGGAGCGTTGCGCCTTCAATTTGCTGCATAACGCACTGAGTTATGCCCCGGAAGGCACACCGGTCATTGTTGGCCTGGATATGCCGCGTGGCGGTGAGGTGCGCTTCTGGGTAGAAAATGACGGCCCGCGTTTGGTCGCCGAACAGATCGAACGTCTTTTTCAGCGCTTCAGTCGCGGCGATCGGGGTGCTGGCAAGTCTTCCGGCACCGGACTGGGGCTTTACTTCGTGCGTAAGGTGGCCGTTCGGCACGGTGGGATGGCCGGAGTGGCGTGTTCGGGGGGCAAAATCAGGTTCTGGGTGCGTCTGCCGAGCGGTGAAAGTCGGAACAAGGACGGGTCGCTACTCCGATTGTCACGCCGTCTGAAGGCATTTTCGTCGGCGGAAAGCCGCGCGCATCGGGGGCGGAACGCGTCTTAGACGAAAAAGGAGGCGACCGAATTGTTGGAAGCCGTTTTCGACGCTTACCAGAATTTCCACCACTTCTTTTTCTGTTTTTGCATCGCTTGACCGGACTCTTTTCGCCAAGCGGCGTAGGTGGCTGCCAACCGAACGGAGTGAAAGTGTGCTCCGAAACGCTTGTCGCTTTCGTGGATGTGCTGAATCAGCCAGTTTCGCAGGAAATGCAGCAGCTCGAAACTGATGGCGACGCTCTCCTGGTCCATCTTGCGCTGCAATGCTTCGATTTGAGAAATCAATTCCTTGTGCTGGGTGCGATGTCGGTCGACGCCCGGATAGGCGGTCACCCGCATCAGGCTCTCTTCGAGAAGAAAATGGGTGCGGGTATAGTCGATCAGTTGATCCAGTATCCGACGGGAAGTTGTCGTGCCGCGGTGTTCGCGAATCGCTTTATGTAATTGATTTAGCAAATCGACAAGCCCCTTGTGCTGATCATCGATTTCGGTAATGCCTAATTCGTATTCCTCAGACCATTGAAACAGGGTGGGCAAACTCATATGCAACCTCGAGAACGTTTGGAAATCATACCGATGCACGCCTTTCAAGCCCCTGTATTTTGACATTTTTTCTCGATGAGGCGTATTAAATAGCGATTTACGGCGATTAATGCCAATTGTTCGTTATTGGTGTAGGGTGTTTTCGGTTTAAGTGAGCGAAACGAGATACTCATGGGCGTGCAGTTGAAAAACTTGCGTTATGGCCTAGTCCATTGTTCAGTGGTCCGATTTTTTCTTTTGAATCAATCAGTCAGTCATTGAAAAGTCAGTTTTCCGAAGGAGTTTTAAACCATTGCTTAGCCTGTCGCCGAGGGCTCCGCGACTTTAGGTGAGAGAGCGACGTGCGTATTTATCGTGCGCGGTTTCTTTTTTGATAAGCTAGCGCGGTATGTGTATCGGCATGTGCATGATTCGACTTCAAGAAACCAGCGAGCGCGGGGTATTGCGCGGCGAAGTTGGCAATACCCTCGGAAGGAGGTGCGTCAATGGGTAGTGAAATTGATGGACTCGGCGGCAACGCCGATCACGTGCGCTTCGAGCGTCATTTGTTCGCCGAGACACAAGAAGTGGACAGCGTTTATCGGCAGGGAGGCTTTGCCGAGAATCGGGAACTGGTTGCCGGTTTCGAACTGGAAGCGTGGTTGATCGATGACCGTTTGTTGCCCGCACCGAGAAATCTGAGTTTCCTGGAGCGGATGGCCAGTCCGCTGGTAGTCCCTGAATTGTCCAGATTTAATGTTGAAATCAACGGTACGCCGCAAGCCCTGCACGGTTTGGCACTATCGACGCTGGAAAACGAGTTGCTCGCCACGTGGCGGCATGGACAGCGGATTTGCCGCGCACAGGGCAACACGTTGGTCGCCGTGGGTACCTTGCCGACCGTTCGTCAGGCCGATCTGACCATGGCCAGCATGACACCTTTCAAGCGTTATGAAATGCTCAATCGCCAAGTGCTCAAATTACGCGGCGAGCGACCGTTACGGCTCGATATCGACGGTATTGAAAGCCTGTCCGTTACCCATGCGGACGTAATGCTCGAGGCCGCGGCGACCTCATTTCAAGTGCATCTGCAGACGCCGGCCAGCGAGGCGGTTCGCGCTTTCAATGCGTCGCTGCTCCTGTCGGGGCCACTTGTCGCCCTTGCCGCCAACTCTCCATTTCTTTTCGGGCGTGCGCTATGGCACGAGACTCGTATTCCACTTTTCGAGCAGGCGGTTGACTGCTGCGATCCGGCTTATCCGCAATATCGGCGAGTGACCTTCGGTTCGGGCTATCTGCGCGACCCGATTGATTTTTTTGCTGAGAATATTCGATATTACAAAGTGTTACTGCCTTTTGAAACGCCGGGGCCGCAGCAGCCGTACCCGCATTTACGGTTGCACAATGGGACGATCTGGCGCTGGAACCGCATGCTGATCGGCTTCGACGAACAGGAAACACCGCATTTTCGCGTCGAGCAGCGGGTCATGCCAGCCGGTCCAAGCCTGCTCGACATGTTTGCCAATGCCGCTTTCTACTATGGCGCGGTACGTATGCTGACCACGCAGCAACCGGCGCCGGAATCGTGTCTTCCGTTTGACGTGGCGCGCGACAATTTTTATCGTGCCGCACGCGATGGTTTGGCGGCGCCCTTGCTTTGGCTGGATGGCCGTCGCCGGAGTGCCGGCGATCTCTTGCAGCATGAACTGCTGCCCTTGGCACGCGAGGGGTTGGCGCAACTCGAACTCGCCGCGGACGACTGCGAACGCTATTTGACGGTGATCGCCGAGCGGCTAAGTCGCCGCCGTACGGGTGCGGCCTGGCAACTTGCGCACTATGCTAAACATCGTGATTTCTTTCGCTTGACCGCCGACTATATTGAACAGCAAGGCAGTCTCAAACCGGTGCATGAGTGGCCGATTTGAGGACTGTGTTGATCACGCCTCCATGCCGACCATCCCTGAAAATCCCGCCCAAGGCGCTCTCGACATGCCAACCCACTGGATACGACGTTTGCCGCGCCCCCGATGCCAATCCACTTGCTTGGACGCCGGTACGCGCCATTGTCCGCTTGAACGAATAGTGGTTACCGGGCGCGCCGCCGGAGGACGCCTGCGACAGCCATTCCCAGTCCGAGAAGGGCGAGACTGCCGGGTTCCGGGGCGGCATGAAGCTGAAGGATCGGTGCGCGGAACTCGGGGGTGGCGTCTTGCCGGGTGTAGTACTCGCTATCGCCCACGGAAGTGAAGTATAAATCGTCCGGCAATATCGTTGCATTGACGTCGTCGGTGATATTCAGTCCCATGTTCAACACGTTGCGAAATCCGATGAAATAATCTTCGCCGGCAATGAGTTGCAGCCCCGCGAAAACCGCTCCCGCAAATCCTGTGGAGTTGGCCGAGTAAGTGCCGGACCGCAGCAGATGACCACCGTTGATCGGTAGTTCGTCATAAATTTCGACGGTGACCGTCCGTCCGTCAACGCTGCCGAAACGGGTATCGACGCCAGTCAAAACGTAATTCACGGTCGGCGTGTAAAACCAACCGACATCGCTGGCGCCGCGCCAGGAACCGCTCATCACATTGGCATTTCCATTGATCGATTCCACTGCGAAAGCTGCCGGGACGACCCCTCCCAGAGTCGTAGCAAGTAACGCGGCCATGACAGTCATTTTCATCGTATTCTCCGAAATAATCTTCAGTACAGGAGCGCTGCGTTTGCTACCTTTATCTATTTATTTTTGTGAACAGGACCTATGCGGTCCGTTGTGTTGAGCCTGTCAGGTTGTCGCTAACGGTTTTCAATCATATCACATGGCAACAGTGCGGACTCATGTTCGAACGCCTGTCGCTATTCCTGTGCAACTTGATGAAATAAATGAATTTCTAGAACGCGCTAAAGGTAAGCGCGCCGCATGGTTTGCGAGACAAGCGCACTTGCGCCCCTAGTGTGACCTGGATCGGTGAGTGGTTCCGTCTTGTCCGTGCGATCGCAAGCCGATGAACTTGGGCAAACGAGCAACCGTCCCGTTTGGCGATGCTTTTCTGTATGCCTGCCCCCAGCGATCAATATTATCAAGAACCTGGCGTTTCAACAATCAACCGGAAGCGATTGAAAATGTTTTTGAAAGGAGTGGTCGCGAACGTACTTTGGCGGGGCGACATGCTCATGTCGCTGGAAATTAGTCCGCGCCGCCGGCGCCAGCAGCGATTTAATTGGCTGGCGCCATATTGACGATTGACAATGCGTCATGAAATTCTTGCCATTTTCCATGGCGGTGGGTCAGGAGTGTGATGACGAAGGAGGGTGTCAGTCTTATCGGGGTACCCACCGATGTGGGGGCCGGTGTGCCGGGTGCGCGCATGGGGCCAGATGCCTTGCGCGTGGCGGGAATCGCACAGGCGATCGCGCAGTTCGGCATCGAGGTCCGGGATTGCGGCGATCTCGACGGGCCGGCCAACCCGCAACGCGTGGCGATTGACGGCTTTCGGCATTTGCCGGAGGTCGTGCATTGGAATCGCTCGGTACACGCGGCGGTGCTGACGGAGTTGTCGACCGGGAGATTGCCGATCCTGTTGGGTGGCGATCATTCGCTGGCGATCGGCTCGATCGCCGCGGTCGCTCGTCATTGCCGGCAGCAAGGCAAAAAGCTGCGCGTGCTGTGGTTCGATGCGCATGCTGACTTTAACACGGCGACGCTGACGCCAAGCGGCAATATCCATGGCATGCCGGTGGCCTGTCTGTGCGGTCACGGGCCGCGGGAGTTGTTGGCAATCGACGGGCATGTGCCGGCGCTCAATCCGAAGGATCTGCGTCAAATCGGCATTCGCAGTGTCGACGCCGGCGAGAAACGAATGGTGCATGATCTGGGGATCGATGTTTACGACATGCGTTATATCGATGAAATGGGCATGCGCCACACCATGGAGATGGCATTGGCGCTGGTTGGCAGCGATACGCATTTGCATGTCAGCCTCGATGTCGATTTTCTCGATCCAGACATCGCGCCGGGTGTCGGCACGCCCGTTCGCGGCGGGCCGACGTATCGCGAAGCGCAACTGTGCATGGAAATGATCGCCGATATCGCCTGTCTGGCGTCGCTTGACGTCGTCGAGCTCAATCCCGCCCTTGATGTGCGCAATCGGACCGCCGAATTGGCTGTCGATCTGATCGAAAGCCTGTTCGGAAAAAGTACGCTGATGCGCAACAGCGATGCGGTGTCCGATTCCTCGCCAAGGTGATATGCGCCGAGATATGCCGATGCCGCGGCGCGGGTAGAATGCCGGCTGTTCAAGTGGATTGAAAATGGCGAAGCTGCTGCTGGCACCGATGGAGGGTCTGCTCGATAACGTTCTGCGCGACGTGTTGACGCGCGTGGGTGGCTACGATTTGGCGGTCAGCGAGTTCATCCGCGTTTCCGGAACGTTGTTGCCGTTGCGGACCTACTTGCGGATCTGCCCGGAACTTGGGCACGGTAGCCGCACGCGGGCGGGAACGCCGCTGGCGGTGCAGTTGCTGGGCAGCGACCCGGCGTCGCTGGCCGAGAACGCCGCGCAATTGGCGACACTGTCGCCGGCGGGGATCGATCTCAACTTCGGTTGTCCGGCGCCCACGGTCAATCGGCACGGCGGCGGCGCGATGCTGCTCGCCGATCCGGAGCATCTGTTCCGCATTTGCAGCGTGGTGCGCCGGGCGGTGCCGGAGGAAATCCCGTTTACCGCCAAGATGCGGCTCGGCGTGCGCGATACGGCGAAAACGCTCGATTGCGCGCGTGCGCTGGCGGCGGGCGGCATCGATTCGCTGGTGGTGCACGCGCGTACCAAGGCCGACGGCTATCGGCCACCGGCGCATTGGGAATGGATCGCCCGTATTCGCGAGGTGGTGGCACTGCCGGTAACGGCCAACGGCGAAGTCTGGACCGCCGACGATCATCGCCGTTGTTGCGCGGTCAGTCATTGCGACGACGTGATGATCGGGCGCGGAGCGGTGGCCGATCCGTTTCTCGCGCGGAGGATTCGCCTCCTGGCGGCGGGCGAGCGGATCGCCACCGATCGTTCCGCGGATTGGCAATTGCTATTGCCGTTGTTGGCGCTTTTCTGGTGGCAGGTTTGCGCCAAGGTGTCGGTACAACACGCGCCAGGACGTTTGAAACAGTGGCTGAGCGCCTTGCGGCGCACTTTCGTTGAAGCCGATTCGTTGTTCCTGGCCATTCGGCCGCTGCGTGGCATCGATGAGATTGAACGGGTTCTCCGGTTGCAAGGCGTTCCGGCATTGTGCGCGGCGGCGTGAGTCTCGGCGCAATCCCTGATCGGGAAACCGGTAATTCCCGTCTGCCGACAAGCGCGCAAAGCGGCATCCACGCGCACCTTGCCCGACTGCTTGATCGCCACGTCTCTTCGCCGTTTCGCAAACCTTATGCCGACTACAATCGCGTCGCCTTCGAGGTCAGTATCGAGCGCTGGCGGCGGCTGGCGCCGCACGCGCCACTGATCCTCGATTCCTGCTGCGGTGTGGGCGAAAGCAGCCGGCGATTGGCGAAAGCGTTTCCCACGCATTATGTGATTGGCGTCGATCAGTCCGCCATCCGTCTCGGCCGTGGCGAACGTGCCGTCTGGCAAGCCGGATCTTGCGCGTCGATGGACAATCTCCACCTGGTGCGTGCCGATGTCGTCGATTTCTGGCGTTTGCTGGCCGATGCCGGTGTGCGCCCGGCTCATCATTATCTGCTGTACCCCAATCCCTGGCCGAAAATCGGTCATCTTGGCCGGCGCTGGCACGGGCATCCGGTGTTTCCAACCGTGACGGCTCTTGGCGGCCGGCTGGAGTGCCGCGGCAACTGGCCTATTTATATGGACGAATGGTGCTTCGCGGTGCGACGATTGACCGGACGCCAAGCGTTCAGCGAAGCCTATTCGCCGCTCGAGGCGATCACTCCGTTCGAACGCAAATATCTGGCCTCCGGGCACCCATTATTTCGTGCGTGGGTGGATCTGGGTTGATCTGCCACCATGTCCCGGTCGCCTCTTGGCGAGCGTATGGGCGTGTTTTGATCGTCCCTTTTCGCGCCGCCGCGTACAACGCCATGCAGTACAATGTCGGTTTTTGCTGTGCTACCACCTTTGAGAAAGGATGTCGCCGTGCTGGAAGCCTATCGTGCCCATGTCGCCGAGCGTGCTGCGCTTGGTATTCCGCCTCTGCCGCTGACCGCCAAACAAACCGAGGCCCTCGTCGGTTTGCTGAAGAACCCGCCCGCGGGCGAGGAGTCCAATCTGGTCGATCTGATCACGTATCGCGTGCCGGCGGGCGTCGATGATGCCGCCAAGGTGAAAGCCGAATTCCTGGCCAAGGTTGCCAAGGGCGAAGAGGTTTGCGGGCTGGTTTCCAAGGTCAAGGCCACGGAACTGCTTGGCACCATGCTCGGCGGTTACAACGTCAAACCGCTGATCGATTTGCTGGGAGGTGACTGCGGCGATGTCGCCGCCGAGGGTTTGAAGAAGACGCTGCTGGTATTCGACTACTTTCACGATGTCGCCGAACTGGCCAAGGCGGGCAACGCCAACGCCAAGTCCGTCATGCAATCCTGGGCCGACGGCGAGTGGTTCACCTCGCGTCCGGAAGTGCCGGCGTCGCAAAAGCTGACCGTCTTCAAGGTCACCGGCGAAACCAACACCGATGATCTGTCGCCGGCGCCCGATGCGTGGTCGCGTCCCGACATCCCTCTGCACGCGCTGGCGATGTTGAAAAATCCGCGCCCGGGCATCGATCCCGACAAGGCCGGCGAACGTGGCCCGATCAAGCAACTGGAAGCGCTCGGCAAAAAGGGCAACCTGATCGCCTACGTCGGCGACGTGGTCGGTACCGGTTCTTCGCGCAAGTCCGCCACCAACTCGGTGCTGTGGTTTACCGGTGAAGACATCCCGTTCGTTCCGAACAAACGCTTTGGCGGCGTCTGCCTCGGTTCAAAGATCGCGCCGATTTTCTTCAACACCATGGAAGATGCCGGCGCGCTGCCGATCGAAATCGACGCCGGCCAGATGGATATGGGCGACGAGATCGAACTGAAGGTCGATGGCGCCTCCGGCAAGGTCACCGCCACCAAGAACGGTGCCGTGATCGCCGAATCGCAACTGAAAACCCTGGTCATCCTCGACGAGGTCCGTGCGGGCGGGCGTATCCCGCTGATCATCGGCCGTGGCCTGACCGCCAAGGCGCGCGAAGCGCTGGGCTTGCCGGCGTCCACCCTGTTCCGTCTGCCGCAGCAACCGGACGATCCCGGCACCGGTTACTCGCTGGCGCAAAAGATGGTCGGTCGCGCCTGTGGCTTGCCGGAAGGCAAGGGCATTCTCCCCGGCACCTACTGCGAACCGAAGATGACCACCGTCGGCTCCCAGGACACCACCGGTCCGATGACCCGCGACGAACTGAAGGATCTGGCCTGCCTCGGCTTCTCCGCCGACCTGGTCATGCAGTCCTTCTGCCACACCGCCGCCTATCCGAAGCTGGTCGACGTCAAGATGCACCGCGAACTGCCGTCCTTCATCAGCACCCGCGGCGGCGTCGCGCTGCGCCCTGGCGACGGCGTCATTCACTCCTGGCTGAACCGCCTGCTGCTGCCCGATACCGTCGGGACCGGCGGCGACTCGCACACCCGTTTCCCGATCGGCATCTCCTTCCCGGCCGGTTCCGGTCTGGTCGCCTTTGCCGCCGCCACCGGCGTCATGCCGCTCGACATGCCGGAATCGGTGCTCGTCCGCTTCAAGGGCCAGATGCAGCCCGGCATCACGCTGCGTGACCTGGTCAACGCCATTCCGCTGTACGCCATCAAGGCCGGCCTGCTGACCGTCGAGAAGAAGGGCAAGAAGAACATCTTCTCTGGCCGCATCCTCGAAATCGAAGGTCTGCCGGATCTCAAGGTCGAACAAGCCTTCGAACTCTCCGACGCCGCCGCCGAGCGTTCCGCCGCCGCCTGCGCCATCGCCCTGAACAAGGAGCCGATCGTCGAATACATGCGCTCCAACATCACCCTGATGAAGTGGATGATCGCCGAAGGCTACGCCGATGCTCGCACCCTCAAGCGCCGCATCAAGGCCATGGAAGAATGGATTGCCAGCGGCACCCTGCTCAAGGCCGATGCCGGTGCCGAGTACACCGCCGTGATCGAAATCGACCTCGCCGACGTCACCGAACCGATCCTGGCCTGCCCGAACGATCCGGACGACGTGAAAGTGCTGTCCGAAGTCGCCGGCGCCAAGATCGACGAAGTCTTCATCGGTTCCTGCATGACCAACATTGGCCACTTCCGCGCCGCCGGCAAGGTGCTCGAAGGCAAGTCCGACATCCCGACCCGCTTGTGGATTGCCCCGCCGACCAAGATGGACGCGTTGATCCTGACCGAAGAAGGCTACTACGGCGTCCTCGGCAAGTCCGGCGCGCGCATGGAAATGCCTGGCTGCTCGCTGTGCATGGGTAACCAGGCACAGATCCGCAAGGGCTCCACCGCGATTTCCACCTCCACCCGCAACTTCCCGAACCGCCTCGGTATCGACACCCAGGTTTATCTCGGCTCCGCCGAACTGGCCGCCATGTGCGCCTTGGCCGGCCGCATCGTGACCGTTGCCGAGTACATGGAGCAGATCAAACTGGTCAACGCCAAGGCGGCTGACGTCTATCGCTACATGAACTTCGACCAGATTCCGGAGTTCGTCGAAATGGCGGCTACGGTCGAGATGTAATTGCGAAAATCGGCCGGTTTGACCGGTCGACCGCGGAAATGAAAAACCCCCGCCGGGTGACTGGCGGGGGTTTTTATTGGGATTGGCGGCTGGTAGTGGCTAGGAAGCTCTGTGCCGGAGAGCCATTGAACCAACAGTAGAGGTAAAGCGGCTTGTTTTACGTTCTTGCTCAGCGCTCCCGAAACGTTGCGATCAGGATCTCCGTTCGCAGTCTGCGTTGTACAGGTAGGCTGCAGATCCTATTTGCGCGGCCATTCGACCTTCCAGGTCATTCCGTCATCAATCGTCGAACGGATGTCGGTGCCGGTGAATACGACGATTTCCCTTGAGCCAAGACCAAGCAATCGTGGCATGCCGGTAGAGACCGTGAATGGCACGCCACTGTCGCGCCACGTTTTCCCTCCGTCCTCGGTCTTGCTCAACGTCATTTGTACCGTGTCCCAACCAGTACTTACTTTGCGCAATCCAAATGCAAGCTGCTTGCTCAAGAAAAATGTGGCGATCGGAAGTTCGTTTTCGATCTCCTGCCAAGTCTTCCCGTCATCTCCGGATGTCGACCGATAGAACGACATCCCGTTCATGCGAGTCATCACGAGTTGGTTCTCGGAGCCCGGTTCCACTTTGAGCAGCCAGAACGGAAATTCCGATTGCGATCTTTCGCCGGTTGCCATATTTAGCCGCGACATTTTCGTTGTCCGCCGGAAACCAGGTTCATTGAAGAACAAAAACAATTCGTTCTTGTGAAAATACATGGGCAATGGGGCCAAGGCGGAGAGACCGTCAACGCTCGCCAGCTCTTTTTCGGTGCCATCGATATGCAAATCATCTTTCTTGAGCACCAGATATGAGACTGGTCCGTACACATTTGATCTCAACTTGCGTATTGCCCGGATGGCATAACCGAATCGTCCCAGCGGGATAATCGCCGAAACCACGAGGTCAGGATCTGCCAAGCGGTGGCTTTCTACGGTTTTGCCATCTGGTAGCAGAAGGAAATATTTTCCGTTTTCCGTCCCCAGGGCCAATGTCTTGTCCGGTAATTCGTCGAGGGAGGTAAAACTGTCGAAAGTGTTCAAATGCGTCGCATGCCAAGTTCCGTCGCGCTCGCGAATGTGCAGGAAACCCGCGATGCCCGATGCAGCGATCCTGCCATCGGCAAGAGGTAAGAGGTTGTACAGGAAGGGTGGCGAAGCAGCAATCAGGGCTTCGGTTTCCCGGATTCTGTCGATCGCCTTCTTGGGGTCGGAGGGATTCGATACCGCGATTGACATCAGCGTTGTCCGATCTTCCGGATAAAGGTCTGCCAGTGCAGCTTTTTTCCCTACATCTCCGTCATTTATGACATGCCTCAGTGAATTCGCGTCGCCCCCCTTTGGGAGTTGAAAGACTATCGTTCCAAGATTGGTAATCGCGTCTTTGCGCACGTCGAATTCAGGTAGGCGCGATTCAACATTGGCGGAGTCGGTGCTCATGAGAAGGAGTATGAGACCAGGGCCGCGTCCTTCCGAGTTCAGCCTTCTGATCTGGTAGTGTCCTTCGGGCAAGGTGCCCATGAATATGGAATATTTTTCGAAAGTTGGGCCGACATCGCGTAACGCGAACGTCTTGCCGGCAGCGTCCTCCAGTATCAAATTGCGCCACTTTGCATTGAAGGCGCTCGGCGATGAAATGGCGATCATCTTGGCCAGCGCAACTCCCTGCCCATCGGGAATCTCGGTCAGCGGCGCATTACGCCCGTTGATCGTCGTGGGAGAATTTGCGCAAGCAGACAGGATCAACGCGGTCGCAAGAAAAGGGGTGTCCGATATATTTTCATTTTGTCTCGCTGCTCAGTGGAGAAAGGCTTGGGATGAGGCTGGCGCGATGCAGCCTTTCCGCTTCTTGGAACGCCTTATCGTATTCGGGACTTAGCAAGGGGATGATGCTTGACTGCGGTAGTTTGAAATCATCCGGCAACTCAATGATTTCAAGGCGCCACCGCACCAAATTCTGATGGGCAAAATAGATTTTTCCGGGCTTGAAATTGGCTTGCCCGTGAATCACTTCGCTACTCACTGTCCCAGAATAAGGTTCATTGACTGCACGCTGGCAAAATATGCGCTTAACACCGGGGCTGATCAGGGAAGCGATCTGAGGCACGTAGGCCGGGCGAAGCAACAACCATCTGGTCGACACGCTGAATGGGGAGTCCGGGATGCCAAAGTATTGCCGGATTGCGATCATCCGACTGGTCGGTAGTATTGGTGTATGAAGACGTCATGCACGCCGCACAGATAAGACATGCGAATAACAGCGAAATTGCAGTTCCGAATTGCGCTTTAATGGGGTTGGACAACACGGGGGTTTAGACAATTAAGGGACCCCTACTTGTATCATAAAAGTTGATCAAATATCTATTATCGTTTGTAGCAAAGGAAAGCCTGGCCTGTTAAAGGCATTTAATTCCGTGCTGAGGTGCCCCCGGTTTTAGTGCCAAGGGCGTTTTAATAAAAGTCCTTGGGTTGCACCGCTAAAGACACTCTTCGGCGGTCGGCTGGGCAGAAGTAGTCGCCCGATGCTCGGCCGCAAATTCTGCCGGGGTTTGATAATTCAATGCGCTGTGCGGCCGGTGCTGGTTGTAATCCCGGCGCTAGGCGGCGATCAGGATACGAGCCTGCTGCAAGCTCGTAAACCAGTGGTCATTCAGGCACTCATCCCCACGAAAACGTTATCACAACTGCGAAATATCACCATGAGATGGCCACTCAAAGTCGCCAAACGTGAAACACCAATTAACGAAGTATGATCGGCGTGTAATTTTGCTGCAATCGACCAAGAACTACTGGTTATCGGATAGCTCCCGCTTCAGTCATTTGCAAGCTCGGTTCGTGTAGCAACCCCCATCCTACCTGCACTTTCATTGCGCATTAGGCAACTTTTTGACGACGTCCTTGTGTTGGCTGAACTTGCGAAGTCTTCACTGACTGTGGCTTTCGAAGCTCATTAAAAACCTCCGGAAGCGTCACCGTCTGAAGGCTGCGCTGAGTGAACACGAATCGTCCATCCACAACAAACCCAAGATCGCCCCAGGGTACGGACGTATTCAGCAGTTCGATCGCTCGCTGTATGTCCATTCCCTCGATTTTTGGAAAGAGGGCAAGTATGGAACCATCATAAGCTTCGCACTCGTGCGTAAAGAATGGCGCCGACCGACGTGTTCGCCCATTCACATAGATACGTGGGCGATCAGGTGCATCATAGAATGATCGGCCCCACATCCACCAGTTAGTTTCATCGAATGTCTTGACTCGACGCTGGAGAAGCAGGTCTTTGTGAGGAATCAGCGCGGGATGCTTGGAGTTGTAGATCATCCGCCGAGTCTTGCCAGTGTCTATGGTCTTCGAACAGACGAATTCACTATTGCCTTCGGCGTGCTCAAATACATGATCAGCACCCGAGACAGCTCCTACCTTGACGTCAAACAGGCTCGCGAGCGGAACGCTCAGTTGCTGCTTTGGAAACGCGAGCTGTCCATCCATCGCCACGAACTCGCGCGTTTCCCATGATCCAGACCATTCACGGTATTGAGTCTTTCGAGTGAAGTTACTTAGCTCGTACCGGAAGATCGCACAGTTGGGCACAGCACCGTCGAATAATCGGGTATCCCCCGTTTCAATCCAGTGAGTGATCGTCCCTTGTTCGAACAGCCAATGGTTGAGCTTTCGGGCAGAGGTGAGCTTGATGAACTCACGCGGTACGATGAAGATCAGTTCTCCACCCGGCCGCAAATGCCGCACAGCCTTTTCGATGAAGAACAGTGCCAAATTGGAACGGCTATCAAAGAGTGTCCGATCCAGTAATCGCTTTGTCTCGGCACTAATGTCTTGGTATTTCACGTAAGGCGGATTGCCAATGACCGTACTGAACCGCTCTGTAAGAGGGTAAGCGAAGAAATCCAAGTTAAGCGCATAGTTGGGCGCAACACGTGAATCTAGTTCGATCGCGACACAACCTGATAAATGTCGTACGAAGGCCCCATCACCGCAGCTGGGCTCAAGTACACGGCCACGTCGCTTCCGCAAGGCCAACATCTGTTCGACAACCTGCGTTGGCGTAAAGACTTGGCCAAGCCCTTTAACGTCCAGCTTGTGCTTCAATCCGACTCTCCGTCAACCACAGGACCATCGCCGACCCACTCAGTACGTAGCTCAGTACTCAGTTTGGGCACGATGTGGTTTTTGAAGGATTGCAGAGCTTTTTCTCTCAGGACAAAAGTCTGACCAACAACATTCAATAAGTAGTCGACTGCCTCAGAGCGCACCCGACCAGAACGCTCCATGTTCTGACTCCAGCACGCCTGAAACGGTGGATTGCTTCCGTTCGGATTTACGGCACCTAGCTGTAGCAAGCTTGTCCAGAACACGCGCCCAACGCCCTCCGAACTTTTCTCGACGACTAGGAAGTAGTAGTCGCTCGCGCAATTCTCGCGCTGCAGATTGGTTGCTAGGTTCTCGCAAAACACATCCCAGTTGCGGATAGCCGAGTTGGTTGGACGTACTCCTGTCATGGCATAAAACAGCCCAGCCTTAGACGCCACGTTGTCATTCCCCTGAAGGTTGGAGACCTTTAGGTTGATTGGTACCCAGGTGCTCCCATCCTGAGATTCGACGAGGAAGTCATACCAAGCCCCGTTTGTGGCCACCGAGAACTTTAAGTCCTGTTGAAACCACGGATGCCCTGCAGCAAAAGCCCTTAAGGAATTCCCGATAATTTCCTCATTCTCTGTCGACTCGCGTCGTGCTTGCCCTCTCCCGTAAGTTACAAGTGTGATGAACTCTTGTTCTAGGCCGCGCCGAAGCTGCGCAGCAAGGGTATTCAGGATTTCGTCGGCCGAGATGGTCATGGTGAGTGAGCGAAGAAGGGACGGTGAATTTTCCTGCCTTAGTCACTTATCCGCAATGTTCCTGAATTAACTTTATAGGCCAATCTGAAAGTGCGTATAACGGACTCTTGAAAGCATGCTGGGCTCGTAGGGTGCGGGATAGTCGTACGGGATATGGTGATCTGAATGGAGTTGACAATCCGAATCGGACTGACATTCCTTTGAAGCCGGTATCCTTGTTATTGATCCCAAAAGCTACGTGACAACGCTACGCCGACATTGGCTTGCCTGATGGATCTGGCCTACATCACAGGCCAGCGAATGGGTGATTGCCGGCACATTCGCTATTCCGACATCAGCGAAGCGGGTGTGTATGTGAAACAGCAAAAGACAGGGGCGAAGGTGCTGATTGCGATGACGCCTGACCTGGAGGAGGTCATCTCAGGGGCAAAGATGCTTCATCAGTCAGTCAAAGGGCTGACCTTGTTTCATAAGCGGGATGGCGCACCAATTCCCTACGGAACGCTGTACCACCAGTGGCGAAAGGCTTGCGATTTGGCAAAAATCGAAAATGCCAACTTCCACGATATCAGGGCGGGGCAGCTACTGATGCGAAGGCGCAAGGGTTGGATAGCATGACGCTCCTTGGACATACCACTGAAAGCAGCCACAAACGGTATCTTCGCAGTAAGGAGACCAAGGTTGCGATGCCAAACCGAGCTCGAAAATCATAATTACGCTCGATTTTTAGCTTCTCGCACTGTTACCTGAGTCGCTGATAGAGCGCTATCAGGTTTTGTTTATTACCTATGACGATATTCGTTATTTATCGCCATGGACGATATTTGCGTTTTATTGCCTTTGGCGATAAAGTAATGGTATCGCCAATACCGATATCCGAGGCACACATGTCTTTACTAACCTCGTTAACGACTATTCACACACCGGAGCAGTTGGGCGCCATCTTGCGGGACCAGCGCCGCGCAAGGAAGATGTCGCAGAGTCAAGTTGCGACACGCCTTAACATCAGCCAGAGTTGGTTCTCTGAGTTGGAGCAGAACCCGGCGGAGCTCAATCTGGCCCGACTGCTGGTGCTCGCAAAAACGCTGGGGCTGGAAGTGATGCTCCGCGCGCAGGAGGCGAGTCCCAGCAGCACACCACGCGAGGACTGGTGATGGGGCGGAAGTCACATCAGCGGGTCTTGGCGCTTTGGATGAATGGCAGCCGGGTGGCGTACTGGACGATATCGCCAAATGGCCACGATCAATTGCGATACGACGAGGAATGGCTGAAGTCTGAGCGCCAGCGCCCCCTGTCGTTGTCGCTACCGCTGCAGACCGGTGTCATCCGGACTGCGGCGGTAGGGGCCTATTTTGACAACCTGCTGCCGGACAGCGACCCGATCCGCAAGCGGTTGCAGGCACGGTTCGGGACCGCAACGCGAGGGGCTTTCGATTTACTGGAAGCGATCGGCCAAGACTGCGTGGGTGCGGTCCAACTGATGCCTTTGGGCAGCGAACCAGGCGATTATCGAAAAACGGAGGCTACGCCCCTGACCGAGGCCAAGGTGGCGCAGGTGCTACGCGACACGATCCTGCCCAGTGGCGGAATCCACCGGGAGGACCAATCGAATTTTCGTATCTCGATTGCGGGTGCGCAGGAAAAAACCGCGCTGACCGTGATTGACGGCCAGTGGTGCCTGCCTCACGGGGCCACGCCAACGACGCACATCTTCAAACTGCCTCTGGGCCTGGTCGGTGCACGCAAAGCAGATATGCGCACGTCAGTGGAAAACGAGTGGCTGTGCGCTCAGTTGCTGGATTTGTTCGGCATTCCGGTCGCCGAGACTGCGATCGCGACGTTCGAAGATCAAAAGGCGCTCTTGGTGACCCGCTTTGACCGCCAGCGGACGGCGGAGGGATACTGGCTGCGATTGCCCCAGGAGGATTTTTGCCAGGCACTCGGCTGTCAGAGTGCGCTGAAGTACGAAAGCGATGGCGGGCCTGGGCACGCGGAAATCGTCGAAAAACTGGTGTATTCGCGCAATGGCCGAGACCTGGAGAACTTTTTCCGTACGCAGGTCCTGTTTTGGATGTTGGCGGCAACAGATGGCCACGCCAAAAACTTCTCGATCCGGCTGCTACCGGGTTCGGCGTACGAAATGACGCCGATGTACGACGTGCTTTCTGCTTGGCCGGTGACCGGGCAGGGGGCCAATTTGCTTGACTACAAAGAGCTCAAGCTGGCCATGGCGCTCCGCAGCACGAATGCACACTACCAGCTGGAAACGGTACAGGCCCGGCATTTTGTGCAGTTGGCGGCGCGGTGCCGTATTCCGCGTGATTCCGCACTACGGCTTATCGAGGAGTTGATCGCGATGACGCCGGGCGCGGTCGATAAGGCAGGGGCATCGCTGCCCGATGGGTACCCAATGGATGTGTTTGAGGCTATCACCAAGGGGCTTCAGTGGTCGGCGGATCGGCTTGGTAGGAGCCTTGCGCTAGGTGTTTAGTCCCGCGGTGCGCCGGATCGGATTGATCCGGGTGTGCCCGGAATTTTGTGCAAAGCCGCTGTCGATCACCTCGCGCGCGACAGTCCGCAATGGCCGGTTGAATTTGCAGGCCAAAGCTGTCGTTCTGCGTGTCACTCCAGCACTGTCGGCCATTTGGTTGATTGCAGACGAAGACGGCGTAGGTCCTTGGCATCCATAAGCGCGAGAATTTGACCCTGTATTCTTGTACTCATATCATGTGTTCAGCTTAACTTGAACACATGATATGAGTACGTCTATCAATACTAGGGCGACCGACTTTGCTCATCGCCTGCAGCAATTTCGCATCCAAGCGGGAATTGAGACGCAAAGGGAATTGGCCATTGCGGTGGGCGTCCGGCAGCAGACAGTTAGCCGATGGGAGGCCGGCACATCTCGCCCTAGGGCAAAGGACATGCTTCGGCTCGCGCACGTGCTCTCCGTAAGCCCAGATGAGCTTGAGAAACTGAGCCGGCGTGGTCCGGATCCTCAAAGGACCACGGTCAGTTTCGACCAACCGTTTCCTATCGACAGCCTGAGCGCGGAAGGTTTCGAGCGGTTTTGTGACTTCTTTATCTCCGCGCTCCATCCGACTGCCGATGTGCACCGGTTCGGTGGGACCGGCCACAAGCAGGACGGCTTAGCAGGATGCTCAAAAAGACCCTGACGTCTTCGGCCATTTGGCGCTGACGATGATTAAATATCTGCCGTTCAACCCTGTTGGTGCCTGGAAACCGGATTTCAGCCGGTGCTATGGCCCCTTTCGGGGTTGTTGGTCGCCTTTCAGCGACCTGCGGGCGGATTTCGCCCTATGTGACAGACAATCGCCAGCCGAACAGCG
>JAKOTN010000096.1 GCA_029776255.1 Pseudomonadota bacterium
GAGGTTGATCAGTTTGCGTTTCAGTTCCCTTTACATCGGGATCCTCGCTGCAACTCTTCCCAGCCTTTGGCGTTCAACCATGTGGCCGGATACGTTTCAGTTCCCTTTACATCGGGATCCTCGCTGCAACGAGGCGGTAGTCCCCCTTGGCAGAAGTGGCTTTGGTTTCAGTTCCCTTTACATCGGGATCCTCGCTGCAACCTGGGTCAGAGCGAGAGTAGCGTCTACGGAAGAACGTTTCAGTTCCCTTTACATCGGGATCCTCGCTGCAACTATAAGAAGTTGCCGGTCATATTCCCGGACATAAGCAGTTTCAGTTCCCTTTACATCGGGATCCTCGCTGCAACATTTCGTCTTTAACGTTAGAACAAAAATCCGATTGTTTCAGTTCCCTTTACATCGGGATCCTCGCTGCAACTGTCTCTGCTTACCATGTTTGTAAGCCAGGCCGGGTTTCAGTTCCCTTTACATCGGGATCCTCGCTGCAACTGCTGAAGCAGCGAACATTGAGGATAAAGACGAACGAAGTTTCAGTTCCCTTTACATCGGGATCCTCGCTGCAACTTTCTGTTTTGAGTCAACAGTGTTAAAAGTTCTACGTTTCAGTTCCCTTTACATCGGGATCCTCGCTGCAACGGGATTTAGATAGTCCAGTTACGTTTCATGCTGAGTTTCAGTTCCCTTTACATCGGGATCCTCGCTGCAACGTGCCTGTGAGTCCAAACTGAGTATTCAGTTCTCCGATTGGTTTCAGTTCCCTTTACATCGGGATCCTCGCTGCAACCCTTAACTAACTGTTCAAAACGCTCCGGTGTGAAGTTTCAGTTCCCTTTACATCGGGATCCTCGCTGCAACTGGAGCAGGAGTTGAGAAATGCTGTCATTGAACTTGTTTCAGTTCCCTTTACATCGGGATCCTCGCTGCAACGTAACATAGTCCAATACCACGAACCCAATCAGTATCGTTTCAGTTCCCTTTACATCGGGATCCTCGCTGCAACCGTGCGGTTGGATATGGGTTGAGCACAATCTCTGAGTTTCAGTTCCCTTTACATCGGGATCCTCGCTGCAACATGAATCAGGTTATGAACAAAATGAAAACCCCCGGGTTTCAGTTCCCTTTACATCGGGATCCTCGCTGCAACCTGTCCACCTGCTGGAAGGTAGTCCGCTTGACGTGTTTCAGTTCCCTTTACATCGGGATCCTCGCTGCAACCCAATGCACAAAGGCAATTCGGATGAGCCGGGTAGTTTCAGTTCCCTTTACATCGGGATCCTCGCTGCAACATTGTGTGATCGTTGTGCCCCTCTGCATGAGCGCCGTTTCAGTTCCCTTTACATCGGGATCCTCGCTGCAACAGGTATTTCACCTGCTACGATGGCCTCATATATTTGTTTCAGTTCCCTTTACATCGGGATCCTCGCTGCAACGGAAAGTCCACTTTTATTAGCATTGAAATAATTTTGTTTCAGTTCCCTTTACATCGGGATCCTCGCTGCAACCAAGCTCCTGGCAGATGAAGTGGTCAAGAATACAATGTTTCAGTTCCCTTTACATCGGGATCCTCGCTGCAACGCAACTCACCTAGTTCCATTCGGCTAAGCTGCTTCTGTTTCAGTTCCCTTTACATCGGGATCCTCGCTGCAACAGTTTTTAAAGCAGCGGACAACCCGCTCAAAATGAGTTTCAGTTCCCTTTACATCGGGATCCTCGCTGCAACCTGAAGCAGGGATAACATCCTGCTTAAACCTAGTAACGTTTCAGTTCCCTTTACATCGGGATCCTCGCTGCAACACTACGACCCTCGCGCTCATCAGCGTTTTGCATCATGTTTCAGTTCCCTTTACATCGGGATCCTCGCTGCAACTTGGCGAAAGAACCCGAAGAAAAATCTCAATATGAGTTTCAGTTCCCTTTACATCGGGATCCTCGCTGCAAC
>JAKOTN010000102.1 GCA_029776255.1 Pseudomonadota bacterium
GGGCGTGGCGTACGCGCTGGCCCCGGCCGCCGAGTCCGTCGGATATCGAGAAATTTTTATCGATACCACGGGCGCGCAGGCCTACCGCGCGGCGATGATAGACCCCGGGGATGTCGGTCCTGGCGTATGGACCGAGGGTCGACTTGTGCTGATCGCCCGCGTCCCGCGCGGATGGGTAAGCCCGTACGCGCTCATCGAGGAAGACGAGGCCTGCCGCATCGCGCAGGCGCTAAACCACGCGGGTATACCCGTCATCGGTGTCGAGTGGGAGTACGTCACGCAGACCCTAGAGCAGAACGCAAAGACTGAAGCGGGCGCGGACACCAGCCTGATCCGCATCACGCTGGACCTTGTGGAATAAGGAATTTTTTCTCAAATGCCGGACGTGCAGATAATAGGCGTGGACGATCTCAAGGCCGCGCTCGCGGCCGTGGGCCGGGACGCGCCGAAAGCGATGCGCGCTGCCGCAAGGCAGGTCGCGCGCATTGCCGCGCGGGAGGCAAAGGCCCTGGCTCCTGTTCAGACCGGCGCGCTTCGCAAAAGCATCGGCCAGCGCGAGACCCGCGGCGGCGTGTTCTACGCCGGCGTTCGAAAAGGGGTGTTCGGCCGGACCCGAACGGGCCGGCCGAAAGAACCGGCGAAGTACGCGTATGTGGTGGAGCGAAAAAAGAAGTTTTTCTCGATTGCCGTGGAGCGCGTGAGCGCGATCGCGCCCGCGGAGTACCTGCGGGCGCTGCGTGATGCGCTCGCAAAAATAAGGAGGGCTGCACATGGCTGATTCCAATAATACGCCGACTACCGAAAATCGGCTTTTCGGTAATACGCCGGCTGTACCGGCTACGACCGTCACGATCGGTACCGACACGATCTACCCGACGGATATCCGCTGGGAAACGACTGCGGACTATGAGTACGCCGCGCACATGCAAGACCACAAGCGTCAGGCGTATCTTAGCAACACGACGAAGACCATCACTATCGAGTGGATCGGGCCAGAGGCGCCGGACGTCACGGCGAACGCCACGACCGACGTGACCGTCAAGGCTGGCGACAAGTCCGTGCTGACCCTGACGAACGCGCGCGTGAAATCCATCGGCATGTCCGGCCGCGCGCGCGAGCTGTACAAAGGCACGATCACGCTCGAACTCGTTGACGCCTGATGGCTTCGATCACGATCGGACAGCAGCCGCACGCGCGGTCCACGCGCGTGGAGTTCCTCATCGGTGTGAACACGTACACGCTCTACCCGGCGCGCCTGGACTGGAGCCTAGAACGCAAGGCCGTGCCTGTCCGCTGCGCGTGGCGGCGCACGGGCGACAACCCGCCGATCGACGCAACCGCGTTCATCGCTGGGCTCCGCCTGCGCCTGCGCGTCGAGGTGCTGGACGCGCCATACGCGGCGGAGCTCGTGACAGGCCTCGCCGCGAAGTCGCTGCGCGTCTACTACGACGACACGCCGCTGGTCATGGTGGACCGCGCGATCATCAGCGAGGTCGCGTGCTCGGGCCGCGCGCGGGAGACCGTCAGGACGACGATCGAGTTCATCTTGGACATATAGGAGAGCACACATGATCACGTTCGCACAGTATGTCCGCGTGATGCGCGCGGAGGACGAGTGGGAGCGGATGCGGCTGCTCGCCGCGTTCGCCTTGAACTGCGACCCCGAGCAGGTCGACGAGATGCATCCGCAGCGGGTGTTCGAGGCGGTCCGCATCGCCTCCGCGGAGATCGCGCCGCCGGACCCTACGACGACTACGAGCGGGCCGTCTGCAGGCTCGCCGTCCTGCTCGGACGCGCCCCGTCAGAGGTAGAGCGTATGCCCGCGTCAGACGCGAAACGCCTGTTGCGCTACGCGGCGCACCGGCCTGTCGGCCCGGAGCACCTGGACCTGCTGGCCGGGCTCATCGCGTGTGCGGCCTTGCGCGCGAACGGAGCGCGCGTCGACGTCGCGGACTGCGTGCCGCGCTGGCCTGACGACGCGAACGCGGAGATCGACTATGACCCGGACCGCGTGCGGGCTCAGGCGGAGGCCCTGGCCCGCGCGCTGAGGGGACCCGCTGATGGCTGAGTTCACTGATATCAGCGTCCGGATCCTGTCGGACATCAGCGGACTCAAGGCGGGCATGGCTCAGGCTCAGGACGCGCTGGGCCGGCTGGAGGCTTCCACAAAATCGCTCACCGGAACCATGAATCTTCTGAAGAGCGCGTTCGCAGCGCTGGGCGCTGGTGCCGCGATCCGGACTATGTACCAGGCCGGGCAGTACCTGGACGAGATGGCGAAGTCCGCCAGGCGTCTGGGTATGACGACCGGTGAGTTCCAGCGGCTGGCGCTTGCGGCCGAGTACAGCGGCGTCAGCGTGGAGCAGGCGAACGTTGCGATGGGCCGGCTACTTGCACGTCTGGGCCAGGGCAGCACGCAGGCCATCGAGGGCCTGCGCGCGCTTGGCCTGTCTATGGCGGACATCAACGCTGACGACATGGAGGGCAGCCTGTACACAGTTCTCTCCGCGCTGCAGGCAATCCCGGATCCGGTGCAACGCGCGGCGGCGGCGATGGGTCTGTTCGGCAGGAGCGGTATCCAGCTCGTGGAGCTCGCGACCGGCATGGACCAGGCGCGCGAGAGCGTGGACCGGCTTGGCCTGGCATTCAACGACTTGACCGCGCAGCAGGTTGAGGCCGCGAACGATTCACTCACCACGCTATGGGCCAGCGTTCGGAGTTTCGCTGCTGGACTGTACGCGGACGCCGCGCCGGTGATTCAGGTGATGGCGGAGGGGCTGGCGGATCTCGTGGCGATGCTGAACCGCGCGCGGGCGGGGTTCAGCGAGACCGCGGAATCCGCGAAAAATTTCTCGATAGCGCTGACCCCCAGCGAACGGCCAGGGGCCGGGCTCAGCGATCTGCTGCGCCGCGCGGAAGAGCAGGCCCGGGCCGAGGCCGACCGCATGCGCGAGGCCACGCGCACGCCGCTCGAGCGCGCCCAGGCGGAGCTCGAGCGCGCGATCGACTTGCAAGCCGTGGGCATGCTGGACGACGATACGGTCGCGCGCCTGGCTGACCGCGTCACCGCGGAGTACCAGCGGATGGCAGAGGAGGCCCAGCGCGCGATCGACGAGCAGCGCGAGGCGGAGGAGCGCGCGGCGGCTGATGCGGCCCGCGCGTGGGAACAGGCCGTACGCCAGCGCGAGGAGATGCTGGGCGTGCCTGGCATCGAGTCGGAGTTGCGCGGCCTACTCGAGGGCCAGGCCGGCGCGGAGATCACCGCGCGGCCGGCGGAGGTCCTCGGCGCGACGACCGACGCGGGCGCGGCGCGGTTCCTCGGGGCGCAGGCCATCATGACCGCCACGCAGCGGCAGGTCATGCTGCAGGAGCGGATCGTCATGCTGTTGGATCAACTAGCCTATCGACGACAGATAGCCTATGCGGGGTAACATGCCATGCCATACCAGATGAAAGCGTTCAGCGGGAATTACCCGGTCAGCATGCCGACGGTCGGCTCGACGACGC
>JAKOTN010000107.1 GCA_029776255.1 Pseudomonadota bacterium
GGCTATCTGTCACCCATGAACTACGAAAAGAAACACCACCACTCTGTGCAGTCAGCCAGCCCCGAACCCCGGGTTATCCACCGCGCCGCCTCTGGCCTGAGAGGGGCCAGCGGCGGCGCCGTGGATAACCCTACGCCCGAGGAGGCTCAACCCGCTTGAAAACCAAGCGCTAACCTGTCCACCCGATAGGGGCAACTCCAAGACGCCGGGGCAGTCCCTCATTTCAGCATCCCTCAACGCCGATCGCGATAATCGTCGTACCCGCGGTGATCGCCGTGTTGCCGATCCCAGTGCCCTTCGCGCAGATGCCAGCGATTGCCATCCCGCTCCCAGCGGTGAGGCACCCAACGCTGGCCGACACGCGGCGCTTCCCAATGGCCGGGCGACCAGACATGGCGTCCGCCGGCCCAGTTCCAGAAACCGTCGATCCAGATATAGCCGACGGCCGGCGGCGGTCCGGCGTACTCGACCCGCGGCGGCGGCGGTGCCGCCATCACCGGCTCCTGATAGTAGGGGCGACCGGCGGGGGCCACCACGCAAGCGCTCAGCAACAGCGCCGAAGCCGAGCAGATCAAAATCAACGATCTATTTGTTTTCATGTGCATAATCCATTTTATCCGAGTGTCGAATCGCCTTGCCGACCGCCGTCCCCACGTTCCTCAGCGCTCGTCGGGGTGGCGGTGTCCGTCCCGCCATTCTTCATGGCGCCGATAGTCCTCGCGGCGAAGATCGCGACGATACGCTTGCCGACGACGCCGTTCTTCCCAGCGCTGCGGTTCGTAATGCCAACGTTCGCCGCGTTGCTCCCAATAGCCGGGAGAATAAACATAGCCCGGACGCACCCTGGTCCAGTAACCCTCGACCCAGACATGGCGGTTCCCCTCCCACGCCCAGTAACCCGGCGTCCAGAGATACCCTTTGCGTCTCGCCGGAACGACTTCCGCCCGGGGTGGCGGTGGTCGGACATCGATATCGACGCCGACGGGCGCGTCCCTGCCGATGCGTGGCCCCGGCGGATTGGCCCAAACGGCCGGCGATGATAACAGGGTGGAGGCCAGGACGGCGGTCGCCGCGATCATGCCGATTTTTTTCATCAGATTTCTCTCCGGTGGTTTGGCGGTGTTCGTGCAATGGCGTTCGTACAATCCCGCCATGATCGGAACAACGCGTCGCGATCGGGAGCGTTGATCGACGATACGAACTGTTGCAAACAGGAACACCGCTCCTACAATGCCGATCCGGCGATCCGCCCCGCGCTCAGTGCCCGGTGGCGAAACGGAAAGGCACGGCGACCACCGACGTGCCGGTATCGACCGTCACCGTCGCCTGCCACTCCATCCGGCCGGTGGTGCAGATCGGCAGATTGGCCTGCCCGACAAACGTGGCGCCATCGTCTTGCGCGTGCAGGGGCTGGCGGTTGTCGCCCATTTCCATCTGGCTGCCGTTGAAGTCGACCTCGACCCGCCGCGCCGCGCCGTTGCGGAAGGAGGCGCGCAGCGTCAAGGGTTTCAGGATGGGAATCGGTCGAGGTTCAACCGAAAATTCGAGTTCGCCGCCGTCGGGCAGCGTCGCCGCGCACGCCTGTCGATTGAGGTCGCAACCCGACAGCGGCAGGACGATATCCGTCCTGGCCTTGAGCAGCGGCGCCAGAGCGTGGCCGGCGACGCCGAGGAGGACGATGGCGACGACGATGGCGGCGTCGATAAGCAGATTCTTGGTCATTGAGCGAGTGTAGCCGGGCTGGCCGTCGATGCCCATGGTGGCGGCGCCTGCCGGATTATCCGCCAAGAAAAGATCGCGGTCATGCGGCGGATTGCCGCAAGTCCGGCGCCGGCGCGGGTGGCGATTTTTCAGCCACGGATTGAAATTGACGCGCATCAACGTGGGCAGGTGGCATGGCTGCTAGATTGGCGGTCGCGGCCTGCAAGCGCATCTGGCGATGCCCGGCAACACCGACGCTGGCGCGCGGCGCCGACGCCGACGCCGACGCCGGACGGAAAACCGCCGCCGGGTTCGATGGAGAGGAACGGATGATCGAAAGACTGTTTGCCGCGCTATCGCTACTACTGTTACTGGCGGCGTGCGCCGCGCCGCCGTTGCGGGGAACGGGCGATCTTGGTCTGGTGATCGAGCGCGCCAGCGGACACGTGACGCTGATCGACACCAGCCGACGGGTGCCGTATGCGCGCATCGGCGGCCTGGGCGACCTGTCGCACGCCTCGGTGGTCTATGGGCGCGACGGTCGCCATGCCTACGTTTTCGGGCGCGACGGCGGGCTGACGAAAGTCGATCTGCTCGAAGCGCGAATCGTCAAGCGCGTCATCCAGTCCGGCAACGCCATCGGCGGCGCCATCTCGCAGGACGGCCGCCTGATTGTCGCCCAGAACTACACGCCGGGAGGCATCAAGGCCTTCGACGCCGCGACACTGGACCAACTGGCCGAGGTACCGGCCGAATACACGCCGGGGCGTTTCTCGAAAGTCGTCGGTCTGGCCGATCTGACCGGCCAGCGCTTCGCCTACGCGCTGTTCGACGGCGGCGAAATCTGGCTGAGCGATTTCACCGATCCGCGTCATCCGACGACACAGCGTTTTCCCGCCGGCCTGCAGCCTTACGACGGCTTGGTGACGCCGGACGGTCGCCACTATCTGGCCGGTCTGTTCGGCGAGGACGGTGTCGCCTTGCTCGATACCTGGCAAACCGCGCAAGGCAGCCGACGCATCCTGCCGAATTACGGGCGCGGCGAAGAGAAACTGCCGGTGTTCAAGATGCCGCACCTGCGCGGGTGGTCGATGGCGCAAGGCAAGGCCTATCTGCCGGCCATCGGGCGCCACGAAGTGCTGGTGGTTGCCGGCGACGACTGGCGCGAAGTCGGACGCATCCAGGTCAAGGGGCAGCCGGTGTTCGTCATGGCACAGCCGGACGGCCGTCGGGTATGGGTCAATTTTGCCTTTCCGGACAACGGCTGGGTACAGGTGATCGACACCTTGAGCGGTCAGGTGACCAAGACGCTGGCGCCCGGCAAGGCCGTTCTGCACATGGAATTCACCCCGCGCGGCGAGCAGGTCTGGATTTCGGCGCGCGACGACAACAAGGTGCTGATTTACGATACCGCCACCCTGGAACCGATCGGCGAATTCGCCGTCGATGCGCCAAGCGGTATTTTCTTCACCAGCCGCGCCAACCGCACCGGTTTCTGAACGAGATGAGCGGCCAGACCGTCGACTTTCGGCTGCTGAACGATTTTCAGCGGGACTTTCCCCTGTTGCCGGCGCCGTTCGCCCAAATCGCCCTGCGCCTGGGCGTTACTGAAAACGTCGTGCTGCGGAGCCTGGAAACGTTGCGCCGCGAAGGCAAGATCGCCCGCGTCGGCGCCGTCTTCGCCCCCCGGCGGATCGGGGCCAGCACGCTGGCGGCGCTGGCCGTGCCGCCCGACCGGCTGGCCGCCGTCGCGGCGACGGTCAACCGCTTCCCCGAGGTCAATCACAACTACGAACGCGAACACGCCTACAACCTGTGGTTCGTTGTCACCGCCGGTTCCGAAGACCGTCTGCGAGCGGCCCTGGCCGCCATCGAGCAAGCCGCCGATTGCCGTCTGCTGCGACTGCCCTTGGTACGGGAATACCACATCGATCTCGGCTTTGCCCTTCACGGCGACGACAGCGCGCGCAAGACGGTCGTCGCACAGCGGCCGTTCGACACGGCCATGCCTCCGCTGAGCGAGGTTGAACGCCGGCTGGTGATGGCCTTGCAAGAAGGCTTGCCGCTGTTTTTCCGGCCGTTTGCCGTCCTCGCCAGCCGTGTCGGCTGCGAGGAAGACGAGGTGATCGAACGCCTGCGCCACTGGTGCGCGAACGGCGTGATCAAGCGCTTCGGCGTCGTGGTGCGGCATCGCGAACTCGGTTACACGGCGAATGCGATGCTGGTGCACGACGTTCCCGACGAGGCGGTCGACGAGGTCGGCGAACGGCTGGCGCGCGAAGCCGGCGTCAGCCTCTGCTACCGGCGTCCGCGCGTGCTCCCGCAATGGCGCTACAACCTGTTTTGCATGATTCACGGCCGGGAGCGCGTCGACGTCGAGCGCAAGATCGTCGAACTGCGCCGCCGTTTGGGCCTGAAAGATTTCCCGCACGCGGTGCTTTTCTCGTTAACCCGCTTCAAGCAAGGAGGCGCGCGCTATGTCTGAAGTGGCCATCGACGCCATCGATCGCGCGATCGTCGATCGTTTGCAGGGCGGCTTTCCGCTTTGCGAACAACCCTACGCCGCGGTGGCGCACACGCTCGGCATTTCCGAGGCCGACCTGCTGGCCCGCCTGCAAGCACTACTGGCGGCGCGCGTGCTGACCCGTTTTGGACCGCTGTTCCAGATCGAACGCATCGGCGGCGCGTTCGTTCTCGCCGCGATGCGCGTGCCGGAAGGCGACTGGCAGCGGGTGGTCGACGCGGTCAACGCCTTTCCCGCCGTCGCCCACAACTACCGGCGCGAAAGCGAACGCGGCTGCGAACTGAACATGTGGTTTGTCCTGGCCACCGAGAGCGCCGACGCGATCGCCGAGGTCGTCGGGAAAATCGAAACTGCCTGCGGCCTGCCGGTCTTCCTCTTCCCAAAGGAGCGCGAATACTTCATCGAAATGAAACTGGCGGTGCGCGCATGACCGTCGCCGGCGATCTTGCGCACGATCATGACCACGATCTCGACGCCAATCCCGCGCTCGACCCGCTCGACCGTCGACTGGTGCTGGCGACGCAAAACGGCCTGCCGCTGCTGCCGCGCCCCTATCACCATCTCGCCGAACAACTCGGCATCCCGCCCGACGAGGTGATCGAACGCCTGCGGCGGATGCTAGCCAACGGCCTGATCCGGCGCATCGGCGCGGTGCCCAACCACTACGCCATCGGCTACACCGCCAACGGGATGAGCGTCTGGGACGTGCCGGACGCGCGCATCGACGAACTCGGCGCCCAGATCGGCGCCATCGACTTCGTCACTCACTGCTACCGCCGGCCGCGCCGACTGCCCGCTTGGCCGTACAACCTCTTCGCCATGGTGCATGGCGCTTCGCGCGCCGAGGTGCAACGCAAGGTGGCGGTGATCGCCGGCATTCTCGGCCCCGACTGCCGCGCGCACGACGTGCTGTTCTCGACACGCCTCCTCAAGAAAACCGGACTCCGAATCGGCTGATGCCGACGCCGGCGCCCATAACGCCATCGACCAACCCGCCAGGCGACTTGGTCGGAAAAGAACGCGGACTTGGCGAAACGTGACGATGGAACGGCAATCCTCACAAATCGAGCGGCGACACCACCCCGCGCCCGCCCTTGTTGAGCACGTGGGTATAAATCATGGTGGTGCTCACATCGCTGTGGCCCAGCAGCTCCTGCACCGTGCGGATGTCGTAGCCGCCCTCCAGAAGATGCGTGGCGAAAGAATGGCGCAGGGTATGCGGCGTCGCCGGCTTGCTCAAATCGGCATCGCGCACCGCCTGTTTCACCGCCCGCTGCAACGCCTGGTCCTGCACATGGTGCCGCCGCGTCTCGCCGCTGCGCGGATCGACCGCGAGCTTGATGGAAGGAAACACATACTGCCAGATCCACTCGCATGCCGCGTTGGGGTATTTGCGCTCCAGCGCGTACGGCAAATACACCGCGCCCAACCCCGCGGCCAAATCGCGACGGTGCAGTTCCCGCACCCGCTCCAGATGAGCGCGCAGAGGCTCGACCAGGGCCATCGGCAGCATCGTCACCCGGTCTTTGAAGCCCTTGCCATCGCGGACCAGGATTTCCTTGCGCTTGAAATCCACATCCTTCACCCGCAGGCGCAGCCCTTCCATCAACCGCAACCCGGCGCCATAGAGCAGGCTCGCCAACAACCAGTGCGTTCCCCGCAGCCGCGTCAACAAGGCCTGCACCTCGGTTTGCGTCAGCACCACCGGCAGGCGCTTGGGCGCCTTCGCCCGCTCCACGTTATCCAGCCATGGCAACTCGCAATCCAGCACTTGCCGGTAAAGGAACAGGAGCGCACTTTTGGCCTGGTTCTGCGTCGAAGCCGCCACCTTGCCCTCGACAGCCAGATGCGTCAGGAAAGCGCCCACCTCGGCCGCTCCCATCTCGCGCGGATGCCGCCTGCCGTGGAATCGGATGAAACGCCGAATCCAGTCCAGATAGGCTTGCTCGGTCCTCAAGCTGTAATGCTTCAGCCGGATCCTGCCGCGCACCTGATCAAGCAGCCGGGGAGGACTCCCCGATTCTGATGCCGATCTATTATCGTCCACCAATAGGCCCCACTAAAATTTTTCAACAAGTTGATTCAATGTGCTACGCTACTGCCGATTGAATTTTACACCACCCTGAGACGGAATATTTCCCGTCTTTTAGGGGGTCTACTTTACGTTATGCCCCATTGCATGGGTGACCTATGAAACTTGCTCTCCAAATCATTGCTGTATTGACTGCACTGGCTGGGCTTATAGCGGCAGTAGTAAAGATATCCCCAAGCAGTACTACGCCAACCGCAATGACTGCCACTCAAGGGGCAGTCCAAGTCGTTGGAAATGGAAACCAGGTTATGGGCGGCCAGACGAACGTGTACGTCTCAAACCAAGAGGTTGTTCGAGAGAGATCACGCTACACAAGCGAAAGGTTTGGATTTTCCTTTGAGTATCCCAAAGCATGGGGGCACACAAATGAGCCGGCGAATGGTGATGGTGTTTTTCTGATGGCCGGCAGTCCAAAGATAAAAATGTCCATGTCTGGCGGCTGGCGACTTGATGGAATTACCAGAAGATTCTGTACGCCTGAGTACGGAGACATGAATACCGTTGTCTTGGAAAGTGGCAGAGTTGCAGGTTTCACGGAAACTGAGACTGGCCAAGAGATCAAGTGGGAAACCTGCGCATGCGACAAGAGTGTTTGCGTAGAAACACAGGTGATTGGGCTAAAAGAAAATTTCCTGCTCGTACGAGATCATTTGATGCTGACCATAAAGTCAATTAAGTTCGGTAAGCCGTATGGGGCATAACCCTACGGTGCATGGGACGCTGCGCGATAAAGCCCGCGCAGCGCCCCTGACCTCCACGTTGGGCTTTCCAATTTCTCGAACTCAAGGGGGTACAAATGCACAAATTTCATTGGTCAAAATTGCCGACACTGACGTCGGTGTTACTGTTTGCGATTCTTGGTGGATGCGGAGTTTTTGAAAGCACGGAACAAAAGCAGATCAGGGCTTGCGTTGAAGATGTCAAATTGGGACTGAATGATCCAAACTCGCTTGAGGTAGTTTCAACTCGAACTTTTAAGGCCAATGACGGATCGCATCGTCTTGAATTAAAGATCACAGCAAAGAATGCAATGGGGGGGCGAGTGCGTGGTGAGGCGATTTGTGGATTCAAGACTGAGAAAGATGTTGAACTCAATCCCGAAGATTTTATGAATAAGACCCGCAAACTATCACGCGATCTTCGTGAGCTTGGAATTCGATAGCGCCAAAGGATTGGACACCGATCAATGAAATTCCTTGGCAAGTACGGTGAGCACCGGGTGTTGGTGAAGCTTCTTGAAAGAGATATTGAGGCATACCCGGCCATCAAGATCAACCAAGACAGCTACGACATCACAGCCGTTATTTCGCCATCCCGTATAGCCAGAATTCAAGTGAAATCCACTGATCTAAACAACAAGAGCACAAACAACCAAGTGGGTGCTCTCGATCGCGAATTCGACTATCTCGTGGTCATGGTTGTTGCCGAAGAAAAATGTCGGTTCTTCGTGCTTTCGCGTGATGAAGCTCTCCGTATTAAAGGCACAAAAAAGCACCTTCCAACCAGTCGCTGCGTCAAAGGAATCCCCGAAGTCATGCCTGAGTTGCTGGCGCATGAAGACAAATGGGAGGTAATACGGTGATGCCCAATGCCTCGTTCAAGCAGCCCAACCCGGCAGTCCACACGGACGCTGCGCGATAAAGCCGCGCAGCGCCGGTGACTTCTACGTTAGACCGCTGTCGTGAATATGGTGTAGGCAATAAGGAGAAATCATGCAACCCAATGAAGATGTTGATCTCAGTTTTGATGACGAAAACGATGAGGAGGTTTTAATACCTCAGAAAGACAATCGTATTTTCACATCTAGCGGAGACCCTGAAATTGACTCTCTTTACAACAAGCAAAAGAGAGGGAGGCTTGTTCTGCAACCGGATTTCCAGCGTCAATACGTCTGGGATGCGTCCAAGGCAAGCAAACTGATTGAATCGGCAATCCTGCAAATCCCGCTTCCAATCATCTATCTCTCTGAAGAACAGGATGGTAAGGAATACGTAATTGATGGACAGCAGCGCCTCACGTCGTTCTTCTCATTCATTGACGGGGTATTCCCAGACGGAAAACAATTCAAATTGAGTGGGCTGATTGTGTGCTCCGAACTCAACGGGAAGAAGTTCAGCGAGTTGACAGAGGAACTACAGGACAAGGTTCGGTATTACAAGATACGCGCCATCACGTTCCAGAAAGATTCCAGCGAGAACCTAAAATTTGAAATATTCGAGCGACTCAACACCGGCTCAGTGCAGTTGAACGATCAAGAGTTAAGAAACTGCCTATACCGTGGCAATTTCAATGTAGCTCTCAAAGAAATGGCCGCTGATCCTGACTTCATGTACATCTGCGGGCTTAAATCCCCAGACAAGCGAATGAAAGATAAGGAACTTGTTCTGCGCTTCTGCGCCTTCTATCACAAGACATACCTTAACTACAAAGCGCCAATACGGAATTTCTTAAACGCAGAGGCCAGAGAAAAGCGGGACATAACAGAAAAGGAGCTTGCCGAGTTAAAGGCCGCATTTAAGAACTCCTGCCAAATAATCCGGTCTGCTTTCGACAAGAATTCTTTCAAGAGATATTACAAAGGCAAAGAGGGTCAACCAAACGGGTATTGGGAGCCGAAGAAGTTCAACACGTCTCTATACGACATTCTCATGTACTCCTTTGCCAAGGAGGACAAGAACAAAACATTCCAGAATCTGGACTCAATCAAAGAGGCTCTCGTTATTCTAATGACTGAAGATCAGGATTTCGTAGATTCAATTGAACTGTCCACGAGTTCTGTTCAAGCGGTTACGACACGGTTTGATAAGTGGAGACTAACACTGCAAGGTATTCTCGGCGTCAATCAAAAAGAGCCGCGCTGCTTTTCATACAAACTTAAAGAAGAAATGATGGCGGCTGACCCAACCTGTGCGATATGCAATCAGCGAATTCAATCAACAGACGATTCCGCGATCGACCATATCAAGCAATATTGGACAGGCGGAAAAACAATTCCTGAAAACGCAAGATTGACGCATCGCTATTGCAACTGGGCAAGGCCGAGAAGTGATGCAGCGGCGGTCTAACCCGGCAGTCCACACGGACGCTGCGCGATAAAGCCGCGCAGCGCCGGTGACTTTTACGTTAGCCGTCCCATGAAAATTCCCACAACACTTCTCACGTACTTCTGCCTGCTCGTTGGAGCCTGCGGCAAGGAATACCTTGTCGAGGGAGGCCTTTACTCAACTCCAGATGAGAACGGAGGCTACTCTGTAATCAAAATACTGAAGCTTGATCCTCAGGGTGTTCACGTTCGCATGTACAGCAATCAGTTCCCGGAG
>JAKOTN010000072.1 GCA_029776255.1 Pseudomonadota bacterium
CGGCCATGCCGATCTTGCGGAGTGTTTCAAGTTGCCCAAGTCGCTCCTGCAGTTCCAGCCCCTTGAGAGACTCCCTGGCCTGCGTGATGCGTGCCTCAATATCGCGATTGAGTTGCAGCCGGGCAGCGTCCGCACCGCGTCCAAGCAAGTTCAGGGCCCCTGTCCCGATCTCGGTCAGCAGGTCGCCCCGTTCCTGCTTTCGTTCGATAGCCTGAATGCGGCGCATTTCGTTCAACTCTACGGCCTGCTGATATCGCAGTTGATCCGCTACAGCGGTCTGGCCTTCCCATTCGGCGTCGCGGATCTGCTTGGCATACCGGAGCTCGATCGCCTTCAACTGGGCTGCGTGCTCCCCGCGCTGGAGCTTCTCGCCCAGGATGGTCACTTCGTCTTTGCTGGACCGAACCAGTTCATCCTGGATGCGCTTGTAGTCTCGCAACAACACCGCTCGGTCGCTGAGGTATTTGTGCTCGATGGCCCGCTCAGCAGCACCCAGCGCCCGGGCCTCGGTCCCGGTCCGGCCGGGGACGGCGTCGAAGTCGGCGCGAAGCTTCCGCCGTTCCGATGCTCGGCGGTTCTCCAACTCGGCAAGCTGGCGTTCAATTCCTCTCATGCCGGCAATGCCAACCTCAGCGTAGGTGTCGGCGGTGGACAGTTGAATTCCGCGGGCGTAGTTCGCTGCCCGATGGGTGATCTGGCGCCAGCGGGACTCTTCGGCCTTGCGTTCCTCGTAGGCCGCTTTCCGGCCTGCCAGGTCGCTGTAATCGTCAATGATGTTGGACACCCAGCCCAGCCCAAAGGCTCGGAGCCCGTGCGACAAGTAATCCGCCGATGTGCCAGCGTAGGTCCTCGCGCCTTCCCAGTTGCCGCGCCACGTTCGCGGGTCAAACATCTTGGCGATATTCCCGCTGAATATGTCGAATTCGCGGGTCACGTTGTCGCTGATCTTGAATCCGGCCATGAAAGCGGCGGCGAGTGTTGCGCCCTTCATGGCCATTGCCCGCGTTTCGGCCGACGTCGTGATACCCAACCCCTGCGTCAGTCCCTCGATAGAACGGGCATACCTGCTGCTGCCCAGCATGTTGCCCATTTTGCCGATCTCGCTGGCAGTCTCTTTGGTCTTGCGCTTTACGCGGTCGAACCCTTGCTCCAGACCGCGGATGTCGGTCCCGATGACGACGTTTAGCGGTCCTATTTCAGAGCGTGCCACGATGGGCCTCCATGATCGCCCTCATCTCGTCCTCGTCTTGCGCGTCCGCTTCGTCCGGCAAATCGAGGTAGGGGGCAAACTTCTTTAGGGCCTGCGGCTTCCCGGACAGCCAACTGAAAATATGCGCTGCAATCAGTGCAAGCTGGTATTCCAATCGGCTGCCGTCCCAAGGCTCAATTGCGTACTTCGCACACCACAGACCGAACTCACGTGACGTCATCCGGGCCTGAGCCTCTGTCACCGTGCACCCCAGCATCTCCGCCACCCTGTGCCACATCAGCAGCTCCCGGTTGCGCCTCAGCTCGAAAGGGCATCACCTCCTCAGCATACCTTCCAAGCCCGTTGACCTTGCCGGCGAAACGGGCCAGCTTGCTAAGCACTTTCGAGCTGGTTCGCTGCAACGCGAGCACGTCGGCGTCAGAGAAGATCCGCTTACGACCAGCGGGATCTTCCATCAGCGTCCACGCCAACACAAAAGCGTCGTGATGCTCGTCGTTGTCGTCGTCGCCTTGCATCTTCTTGAATCGGTCATACGCAGAATACATCAGGCTGCGTTCCAAGCCCGACAGCTCGCGGACGTACACGGTAACAGGCTTGCCGTCCGAATCCTTCCATCCGGTGTCGGTAACAGGGTAGACGGGCAGCTTAGTGTTCTGCTCGCCGAGGATCGTATCCTTCAGACTCACGAGACACCTCCTGCGTCAGCCGCCAGGCGTAGTCGGCTTGCAGGTGATATCACTGGTGACAATCGAGCCGCGGTCGCCATTGATGGACACGGCCGTAACAGTGTACGTTCCGTAGTCCTTGCTGACGCCGGTCGCGCCCCACAAAATGCTCAAGTTTCCAATGGTTCCAACTTCCAACGGCGTAACCCCCTTGACCTGAAACGTGACCTCGCTATCGGAGTAGCCGGTCTCAAATTCCCTCTGGTCGCTGTCAGCGTCAGTAATGTCAAGTTGCTCAGCGGAGTTGTTCGCTCGGCAACTCAACAAGCCTGAGACTGCAGTTCCCAGCGTTAACGTCGTGCCCTTCCATGCGTACCCTGGCATAAGTCACCTCTTCAATCTTCCAATCCCCAGATTTCGTAGACCTGGCGAATCACCGTGAACGTATCCTCGTACCCGGTGTAATCCTCTGCCCAGCCGCCCATCTGGCCTTGATAATCGAAGTCACTTTCGGCCAGTGCCGCCCGCACAGCTTTTGCAACCGCCTTCGCCTGTGCCGGCGTAGAACCTACACAATCCACGTAGATGGTATGTTTTTCCTCGAAGACCTCGCCTTCCGAATCGTCAAACGCCTGCGATTCCGGACGGCGAAAAATCACATACGGGTAATCGTCCTGCCGTGCCGCAATGTCGCGATAGATCTTCTGGCCAACGAGTGCATTCACGCCCTCGTCTTCGTTTAGCTTGCCCGTGATGTCTGCGTCGATGTTCATCCGGCAGACTCCAGAACCTTCAAGAGTTCGCTTTTTAGCGCCGGCAATACTTCGGCCTTGTGCGCCTCGAACGCCGGACCCAAAAACGGCTGGGCGGGGTGCCCAGGATGGTGAGCCCCTGCGTCATTCCATCTGGCCACAATCCGCTTGCGCCTTTTATTTCCGGTCAGTACCGTCATCAACACCTCGGTGTGCACCTTGCCAAGACTGTGCGGCCTTACGCCCCTTTCCTGCAGGTGGGCGTAGTTTGCCGGCTCCAATCTTCGGCCGGACGCCTCAGCCCGCTTGCGTGCCGCACTCTTTTTCCCTCGCTTCGCGCCAATCACCGCGTATAGCGTCCGGCCTTCCCGAACGATGGAATCTTGGGCAGCGGCCAGTGATCCGGTTTCGCGCGGGGCACCCGCCTTTGCCGCGGCAACGATAGGCTTGCTCGCCTTTCGCAGTCCCCGCTTGACCGCCGTCCGCGCTTTCGGCACAAGGGCGTTGACCCGCCGTACCAGGTCGTCAACGCCTTCGAGCTTTATAGTGTCGATACTCATACGCCCTCGACCGCTGCAATCAGTAGCTCCTTGTGGGCCTCTTCGACGTCCAACACCGAAACGATGTTTAGCGTTCGTCCGGCATATTCAATGGTCATCGTTCCGTCGATTGTCACGCCCGGCTGGTATCGCATCCTGACTGCGTGTGTCACCTCTCCGTACCTCTGGATTGCACCTTTCCACAGCCCGAACACGGATTCGGTTCCCGTCAGCGGTTCGACTTTCGCCCAGAAGTCACCAAGCTTTATCTGCGTCTTTGTCCGGCCTCCTTCGCCGTCTGGCTGTTCGGTGGTCGAATAGATCGCAATTCGACGGTTAAATTCGCCCGTTGGCGTCCACCTGTAACCCATTACGTCACCTGCCCATGCCAATGTTGCGAAAGCAGGGATTCGACCGTTAGCGCGATCGGCGTCACGCTGGTTCCGATATTGACTGGCTCACGGGTCCGATACCAGTGACTTACAAGCAGCAGGACGGCCAGCTTGAGCCCCGGCGGAACTGATGCCGCATTGGCGTATCCTGCCGTGTAATTCACCTCGACCGCTTCCAGGCGGTCCTGCGTACTCGGCCATGTGCAACCTGGAGCCGGAACGATTCGCGCCGGCTCGCTTTGGCTTGCCACCTGATATTGGTCCGTTGCCAGCGTCTGCTGGTCTCCGTTCACGTCGTAATACTTGACCGACGAAACGGATACCAGCGGCGGGCGGGGCAGAACGATTGCGTCAGGAAACCTGTCGAGCGTCAACCGGTACGTCTGAACCATGAGCGCCCGGGCGCAGAATGGGTGGTTTTCTATCCATTGCACGGCCGCTTTGATGAGGGACTCGATAAAGGTATCCTCCGTGCTCCCGTCAATGCGACAATACGCCTTGGCCTCAGCGACCGACACAGGATCGCTGACTGCTGGCGTTACCAGTCGCAAATTGGACAGCACGTCCTTCACGTCCACCTCACTCGATTACCACATGGAATGTCCCAGTCTTCGTGTCTCCGCCATTCGAGACGGCAATTTTAATCCGGTCGTTTGCCAGACAGATGCTGTCGAGCACC
>JAKOTN010000077.1 GCA_029776255.1 Pseudomonadota bacterium
ACTATCTCCCGGATCGGCCGCAGCGGATGCTGCGCCGGCACAAAATCGTCCAGACGACGCATCGTGAACAAACTCTCGGTGAAGGTATCGGCTCCGCGCATGATCAGCTTTGTCTTCTCGGCAATCTTGGCGAACCTCTATAACGCTTTGACCCGCTGTCTCGTCAACAGGATGAAGGAGTATTTCAGCAGCCTGCTAGCCCTAGCCCTAGCATGCTTAGACTGCATTGTTCTGTAAGGTGCGATGCTTCTATGAGTTCATTGGTTGAATATCCTGACTCGGAGGCAGCAAAAGCCTGGCGGGATCACTTTCAGGGGCTTTTTAGGATCAAGCACTACAGCATATTTTTCATGTCCGAAAACGTCGCTCTCGTGGTTTTTGCGGAGGACGTTGTGCTTAGGGATGTGGCATAGCGACGAAAGAAGCGGGAACGTGTTCAGTCAGCCAAACCCCATTCTCTGCCTGGAAATACTTGAAGCCCTGCTGGTGCATCCGCAGGGCTTCGATTCTTAGCACGGCGGGTTTGCCGTAGCGGCTGCCGACGGCAGTAGTGGTTTGTACATCTTCCGATAGATGCACATGCTGCCGCTCACCGGGCTTGAGACCTTCGCGCATGATCGATTCGAGGAAGCGCGTCGCCGTCCCGTGATACAGGAACTCCGGCGGGACCTTCTCCGCATAGGTAATCGCCACGCTCGCGGTCGAATGTCCCTGCACCGCGCGAATGCGCAGCCCATCGTCGGAAATCGCAAAGCGCATCTTGTCGCTGCTGGCTGCGACGGCGCGAATCAGATCGGCATCCAGCATCCGCCCCGACTGCCTGGCGCCGTCGATCAACGCGCCGAGGTCCGCCCACCCCTCACTATCCAGCGTCAGCCCGATGGCCTGGGGTTCATGGCGCAGCACGTAGCTCAAGAACTTGCTGACTTCGGCGTGTTGTTTGCTCATGTTGTTGGAATACAAAAATAGCCTCGCCATTCCGCATGCAGCGGGTCGTCGGGGTTTCTTCCTTAGCCGCTGCTGCCGGCTGTCTGTCGTTCGTTACCCTGCCTCGATCATCGCCACGGCCTGGGCGGCGGTCACAATCGGAATGCCCTCGAAGCGCTTGAGGATCAGCAGATGCTTGCGATCCCCCGACACGATCAAGTCTGCCTTGGCCGCTTGGGCGGCGGAGAGCACCGCATCATCGTCGGCATCCGGTGAAACCTGCTGCGGCAATTGCCGTGCCGTCACCAAGGTGATGACCTTGCGGTAGTTGGCCAACATCTGCGGCACCGTCAAGCCCGTGGCCGCTACACTCTTCGCCAGTTTCTGGTGGCCGAGCACATCGGCCAACTCATCGAGCAGCGCCCGGCTGGAGAACAGCCGGACCTGCTTCTCGCCGGCCATCTCCAGCAAACGCCCTGGTGTGCCTTGCCACAAGAAGGCCGACACCACCACGTTCGTATCGACCACCAGCCTCATACGGCGGCTTGCCGCCTGCTGCGACGCGCCTTGCGCACCGCATCCACTTCCGCCTGAATCTCATCCATCGACAACGGCTTGCTGCCCGCTGCCGTGGCGCGTGCCGCGCCGGCCAGCAGCGTCTGCGCCGCGTGGCGGCGCATCGCATCCTTGAGCAGATCGGCCAGCGCCTGCGGCGTCAGCAAGCCCGCCGCCTGCGCCTCGCGCGCCAGCCGGTCGGATAGATTCACCTTCAATTCCAACGTCGTCATGCTGTCTTCTCCTGACTGGGATGTTGCTAGCGTGCTGCCTGCGCCAGCACCGTATCAAGCATCTGCGAAACGAACTGCTGCTTGGTCTTCGGTAGTTGCTCGATGGCCTCGATCTGCTGTTGCAGCCGTGAAGCCGGTCCGCGTTTGCCGCGATGCTTGGGCAGCGACGTGCCGATCAGTTCGTCGACCGAGAGCGTCAGCAGTTGCGCCAGGGCCGGTAGCATCGAAGCGGGAACGCGCAGTCGTCCGACTTCGTAATGGGCCAGTGTTTGCTGGGCAACACCCAGTTGCTCGGCCAGTTGTTGCTGGGTGATTCCCTGGCTCTTGCGGGCCTGCGCAACACGCGAGCCCATCGCCTTGAAAAACTCTTCGTCCTTGGTGTTCATAGCCAGTGGCAACAGTGTTTGAACGGCCATGAAGATACCTCCGGTTTCCGTGACCGCCGATGACAATACTCTGTATCAGAGTATTCTGCAATGGAGTTATTTTTACTCTAACAGGCTGCTCAAAACCCCCGCCCCAGCTACGCCGATGAGATAATTCGAACCTTGCCTGAACGAGATGGAAAAAAGATGAGAAGGCCCGACACGACGCAGCCTGCGATGTTCAGCTACCGGACGCTGGAAGAGCGGATTCCGGCAAGTCATCCGCTGAGGAAGCTGCGGGTGGTGGTCGATGGGATTCTGGGCGCGATGCAGGCGACCTTCGAGCA
>JAKOTN010000078.1 GCA_029776255.1 Pseudomonadota bacterium
CATCGCGCCCAGAATCCCATCGACCACCACCCGCAGCTTCCTCAGCGGATGACTTGCCGGAATCCGCTCTTCCAGCGTCCGGTAGCTGAACATCGCAGGCTGCGTCGTGTCGGGCCTTCTCATCTTTTTTCCATCTCGTTCAGGCAAGGTTCGAATTATCCCATCGGCGTAGCTGGGGCGGGGTTTTTGAGCAGCCTGCTACATCGCCACCGACGAGGGTTGGCTGTACCTGGCCGCCGTGATTGACCTCTACAGCCGACAAGTGGTGGGGTGGAGCCTGCAGCCGCACATGAAGGCCAGCCTGGTCAAGGATGCATTGGCCATGGCGTGGTTCAGGCGTCGCCCCGCTGCGGGTGTGATATTCCACAGCGATCGCGGCAGCCAGTATTGCAGCCACGAGTTTCAGGATGCCTTGAAGGCGTGGGGAGTGCGTTCATCCATGAGCTGCAAAGGCAACTGCTGGGACAACGCGCCCACCGAGAGCTTTTGGGGGCGGCTCAAGACGGCCAGCGTGCATGGGCAGAAATTTGCCACGCGCGAAAAGGCCCGCCAAGCCGTGATGGACTGGGTGGCGTTCTACAATCACAAGCGATTACACTCGTCCTTGGGCTACCTCAGCCCCATGCAGTACGAGCAACGCTGGTACGCGGCACAGCGTAAAAAGGCCGCGTAATCCGTGGGCTAAGAGCTACACAAAACAGGGGCAATATCAGTCGGCCACGCCCGAGCCGAGGACCGTCTGCAACGCCCGCGGATCCCACGAGGATGAGACGATGAAATAGAAGTTATGGTGGGGATAGAACCAGCCCTCCTCGAAGACCACCCGCGCCCCGCCCTTGATGTCGGGGACGAGGAGTTTGGGCCGCCGCGCCAGATCGGGGTAAATGCGGTCGACGGTCCGATACCAGGCGTCGGGAGTCCTTTTGGCGACGTTCCTCGCGCGGACGCCCCCTCGTGTTTTTCGAGATAGCCCGCAGCCTCGGATATTCGACGAGGCCGGTTCTTGCCGTCTCCTTGTCGAGAAGCCAAGGTTCGGATCCGCGGACGATATGGTCGGCGTCGTCCGCGCCGTCGTCCGCGCCGCGCAGGGACAGGGCAAGCCTTGAGAGGCTTTCCGCGTCGATGTCGGGACGATGCAAGACCCGCGTGGCGGTGGAGCGGCGATCCCGCGAGATGACGGTGATTGCCGGATAGGCGATGACGTCGGCGTTGAAGGCCGGCGTGCCGACCATGTCCACATAGACCGCCAGGCGGTATTTCGATGCCACGAGTTGCCGGAGAGGGCCGCCGTATTTGTTTTTCGTCCACCTGTCGGAGCAGATGAAACAGAGTTCCCCGTCGTCCGCGAGAAGGCCGAGACTCTGCTCCATGAACGGGACATGGAGGTCCGCCCTGTCATGGATCGTAATGAAGCGCGCGATACGCCGCGAGCAGGGCGCCGTCCACCATCTCCTGGCGCCACATAGGGCGGGTTGCCGACGACATGCGTGAAGCGCGGGCGCATGTCCGACAGGAGAAAGTCGGCCTCGACGAGCCAAAGGTCCGTCAGCCTCTCGGCGAGGGCCTTGCCGTGCTCGTGTTCGGCGAAAACCGAGGCGAGCCTTTCCTTGGTCCGCCTCGCGCTGTCCGCGTGTATCTCAACCCCCCTCACCGCCTCGGCAAGGTCCCTCTCCGGGTTGCTCCCCTTGTAAGAGGCGAGGAGCCGACGACGCCGACGAGGAAGTCCCCGTGGCCGAAAGAGGGTTCGAGGAGACGGAACCGGCAAAGGGGCTTGTCGGCCGTGTAGCCGACAAGGTCCAGGATGAAATCGACGACCTCGCGACGGGTGAACACCGCACCCCTCTCCCCGTGTCCCGCCGCCGCCATCCTGGCGGCCGCCGTCGCGACGTCTCCGTCCGTGAAAAACGAGAGCTGGGTCATGGGTGGAACGATAGCGCGATGGCGCCCCGCGAGAACAGGCCGGCACGCTGGTCCAGGAAAATGCGAAATTGGACGCCGGTCGGCCCCGTGACCCTGAATCCCGAACGCAATTGCATTGTCAACGCGTGTTCGGACGACACGCTTATTCAGCCGCTGGCCGCATGACTGAGGCGACAACTACCTTGACGCGCGCCGGCACCTTGCCGCGAACGAAAACATTCAGCAAAAACAACGGCCTCTGGAAAGAAAGCGAGAAAATCTTGTTCGAAAGCCGGCGCATTGGCAAGTAATTCGCCGCCCGCCCCGGTCAAACCGTCCTCTCCGCGCAGACGAAACCGCGCCATTTGGTCGAGAGCACGCACCACGGCCAAGGGATCGCGATAAGCGGTGAGCCAATTTTCACGACGCATCGCCGGCAGAATCGCAGCCAGTCGCTCGGGCAAGCAGTGTCGCGCCAGCAAGGCGTAGACATCGGCGCTGAACACTTCAAGCGGGGTCGGCGAATAGCGGTGCCAGTGCTTGGCAAGAAAGTGATCGTAAAACATGTCGATCATGATGCCACTGTAGCGACGACGTTCGACGCTGACCCGCCGTCGGCTACGGAGAAAAGCCGGATGTGTGTCGGCAAAGCTGTCGATTCGCCGGTGCAAGCGGATACCACTCAACACCGTTTCGTTGCAACCGGTCGGCGGTGAAACCAACGGTCCTTTCACGAAATCGCCGAGCAGCCCACCCAGACGATAGTCGTTATCCGGCCCTGCGAGCAGGGCGTGCGCCAAGAAATTCATTTTCGTTATCGGCAGGCGAAGGGGTGATGAAAACAATCACTTCGGTTCATTGAGGTCCCGCACGACATACCACTCACTACGGCGCTGGGTGGCGAGCCTCACTGTCAGCACCTTGTCGTCGAACAGCGCGAGATCGCCATCGCGACGGTTGTCGCCTGTGTCGCTGTATTCGAAGCGATAAACGCGCCGTAGACGCAAGCGACCTTCGTCATCGCGCTGAAGACGGAGCGACGTCAGCGCCACGGTATCGTCGAGCAGCATAAAATTTTCGGACTGGCAGGCGGCTCGAGCCGCCTCGATCGCTGCCGCGCGCGACTGAAAACTGACGTACCAGAACCAGCCAAGTGCCAACAAACCCACCAGGCTGATTGCTTCCATCCACGGAATCATTGAAGGTCGCCGAAAAAAAGTCGAAGGGAGAAAAACACGATGGTGCGCGGCCAGCACCCGCCGTAAACGGATTCGCGCGAGTCATGGTAGCGAAAAAGCACGAGGATTGCCGGACGACTACGCGTCTTTGCCCCGGTTTGCTCACCACGGTGGCAAACAGCCCATCCATCCTGGCGCATGACATCGTACCAAGCGCCGCTGGAGCAGGCTACAATCCGCCACTCCTTACAGTCGTGCGAGCCTATCATGCCCATTTTCGCCCTCGGCGCCCGCCGCCCACAGATCGATCCGCAAAGCTGGGTCGCCCCAAACGCCACGGTCATCGGCGATGTCCGTCTGGCAAAAAACGCCTCTATCTGGTGGAACGCCACCGTGCGCGGCGACAACGACCCGATCAGCATCGGCGAAAACAGCAACATCCAGGACGGCTGCGTTTTACATACCGACGAAGGCGTGCCGATGTGCATTGGCCGGAATGTCACCGTCGGCCATCTGGTGATGCTGCATGGCTGCACGGTCGGTGACGGCTCGCTGATCGGCATCGGCTCGGTGATTCTGAACCGCGCGGTCATTGGCAACGGCAGTATCGTCGGCGCCAACACATTGATCCCGGAAGGAAAAATCTTTCCCGACCACTCGCTGATCGTCGGCTCGCCCGGCAAGGCGATCCGCCAGCTCAGCGAAGAAGAGGTTGCCCGCCTGCTGCACAGCGCCGATCACTACGTCGCCAACTGGCAGCGTTATCTGCGCGAACTGACAACACCGTAAAGCGATTGTCGCGTCAGACAGATAGCAGGGCTGATGGTGGTCGGTCCGTGTTGACGGACAACGGACAAGAAACCGATCAATCAACCGCCGACGGCCACCTCGCGGCGTTGCTATTCGCCGAGGTAGGCGGCGCGGACTTTTGGGTCGGCCAGCAATTTGTTCGATTCGTCGGTGACGGTGATTTCGCCGCTTTCCATCACATAACCGCGCTGACTGACTTCCAGCGCCAACTTGGCATTTTGCTCGACGAGCAAAATGGTCATCCCGTCGGCGGCCACGGCGCGGATCACTTCGAAAATCTTCTGGACCATGATCGGCGCCAAGCCCATTGAAGGTTCGTCGAGCAGCATCAGCTTCGGACGACTCATCAACGCGCGGCCGATAGCCAGCATCTGCTGTTCGCCGCCGGAAAGTGTTCCCGCCAGTTGCTGCGCTCTTTCCTTGAGGCGTGGAAAGTGTCCGAGCACATGTTCGAGATCGCTTTCGACGGCGCTCTTGTCGTTGCGGCTATAGGCGCCCATGCGCAGATTCTCGATACAGGTCATGCGCGGAAAGACACCGCGACCTTCCGGCACCAGCGCAATGCCCTGTTCGACCAATCGGTGCGGCGGCAACGCGAGAATTTCGCTGCCACGGTAACGAACGCTGCCACCGGCAGGGTCGAGCAGTCGTGACAAGGCGCGCAAGGTACTGCTTTTACCCGCGCCATTGGCACCGATCAAGGCAACCATTTCGCCTTCGTTGACATGAAAGGTGATGCCGCGAACGGCCTGAATACCACCGTAGGAAACCCGCAATCCGTTAACTTCAAGCATGATTCGTCCGTTCCCTTCAAGCCACCGAACCGCCGAGATACGCCTCGATAACACGGGGATCTTTCTGCACTGCCGCTGGCACGTCTTCGCAGATTTTCTCACCGTAGTCGAGCACCGCCACCCGCGTGCAGAGACCCATCACCAGCTTGACGTCGTGTTCGATCAGCAGCACGGTGACACCGTCGCGACAAATCCCCTCGACCAGCAGACGCAACGCTTCGGTTTCGGTACCGTTCATCCCCGCCGCGGGTTCGTCGAGCGCGAGCAGTTTCGGTTCGGTGGCCAAGGCGCGGGCAATTTCCAGACGGCGCTGATCGCCGTAGGAAAGGTGTTTGGCGTAGTCGTGCGCCCGCTCGTGAATGCCAACATAATGCAGCAGTTCTTCGGCGCGGCGGACGATGGCCACCTCCTCGGCACGAGTCGCCGGGTTGCGAAAGATGGCGCCAAAAACATTGGCGTTGGTACGCAAATGGCGACCAACCATCACGTTCTCGATCGCCGTCATGTTGCCGAACAGGCGAATGTTCTGAAACGTGCGGGCGATGCCAACGGCCGCCGCCTTGTGCGGCGCATCGGCGGCAAGCCGGTTACCGTCGAAAACGAAATATCCACCCTCGTTCTTGTACAGACCGGTCAGGCAGTTGAAGAACGTCGTTTTGCCGGCGCCGTTGGGACCGATCAAGCCATAGATCTCGCCGCGACGAATGGTCAGCGAAACGTCATGCAGCGCCTTGACGCCACCAAAATGTTTGGCCACCTCGCAGGCGGCGAGCAGAATCGGTTTCTCGCTCATTATCAGTGGGTCCCCTCGCTAAGCTCGCGGCGTCGTTGCGACGAGGGCCACAAACCCGCCGGGCGGAAGCGCATCACCAGTACCAGAGCCAAGCCGAAAACCAGCATGCGCATGCTTTCCGGATCGACGACCGGGTGTCCGAAAACCATGCGCTGCAGCGGATCGATACCGTACCGCAACGCTTCCGGCAAGGCGGTCAGCAGAATCGCGCCAAGGATGACACCGGGGATGTGTCCCATGCCGCCAAGAACAACCATCGCCAAAATGGTGATCGACTCCATCAAAGAAAAGCTTTCCGGGCTGACGAAACCCTGCATCGCGGAAAAAACGCCGCCGGCGATACCACCAAATGACGCGCCCATGGCAAAAGCCAATAATTTGATATTGCGGGTATTGATGCCGCACGCCTTGGCCGCCACCTCATCTTCGCGGATCGCTTGCCACGCGCGTCCGATACGGGAATCCTGCAGGCGGATATTGATGAAGATGACCAGAATCGCCAATGTCACAAGGAGGAAATAGTACTTGTGCGGTCCATTGATGCTCACGCCGAATACGGTGGAGGTTTGCGCAAAGGAAAAGTCGCCGATGCGGATCGGGTCGATCAAGGTAATCCCCTGCGCACCGTTGGTGATGTTGATTGGCGCGTTGAGGTTGTTCATGAATATACGAATGATCTCGCCGAAACCCAGGGTGACGATCGCCAGATAGTCTCCACGCAATTTCAGGGTCGGCGCTCCCAGAATGACGCCAAAAAAACAGGCCAATGCGGCGCCAAAGGGCAATATCACCCAAAACGGAAGATGAATTCCGAAATGCGGCGAGGCCAGCAAGGCATAGGTATAAGCGCCGACAGCGTAGAAGGCAACGTAACCCAGGTCGAGCAGTCCGGCGTAACCGACAACGATGTTCAGGCCCAGCGCCAAGAAAATATAAAGGATGGCGAAGTTGGCGATACGCACCCACGCCTGCCCACCGAGAGCCGCAACGAAAGGTACGGCCACCAGAACGACGGCCACCAACAGCATGCCCAACCAATGCCGTTGCCAGGAAACGGTTTTTCCTACACGCCGGTTCATGCCCGATCTCCCGTACGCTCGCCAAACAGACCCGACGGGCGGAACATCAACACCACGATCAGGACGATGAACGCGAAGATATCCTGGTAGTGACTACCGAGAAAATCGCCGGTCAGATCACCGATGTAACCCGCGCCAAGCGCCTCAATGACGCCGAGCAGAATACCGCCAGCCATCGCACCCGCCAGATTGCCGATACCCCCCAGAACCGCTGCGGTGAATGCCTTCAAGCCAAGCATGAAACCCATCTGGTAATGCGCGATTTCGTAATACGAACCAACCATGCAACCAGCGACCGCGCCCAGCGCCGAACCGATGACGAATGCCATGGCAATGACGCGATTGATATCGACACCCATCAGCGACGCGACATGCGGGTTTTGCGCGGTCGCCCGCATCGCCATGCCAATCTTGGTACGGTGCACCAGATAAATCAGACCGACCATCATCACCGCCGCCAACGAAACGATCGCCACCTGGACATTGGTAAAACTCGCACCACCGATGTCATAGATTATTTTCTCGATCATCGGCGGAAAAGTGATGTAGTTCCTGCCCCAGATGATCATCGCCACATTCTGCAAAACAATGGACATCCCAATGGCGGTGATCAGCGGCGTCAATCTTGGCGCATGTCGCAACGGACGGTAAGCAACGCGTTCCAGCGCCCAACCGAGAACCATGCACACGATTACCGAAACAACCAGACCGATGCCGAGCACGATCAACAAAGGCATGCCGGAACCGGCAAGGGAAACGATGACCGTGAAGGCAACCATCGTGCCGATCATCACCACCTCGCCGTGCGCGAAATTGATCAGGCCGATAATTCCGTACACCATCGTATAACCCAAGGCGACCAGTGCGTAGACCGCACCCAAGGTTATACCGTTAATCAACTGCTGAAGGAGAGTATCCATGGTCAAGCTTTCCGCAACAGGGTGCTCGCGGCGAAGCGAGTGTTCAAATGCAGGACACCAGAAATCGGGCCGCTGGGACGTTATTCCGGTTCATGCCGAGCAAATGCGGACGGAGGAAAAAGAACGAGGGGATGGTTTCTTCACCATCCCCTCGGTGTCGAAAGCCCTTATTTCTTGGCTTCCGGTGCGGGCGCCGCTGGAGCAGCAGGAGCGGCCGCCGGTGCGGGCGCGGCAGCAGGTGCCGGAGCCGCCGCAGGAGCGGGTGCCGCCGCCGGTGCGGCGGCGCCACCTTCGGACTTCAATGCAACCAGCTTGCCATCCTTGATTTCGAAGACGGTGATTGCGCCGTTCTTGATGTCGCCTTTCTCGTCGAACTCCACTTTTCCGGTGACGCCGTTATACGACGTCTTACCGACTTCTGCCAGATACTTGGCTGGATCGACAGAGTTGGCGCGTTTCATGGCGTCAATCAGAACCATCACCGCATCGTAGCTGTAAGGCGAATAAATCTGAATCTGGCCGTACTTCTTGGTGAAATCTTCGACGAATTTTTGACCGTTAGGCAGCTTGTCGACCGGCAAACCGGCTTGTGAGCACACCACGCCTTCCGACGCGTCGCCAGCGAGCTTGATCAGCTCGGGCGAGCACCCACCGTCACCAGTGGTGAATTTGGCCTTGATCCCAAGCTCCTTCATTTGCTTGAGCATCGGCCCACCGATGGCATCCATGCCGCCAACGAAAATGGCATCGGGTTTCTTGGCTTTTATTTTGGTCAGGATGGCCTTGAAATCGGTGGCTTTGTCGTTGGTGAACTCACGCGCCACGACGGTCGCGCCAGCGGCCTTGGCCGCTTTTTCGAACTCGTCGGCCAGGCCCTGCCCATAGGCGGTGCGGTCATCGATGATCGCCACTTTCTTGGCGCCCAAATCCTTGACGGCGTAAGTGCCGATCACCGAACCTTGCTGGATGTCATTGGCCATCACGCGGAAGGTGGTGTTGAAGCCCTGCTGGGTGTATTTCGGATTGGTCGCCGAAGGCGAGATTTGCGGCAGACCGCCCTGATTGTAGATTGCCGAGGCGGGAATGGTGGTGCCCGAATTGAGGTGCCCGACAACGCCGGCCACCTTGGCATCAACCAGTTTTTGCGCAACGACCGTCGCCGTCTTCGGATCGGCCTGGTCGTCTTCACCCAGCAGTTCGAATTTGATGATCTTGCCGTCGATTTCGAGTTTCTTGGCGTTGGCGTCATCGACCGCCAAACGCGCACCGTTTTCGTTGTCCTTGCCCAAATGTGCAATCGGGCCGGTCAGCGGAGCGACGTGGCCAATCTTAACCACGAGTTCCGGCTTGGCGGCCGGTGCCGGAGCCGCCGCGGGAGCCGGAGCGGCAACCTTGGGTTCCTCCTTCTTGCCACAGCCAATCATCGCCACGGAAGCAGCCAGAACGACGAGCACACCAGGAATACGTACATGGTTCATAGATTTGTTCTCCGATATTGGTTCATACGGGCATAACGAGCGGGCGATTGTCCAAGCACATCAGCAGCTTGTCAACATGCATATCAACGTTCCGTTTGCATATCGTTATCAGTTTCGATCTTGAAACGGAAAACCGGCTCTGGGCCGGTTTTCTTGTTTTCGAAGCGATCACTTCAAGCTGAGAATCCATTTAACCAGCTTGGTCGCTTCCTCTGGTTTGACAGTAGCGTTTGGCGGCATCGGAACCTCGCCCCAGGAACCCTTGCCACCCTTGAGCACCTTTTCGACCAGTTTGGCTTCATCCTTGGCGGTGTATTTCTTGGCCACATCCTTATAGGCCGGACCGACAATTTTTTTGTCGATGGCGTGGCACGCCAGGCAGCCCTTGGCCTTGGCAAGCGCCTCGTCGGCCTGTGCCGCGCCGGCGGACATGATGCCGGCGGTGGCCAGCAAGCACACGTAGATTGCTTTCATGTTTTTACTCCGTTCAGGTATGAGGATAAAACGGGATGATCTTATTTCAGTTTCGCCGGCTTGGAAAGCCTCTTGAGCCACGCCAACGGCACAACGAACCGCATGCGGGTAAACGCCCAGACGAGTAGTGGCGTTGACCTTATCCCGAAACCGTTTGCCGAACGAATCGCCCGCCCTCTCCCTGTTGCGGCGCCTATCGTTTTTTCAGTCTAGACAGGTCGCGAACGGCGCCGGTCGCCGCCGATGTCGCCATCAGCGCATAAGCCGACAACGCCTGCGAAACGATCCGCCGACGCGCCGCCGCCGGTCGCCATCCGGCCTCGCCCCGACTGTCCATCGCCGCGCGGCGTCCAGCCAGTTCGTCGTCGGTAACGGCCAGATGGATTCGCCGCCCTGGAATATCGATTTCGACTAGATCGCCCTCTTCCACCAGACCGATGGCACCGCCGTCCGCCGCTTCCGGCGAGGCGTGCCCGATCGACAAGCCCGAGGTTCCGCCCGAAAACCGCCCATCGGTCAACAAAGCGCAGGACTTGCCCAAACCCTTCGATTTCAGATAGGAGGTCGGGTACAGCATTTCCTGCATGCCAGGTCCGCCGCGCGGTCCTTCGTAGCGAATCACCACCACATCGCCCGGGTTGATCCGGTCGCCGAGAATGGCTTGCACCGCCTCGTCCTGGCTTTCGAATACCCGTGCCCGGCCGCTGAAAACCCAGATGCTTTCATCCACCCCGGCGGTCTTGACAATGCAACCGTCGATGGCGATGTTGCCGTAGAGCACTGCCAGACCGCCGTCGAGCGAATAGGCGTTGGCGCGGTCGCGAATGCAGCCGTGCGTGCGGTCGAGATCCAGTTCCGGGTAGCGGCGACTTTGCGAGAAAGCGGTCTGCGTCGGAATACCACCCGGAGCGGCCTTGAAAAATTCGAACACTTCCGAATCGTGGGTACGCATCACGTCGTAGATATCGATGGCTTCGCCCAGTGTCTTGGTATGCACCGTCGGCACGTGACGATGAATCAGGCCACCGCGGTCCAGTTCGCCGAGAAGACCAAAAATGCCGCCAGCGCGGTGCACATCCTCGATATGGTAGTCGGGGGACGCCGGCGCGACCTTGGCCAGACAGGGCACTTTGCGCGAGATGCGGTCGATATCGGCCATCGTGAAATCCACGCCGGCTTCCTGCGCGGCCGCCAGAATATGCAGCACGGTGTTGGTCGACCCACCCATCGCCACATCGAGAGTCATGGCATTTTCGAACGCATCGAAGCTCGCGATGGCGCGCGGCAATACCGAGGCATCGTCCTGTCGATAGTAGCGCTGGCACAGGTCGACGATCCGGGCGCCGGCCTTGCGGAAAAGTTCGCGGCGATCGGCGTGGGTGGCCAGCACGGTCCCGTTACCAGGAAGTGAAAACCCAAGCGCTTCGGTCAGACAATTCATCGAGTTGGCGGTAAACATGCCGGAACATGAACCGCAAGTCGGGCAGGCCGAGCGCTCGAAGGAGTCGACTTCTTCATCGGAGCAACGGCTGTCACCCCCCTTGACCATGGCGTCGACCAGATCGACGGCAACGGTTTTGCCTCCCCAGCGCACCTTGCCGGCTTCCATCGGCCCCCCGGAAACGAAAATCGTCGGAATATTGACCCTTAGGGTGGCCATCAACATCCCCGGCGTGATCTTGTCGCAATTCGAAATACAGACCATGGCGTCAGCGCAATGGGCATTCACCATGTACTCCACCGAATCGGCGATCAGATCGCGCGAAGGCAGCGAATACAACATGCCGTCGTGCCCCATGGCAATGCCGTCGTCGATGGCGATGGTATTGAACTCCTTGGCGACGCCGCCGGCGGCCTCAATCTCGCGCGCGACGAGCTGACCGAGATCCTTGAGATGTACGTGACCGGGCACGAACTGGGTGAACGAGTTGACCACGGCAATGATCGGCTTGCCGAAATCACCGTCGCTCATCCCGGTGGCACGCCACAAGGCGCGCGCGCCCGCCATGTTGCGGCCGTGGGTGGAAGTGCGGGATCGGTAGTGGGGCATGACGAATCTCCAATCGAAAACACGCCCAAGACTGGCGCGATATAATCCGAATTCTATCCGAAAGCCTTGGGGTGTTCGTGCCGTGTTGACCCATCCGCAGTTCAACCCCGTTGCCGTTTCGCTCGGCCCCTTGAGCGTGCACTGGTACGGTTTAATGTATCTGGTGGCTTTCATCCAGTTCTGGTGGCTGGGCCGACACCGTATCCTGCACCATCCGCAACTCACCGGCGATGGCTGGACGCTGCAACGGCTCGACGACCTCCTGTTCCATGGCGTCCTGGGTGTGATCCTCGGCGGTCGTCTGGGGCAAGTGCTGTTCTACGAACCCGCTTACTACCTCCAGCAGCCGCTTGAGATTCTCGCGGTCTGGCGAGGTGGCATGTCCTTTCACGGCGGGTTTCTTGGCGTACTGGTGGCCATGTGGCTTCATGCGCGCAAAACAGACACCAACTGGCTAGTAATCACCGACTTCATTGCTCCGCTGGTGCCACTGGGTCTCGCCGCCGGCCGTGTCGGCAATTTCATCAACGGCGAACTGTGGGGGCGCGTCGCCGACCCGTCCTTGCCATGGGCGATGATTTTTCCGCGCGTCGACGCGCTGCCGCGCCACCCGTCGCAAATCTACCAGGCGACGCTGGAAGGACTGTTACTGTTCGCGATACTGTGGCTTTATTCCAGTCGGCCGCGACCGCGGGCGGCGGTTTCTGGCGTATTCCTGATCGGTTATGGTGTTTTGCGCTGGATTGGCGAATATTTCAGATCGCCGGATGCGGGAATCTTCGGCTTTTCTTATACGATCAGCATGGGGCAGTGGCTTTCGCTGCCGATGATCCTGATTGGCGTGCTTTTTCTCGTGGTCGCGCATCGCCGGCATTCTTGAACGGCGCACCGCCGCGATGAACAGGAGGATGAACCATGGCTACGAACTTTGTTGCGCGCGGACTGCGCCGGATGCGGATACTACTCGCCGAAAGCGCCGGCCGACGTAGTCTCGATGGCAAACAGCTGGAGCGGGTTCGCGATCTGTTGCTTGAATGCGCCGGCGGCGTGGGAGGCGAAGTCTCGACCAGACAGCGCGCGGGTAGACTGGCGGAAACCTATCTGCGCCTCGACGACGAAGGTCGTGCCGCGTTCCTGCGGGTCATCGCCACCGAGTTTGGGCCCGACCCGCAGGCGGTGGCCCGCGCGCACGCCGATTATCAGGCGGCGATCGGCAGCGAAACGCAGTGGGCCGCGGAAGCGACGTTGCGCAATGCCATGCGCTCGTCTCGCTTGCGTATCCTGACGCAATTCAATGCCCTGCCGCAGGGCGTCAAGTTTCTCGTCGACCTGCGGGCCGACTTGTTGCGGTTTCTCGACCTCGATCCGGCGCTGCGCTCGCTTGACCGCGAACTCGAATCCCGCCTTGGCGCCTGGTTCGATGTCGGCTTCCTGGAACTGCAACGCATTACCTGGGATTCGCCGGCGGCGCTGCTTGAGAGATTGATCGAATACGAGGCGGTGCATGAAATCCGCTCCTGGAGCGATTTGAAAAACCGCCTCGACTCCGATCGACGCTGCTACGCCTTTTTTCACCCCAGGATGCCGCTGGAACCCTTGATTTTCGTCGAAGTCGCGTTGACCGACCACTTGGCCGACAACGTTCAAACGCTGCTCGACGAACACGCGCCGGTCTTTGACACCGAGCGGGCAAGCACCGCCATCTTCTATTCGATCTCGAACACGCAGGCCGGACTACGCGGCGTCTCATTCGGTAACTTCCTGCTCAAACGGGTGGTAGACGACTTGAAGCGCGACTACCCGCATCTGGTCAATTTCGCCACGCTCTCGCCGCTCCCCTCGTTCCGGCGCTGGGCGGAAAAAACTCCGGCCACCTGGGAACAGGCCTTCACCGCGGACGATCTACAACGCATCGCCCGCCACCTGCCACCGGATACCGCGCCGCTGGCCGGCGCCGGCGACCTCCCTCGGCTGCTCGCCGACGAGCGGTGGATGGAGAATCCCCGACTGGCCCGCGCCATGTCGCATGGATTGACCCGTCTGGCGGCGCGCTACCTGCTGCGTGCCAACCACGATGGACGCCCCCATGACCCGGTCGCCCGCTTCCATCTGGGCAACGGCGCGCGTATCGAACGTCTCAATTATCTGGCGGACACTTCGGCGCGCGGCAAGCAACAATCCTACGGCCTGATGGTGAATTATCTGTACGACCCTGCTACCATCGACGGCAATGTCGAAGCTTTTTCGCGCGGAGGAGAAATTGCCGCCTCCGCCGCCTTGCGTCGTTCCGCACGCGATTGACGTCGCGCAACGACAAATTCCCCTAATCAAGTCCCAATAAAACAGGAAAACAAAGATGAGCCAGCGTCCGTTCAAAGTCCTCGGTATCCAGCAAATCGCCATCGGCGGCCCGGATAAACTGAAATTGCGTCAACTATGGGTCGACATGCTCGGCCTGGAAATCACCGGCAACTTCGTCAGCGAACGCGAGAACGTGGACGAAGACATCGTCGCAATGGGCAGCGGCCCCTTCAAGGTCGAAGTCGACTTGATGCAGCCGGTCGACCCGGAGAAGAAACCAGCGGTGCACGCCACACCGCTCAACCACGTCGGCCTGTGGATCGACGATCTGCCGAAAGCCGTCGAATGGCTGTCGGCAAACGGTGTGCGCTTCGCGCCCGGCGGAATTCGCAAGGGTGCCGCCGGTTTCGACATCACTTTTCTGCACCCCAAGGCCAACGCCGAATTCCCGATCGCCGGCGAGGGCGTGCTAATCGAATTGGTGCAGGCCCCCGCCGACGTCGTCGACGCTTTCGCCAAGCTCGGCTAAACGCGCCGCCGCCCCTGGCGCCAAGGAACCTCGCCGACGTCGTCGGCAGGTTGCCTCATCCCAGGCGCGACATTCGGCCATCCACAAAGGCAACCGTGAAGGTTGCCTTCGTTTTTTTGCGGCGCCCGCCACAACCCACGGCAGCATGGCCTCGAACAGCCTCTCGCCAGAAAACCACGCGTAACCAGATTTGTGAAATAGTTCACGAGCGCAACCATGCGCTTGCACATTTCGTGCGTCACAGGGTTCTTTTTTCTGAAAAAATGAACGATAATTGCCGCCCCGGTTGATTCCGGCGCAAAGAGAAAGAGAACCATGCTAACAATTCAAGATGGCATTGGATTGTTGGGCTTTGAAAAAAGAGATTTTGACCTTGGTTAATGTCATTCACGCCCTGCGGAGAACCGCCAACACACCGTCCATGATCGCAATGGCCCAATCCGACGAGGAAAAAGTCCAAACGCCAGAATCGACAGGTGCCCGGTTGCCGGCGATTGTCTTCACTGATTCGATCCGTTGAAGCAAGGTACTTTTACGATCCGAAATTTGCCAACCAAAATCGCTTTTTTTTCGCCTGTCTGGCGAGTTTCGGCTTCGCTGTTGTCCGCCGACAATCATTACCAATGAACGAGGCCACCGAGGCTTCCGGGCATTTGCCGCGCCCTGAATCGTCTCATGCCGCGTTGTTGTGCATTCGTGCGGGGCACGGTAGCCATGTTGCCGTCCGCCACACGGTGTTGTTGCTGCACCGTCACCGGCAATAAGGCGTCCGATAGCGTCGCCGCATCGAATCGCTGCCGTGACACATTTTCATCTCGTACCTGTTTTTGTTTATACCAAGGAGGCATCAATGAGTGAAGTCAAGACCGCACAAGAGGAGGTCAGCGATCAAGCCAAGACCGAAAACGTCGCCGTTGAGAAGGCCGCAACGGTAGCCACCCCGGCGAGAACGCCGCGCAAGACGAGTTCGGTAAAAGCGGTGGGAAGCACCGGCGGAAACGCCGCTGCCGCGAAAAAGGCACCAGCGAAGACCAAGGCGGCCAAAGCCACCAAGGGAAAAGCGTCCGGCAAAAGCAGTGACGCAGGCAAGAACGGGCAGAACGACGGTGCCGCCAGCGTTCGCAAACAACCATTGAAAACCAAGTTTTACGAAGAACGTCTGGCCAAGCTCCAGATCGAACTCGTCAAATTGCAGGAATGGATCAAATTCAAGAAGCTGAAAGTCGTCGTTCTCTTCGAAGGACGCGACGCGGCCGGCAAGGGCGGAACGATCAAGCGCATCACCGAGAGTCTCAGCCCTCGCGTCACCCGTGTCGCCGCCCTGCCGGCACCGACTGACCGCGAACAAACGCAATGGTATTTCCAGCGCTATGTCCAGCATCTTCCGGCCGGTGGCGAGATGGTGCTCTTCGACCGCAGTTGGTACAACCGCGCCGGCGTCGAGCGCGTCATGGGCTTCTGCTCCGACGAGGAATACCGTGAATTCCTGCGCACCTGCCCCGAATTCGAACGCATGCTCGTTCGTAGCGGGATCATCCTGATCAAGTACTGGTTCTCGGTGAGCAACGACGAGCAGGAGCGCCGCTTCCAGAAACGCATTTTCCGTCCTGAAAAACACTGGAAACTCAGCCCGATGGACCTCGAGTCGCGTGCGCGCTGGGTCGAATACTCCAAGGCCAAGGACGCGATGTTCGCCCATACCGACATCAAGCAAGCCCCATGGTACGTGGTCGATGGCGACGACAAGAAACGCGCGCGCCTCAACGTCATCACCCACCTGCTGAGCATGATCGACTACGAAGATCTGACGCCGGAACCCATCGTGTTGCCTCCGCGCCAGGACGAGCACGGTTACGTGCGGCCGCCGATATCCGACCAGACCTTCATTCCCGAAGTCTATTGAGTCGTAAAGCAGTCCGTCCAAGCGGTTTTTGCGACCTTTATCAAAACCGACCGGTCGAAAACCGCGACCGCTTCGGCACCACGCCCCAAAAAAACCCCGCCTACGCGGGGTTTTTTAATCGTTAGTACCGTTCGCAGACGTGATGCTGGACAATTCCGGCTCACATCCACGTCCTATTTGTAGTAACCGACGGCGCACACCTGATCGCCAACCTTGGTGACATAAGCAACCTTGGCGACCGGTTCGGCTTGTCCGGGACGCGGCCACATATAGGCGACCTCGGAAACCGCTCCGGCCTTCGCTTTGGCGTATACGTCCTCGCCAAGCGCCTTGCCGGCCTTATCCTTGAGATCCTTCAGACTTTTGCCGACCAGAGTGGGATGCGCCGTGAAATTACCGTCCGGGCCACCGCAATAAGGATAGAGATCGCGATCCTTGAAGCCCCCCTCCCCCTTCGTAAACATATCCAGCGCCTTGGCCTTGTCGGCACCCACGGCCGCCACCGCCTTCTCAAGCATGGCTTTCGCCTCCGCTGACGTCCCGAACTCGGCCGCCGTGGCGGCACCACTGGCCGCACCGAGGAATGCAAACGCCGAAACCGTGACCAGTTGTCGTAGCATCGAAAGTCTCCTTATGAATTTATTGGAAAACGACAGCAAGCCGTGGGCCGGCGGCGAACAGCCGGCAATCAACCTGCGACGAAGAGGGTACCCGAAACAAATGATCGGTTGCATGAAAATGCAGGCGCGCGAACGCCGGACTCGCCACCTTGTTACAATGCTGGATTGACTTTCCGTTCAGGCTTGAAACCATGAAACGCAACCGCTTCTCTTCCCGCAAGCGCATTTCCGCCGAAGCCACCGAATTGGGGCGTCTGGCCATCGGGCTTGCGGACTCCGGTAGCAAGCTCGAAGATTTCTTCTGGCAAGGACGCCTCGCGGAAATCGTCGACAAAATCTTCCACGACGGTTCGGAAGACGATTTGACCGCCTCGCTGGACCGTCTTTTCGACACCCATCCGATGGCGCACGACGACCTCGCCGATATCATCGAAGCGCATGCGGAATCCTGCGTCATGCTCGACCACGACCGCGAATTCGATGTGCTGCTGTTTGCCGTGCCACTCTTGGCCTGGTCGCGCTTTTCCATCCCGGCCGCCACCATCCCGAAAAGCACCCTGCAAATGCTGAGAGTGCAACTTGGCGCGCATGTCTTCGCGAATGGCGCGCGACTGGCCTTGGCCGACTATCTTTACAGCCCGGATCAATTGCCGCACAGCTTCGTCGAAACCTGGCAACTGATGCGCCACTTGGGCAGCTGCGCGCTCGCCGGCAACGATCTTGAGATCGACGCGTCGACCATGCCGGAAACCAATCGCTTTCTTTCCGACACCCGCTATCTGGTCGGCACGCTGGCGGTCACGCGCGGCCAGCCGCTGTTCCGCTGGAACGAAGCGGACAAAACCACCCGCGAGGCGGCTCTCAAGGAATGGGTGAAGCAAGGTGGACCGGCCTTTGAACCGCTGCTGACCGGTTGCGCCTATCAACCCCTGCTGGCCGACGCGTATCACTCCGCCTGCCGATCGGCGGACAGCGCCTCGCGGCCCTACTCGCTGAATGCCTCGGTGGCGTTCTTGCAGACCACGCTCGGACAGCCGGCCGAAGAATTGCGCGCGATCGTCGGCGCCTTTCACGACAAACGCCTGGAGGAATATCGCATCGGCTTCGGGCCGCGCGATGGCGACGCCGTTTTCCACGGCGTGGTATGGCCTTTGCTGGGTGTCGAGGACGAAACCAACGATGTCGCCGGAGAAATCGAAACCGTGTTGCGCAAGGCGGGCCTGAAGGAAATTGTGCTTCTCGATCAACAGTTTCCCTACGAGTTCTGCGACGACTGCGGCGCACCGCTATACCCGAACGCCGAAGGGGACGCCGTCCATGCCGAAATGCCGGAGCAGACCAACGCGCCGTCGCAAACGCTGCACTGACCGCCACGCTCGCGACGACGATGAACAATAGCGCGTTGTTGACCCGCAGCCTGGCCGCCGTCTGGCATCCCTGCACGCAAATGAAGCACCATGCGGCACCGGCCGACGCGCTGCCGATGATTCCCATCGCCCGTGGCCAAGGCGTCTGGCTTTACGACTTCGACGGCCGGCGTTATCTGGACGGCATCAGTTCATGGTGGGTCAATCTGTTTGGTCACTGCAACCCGCGCATCAACGCGGCGCTGCGCGCGCAACTCGACGAACTGGAGCATGTCATTCTCGCCGGCTGCACGCATCAGCCGGTGGTCGAACTTTCCGAGCGCTTGTCGGCGCTGACGGACGGCGCGCTCGGTCACTGCTTCTACGCCTCCGACGGCGCGTCGGCGACCGAGATTGCCCTGAAAATGTCTTTCCACTTCTGGCGCAACCACGGACGGCCGGAAAAACAGGATTTCCTTTGTCTGTCCGGCAGTTATCACGGCGAAACCATCGGTGCGCTGGCGGTCACCGACGTAGCGATTTTCAAGGACGCCTACGCACCGCTGATCCGGCCAGCACACCTCGTGCCGACCCCGGATGCCCGTCTGGCCAAGGACGGCGAGGCGGCAATCGATGTCGCCCGGCGTGCCGCCGTCGCGCTCGAACGCCACCTGGAACAACACCACCGCCACACGGCCGCGCTGATCGTCGAGCCGCTGGTGCAATGCGCCAGCGGCATGGCGATGTACGACCCGGAGTATCTGCGCCTGGCCCGTCGGCTGTGCGACCGTTACGACGTGCATCTGATCTGCGACGAAATCGCCGTCGGCTGTGGCCGTACCGGCACTTTTTTCGCACACCGGCAAGCCGCGATCCGACCGGATTTCCTATGCCTGTCGAAAGGCATTTCCGGCGGCTATCTGCCCTTGTCGATCGTGATGACCACCGACGAGGTTTACGCCGCGTTTTACGACGACGCCACCAGCCGCGGTTTTCTCCACTCGCACTCCTACACCGGCAATGCCCTGGCCTGCCGCGCCGCGCTGGCGACGCTGGACATCTTCGCCGATGACCAGATCATCGAAGCCAATCGACGGCTCGCCGAGCATCTGGCCAGCAGCCTTCAGCCGTTCGCCGCGCACCCGCGCGTCCGCCACCTGCGGCAGCGCGGCATGATTGCCGCTTTCGACGTCCTGAGCGACGACCCCGATTTCTCCCGCCGCTTCTATCGCGAGGCACTGGCGCGCGAAATCCTGCTACGGCCAATCGGCAACACGGTTTATTTCATGCCACCGTACGTGATCGGCAAGGACGAATGCGAGTGGCTGGTCGCCGGCGCCGCCGCCGCGCTCGACGCCGCGCTGCGCCAATGATCTGGGACGAACTGCAAGTCGCGCTGGATGCTCTCGAAGGCGATGGTCTGCGCCGCCAGCGCCGCACTCTGACCACGCCTTGCGGCCCCGCGGCCAGTGTCGACGGCCGGCCGCTGCTCAGTTTTTGCAGCAACGACTACCTCGGACTGGCCAATGACCCAGCGCTGATCGACGCCGCCTGCGCCGGCGCTCGCCAGTGGGGTGTGGGCAGCGGCGCCTCGCACTTGGTCAGCGGCCATCTCGCGCCGCACGCCGCGCTCGAACGGCAGATCGCTGAATTCACCGGCTTTCCGCGCGCCCTGCTCTTTTCCACCGGTTACATGGCCAATCTGGGCATCGTGCCGACGCTGGTCGGACGCGGCGACGCCGTTTTCGCCGATCGACTGAACCACGCCTCGCTGATCGACGCCGTCCAACTCGCGCGGGCCGATAGTCACCGCTATCCGCACGGCGACCTGAGCGCGCTGGAGCGGCTGCTGAGCACCAGTACCGCCAAGCGCAAGCTGATCCTCAGCGATGCGGTGTTCAGCATGGATGGCGATCTGGCGCCATTGCCTGGACTATCGGCATTGGCCGAACGTTTCGATGCCTGGCTGGTGATCGACGATGCGCACGGTTTCGGCGTCCTCGGCCGACATGGACGCGGCAGCCTGGAACACTTCGACCTGCCAAGAACGAAGCGCCTCGTGTACATGGGGACGCTCGGCAAGGCGGCCGGCGCGGCGGGCGCTTTTGTCGCTGGCGACGACACCGTCATCGACTGGCTGGAACAGCGCGCCCGCGCCTACATTTTCACCACCGCCGGCAGCCCGATGATCGCCTGCGCGCTTGCGGCCAGTCTGCGGTTGATCGCCGAGGGCGACGCCCGCCGCCAGCGGTTATGGCAGCGCATCGCGCAACTGCGCGACGGGTTGGCCAGCACACGCTGGCGCTTGCTGCCGTCGGCGACGGCGATTCAACCGGTGATCGTCGGCGACAACCACGAAGCGGTGCGTATAGCGGACGCGCTTTACGAGCGTGGCTTGTGGGTACCCGCGATTCGCCCGCCGACGGTACCCGCGGGAACCGCCCGCCTGCGCGTGTCGTTGAGCGCGGCGCACGATGAAACGCAGGTCGCGCAACTGGTCTACGCCTTGCGGGAACTGGCATGACAGGTACTGCCGGCGACACCCGGACGCTGTATCTGCTGCACGGCTGGGGACTCGGACGCGCGGTATGGCAACCGCTGCACGATCCGCTGTCGCGGCACCTCCGCGTGATCGTTGGCGATTTGCCCGGCTACGATGAAGCGCCCGACGACGACACCGATTTCGTGGCCACGGCGCAAGCACTGGTCGACACTCTGCCGACCGGCGTCACCTTGTGCGGCTGGTCGCTTGGCGCCATGCTGGCGCTGCAAGCCGCCGCGCTCGCGCCTCGACGCGTCGCCAGACTGATTCTTTTTGGCGCCACGCCTTGTTTCGTGCAGCGCGCCGACTGGCTCCCGGCGCAACGTCCGGCCTTGGTCGACGATTTCGCGGCCAGCGTCGCGAACGATCGCGAGCACACCTTGCGACGTTTCGTCGCCCTGCTCAATCAGGGCGACAAACAGGCGCGTCCGATTGGCCGCTCGCTCGTCGCCGGCCTGTCCGCCGCACCGCTGCCGGCCATCGCCTCGCTCCTGCGGGGACTCGACTGGTTGCGAGAGATCGATTTACGCCCCTTGCTGCCGACCATCGCCGTGCCCACGCTGCTGATCCATGGCGAAAACGACGCGATCAACCCGCTCGCCGCCGCCCGCCACCTCCAGGCGACGATTCCCGACGCGCACCTGGCCACGATCGCCGACGCCGGCCATGCGCCTTTTCTTTCCGACCCCGAACGCTGCGTTCAATTGTTGATCGATTTTTGTGCTCCCGCCATTGCCCCTTAAGCCGCGCATTCGCGAATCCTTTGATCGCGCCGCCAGATCTTACGACGCCGCCGCCATTTTGCAGCGGCGGGTCTGCGAAGATCTGCTTGCCGCCTGGACGCCCGACGCCCCACCCGATAGCATCCTAGACGCCGGTTGCGGCACTGGCCACGGCATCCGCCTGCTCCACCGACGCTGGCCGGACGCGCGTCTCACGGCGCTGGATTTCGCGCCGGCGATGCTTGAGCTGGCGCGCCAGAACCCCGCGCTCTGCGTGGCCGGCGACCTGGAAGCCTTGCCATGCCGCGCCGCCAGCTTCGCCGCCTGGATCTCCAGCCTGACCATCCAGTGGTGCGATACCGGGCAAGTTTTTCGTGAAGCCTGGCGCGTCCTGCGCCCCGGCGGATATCTGGCGACCAGCACGCTCGGGCCCGACACCTTCCGCGAATTGCGCGCGGCGTTCGCCGGCATCGACAGTTATCGGCATACGCTCGCCTTCAGCGATCCCGCCGCCGTCGAACAGGCACTGCGGAACGCCGGATTCACCGACATCGTCCTGCGACGGCGAAGTGTCCGCCTGCATTACCCGGATCTCAGAACCTTGTTGCATGCCGTCAAGGCAATCGGCGCCAACTCGGTCGGCGATGGCGCGCGCGCCGGCCTGTTCGGAAAACGCGCTTGGCAACAGGTGCAAGCCGCTTACGAAGGACACCGCACACCGGCGGGCCTACCCGCGCACTACGACGTTATTTTTGCTTACGCCAGAAAATGACCACCCACCGCCACGCCTGGTTCATCACCGGCACCGACACGGAAATCGGAAAAACCTTTGTCGCCTGCGCGCTGCTGCACACGCTACGTCGCGCCGGCTTGCAGGCGTTGGCGATGAAACCGGTCGCCGCCGGTTTTGACGAGCACGGTCGTAACGACGATGTCGAGCGATTGCTCGCCGCCTCGTCGATCCAGGCGCCGCGCGCCTGGGTCAATCCCTACGGTTTTCAGCCGGCGATTGCGCCGCACATCGCCGCCGCCGAAGCCGGCCAAGCCATTGAACTGCCGCCGATTCTGGACGCCTTCAATCGCTTGCAAGACATGGCCGAGGCGATACTCGTCGAGGGCGTCGGCGGCTTCTGCGTACCGCTCGGACCCACGACCGACACGGCCGACCTGGCGTCACTGCTGCAATTACCACTGATCATGGTCGTCGGCATGCGGCTGGGCTGCATCAACCATGCCGTGTTGACACGGCAGGCCATCGCGGCGCGCGGTCTACGGCTGGCGGGCTGGGTCGCCAACCGCATCGATCCTGCGATGTCACGGTTTTCCGAAAACCTGGCAACTCTCGAAACGCGCCTGCCGGCACCGCTGCTCGGCGTCGTCGCACACGGCGTCACACCGGAAGACGCGTCACGATGTCTGCACTTACCGGTCGAGGCGTGTCGCAACACCTGAAACCAGACGTAAAAAAACCCGACCGTCTCCGGTCGGGCTATCGGCGAAACCCGATCGGATGACGCTCAGACGCGCTCGAAGATGACGGCGATACCCTGCCCGCCACCGATGCACATCGTTACCAGCGCATACTTGCCGGCAACGCGCTGAAGTTCGTAAATCGCCTTGGTGGCGATAAACGCGCCCGAGCAACCCACCGGGTGACCGAGGGCGATCGCGCCGCCGTTCGGGTTGGTTTTCACCGGGTCGAGGCCAAGGCCCCGGCTGACGGTGATCGCTTGCGCGGCAAAAGCTTCGTTGGACTCGATGACATCCATTTGATCGAGGGTCAGACCAGCCTTTTTGAGCGCCGCCTTGGTGGCCGGGATCGGGCCTTCGCCCATCACGTCGTTGGGCACGCCGGCGACCGCGTAAGCCACCAGACGCGCAATCGGCTTCTGTCCCGCCTTGGCGGCCAGATCGGCGGCGGCCAGAACCATGAAGGCCGCGCCGTCGTTGATGCCCGAAGCGTTACCGGCGGTCACCGTGCCGTCCTTGGCGAACGCGGGCTTCATCTTGGCCAGCGTTTCCATCGTCGTGTTCGCCTTGACGTGTTCGTCGGTATCGAAAATGACATCGCCCTTGCGGGATTTCAACACGATCGGCACGATCTGCGACTTGAAGCGCCCCTCTGCAACGGCGATGCCGGCGCGGCGTTGCGATTCGACGGCGACGGCATCCTGCTCGTCACGGCTGATACCCCACTTGGTCGCCAGATTCTCGGCGGTCACTCCCATGTGCCCAACACCGAACGGATCGGTCAGGGTGGCGACCATCATGTCGATCGACTTGGTATCGCCCATCCGCGCGCCGGAACGCATCGCCGGCAACATGTAGGATCCTCGCGACATCACTTCGACGCCGCCACCGACACCATAATCGGCATCGCCGAGCATGATGTTCTGCGCGGTGGTCACGATGCCCTGCAAACCCGACGCGCACAGACGGTTGACCGCCATGGCCACCGAATCCATCGACAAACCGGCCTGGATCGACGCCACGCGTGCGACATAGGCAAAACGCGAATCGGTCGGAATGCAGTTGCCGACGGTGACATAGGTGATTTGCTGCGGATCGACACCGGAACGGGCGATCGACTCCTTCATCACGGTGCCGGCCAGTTCATGGGGTTCCATGTTGGCAAGGGAACCACCGAAAGTGCCAATGGCTGAACGGGCTGCACTCAGTACAACGACTTCTCTGCTCATGAAGAAACTCCTGAAATAAAATCGATCAATCGCCTACCAGATTGGCAAGCCCCAACAACAACAACCACAGCACCAGCGCACGCAAGACCAGACTGACAACACGTTCCATGCGGTCAACATCCGTTTCATCGCCGGTACCGATCTCCGTCCGATCGACACTTTCGCCAGAAGCGAACGCTGGTGTGTCCAGACGAACATCCAATGCGCCGGACGCACTTGCCAGGACAATCCCCAATTCATCGGGTGACCATTTGTCGGCTTGCGTGCGCCAGCAATAGACAGCATCCTCGAAATCGCCAACGATGGCGAAACCGGCGGCGGTAAGCCGCACAGGAAGCCAGTCAATGATAGCAAAGGTTTGTCTTGCGAAGCGTCCAAATTCGCCATGGCCGGCGTCGGCGCGCCGCCCCCAAGTCGACGCGAAACAGGCAGCGACCCGATACAACACCGCTCCATATGGACCCGGCAACAACAAAAACCAGAAGAATACGGCAAACAGACGGCGGTGCGAATCGTGTAACGCTTGCGCCATCGCTTGCCGCGCCACATCGGCTACGGTAAGCCCAACGGTGGAATATCCCCGCCATTCGGCAAGAATCCTGCGCGCTCGCGGCAGGTCTTCCATGCGCAGCGCCAACCGAATCTGCGTGTAAAAATGGCTGGATTGCCGGAAACCCATCGCCAGATAGAGCACCGCGACGTTCCATGACCACGCCAGAAAAGGGCTCAGGTAAGCCAGCAGCACGGTGACTCCACCGGTAAACAGCAACGTGCCGCCGATACCGACAGACCAGGCAATGATCCCGTGCCGCCGTTCGCCGGCGTTGAAGCGGCGTTCGAGAAAGGTAGCGAGCCGGACAAGCGGCGCATGTACCAGATAGCGTGGCGGCAGCGGTCGAAACTGCTCAAGCAGCAAGGCCGCAAGCAGGGAAAGAAAACTCATTCGCGAATGTTGCCGTATCGCCGTTGCGCCCGCCTGCCGGCCCGCGCCGGATCGGCGTTCGAAGGAAGCGGCAAGGAGACGTGGAGTCTAACGAAACGAGGCGTCGAGCCCGCGGTAAAGAGACATGATCATCCCCGCCGTCGCCCCCCAGATGTAGTACTCGCCGTAAGGTATCGCATCGTAGTGGCGCAGTTTGCCGCGATAATGGAGCGAGTGGCGCCGATGATTGACGGGATTCAACAGAAACGACAGGGGTACCTCGAAGGCCTCGGCAACCTCGAAAGCATCCAGGTGCAACTCGAAAGGCGGCGTGACTTTCGCCACCACCGGGGTAACACGAAAACCCGTACCGGTGCGGTACTCCGGAAGATAGCCCAGAATTTCAACATGTTCGGCGGCCAGACCAATTTCTTCGGCGGCCTCGCGCAAGGCGGTATGCGCCGGCGACGCATCCGTCGTCTCGCGACGCCCACCCGGAAAACTGATTTGCCCCGGGTGATCCTTGAGATGATCGGTACGCTGGGTAAGCAGCACCATTGGTCCCTCCCGGCGCGGAACAATCGGAAACAGCACCGCGGCGGGCAAGAGTTCTTCGTCACCGACACCGTCTTCGAGAACAAAGCATGCCCTCGACGGCTCTGGAAGGAGGATGGTGCGCAATTGTTCGATAGCCAACTCGCCATTGCCGACTCCCGACAGGGAATCAAGCACGACGTCAGTGGCTGGCGACATTCGCATCCTCTTCTATCTCGGCGCGCACCGCCGCCAGCGCATCGCGCAGCGTCTCTTCCGGCAAGGCGTTGATCGAGGTGACCACCAAATCGGCGGACTCCAGCGCTTCGCGCGGCAATTGGCGGCTGTCCAGCGACGCGATCAACGCCGCGCTGGCGCCGACGACTTGCAAGAGCTTGTGTCGCTCGCCCATCAAAATCTCAAGCTCGCGGCCCAACATCGTTATTTTTTCACTGCGATGGCGCATTTCAGGCTCTCCTAATAACGTTTCTTGAGGGTCATGGTCTGACCGTCGCGTTGCATTTCCATACGGTTCAAAAAACTCATGCCCAGCAGGGCAATTGGCATGTCCTGCTGATGCACCACGGCGTCGACGCCGTTCAAGACGATTTCGCCCACCCGAACGGTATCGAGCTTAACCCGAGAAACCGTCGCCTGACCGTTTGCGGTGTTGACCACCGCCGATTGCCCCTTGCCGGCATCGATACCGACTCGTCGCGCCTCGCTGGCACCGAGCGAAATCATCGTCGCGCCGGTATCGACCAGAAAACGGACCGTGGTACCGTTGATATTGCCCGTGGTCAGGAAATGGCCGTTGTTATCGGCGGTCAATACGGCCGTTGCACCCGCGGTGCTGGCGGATTGCGACTTGACATATTGGCCGACGCGCAAGGTACGCTTCTTACCGTCCGCTTCAATGGTCGCCGTCTCGCCATCGACCGATAGAACCTTGACCCCTTGCTCACTTTTTCCGTCGACCGCCATGATCTTCGGAGCACCGCCATCGATGGTCAGCAAAGCCTTGCCAGGAAACACGCCGGCTAGACCCACGTCGACCGCCAAGGCGCCTGGACACGCGCAAAGCAATACCGGCAGTGTCAGCGTCAGTCCCATGGACAGACGACGCCATGCAGTGGCATCCCCTTCTCGAACGATCATCTTCCCTCCACTACAAACGCCGCAAACACCGGCATTAAACCATGGCAACCCCTTCCGCTGCTGGCATTTTGACATACCAAGCCCGCCGCAACCGGCGATCATGATGTTCCGGCAACAGGACAGGCGGCGAAATTCAGCCCACAACAAACGATCGTTGTCGGAGCACGGCGCTCATTCAGACTTCAAACGAGCGGCAACGGACAAACACCACCAATGGAACCGTGCAAACCGCGTCACTCGCGCGGCACGGCGATCAAGGACGGGAACGCTTCGCGAATGAATGCCCTTGAAACCGGGCTTGCAACCAGCAACTCAGCGATAGACGAGTACCGGGATCTTGGAATGAGTCAGCACTTTGTTCGTTTCGCTACCCAACAAAAGCGCCGAGAAACCGCGGCGACCATGCGAGGCCATGAAAATCAAGTCGCAACCGGCTTGTGTCGCGGCATCGATGATCGCCTGGTAGGGAATGTCGCTGGTCATGGCGAGTTTCCTTACCTCCACTTCCGCTTGCCGGCCAAGTTCGACCACGAAATCAAGCGTTTCTTGTGCCTGCTGCTCGGCGAGCGCAAGAAATTTCTCGGGCGTGGTCGGATCGATCAACGCCCCTTCGCCGTAATAGCTGATCGGATATTCCGGCTTGGCGACGAAAGCGGTGATGCGCGCGCCAGCCTCCCTGGCGAAGGAAACGGCTCGACGGGCTGTTTCCTTGGAGAGATCGGAACCATCGGTCGGAACCAGGATATGCTTGAACATGACGTGTCCTCCACAGGCAAGTGGACCAACTATAGGCAGGAACATCGACGGCAATGTTGATCGAAGTCAAACCACCGCCAGCGGCGATCGTCGGGTTCGCTTCGGTCGCACCGCGCTTTCTCTCCACGGGCATTCCTTGCTATCCTTTCCATCCCAACGCCATAACCCACGAGAAAACACCACCATGCACGATAATATTGCTCACCTGCTGACCGACGATCACCGCGCATGCGATACGCTGCTGGTCGCCGTCGAACATGCCGTGGCGAAAGCTGACTGGCCCTTGGCCAAAAGCCAGTTCGCGGTTTTCCAGGCGGCGATGCTGACTCATTTTGATGTCGAAGAAACCATTCTCTTTCCACGTTTTGAACAAAAAACCGGGAGCGCCATGGGTCCCACGCAAGTCATGCGCGGCGAACACGGGCAAATGCGCCAGCTAATGAACGGAGCCGAATCGGCACTCGCCGCCGGCGACGCCGACGACCACGCCGGTCATGCCGAAACACTGTTGATCATGATGCAGCAACACAACGTCAAGGAAGAAAACGTGCTTTACCCGATGTGCGACCAACATTTGGCGGAACAGTTCGCCACGCTCTTGCCGATGTTGTCGGAACAGATCAACAACCGGCAGGGCGCCGCGTAATGGCGGGTAACGCCGACATCGTCCTTGACGCCCGGGGTCTCGAACCGCCGGAGCCGCTGGTGCTGACCATGCAGGCTCTCGAACGGCTCGCGCCGACGGAAAAACTGCTGGTACTTTTGCCACGCGAACCGTATCCGCTTTACCGTGCGCTGGCACTCAACGGCTTTTCCTGGCAAACCGCCTTCCGTTCCGACGGCACGGTGGAAGTGCTGATCGGGCACGAAACCTCGTAATGCAAGCGCTGCTGTCGTTCGATCAGGCACCGCCATTTTCAGCACCGATACGGTTTTTCCTCACCGCGCCGCTGTTCGCCATCCTCGCCGCCCTGCTTATCCTTTGGGAGGGTCCCGATCTTTTCGTCTCGCGCTGGACGGCGGCGACGCTGGCATTGACGCATCTGATCACCGTTGGCTTCATGTTGCAGGCCATGCTCGGGGCAATGATTCAGATTCTCCCCGTCGTCGCTGGCGCGAATATCGCGCGCCCCCGGTTCGTCGCTGCCGTGGTGCATCTGGCGATCGGCAGCGGTGCGCTGTGTCTGTCAGCCGGCTTTCTGGGTCATCCGCCGTTCTTCAACCTGGCCGCCTTGTGTCTCGGCGTCGGCACGGCGTTGTTCGCCGCCGCCGCCGCTTGGGCTCTGTATTCCGTTCAATCGACGAACCCCACCATTCGCGGATTGAAACTGTCGCTCATCGGTTTGGCTGTCACCGTCATGCTGGGTCTGCTGCTATCCATCGCGCTTGGCGAATCGCTGGCGTTGCCGCTGTTGCAATTGACCTCGATACACCTAGCCTGGGGTGTCGTCGCGTGGAGCATCGCGCTACTCGCCGCTGTCGCTCTGGTCGTGGTGCCGATGTTTCAATTGACTCCCGCTTATCCGGCGGATTTCGCACGCCGGTTTTGCTGGGCGGCGATCGTGTTACCTATTCTGTGGAGCCTGGTCGACCTGCTCGGCTGGCAGATCGCCTCGACCACCCTGGCGAGCGCCATGGCGCTGCTAACCGGCACCTTTGCCCTGCAAACGCTGCGTTTGCAATCGCAAGGCACACGCGCCCGGTTCGATGCCAGCCAGCAACTTTGGCGCGTGGGAATGATTTGCCTGATCGCCGCGTGTGGGCTATGGCTGTTGGCGCGCTTCCTACCGATGCTCGGCGACCGTCGGGAATGGCCCTTGCTATGCGGCATTCTGGTTTTCGTCGGCGGCTTCATGTCGGTGATCGTCGGCATGTTTTACAAAATCGTTCCATTTCTGGTCTGGCTGCACCTCCAGAACCGCGGTGGCGGACGGATACTGGCGCCCAACATGAACAAGGTCATCGCCGGATGGCAGATCGAAAGGCAGATGCATGCGCATTTTCTTTCACTCGCGACATTGCTGACAGCGACATTGTTTCCCGGCTGGCTGGCATACCCGGCGGGATTGCTGCTCTTGCTCGCCAATACCTGGTTGTTGCGTAATCTGGTCGCCGCCATCGTGTTTTACCGGCGACATTGCGCGCAAATTGACGCGACCATTTCCGCCTCGCCATGACGTACCCGCTGCTGAAACACCTGCATGTGGGCTGTGCGATACTCACCAGTGTCGGCTTCTGCCTGCGCGGACTATGGATGCTCACCGATTCGCCTCGGCGGCGGCACCCGGCGGTGAGAATATTGCCGCATATCGTCGATACCGTTCTGCTCGCCAGTGCTGTCGCGATGGCCCTGCTCAGCGGCCAATACCCATTGACCGCCGACTGGCTGACCGCCAAAGTGATCGCCTTGCTGCTCTACATCGGGTTGGGAACGATGGCCTTGAAACGGGGCCGCGACAAGACGCAACGCCTCGCTTTTTTCATTGGCGCCTTGTTGTGCCTGGCCTACATCGTTTCGGTGGCGTTGTCGCGCAGCGCGCTGGGCTTTCTCGCCTGGGCCGTCTGAGCGACCACCGGCGATTCCGGACTATCCGCGCTGGTGAGTCATCAACTTGCGCAGACCGGGGGTGTCAAGAATCCGCACTTTCCGCTGGTGCACGGCAAGCAATCCCTCTTCCTGAAAACGCGAGAAGGCCCGGCTCACGGTTTCCAGCTTGAGACCGAGATAGCTGCCGATTTCGTCGCGCGACATTCGCAGGTTGAATTCCGCCGGCGAGTAACCGCGCGCCTTGAAACGCTGCGAGAGATTGAGCAGAAAGGCCGCCAGACGCTCCTCGGCGCGCATCGTCCCCAGCAGCATCATCACGCCATGGTCCCTGACGATCTCCCGACTCATCACCTTGTGAAAATGATGCTGAAGGGTATGGATTTCTCGTGACAATCCTTCGAGATGGGAAAAGGGAATCGCGCAGACTTCGCTGTCTTCCAGTGCGATGGCGTTGCACGAATGCACTTCGTTGCTGATGCCGTCGAGCCCAAGCAGTTCGCCGGTCATCTGGAAACCCGTCACCTGATCGCGGCCGTCCTCGATCAGAACATCGGTCTTGAAGAATCCGCTGCGGATCGCATAGATCGACTCGAAACCCTGCCCCGAGCGATAGAGATACTCCCCGCGCTTGAGGCGCTTTCGCGTCGACACCAGTTCGTCGAGTCGCTTCAACTCATCGTCCTCAAGGCCGATGGGCAAGCAAAGTTCGCGCAAATTGCAGTTCGAACAGGCCGTTTTAATTGCGTCAAACGCCTGTCTCGCCGTAACGGCTGTGGGCGGCATGTGCATCCTTTTCATTGAACCCGCGTTTGATCCACGTCAACCTGCCGATTCCAGCACGGCCCGATAATCCCAATAACAATTCACAAAATGGACCAATGGACGCTGGCGCCGGCAACCTCGTTTTCGATCCGCAAATCATTCGTCGCTTCGATATCAACGGCCCCCGCTACACGTCCTATCCGACCGCCGACCGCTTCGTCGAAGCCTTCGGCTCCGAAGCTTATCAACACTGGCTCGGCAAACGGAATATCGGCGCCATCAGTCGGCAACTGTCATTGTACTTCCACATTCCGTTCTGCAATACCATCTGCTATTACTGTGCGTGTAACAAGATCATCACCAAGGACCACGGTCGCTCGGCCAAATACCTGCGTTACCTGGCGCGCGAGCTGACGCTTCAGAGTAGTTACCTGGAAGGCGGCGACCGGGAAGTCGCGCAATTGCATTGGGGTGGCGGCACACCGACCTTTCTGTCGCACGACGAAATGCGCCAGTTGATGAAGGAAACGCGCAAGCATTTCCAACTCGTCGATGGTGGTGAATATTCGATCGAAGTCGACCCGCGCAAGGTTGACCGCCGCACGGTCGAGCTGCTCGCCGAGCTCGGTTTCAATCGCATGAGCGTCGGCGTGCAGGATTTCGACCGCCATGTCCAGCAAGCGGTCAACCGGGTGCAGAGCGAGGAAGAAACCAACGCCGTCATCGACGCGGCCCGCGCCTGCGGTTTCAAATCGGTCAGCGTCGACCTGATTTACGGTTTGCCGAAACAGACGCTGTCCGGTTTCGGCCGCACGCTCGACCGCGTTATCGAGACCAGCCCGGATCGCCTGTCGATTTACAACTACGCGCACCTGCCCAGCCTGTTCAAGCCGCAGCGCCGCATCCTGGAAGCGGACATGCCGTCCGCCGACGAACGGCTGCGGATTCTGGCCCTGGCGATCGACAAGATGACCGACGCCGGCTACACCTATATCGGCATGGATCATTTCGCGAAGCCCGACGACGAACTGGCGACGGCGCAACGTCAAGGCCGTTTGCACCGCAACTTTCAAGGCTACTCGACGCACTCCGATTGCGATTTGCTGGCATTCGGGATTTCTTCGATCAGCAAGGTGGGACCGACCTATAGCCAGAACGTCAAGACGCTCGACGACTATTACGATCTCCTCGACGCCGGCGTGTTACCGGTTTATCGCGGCATCGAACTGAACGCCGACGATCTCCTGCGGCGATCGATCATCCAGTCCTTGATGTGCCATTTCGAGTTATCGATCGAATCGATGGAAATCGCCCATTTGATCGATTTTCAAAAATATTTCGCCACTGAACTCGACGATCTGCGCCACATGGAAAAAGCCGATCTGGTCCGCGTCGACGACAAATGGATCACGGTGCAACCTCGCGGCCGGATGCTGGTCCGCGCCATCTCCATGGTTTTCGACCGCTACCTGCGCGCCGACCGGCAACGCACCCGCTACTCAAAAGTCATTTGAATCGCGCGCGCAAGCGCCTACCGAACGCCGAGGAGTAAAATACCCGCTCCAACGTGTCCGGTACGCCCGTCCGCCGCCGATGCCCGACTCCGGTTTTCTCGCGCTGTTCCTGATTGGCCTGCTTGGCGGCACGCACTGTGTCGGCATGTGCGGCGGCATCGTCGGAGCGCTCTCGATGGGCGCTCCCGCGCGCATCGGCTTGCACCTGGCCTACAACAGCGGACGTCTCCTCAGCTACGCCGCCGCCGGCGCGCTTGCCGGCGCGCTTGGTCAAGCCAGCATGACCCTGGACGGACAACTGCCGATCCGCATGCTGCTCTATCTGCTGGCGAACCTGATGCTGATCGCTCTTGGCCTGTATCTGATGGGAATCGGCGGCGCCCTGGCATTCACCGAGCGCCTCGGCCAATCGTTGTGGCGGCATCTGCAACCGCTGAGCCGGCGCTACCTACCCGCGCGCACCGCCGCGCGCGCCTTTCCGCTCGGCCTGTTGTGGGGCTGGCTCCCCTGCGGTCTGGTGTATAGCGCCCTGGCCACGGCGCTGACCAGCGGCTCGGCGTTGCGCGGCGGCGGTCTGATGCTGGCTTTCGGCGCCGGCACCCTGCCCAACCTGCTGCTGGCCGGCGTGCTGGCGACACGTTTGCAGGCGTACACGCGATGGCCGATCGTTCGGCGGTTTTCCGGCCTGTTGATTCTCGGCTTTGGCGTCTGGGGACTGTGCGGGCTGGCAGGACTGATTTCACGGCTCGGATGAACATGCCGGACGAAGCAAGCAACCCACTCCAGCGTATCGAACTGGCAATCGAAGGAATGACGTGCGCGTCCTGTTCGACACGGATCGAAAAACAGCTCAACCGCCTGCCGAGCGTCGAGGCGGCGGTCAACCTGGCCAGCGAACGAGCAAGCATCCGCTACACGCCCGGGCTGGTCGACCCGGCGCAACTGCTCGCCGCCATCGAGCGTGCCGGTTTTCGCGGACGCCTGGTCGATGATCGTTGGCAAGCCGACGAGAAAGCCCGCAAGCGAGCCGCATGGCAAGCCGACGTGCGCCGCTTCTGGATCGCCGCCGCCTTGACGCTGCCGCTGGCGGCGCAGATGCCGTTCATGTTCGACCTCGAGGCGTCCTCACACCACGACCTGTTGCCACGCTGGTTGCAACTTGTTTTGGCGACACCGGTGCAGTTCTGGATCGGCTGGCGCTTTTACGACGGCGCCTGGAAAGCCTTGCGCGGCGGCGGCGCCAACATGGACGTGCTGGTCGCGCTCGGCACGACCATGGCATACGCCTTCAGCCTGATCGTCACCCTCGCCGGCGCGCGCGAACTGCACGTTTACTTCGAGGCTTCCGCCTCCATCGTCACTCTCGTATTGCTCGGCAAACTGCTCGAAACCCGCGCCAAGACCCGCACCACCGAGGCAATCGAGGCGCTGGCGCGCTTGCGGCCGAAAACCGCGCGCGTCGAACGCGACGGCCAACTGATCGAACTCGACGCCGCGCTGCTGATTCCCGGCGACGTGTTCATTGTCCGCCCCGGCGAGAACCTGCCGGTGGACGGCGAGGTGATCGATGGCGCGTCCGCCGTCGACGAAGCGATGCTGACCGGCGAAAGCATGCCGGTGGCCAAACACGCCGGCGACCGCGTCTTCGCCGCCACCGCCAACGGCGAAGGGGCTTTGCGCTGCCGCGCCACCGGCGTCGGCGAACACACCCTGCTGGCCGGCATCATCCGCCTGGTGGCGGAGGCGCAGGGTTCCAAGGCGCCGGTGCAACGACTGGCCGACCGCCTCTCGGCGATTTTTGTCCCGGTGGTCTGCGTGATCGCGCTGCTCACGTTCGCGGCCTGGTGGACCTGGAGTGGCGTTTTCAGTACCGCGCTGATCAACGCCGTCGCCGTTCTGGTCATCGCCTGTCCGTGTGCGCTCGGTCTGGCGACGCCGACGGCAATCATGGTCGCCACCGGCCGGGGCGCCTCCGCCGGCATTCTGGTCAAAAACGCCGCCGCCCTCGAACGGGCGGAAAAAATTGGCGTTCTGGCACTCGACAAGACCGGTACCTTGACACGCGGCGAACCGGCGCTCACCGATATCCTGCCGCTGACGCTGACGGCGGATGACGCGCTGGCCCTGGCGGCGGGGCTGGAACGGTCGTCCGAACACCCACTGGCACGCGCCATTTTGCAACGCGCGCAGGATGCCGGCGTCTCCTGGCCGTCGATCGAGCAGTTTCAGGCGCTTCCCGGCAGGGGCGTGGAAGGTCGGCTGGATGGCCGGGTTCTCCGTTTGACCGCACCGGACGCTTTCAACGGCACCGGCTTGCCGGAAGCCGACATCGCCGACCTGCGGCGCGCCGGCAAAACGGTCATGGTACTCAGCGAATGCCAAGCAATGGCCTCGGACACTTCAAACACTTCGAACACCGGGAAAGACCTCGCCCTGGCGGTGCTGGCGGTTGCCGACCCCCTGCGCCCGACCTCGCCGCTCGCCATCGCCCGCCTCAAGGCACTGGGCATCCGCGTCGTCATGCTGACCGGCGATCACGCCGCCACCGCCGCCGCGATCGCCGCACAAGCGGGAATCGACGATTTCCGCGCCGGGGTGTTGCCCGGCGACAAGGCCTTGGCGGTGAACGCCCTGAAAAACGGCGATACGGTGGTGGCGATGGTCGGCGACGGCATCAACGATGCGCCGGCCCTGGCGGCGGCCGACGTCAGTTTCGCCATCGGCGCCGGTTCCGACGCGGCCATCGAGGTCGCCGACGTCACGCTGGTCCGTGGCGACCTCAACGGAATCGCCGACGCCATTCTGCTTTCGCGTGCGACCTTGCGGAAAATCAGGCAGAATCTGTTTTGTGCTTTCATCTACAACGTGCTCGGAATCCCCCTTGCTGCCATGGGGATGCTCAGTCCGGTGATCGCTGGTGCGGCAATGGCGATGAGTTCGGTCTCCGTGGTATCGAACTCACTGTTGCTCAAACGCTGGCGCGCGGGACAATACTGAGCCGCCGACGCCGAATATCGCTACGGGGACCTACCATGGAGAAAATCGTTATCGGCGTCGCCGGCATGAGTTGTCAAGGCTGCGTCAAGAGTGTGACCGCGGTTTTGGCGGCCTTGCCAGGTGTCGAGCAGGTCGAGGTCAGCCTGGCCACCGCAACGGCCGAGATCAGCCATGACCCGGCCCGGAGCAGCGTCGCCGACTTCCGGCAAGCCATCGAGGACGCTGGTTTCGATGCCAACTGAAACGCGACGCCGGCGGCGCCCGACCGCAACGGCGTTCTTGTTCCCCACGCACGATTTGACTCGAGAATATGGCCGGAAAAAAATTAAAACCCTCTGACGACGGCGATCCCGAAATCGCCGCCAGCCCCCCTCTCCGGCTGACGCAGTTGTCGCACGGCGGCGGTTGCGGCTGCAAGATCGCGCCGCGCATGCTGGAGCAGATTCTGACCAAATCCACGCCTGGACTGATTCCCCGGCAACTGCTGGTCGGCGTCGAGACCAGCGACGATGCCGCCGTCTATCAGTTGAACGCCAACCAGGCCGTGGTGGCGACCACCGACTTCTTCATGCCCATCGTCGACGACCCCTACGACTTCGGCTGCATCGCGGCGACCAACGCCCTCTCCGACGTCTACGCCATGGGCGGGTTCCCGCTCTTCGCCCTGGCGATCGTCGGCATGCCGGTCAATACCCTGCCGCTGGAAACGATCAAGCGCATTCTCGAAGGCGGCGAAGCGACCTGCGCCAAGGCCGGCATTCCGATCGCCGGCGGGCACACCATCGATTCGATCGAGCCGATCTACGGCCTGGTGGTCATCGGCATGGTGCATCCGGAAAATCTCACGCGCAATATCGGCGCCCGCCCCGGCGACAAGCTCATTCTCGGCAAGAGCCTCGGCGTCGGCATTCACAGCGCCGCGCTCCGAAAAGGTCTCTTGTCGGCAAGCGGCTACGCGACGATGCTCGCCTCGACGACGCAATTGAACACCCCCGGACGCTCCCTGGGCTGTTTTGCCGGTGTGCATGCGATGACCGATGTCACCGGCTTCGGCCTGCTCGGACACCTCAGCGAAATCTGCAAGGCGTCGGAGGTGGCGGCAACGATCGATTATTCGGCGCTGCCGCTATTGCCAAACACCCTCGACTATGCGGAAAAAGGCTGCATCACCGGCGCCTCGGAGCGCAACTGGGACAGTTACGGCCACACCACGGTCCTGCCGAAGAAGGCGTTCGGCGATCTCGAGCGCGCGCTGATCACCGACCCGCAGACCAGCGGCGGGCTGCTCATCGCCTGCGCGCCAGAGGTGGTCACCGAAGTGCTGGCGATTTTCCTGCAGGATGGCTTTCATCGGGCGACCGTCATCGGCGAAATCACCGAAGGCAAGCCGCGGGTCACGGTCGTTAGAAGCAAGGACCCCTAACCGCCCATCGGCGGCGCCCGTCGCCGAACTCAGTCGAGAATATGCGAGACCAGCCCATCGGCCAGTTTCGGTTCGAACCACGTCGACTTTGGCGGCATCACCTGGCCGCTGTCGGCGACCGCCATCAGTTCGGCCATCGGCGTGGGATGCATGGCGAAGGCAACGGCCATCTCGCCACTGTCGACCCGCCGTTCGAGTTCACTCAACCCGCGCATGCCGCCGACGAAATCGATGCGCGTATCGCGCCGAAGATCGGTAATTCCCAGAACGGGTTCAAGGATTTGTTCGGCCAGCGCCGACACGTCGAGCCGGCGCACCGGATCGGCGGTAACGACGCGACCGGGCCTGATTTCCAGGCGATACCAGCAACCGGCAAGATACATGCCGCACACACCGATTCGCTCGGGCCTCACCGCCTGGGCCGCCGCGCTGACGACATAGCGTTCGCCGACCGCCGCCAGGAACGCATCGACACTCAAACCGTTGAGATCGCGGACAACGCGGTTGTAATCCATGATCAACATTTGCGACGCGGGGAAAATCACCGCGAGAAAGAACTCGGCGCTTGTCGGCGCGCCGCCCGGAACGCGTCTTTGCGCCGCCACGCGCGAGGCGGCCGCCGAGCGATGATGGCCATCGGCGATATAGAGACCGGGCATCGCGCAAAAAACGGCGTCGATGCGCGCGATCGATGCCGGGTCATCGACGACCCACACCGTGTGGCGGATGCCGTTATCGGCCAGCACATCGGCCACCGGCGCGCCGGCGGCGGCTTGCGCCAAGATCTCGTCGGCGTGGCGACTGTCCGGGTGCGCCAGCAACACCGGGCCGGTTTGCGCGTTCAAGGCCTCGATCTGACGGACGCGATCGTCTTCCTTGTCCGGCCGCGTGAACTCATGTTTGCGAATGCGGTTGGCGTCGTAGGCGGCGACGGAGGCGGCGGCCACCAGACCGGTCTGCACATGCGCGCCCATCGTCAGCCGATAAACGTAATAGCAGGGCCGGGAATCGCGGCACAGCACGCCATCGGCGATCAGACGCCGGAAATTCTCGGCCGACCGGGCGTAAACCTCGGGCGCGTGGTGATCCACTTCCGGCGGCAGGTCGACTTCCGCCTTGGACACATGCAGAAAGGACAGCGGTTTGCCGACGACAGCCTGTCGCGCCTCGTCGCTCGAAAGCACATCGTAAGGCGGCGCGGCAACCGCCGCCGCATCGGCACTGCGCGGCCGCAGGCCGCTGAAGGGACGAACAAGGGGATGATCGAAAGACAAGAGATTCTCCTGTAGGAGCGTTTTCCCAAAATAGCGAACGCGAACGGCATCGCCATGGAACGACCGCCGTCGGCGATGACCAGCCACACACGGCGCGAAGCGACCCGGCTACCAGGAACACGTGCCCCGCACGGCGGATCGCCATTATAGTGCGGCCCCGATCTCGCCGACAGCGGCACGGCAACGGGTTAAGACGCGGCCGGGCACCGGCGCGTTCAGTCGGAACTCAAGCGCTGCAACAGGCTGGCGAGCGTCGTTTCATCGAAACGCCCGAGTCGACTACCCGCCAGCCGCCCATCGCGACCGATGACCAGCGTATAAGGCAATCCCTTGATCTGGATGCCGCTCTGTTGCCCCAAACCGAGGTCGGCCACCAGCAAGGGATAGCTGACCGGCGTTTTCTCGACAAAAGCGCGCATGTTCCGCGGCTCGTCGATACCGATGCCGACGAACTGAACGCCGGCCGCCGCGAACCGTTGCTGCAACCGCGAAAAAGCGGGCATTTCCTCGACGCACGGCTTGCACCAGCTCGCCCAGTAATTGACCACCAGCACCCGGCCGCGCCATTGCGCCACCGCTTGCGGTTGCCCATCGAGATCGGGCAGTCGCAGACCCAGCACCGCGTCGACCGCGGCCTGCGCCTGTGCAGCCGGCGGTTCCATCAACACGGCGGAAGAAAGGTCGGATGACACGCGCGCCTGATCCAGCAGGCGGAACCCCTGCCAGACAAGGAGCGCCATGGATACCACGCCAACGGCGATCGTCAGCCCAAAAACACGCTTCCGGTTTCGCGCGGACGCTTGCGCCGGCGGTGTTCTTGGCGGCGGCGGCGACGTCATCCCGCGCCTCGCCGCGACATCGCCTTCAAGCAGACGACAACAAACATCAGCCCGCCGACGACGGCAATCAAGCCCCCCAGGCCCATCATGCCCATGCCGATTTTCTGCGGCAAGGTGATCAGCATCTGTTCGGCGCCGGCCACCTTGCGCTGCACGCCGTAACCGCCCGACCAGGCCAGTCCGAGCACGTGAATCAATTGGCCGGCACCGTAAACATAAGGCTGCCAGACGGCCATTCTCCCCGTCGCCTCGCCGAAGCCCAGCGCCGGCAACAACAAGTAGGCCAACCCCATGAACGCCAGCGTCACGCCGACTGTCGAGCCGTGGTAATGCGCCGGAATCACGACATTGACGCCCTGAATCAGATACCCCAGCACACCGCCAAGAACGAACAGGCTGAACGAGGCGACGAAGGCCGATTTGGCGGGATTCGGCGCCAGATCGCGCACACTCCACAGCATCCACGCGCCAAACACCAGCAACGGCCCCATGTAGGGATGGCCCCAGATCATCAGCTTGGCGAACGCCTCCATGTGCGGCAAGGAGCCAACTGGCAACAGCAGGTAGATCGCCGGAATCGCCGGCAGCGGCAAGGCCGCGACCAGAAACATGGCCGACAGCGCGCGCGGCGACAACGCCGCCCGGCTCCCCAGATACTCCGCAATCCACAGCCAGGCGACGACCATTAGTAGCGCATGCTGAAACTGCAAGGCATGACCTCCGCCCCAGAACAGCACCTCGAAATAGATCGTTCCGTCGACCACCGGCACTTGCGCCCACGACCAGGCAAAGGCGACCAGCGCCAGCAACGCCGCCAGCGCACCGAGATAGGCACCAAGGCGCAGCGGTTCGGCGAACAGGCCTCGCGGCCAGGCGGTCAGCAACGCGCGCAGCACCGCCAGCGCCATTCCCGAGGCAAACATCACGATGGCCACGAAAAACAACGGTTGCCGAAGCACCGGGATGTAATTGTTGAGCACCGGCTCGGCGCCCGGGAAAAATGGCGAAACGGCGAGCAGCAGCGTTCCCAGCGCGGCGAGCGCGAAACCGCTCCAACCCAAGCCCGCGCAGCCGGCCCGACCGACGGCTGACCAGATCGTCGCCGCGAAGGCCATGAACCACACCGCCACCGAAAGATCGACATGCACCACCAGCGCCGCGCGGAACAAGTCCTTGAGGGGAAAGACATCCTGGATGCCCGGCGTGCGCGACAACACCAGCAGCACCGCCAGCACACCGGAACCGATCAAGGCCGCCACGCCCAGCCATAGCCAGGCCCGGGCCAAGCGGATCGGCGCTCCGGGAGAAATAGTCGCCATTTGCCGTGTCACGGGTTTCTTTCGGAGAAATCAAACCGCCGAGTATACGGCACCCGAGCGCGCCTGTTCGGAACGTCGTCGCCACGGCGGCGTGACGCCCGCCAAACACCCGCCGACAATTCCAGAGCGGTTCAACCGTTTTCTTGAGCCACGCTCACCCGTACCCGCGTGTCCGTCTCTTCGAACGCAAAACGCACCGGGAGAAATGCCTCGATGACCTGGCAATTGGTTCGGAGATGCGAAGACAACACCTGCGTCGTGAAGCTCCCCTGCCCGCTCAGCGCCATCGGCAACAGCAACTGATCGGACAGATATTCGCCAATCGGCGCGCCGCTGTCGCGGAACAGACGCGCCGCGCGAGCGGCGCTGTCGGCCACCCTTTCCGCCGGCACGCCGCGTTCGCCGCGGACGGAAAACACTTCCGTCACTTCCGGATAGTCCAGCACCACCAGCAGCACATTGCCCGGTCCCTCGTTGCTCGGCAGCACGCGCAATTCCTCGTCCAGCACGCCAAGCTGGCTGGCGGCCCGCTGCATCTCGCGCCGGGCCACTTCAGCCGGCACACCGGCCACCACCCCGATCGCGCCCTGACGACGCAGATCGCCTCGCGTATTCAGGTGCAAGGACCGCCAGGACGCGACCGGCGCCGTCGACGCCAGCATCTCGCCGCCGCCCGCCGGGTAAAAACCGTGACGCAGCAACCGGATATCCAGCGTCACGCCCATGCGCCGGATCAGCGGCTGCCAGCTACGAATCAGGAAATCCGCCGGCGGCGCCGCCGGGTTATGCGTGCCGCCGCTGATCCGCAACGTGCTCGGACCATCGGCGAACCACAATGCCGGCAACACTGTCTGCAACACCAACGTGCAACTGCCGGCCGAACCGATGGCATGACGATAATCGCCCCCGCGCACCGGCCCCGGCTTGAAACACAAGCCTTGCGATCCGGTCGTGGCGCCATCCACCTCGGCCCCGCACACCGCCGCCGCGGCCTGCACCGCGGTCAAATGCTGGCGCAGCAGCCCCGGCTTCCTGCGCCCGGCGCGAATGCGCTCGATGACGAAAGGAATGCCGGTAATCATCGACAGGCTCAAGGCCGTCCGCAAAATCTGGCCCCCGCCCTCACCGCGGGAGCCGTCCAGTTCTATCCAATCCATCTTGTTTTTCTCGTTGTTCACTTCATTTCCGGCGACACCGCCAGCACCGTGCGCATCAGAAACGCATCCAGTTCGGCGGCGTCGCCTTCCGGCCTTTTGTAATCGGCATCGACAACGGCTCTCGCCAGTTCGCTTTCGATAAAGGAGTGGATACGCGGCCAGCGCGGGCTGTATCCGGCCTCGTCGGCGCGCATCTTGATTGCCAGCAGGGCGTTGATTTCGTCGAGCAGCGCCGCGTCCGTCACCAGATGCCCAGCCAGATCGGCGAAGCGCATCGGCGGCTGGCCGAGGCCGCGTTCGATCCACTGCGCCGCGAGCAGCGGACGCAGCACGTAGAGGTACTTTTTCAGGCGCACGCTGTCGCCCTGCAAGTAGCCGCGAAAGTTGCGATGCGCCATCGCCAGGTAGTGATAGCGCCCGCGCCTCGGCGAAAACCACTGCGTCGCCAAGGTCCGAATTTCGGTGCTCAACGCCTCGTATTGCCGATAAATGACCGGCGAATCGAGCCATTCGAGCAGCACCGGATTGGCCCGCCGCAACAGACGCAGCGCCTTGCGCAACTCCCAGCCACCGACATCCAGTTCGTCGCTGATCGGCAGTTCGATCACGTCGCGCTTCGGCTCCACGGCGAGATACCAGGGCAGGCGATGGACATAGAGAAAACGCACGTCGTAGTCGCTGTCCGGCGACGCAAAGCCCCAGCCCCGACTGCCGGACTCGCAGGCGTAAAGCACCGTCACGTCATGCGCCGCCTCGATGTCGGCGAGCGCCTGCATGACGCGCTGGCGGATCGCCGGGTCGATGAGGTGGACGCTCAGTACTTTTTGTTTTTCGGTTTCCATGATGTTGTCTAACGAAGCTGTAGAAAAAATAGTTTTCCGTAAGCTGATTGTTCGTAACTCATTGAATAATAGATATATACATTGGCACAAATGACCGTTTTGGGGTTTTCTACAGCTTCAACGTTGTAGATAAGAGGATCTGCGCGGAGCTTTATCGAGCATCGCCCAGCGACCGAAGGGAGCGGCCTTGACCACGATCGTTAGACATACGCGACCTTTGACGCGAATTGTGGATACATTTTTGCCATATCGGTTAAGCACTTATTCATAAGCATTGCCTCCCCCTGGAAGGCGTAACTCAAACCCAGCCCAGCCTTTGAATTGAAGTATTTCTGGCATCGCAACCAGCACCGTGATTGCGTCCCAAAAAGCGTTCCAGTTGCAGCCGTACCAGCCTGGAAAATCAAGTTTTTCCATTAGTAAGTGGTGCAATTCAACGGGGGTTTGAACAGCGGATAAATCAATGATGACGCATGCGCTGCGAGCCATATGAATGTCTAACAGTTCCGTCTTGCCCGAACGTAGGGCCTCCAAAGCCTCGAACCCGGTCAACAATTCAGCCGTACTTTGAGGTTGATGCAGGCTGACTCCGGTTTTTTGCTCAACCAGATCAATGATTTCCTCGCGATCGACTCCAAGCTTATTCGCAACATGAAGGGCGCAGGAGCGTGCATGAGATGCCCGATGTTTCAAAGGTAAGGATTCATCCTTGACCCGGTTACTGTTTGAACTGAATGACATTTCCTATCCTTTCACACAAACCACCTGCCGCAACGTATGCACCACTTCCACCAGATCGCGCTGGGCGTGCATCACGGCGTCGATGTCCTTGTAGGCCATCGGGATTTCGTCGATCACCTTGCTGTCCTTGCGGCATTCGACGTGGGCGGTGGCCTTGATTTGATCGTCCACGGTGAAGCGGCGGCGGGCTTCGTTGCGGCTCATGGCACGGCCGGCACCGTGGCTGCACGAGCAGAAGGCGTCCTCGTTGCCAAGGCCGCGCACGATGTAGCTGCGGGCGCCCATCGACCCCGGAATGATCCCGAGTTCGCCCTTCTTCGCCGACACCGCCCCCTTGCGGGTGACCAGTACCTCGGCCCCGAAATGGGTTTCGTGCTGCACGTAGTTGTGGTGGCAGTTCACCGCCTCGGCGTCGGCCGTGAACGGCTTGGCGACGATCTGGCGGGCGGCGGCGATCACGTTCGCCATCATCACGTCGCGATTACGGCGAGCGTAGTCCTGCGCCCAACCCACGGCTTCCACGTAATCGGCGAAGTGCGCGGAGCCTTCCTCGAAATAGGCCAGATCCTTGTCCGGCAGGTTGGCGATGTGCTGGCGCATGTCGGCCTGAGCCAGTTCGATGAAATGGCTACCAATGGCGTTTCCCACCCCGCGCGAACCGGAATGCAGCATGAACCAGACCTGATCGGCCTCGTCCAGGCACACTTCGATGAAGTGGTTGCCGGTTCCCAGCGTTCCAAGATGCTTGTAATTGTTTGTATTTATCAGGCGCGGGTACTTCTCCGTGATGCGCGCGAAGCCCGGCGACAGCACAGACCACATGGCGTCGACGGCGTCCGGCGGGTTTTCCCAGGAACCCTTATCGCGGCGACCGCGGGTCATCGTTCGCCCGTGCGGCACCGCCACCTCGATGGCCGAACGCAGACCGTGCAGATTGTCCGGCAGATCGCCGGCGGTCAGCGTGGTGCGCGCCGCCATCATCCCGCAACCGATATCGACGCCGACCGCCGCCGGGATGATCGCGCCCTGCGTCGGGATCACGCTGCCGATGGTCGAGCCTTTACCGAGATGCACGTCCGGCATCACCGCCAGGTGGCGGAAGATGAACGGCATTCGGGCCGTGTTCATCAGCTGTTTGCGGGCGTCGTCCTCGACCGGCACGCCTTCGGTCCACAGCTTGATCGGCTTGCCGTCGGTCACGTCTTGTACTTGATACGTCATTTTTCTTTCCTTTCCGCCCGAAGCACGATGGTAGCGGCTTCAGGCACCCTTCCATTACATTGCATTGGTGGACACGGCGGGACTCGAACCCGCGGTAAGCCGCCACCGGGCATTACTCCGATGTGCGGAGAAGCTTTAAACGCGCATCATCCCAAGAACCTTACGCAGACCCCGGGACTGCATCTTCAAATACCGCTCTCCACTAAAGCTTTCGGTTTTACCCTTCACCGGTCTCGTCACTCGTTTACCGGCCGCTCGCCGTTTCGCGTTCGTGCCCTTGTTCTTTCCCAAGCCGGAATCCCACGGTCAACCGGAAATTTCGACCAAATTTGAAATGGCTACTTCGCCAACGTCACCAGCCCGTTCAGCACCTGATCGAGTCCCCCGAAAACCGAGATCCGGTCGATACGTTCGGCCACCCGTTCCAGGGTTTCGAGTTCTTTCAAGCGCAAGGCGGTCGGGTTGTCTTCCATGACCTTGGCGGTGTTGAGCAGCGAACGGGTCGCCGCCGTTTCCTCGCGGCGACGGATCACGTTGGCTTCGGCGGCCTTACCCGCTTCCACCACTTGCGCCAGAATGGCTTTCATCTCACCCGGCAGCACGATGTCCTTGACGCCGACACCACCGATTTCCAGGCCGAAACCGGCCAGTTTCTTGGCGACATGGTCGCTTACCACCTCGTCGATCAACTGCTTGTTTTCCAGCAGTTCGTCGAGGTTGCGCGTGCCCACCGCCGCCCGCAGGCCAAATTGCAGCTCGCGATAGAGGTGTTCGGCCGGTTTGGCCAGCTTGTCGAAGGCGGTGCTCACGTCGTCGAAACGCCAGGTGGCGGCGAGGTTGAGGCGCAGCCCCACCTTGTCGCGGGTTAGGATTTCCTGCCCGCTCACTTCCATGCTCTGCCAACGCATATCCACCAATTCCAGATGCAGATCGCGATTGAAGCGCCAGTAGGCGCTCACGCCCGGCGACAGCAACGGTTGTTGCACGCCATCGATGCGCAGCAGGCCGACATGCGCCGCCGGTACCTGCACGACGAACACTCCGTTCAACCCCGACACCGGACGACCACGCAGCGACGGCTGCAACAGGCGTTTCACCATCTCCGCCGGCAACGCGGCGCCGTCTCGCAGATCGATTTTTTCGAGCCGCTGCGCCAGCAAGCCGCGCCAGTAGAAACACCGGGCCGCCGGCGGCAACACTTCGACCAGCACATCGTTTTCATAGCGCAACCCGACCTCGTCCTCGCTCAACTCCATGCCAACGAAATGGCGTTCGGCTTCGGCCGGATCGTTCTGGCGCAAGTAATCGACGAGGTCGGTATCGAGCATCGGCGTATCGGTGCGCCACACGGTCAGCGACAGTTCGTTGAACGGGTCGAACAGGAGGTGGCGACCCGGATTGAGGAGGCGCTGGAAATCGCCGTTGCGCAGCAAGGCCGCACGCTCGTTTTTCTTCACGATGAAACGCTTCAACATTTTTCTTCTCCCTATTCTCAAGCGTCATGGTCAAACTTCGTCGGCGAATTCTGCCGGCTCGCGCCGGTCCGGCGGATGCCCCGGTCGGCTCTGACGGGGAAGCTTCCATGCCCGACATCCGGCGTCGCGCAAATCCGCGACAGCCTGTCGTGGTTGCGCGGCATCGGCCGTCAGGCAGCGGACGCCCTGCCGCCGAAGCGGACCCGGGCACCGGGCCGAACCGGCGGCGGGTGCTTGCGCCTTCCGCAGCCGGCGGGTACTGCAATATCACTGTCGTGAAAGGACAGTCTTGGAGCGGGATTCGAACCCGCGACAGACCGTTTACAAGACGGTTGCTCTATCCGACTGAGCTATCCAGTGATGGGGTGTTCGGGAATCGAACCCGAGCGCGCCACCAGGCGCCCCACTATCGCTCTCTCGCGACGGCGGCATACGGCGGAATGACCGGATTTTTCCAGATTCCACCGCACCGGCAGGATTCAAACCCCTAACCCGTCGGCCAGACCGCAAGTCGGCGATGTTTTCTTCTAAGCGAAAGCCGTGCCAGGAATTCGAAATAAATATAATGCACTGTATTAAGTGTATTTTTTAATTTTCCCGCGCGCCGGCCATGGAAATAGTGGATTAATTGATATACGTTTTTATATTTCTGGATAACGCGGAGGCACTGCAACCATGACTCGACCTTTTGTCCGCCAGCGATCGCTGACCCGGGGCGCATCATGAAGAAAACCGTTGTCATCGGTTTTCTCGGCACTCAACTGGATTACACCGGCAAAGGCAGCCAGCGCTGGGAAAAGTGGCGCCCGACGGTCGCCCTGTGCCAGCAGGATGACCTGATCGTGCACCGTCTGGAAGTGATTCACGACGCGCGCAGCCGTGGACTGGCCGAACGCGTCGGCAACGACATCGCCCAAATCTCGCCGGAAACCGACTTCAAGCGCGTGGAACTGGAATTGCGCGATCCATGGGATTTCGAAGAGGTGTATACCGCCCTGCACGACCTCGCCCGCGCCTACCCATTCGATACGGAAAACGAGGATTACCTCATCCACATCACCACCGGCACCCACGTGGCGCAGATTTGCTGGTTTCTGCTCGCCGAGGCGCGTTACCTGCCGGCACGTCTGTTGCAAACCTCGCCGCCGCGCAAGACGGAGGTCGCCGACAGCGTCGGCCGCTACGAAATCATCGACCTCGACCTGTCGCGTTACGACCGTATCGCCCAGCGTTTCGCCCGCGAACGCGACGACGGCCTGTCTTTTCTCAAATCCGGCATCGCCACGCGCAACCCGGCATTCAACCGGATGATCGAGCAGATCGAGCGGGTTGCCGGTCGTTCGCGCGCGCCGATGCTGCTGGTCGGCCCGACCGGCGCCGGAAAGTCTTTCCTGGCTCGCCGCGTTTTTGAATTGAAACGCCAGCGCCAACAACTGAAAGGGCGTTTCATCGAAGTGAACTGCGCCACTCTGCGTGGCGATTCGGCGATGTCCACACTCTTCGGACACAGCAAGGGCGCGTTCACCGGTGCGCAACAGGACCGGCCGGGACTGTTGCGGTCCGCCGACGGCGGTCTGCTCTTTCTGGATGAAATCGGCGAGCTCGGTCTCGACGAACAGGCGATGTTACTAAAAGCCATTGAAGAGAAACGATTTTTCCCCTTCGGTAGCGATCTCGAGGCACGCAGCGACTTCCAGTTGATCGCCGGAACGCATCGCGACCTGCGGCAACGGATGCGGCAAGGAAAATTCCGGGAAGACCTCTACGCGCGGATCAACCTGTGGACTTTCGATTTGCCCGGCCTCGCCGCCCGCCCGGAGGATATCGAACCCAACCTCGATTACGAACTGGAGCGTTTTGCCGCGCAAAGCGGCCAGCAGGTGCGCTTCAACATCGAGGCCAAGCGCCGTTATCTGGCTTTCGCGACCTCGGCGGCGGCTCGCTGGCACGGGAATTTCCGCGAACTCGGCGCGTCCCTCACCCGCCTGGCCACGCTGGCCCCCGCCGGGCGTATCACCGAAGCCGATGTTGCCGACGAAATCGCCCGTCTCACCACTGCCTGGAGCGACGAACCGAATACCGACGACGCTTGCGCCCGGCTGCTCGCCGGGGACGCGGATAAACTCGATCTCTTCGACCGCTGCCAGCTCAACACCGTCATCGCCGTCTGCCGTACCAGCCATAGTCTGTCGGAAGCCGGGCGTCGCCTGTTCGCCGTCTCCCGCGCCGAGAAAAGACAAAGCAACGACGCGGACCGACTACGCAAATACCTGGCGCGCTTTGCTCTCGGATTTGAAATGCTGCGTGACGAGATTATCCAAACAAAACAGCGCTCGGAAAGGCCAGCGCGCGAGCACTCCGAAATCGCGTGACCACCACAACCGAGCCTACCGCGGCCCCGCCATGGAGATCCTCCGCAGCCGATCCTCCTCCCCGGCACCGACAGCCGGAAAATTTCCAGACCTGACTTACATCAATTTTTTTCTCCCGGCGGCACGCTGAAATGATCCGATACGGCTGGTGTCGCGAGGGTCCGGCGGATATTCCTGGAAACGCAGGAAACATTCTTCACCGGCAAGTTCGACGAGGGTCGCCAAGCGCGGGTTTTTCTACTAAGGGGGAGTCATACATGAAACTCGATGGGTCATTGAAACGGGTAGCGACGGCCGCGGCGGTCGCCCTGGCAATCGGCGGTGGCACGCAGCTCCTGGCGCAAGAAAAAGCGAAACCGCTGGAGGAAAACAAGATGCAGATCGGCGGCACGTCACCGGTTGGCGGCGCCGAAATGATGCAGACGCTGAACCCGAAATCCCCGCCGATGAGCAAGGCCGATTTCGAGATCGGCAAGAAAATCTACTTCGAGCGCTGCGCCGGCTGCCATGGCGTGTTGCGCAAAGGCGCGACCGGCAAGGCATTGACCACCGACATCACCCTCGAACGAGGTTCGGAGTATCTACGCACCTTCATCCACTACGGCTCGCCGCAGGGCATGCCCAACTGGGGCAGCTCGAACACGCTGACCGAGAAGGAAGTGGACATCATGACCCGCTACATTCAGCACGAGCCGCCGCTGCCGCCTGAATACGGCATGAAGGAAATCAACGCCACCTGGAAACTGATCGTACCCACCGCGCAACGGCCAACGCGCAAGATGAACAATATCGACATCACCAACCTGTTCTCGGTGACGTTGCGCGACGCCGGCAAGGTGGCCTTGATCGACGGCGCCAGCAAGAAGATCGTCGATGTGATCGATACCGGTTACGCGGTGCACATCTCGCGCATCTCGAAATCCGGCCGTTATCTTTATGTGATCGGTCGCGATGCCAAGATCGTGCTGATCGACCTGTGGATGGAAAAACCGGCGCCGGTCGCCGAAATCCGCGTCGGCCTCGAAGCGCGCTCGATCGAAACCTCCAAATTCAAGGGCTACGACGACAAATACGCGATCGCCGGCAGCTATTGGCCCCCCCAATACACGCTGATGGACGGCGACACGCTCAAGCCGCTGAAGATCGTCAGCACCCGCGGCATGACTTCGGACCACAACGAATACCACCCGGAGCCGCGCGTGGCCGCCATCGTCGCCTCGCACTATCATCCGGAATTCCTGGTCAACGCCAAGGAAACCGGCGTGGTGCATCTGGTCGATTACAGCGACCTCGACAATCTCAAGGTACGAATGATCAAGACGCCGCGCTTCTTGCACGATGGCGGTTTCGAATCCACCGGCCGCTACTTCATGGATGCGGCAAACGCCTCCGACAAGATCGCGGTGATCGACACCAAGGACGGCAAACTGGCCTCGGTGATTTCGGTCGGTAAAACGCCGCATCCCGGCCGAGGCGCCAATTTCGTCCATCCCAAGTTCGGCCCGGTGTGGTCAACCAGCCACCTCGGCGATGAAAGCATCTCGCTGATCGGCACCGACCCGGTGAAGCACCCGCAAACCGCCTGGAAAGTGGTGCAGACGCTGAAGGGCGCCGGCGGCGGTTCGCTATTCCTGAAGACCCATCCGAAATCGCGGAACCTGTGGGTAGACGCACCGCTGAATCCCGATCCCGCCATTTCGCAATCGGTAGCGGTCTTCGATATCGCCAATCTCGAAAAAGGCTTTGAACTCCTGCCGATCGGTGAATGGGCCGGCGTCAAGCCCGGCTCCAAGCGCATCGTGCAACCGGAGTACAACCGTGCGGGCGACGAAGTCTGGTTCTCGGTCTGGAGCAGCGGCAGCGAGGAATCGGCAATCGTCGTGGTCGACGACAAGACGCGCAAGCTCAAGGCGGTGATCAAGGATCCACGCATCGTCACGCCAACCGGCAAGTTCAATGTTTACAATACTCAAAACGACGTGTACTAAGCGATAAGCCCGCCATCCGCCACGCCGCATCGGCTGGCGGACGATCGGGTTCGCGACAGGGAAGCCCTTGGCCTGGCCGAAAGCATCCTGTCGTCGTATCGTCACATTCCGCGGCCCCCCTATGAAAACGGAGAAAAACATGAAATTGAGTCACCTGATCCTCGTGGCGGCCACTGGCATCCTGGCCAACGGTATCGCTCACGCCGACGAGGCCCTGGCCAAGGCGAAGAATTGCCTGGCGTGCCATGCCGTCGACAAGAAAGTGGTCGGCCCGTCCTACAAGGATGTCGCCAAGAAATACACCGCCAAGGACGAGGCCGCCTTGGCCGAAAAAATCGTCAAGGGCAGCAAGGGCGTCTGGGGTCCAGTGCCGATGCCGCCAAACGCGTCGGTCACCCCGGAAGAGGCGGGAAAGCTCGCCAAATGGATTCTCGGCCAGAAATGAACTCACGCGCAAACGCGCGCGAGCAGGCATGAAACCGGCTACTTGCCGGTTTTTTTTCGCAAAAAATCCGCCTCGGCGTTGCGTTGATTACGGCCGACTGACCAGTAAAACACCCGCCAGCACCAGAATCACGCCAGCCAACTGCGCCAGCGACATCGCTTCGCCGAGCAGCCACCAGCCAAAGAATATGGTCAACACCGGCCCCAGCGTGCCGATCAGCACCGCTTTCGCCGAACCGATGCGACGAATGGCCGCCGATTGCATGAATACCGGCAGCACTGTTGAGAAAATCGCCATTGCCGCACCGAGGACGTAGATCGGCAGCGGTTGAATCAAGGCCGCAAGCGGCTGTGTCGCAAAGAAATGCGCCTGTGTCGCCGCCGTGGATACCAGCATCGCCAGCGCCGTGAAGCGTGCCCCGCCCAGCCGCTGGATTGCCGGTCCGCTGCCCGCCAGATACAAGGCATAGGAGAGCGAAGAGCCAAAGACCAGAGCCACGCCAAGCAACACCTTGTCGGTGTCGCCGGACACGCGCAGGTCGTGTGCGAAGGCCAGGGCGATCCCGGCATAAGAAAGCAGCAAGGCGCCGATTTCCCGCCGCGACAGCGTCTTGCCCATGAACAACACGCCAATCAGTACCGTCAAGGTCGGATACGTGAACAGAATCAAGCGCTCCAGGCCGGCGGAAATGTACTGGAGACCGAGGAAATCGAGGATGCTGGCGCCGTAGTAGCCGAGCAGGCCAAGAACCGCCAGCATCGTCCAATCGCGCCCACGCAAGGGAGGCGCCGAGCGGCTGGCGGCAAAACCGATCCACAGGAAGGCCGGTAGCGAAAACACCATCCGTAGCGACAACAGTGTTACCGCATCCACCGCCGCCGCCGCCGCGTACGCGAGCTTGACGAAAATCGCCTTGAACGAAAACCCCAACGCGGCCAGCACCGCCAAGGCGATGCCCAAACGCTCCTCACTCCAATCGTTCCATGGCATGGCTGTTTCCTAAATTGGTCAATACCGAATGATGAAGCGCAAAAAACCGCGCAACAATTGGTATATTGGCAAATAACCGTTCGTTCTGGACGAAAGCAATGAATTACGACCTGACCGACCTCCGCCTGTATATCGCTGTCGCCGAGGAACGAAACCTGACCCGCGGCGCCGAGCGGACACATCTGGCGCCCTCCTCCGCCAGCCATCGCCTACGCCTGCTCGAGGACCACATCGGCACCCGCTTGCTGGAACGGCAGGCGCGCGGCGTCGTTCCAACGCGTGCCGGCGAGGTCCTGCTGCGCCACGCCCGAAACGTTTTCGCCCAACTCGAACAAATGCACGCCGATCTGGCGCCTTTCGCCGCCGGCGTGCGCGGCCACGTCACCCTCTGGGCCAACACCCACGCCACCCACAGTTTTCTGCCGGACGATCTGGCCCGTTTTCTGCGCGCGCATCCGCAAGTCAGCGTCACCCTGGCCGAGCACACCAGCCCGGAAATCGTTGTTGCCGTGGCGCGAGGCGAGGTGGACGTCGGCGTGGTCGCGGAACGCGTCGAGGGCGCCGAGGTGGAAATGATTCCCTATCGCGCCGACCGCCTGGTCCTGATCACGCCGGCCGCGCATCCCTTGGCGGTTCGCGCCGGCGTGCGCTTGGCCGAGGTGCTCGACCAGCCTTTCGTCATGCTGCACGCCGGCTCGGCGATTCACACCTTCACCATGAACGCCGCCGCCGCACTCGGCGGACACATCAACGTCCGGATTCAGGTCAGGAGTTTCGAAGCGGTCTGCCGCATGGTCGGCGCCGGCGTCGGCATCGGACTGGTACCGCGCAGCGCCGTACCCAACGGCGGCCTGCACGAACCGCCAACCATCGTCGAACTGCGCGAAAGCTGGGCGCGGCGCGACTTACAGGTCTGCGTGCGCAAGCGCGGTGGGTTGTCGGGTTTTGCCGCGGCGCTGGTCGACAGCCTGGCGCCGCCGGCTGGCTAAATATGGATTCCGCGGGTCCACATCGGCGCTGGGCGTTCGGCGGCGCCTTGCCACCCTCGATCCGCGCGGGAACCGCTTCGACCGCCACCCACGACCAACCAATTCCACAATCCGGCTTAAAAAGAAAAATTCCGAAAACCCTCGTATCGACCCACCGGCGAACCATAATGAAATCAACCGGGCCACCCCTGCCCGGTCATGCCGGAATCGCACATTAATTGTTTTTAGAGCAGAGGCTTATGCTTTACGATGCGCCGATCGACCACGACCCTCGCCGTCACTACACCTCCGCCTGCGAGGAAAAGGAGGCGATCAACGTACTGATCGTCGATGACAGCCTGACTATTCGTTCCGAATTGCGCAAGCACCTCGTCCGGCTGGAAAAAGTCACGGTTCTCGAAACCAGCACCTTGGCGGAAACCCGCGCGCTGCTCGACGGGCAACACCATTCCCTGTTCTGCGCCATTCTTGACCTGACCCTGGCCGACGCCAGCCGAGGCGAGATTGTCGATCTGGTACGCAGCCACGGCGTGCCGGTCATCGTCCTCACCGCCTCGATGAACCCAGAGATCCGCCGCGCGGTGCTCGAAACCCGTGTCATCGACTACATGTTCAAGAATGGCAAGAACGCCATCAAGGACGTGGCGTATCTGGTCGAGCAATTACGGCAGAACCAGACGATGAAGGTGATGATCGTCGATGATTCCATCACTTTCCGACAGCACCTCGCCGGCATGCTCGCCCAATACCGCTACCCTATTCTCCTTGCCACCAACGGTCGCGAGGCGTTGACGCTGCTCGAACAGCACCCGGACACCGCGCTGGTGCTGACCGACTACCACATGCCGGAAATGGACGGTCTGGGGCTGGTACGCGGTATCCGGCGACGTTACCGCCGCGAGGAACTGGCGATCATCGCCCTCTCGCAAGCGCATGAAAAGGAACTCTCGGCAACCATGCTCAAGGCCGGCGCCAACGATTTCCTGAACAAAGACTTCCAGGCCGAGGAACTGTATTGCCGCTTGGTTCAAAACACCAATATGGTGCATTTCGTCCGGCAACTGCGCGATCTGATCAATCTCGACTACCTCACGCGCCTGTACAACCGCCGCTACCTTTTTCAGGTCGCCAACCTGCTGCATGCCGAAGCCTCCGCCAGACCCGGCGTACTGGCGCTGGCGATGGTCGACGCCGATTATTTCAAGCGGATCAACGACAGCTTCGGTCACAGTGCCGGCGACGAAGCGCTCAAACATATCGCCACGCTGCTTCGACGCACCTTTCAACACACCGACATCATCGCCCGGTATGGCGGTGAAGAATTCGTCTGTGTCGTCACGGCGGACCGGCCGGAAGACGCCTGGCATCGCTTCGACAAATTGCGCGAGGACATCGCGACCACCCCCTTGTCTTTCGAAGGCGCAACCATCCGGATGACGGTCAGCATCGGCCTGACCACCGTTCTCGGCAACTCGCTCACCGAAATGATCGCGTGTGCCGACCGCGCGGTCTATCGCGCCAAGGCCGAAGGGCGAAACCGCGTGGTGCTCGAACCGTAAACGCGTTGCGATACGCGAAAGATCGCACCGAGGTCAGTCGCCCCCTTTCACCTCTCGCGGTCATCGCGCCGTCAACAAGCCACCGGGCTGGGTGCGTCATGCCGTGCCGGCGGCACCGCCTGAGAACCGCATCACGCATAAGCATGTCCTATCGATTGACTTCAGCACTGAAGTCTGTTAACGCAACGACTCGGGACCGTCCATGAAAGACGGCTGGCGGAACACCCGTCGACCGCGTCATTGCGGCCACAAGTGCCAAAAATCACTGATCCATAATGGAAATAGAGAGATCATGCCCTCTCGGAAACCGGCAACCCCGCCCGCCTTTTCCATCGACGAAACAAGGCGCACAATAGCCAAGGCTTTGTCGGTCATGCTTTGATCTTCACGTCGCCATATTGAAAACATGAATCCTGAAGAGATTGACAAAAACCTGGTTTACGCTAAGAGCGCCATCGGTGAAGACGCCATCCTGAATAGGACACAGATCGCGCAGAGAAACCTGCGCATGGTGTTGATCCTGGTGGATGGAAATGCCACCGTCGCCGAATTGTGCGCCAAGACCGGCGATCCGCAGCGGACACGCGTCGCGCTTGCCCAGCTCGAGCGGGAAGGCTTCATCGAGCCCCGCATCGACAACAATTCCGTGTGGCCGTTGAAGAGACTGGCTCGCCGTGACACCCCTCCCAGGGAAGTATCGGCGTTTTCAACCTATGGCACCGACGGAAGCAACCCGCCCGCGCCAATGAAAGCCACTCCGCCACCGATTGTCCCCTTTCCGGGAATGGCTAACGACGATCTTTCAAGTTTTTCAAGACCGCGGGCGACGGCGTCGCAACGACGCGTCATCCGGGATCGGCACGCCGATCACCCCGATTCGTTTAGCACGGTCTTTGTTCCAAAAAACGAAGCCGAACGGGTCGGCGGGGTCAACCGCGGACCCACGAACATTTTCGGCCAGCCGGACACGCGCACCGGGCCGCGACAGCGGCACGATGGCAACGGTCCGGGGAAAAGATGGCTGAAGATCGCCATCATGGGCATCGGGCTGCTCGGCGCCCTGCTGGTGTTGCTGGTGCTGTTTTTTCCCTACACGCGCTATCTGCCGAACATGGAGCGCGCCATCGAACAGGTCACCGGGCGTTCCACCCGAATTGAAAACATGCGCGTCGCTTTTTATCCGAAACCGGCGTTGCGGCTGACTAACGTCCAACTCGGTAAGGACGCCGGTGGAAGCGACATCCGTATCGGCGAGCTTCGACTGCAACCGACCATCGGCAGCCTGCTGTCGTACCGTGTGGCGATTCGCGAGATCGAACTCAGTCGCTGGACGGTTTCGGCGGAGGCCCTCGCCAGTCTGGCCAGCATTCTCGAATCGGAATCGCGAGGCAGCAAGCGACTGGAGATAAAGGAAATCGCTTTCGACCAGACCGAAATCGCCTTCGGTGGTCTTTCCCTACCCAACCTGCGCGGACAGGCCACGCTAGCGCCGACCGGGCTTCTGCAAGCGGTGTCGCTCAGCTCGCCGGACCGCAAATTCCATTTCGACGCCGCGCCGGATTCAGCCGGCTTGGCATTTCAAGTTCATGCGCTCGCCTGGCGGGCCACTGAAAATTCGCCCTATTTATTCGACTCGATCAGCCTGAAAGGGCATCTTGACAGACAAAATCTGGCGATAGAAAACATGGAATTCCGGATTTTCGACGGCGTGGTCACTGGCAATGCACTGCTGAACGAGGCGCCGCTGGCGAAAGCGACGGGTGAAATTTCGTTCAACCGCATCGATATCGGCAGATTTTGCGAAGCGGTGGGTATTGGGCGGCCGTTTCAGGGCGACGCCAAGGGCAAATTGCGATTCTCGGCCAATCCCCTGAACGGCTCGCTGTCGCTGTCCGATCTGAGAGCCGAAGGCGGATTCACGCTCAGTCGCGGCAGTCTGACGGTGATCGATCTTCCCGAGGCGATTCGCCGGGCCTCGGCGACACCGCGAGTCCTCGGCGGCGGCACCCGTTTCGACCAGCTGACCGGTGTCTTCAACTTCACGCCGACGAACTCGCGCTTCACGCAACTGGCGTTGTCCGCCGGACTGTTGCAAGCCACCGGCCAGCTGGACATCAGCCGGAACCAGCAACTGCGAGGCGCGATGTCGGTGACGATGGGGCGAACCACGAGCGGGCCGGTAGACATCGGTATCAGCGGTCCGCTGTCCTCGCCAAGCGTGCAAGCCATCGGCCACTAGACGGCCCCCCGGCCGCTACCGCCAATGAAAACGCCGGCTCACGCCGGCGTTTCCCGTTTCGTTCGACCAGACGAACAAATCGTTACAGAACGGCGGCGATGGCCTCGGCAACGTAATCGACATTGCGGTTGTTGAGCGCCGCCAAGCAAATGCGGCCGGTACTCACCGCGTAGATGCCGAACTCGTCGCGCATCCGGTCCACCTGCGCGGCGCTCAACCCGGTATAGGAAAACATGCCGCGCTGCCGGGTGACGAAGGAAAAATCCTGACGCGCGCCCTTGCCTTGCAGCTTTTCCACCAGACCGACGCGCATCGCGCGGATGCGCTGACGCATCTCGGCGAGTTCACTCTCCCACATCTGCCGCAATTCCGGGCTGGCCAGCACCGCCGCCACCACCGCGCCGCCGTGGGTCGGCGGATTCGAATAATTGGTCCTGACCACGCGTTTGATTTGCGACAACACCCGTGCCGATTCATCGCGACTGGCGGTCACCACGGTCAACGCACCGACACGCTCGCCATAAAGCGAGAACGATTTCGAGAACGAGCTGGCCACCAGAAACTGCAGACCGGAGGCGGCGAACAACTCGACGGCCAGCGAATCCTCGCCGATGCCGTCGGCGAAACCCTGGTAGGCGATATCGATGAACGCCACCAGACCACGCTCGACGAAGACATCGATCAACTGACGCCACTGCGCGGCTTCCAGGTCGGCGCCGGTCGGATTATGGCAGCAGGCGTGCAGGACGACGATGGCGCCGGCTGGCAGGGTAGTCAAGTGGGCTTTCATCGCCGCGAAATCGACACCGCGCGTCGCGGGGTCGTAGTAAGGATAGGTGCTGACCGGAAAGCCGGCGAATTCAAACAGCGCGCGGTGATTTTCCCAACTCGGATCGCTGAGGAAAACGGTCGCCTCGGGCAACAGACGCCGCAGGTAATCGGCGCCGACCTTCAACGCGCCAGTGCCGCCGAGCGCCTCGAAAGTGACCGCCCGCCCTTCGTCCAGCACGCTAGACCGCTCACCGAACAACAGTTTCTGCACCGACTGATTGTAGCCGGCAAACCCCTCGATCGGCTGATAACCCCGCGGCGGCATGGCTTCCAGTCGCGCCTTCTCGGCCTGTTTGACGGCCGCCAGCAAGGGCACCTTGCCGTTGTCGTCCAGATACACGCCAACGCCGAGATTAACTCTCGTCGAACGCGGATCGGCGTTGAAGCTTTCGGTCAGTCCGAGGATTGGATCGCGTGGAGCCATTTCCACGGCAGCGAAGATGGAAGCGGTCATGGGTGAGTCCTAAATGAGTCAGTGGGCAAATACATTCGATACCGGCCGCCGGCCCACGCCCGGCGGCAACGAAAACAACGGTTTATGTCGACGAGAGAGTGGTCGATGGCCGCGCGCGACGACGACCGGCGTTGAAACGACGTAGAATTCTAGCATGACCGCTCACGCGAACTCCGCCAACCCGCCGCCCTTCGTGACCTTCGAAGGCAGCCCGTTTCGCCTCCATCAGCCTTTTTTGCCCGCCGGCGACCAGCCGGAAGCGATCGACAAATTGGTGCGTGGTCTGCGCGACGGGCTATCCTTTCAGACCCTGCTCGGAGTCACTGGTTCGGGCAAAACCTACACCATGGCCAACGTCATCGCCCGCACCGGCCGGCCGGCGCTGGTGCTGGCGCCGAACAAGACCCTGGCGGCGCAGCTCTACGCCGAGTTTCGCGAATTTTTTCCCGACAACGCCGTCGAGTATTTCGTCTCGTACTACGACTACTACCAGCCGGAAGCCTATGTGCCGGCACGCGATTTGTTCATCGAGAAAGACTCGGCGATCAACGAGCACATCGAGCAGATGCGCCTGTCGGCCACCAAGAGCCTGCTCGAACGCCGCGACTGCGTGATCGTCGCCACCGTGTCGTGCATTTACGGCATCGGCGACCGCGACGAATACCATCAGATGATCCTCACCATGCGCGTCGGCGACCGCCTCGGCCAGCGCGAGGTGATCAAGCGTCTGGTCGAAATGCAGTACGAGCGCAACGAGACCGATTTTCATCGCGGCACTTTTCGTGTGCGCGGCGACGTCATCGACGTTTTTCCCGCCGAACACGCCGAACAGGCGGTGCGCATCGGGTTGTTCGACGATGAAATCGAGAGCCTGCAACTGTTCGACCCGCTGACCGGCCATTTGCAAAGCAAACTGCTGCGCTTCACCGTTTTTCCTTCGTCGCATTACGTCACGCCACGGGCGACGGTGTTGCGGGCCATCGAGGCGATCAAGCGGGAGATGACCGCGCGCATCGCCGCCTTCAACGCCGAAGGGCGTCTGGTCGAGGCGCAGCGTATCGAGCAACGCACCCGCTTCGATCTCGAAATGCTCGACCAGCTCGGTTTCTGCAAGGGCATCGAAAACTACTCCCGGCACCTGTCCGGCCGGCAGCCCGGCCAGCCGCCGCCAACCTTGATCGACTACCTGGCGACCGACGCGCTGATGTTCATCGATGAATCGCACGTCGCCGTGCCGCAGGTTGGCGGCATGTACAAGGGCGACCGCTCGCGCAAGGAAAATCTGGTCAATTACGGCTTCCGCCTGCCGTCGGCGCTCGATAACCGGCCGCTGCGCTTCGAGGAATTCGAGGCGCTGCTGCGACAGACGATCTTTGTCTCGGCAACGCCGTCGGAGTACGAGGAGACCCATCAAGGCCAAGTCGTCGAGCAGGTGGTGCGGCCGACCGGATTGATCGACCCGACGCTGATCGTCCGCCCGGCATCGTCGCAGGTGGACGACCTGCTTTCCGAGATTCGCTTGCGCGTCGACCGTGGCGAACGCGTGCTGGTGACCACCCTGACCAAGCGCATGGCGGAAGATCTCACCGACTACCTTGGCGAAAACGCGGTGCGGGTGCGCTACCTGCATTCGGACATCGACACCGTCGAGCGTGTCGAAATCATCCGCGACCTGCGTCTCGGCGCTTTCGACGTGCTGGTGGGCATCAACCTGCTGCGCGAAGGTCTGGATATTCCCGAAGTCTCGCTGGTGGCGATTCTCGATGCCGACAAGGAAGGCTTCCTGCGCTCGGAGCGTTCGCTGATCCAGACCATCGGCCGCGCCGCCCGCCATCTGAACGGCACCGCCATCCTCTACGCCGACCGGATCACCGGTTCGATGCGGCGCGCCATCGCCGAAACCGAGCGCCGCCGGCAGAAACAGATCGCCTTTAACGACGCCAACGGCATCACCCCAAAAGGTGTCAGCAAGCGCATTACCGATATCATCGACGGCGTCCATCACGTTGACAGCGGGCAGAGCGAACGCAAGGCCGCGCAGCAACAAGCCAGCTATCTGGCGATGACCGAAAAGCAGCTTTCCCGCGAAATCAAGCGCCTGGAAAAGGAAATGCTCGACCACGCCAGGAATCTCGAATTCGAAAAAGCCGCCGCCGCGCGCGACGAACTGTTCCTGCTCCGCAAGCAGGTTTTCGGCGTCGACAACGCCGAATAACGCGCCCGCCGCCGCACGGGGCCACGCGTGTCCGCGCACGCCGTCACGAGCCTTACAATGCGGCCATCCGCCGAACGAAATGATGTATTTTTTCGGCACCGCGACAGGAAATACCCCCCCCGGGAAGGCAATGAACACCAATAAATCCACCGACTTTTTCAGCAAGCCGCCAAAAACCGCGGCGACGGGTCCGCTCGGCAAAATTCTGGCCGTCGTTGGCGGCGCCGCCTTGATGGCGATTGGTTTGATGTTTTCGTTGGTCGCGCTTGCCGTGCTGCTGGTCGCCGGCGCGCTGATCGTCGCCTATTTTTATTGGCAATCCCGCCACCTGCGCCGACACCTGCAACAACAGATGGCCGACCGGATGCCCCGGCCGCCCGGGAGGAACGACGACGCCAACGCCGCCGCCAACGACGACGTGATCGAAGGCGAGGTCATCCGCGAAACCGACGACCATTCCCGGCCGACGGCGACCGTCCATCGATTGAACGTCGTGCCGTCACGCGACTCGAACCGGCACGACTCGACCGGCGATGGCGAATGAGCGTGCCCGCGCGCGTACCGCCGCGAATACGCCCCGCTGCCGTGGTTGCGCTTGTGCAATCGCCGGCAAGAACCACTCTTCCTCCCACTTCCCGACCGATCTGAAATGAAAATCGCCCGCCTCGCCCTTTCCCTTTGCCTACCCTTTTGCCTGTTCGCCGCCGCGCCGAGCGGCGCCGCCGACGCGCATTTCGACGCCTGCCTGTCGTCCTTGCGCGCCGACGCGGCCGCGAAGGGCGTCTCCAACGCCGCATTCGACCGCCTGACGCGCGGCCTGACGCCGGACATGAGCGTCATCGAATTTCTCGATTACCAACCGGAGTTCCGCACCCCAATCTGGGATTACCTCGCCAGCCTGGTGGATGACGAACGCGTCGCCGACGGCCAGGCCCTGCGGGAAAAATGGGCCGCGTCCCTCGCCGCCGCCGCCGACCGCTACCAGGTCGACCCAGCGACGGTGATCGCCATCTGGGGTGTCGAGAGCAACTACGGACGCAATTTCGGTAAGCGGCCCTTGCTCACTTCGTTGGGCACCCTGTCGTGTTTCGGGCGACGGCAGGCGTATTTTCGCGGCGAGTTCCTGAGCACCCTGAAAATTCTCGATGCCGGCGATATCGCTCCCGAGCGTCTGGTCGGCTCCTGGGCCGGCGCCTTCGGCCACACGCAGTTCATGCCCTCCACCTTCCTGCGTCTGGCCGTCGACGGCGACGGCGACGGCAAGCGCGACCTGATGGACAGCGTTCCAGACGCGCTGGCCTCGACCGCCAACTTCCTGCGCAAGGCCGGCTGGCGCAAGGGCGAGCCCTGGGGTTACGAGGTATCGCTGCCGGCCGGTTTCGACAGCAGCGGCGCCGGTCGCCGCAACAAGCAGCCGCTGTCGCAGTGGGCGGCGCGCGGCGTCCGGCGCGCCGACGGGCAAGCGCTGGCCGCTTCGAACGCCGCCGCCGGCCTGCTGCTGCCGGCCGGCCCGAAAGGCCCGGCTTTCCTGGTGTTCACCAATTTCGACGCGATCTACGGCTACAACGCCGCCGAAAGCTATGCGCTGGCCATCGCCCTGCTCGCCGACCGGTTGCAAGGCGGCAAGGCGCTGGTCACGCCGTGGCCGACCGACGACCCTGGATTATCGCGGCAGGAGCGCCGCGAAGTGCAGACGCTGCTCGCCGCCCGAGGCTACCCGATCGGCGAAATCGACGGCATGATCGGCAGCAACTCGCGGCAAGCCATCGAAGCCGAGCAAAAACGACTTGGGATGCCGGTGAACGGCCGCCCCGGCCAGAAATTGCTGGCGGCCCTGCGTTCGGCGGCGCCGGCCGGCAAGTAGACACCATGGCAAACCCGCCGCCGCTGGCGAGTCAGGCTCACCGACGCCCGAGGCGATGCTGAACGTCACCGGCCTCGCCAAGCGGCACGCCAACGCCGGACGACCGCTGTTCAGCGGCCTCGAATTGACGGTCGCGGCCGGCGAGACGGTAGCGCTGGTCGGCGAATCGGGCGTCGGCAAGAGCACCCTGCTCAATTGCATCGCCGGCCTGGAAACGGCCGACGCCGGTTCGATACGCATCGGTCCGCGGGCCGTGGACATCGTCGGCCTCGACGAAACCGCCCGCGCCGCCTTGCGCGCGCGCCAGATCGGCTTCGTCTTTCAGGCCTTTCACATTTTGCCGACGCTGACCGTGGCGCAGAACATCGCCGTGCCGCTGCTGCTCCGCGGCGTGCCGCTCAAGGCGCAGCCGGCGCGCATCGACGCGCTGCTCGACGCCGTCGGCCTGCGCGGTTTCGCCGGCCGCTGGCCGACGACGCTGTCCGGCGGTGAACTGCAACGGGTGGCCATCGCCAGGGCGCTGGTGCATCGTCCATCGCTGATCCTGGCCGACGAGCCGACCGGCAACCTCGACCCGCGTACCGCCGACGAGGTGTTGACGCGGCTGCTCGACAACGTTCGCCAGCAACAGGCCGGCGCGCTGATCGTCACCCATTCGCAACAGGTGGCGCGGCGCTGCCACCGCATCCTGACGCTGACCCCGGACGGCTTGCGATGAACACCCTGGCGTGGTGGCTGATCCGCGCGCAATTCCGCACCCGCCGCGTCGCGACCTCGTTATCGATGCTGGCCATCGCGCTCGGCGTGGCGCTCGGCTACGCCATCCACCTGATCAACGCCGCCGCCCTGGCCGATTTCTCACGGGCGATGAACAGCGTGCAGGGCGAGCCCGACGCGGTGATCGTCGGGCGCGACAGCGCCGGCAGCGTGCCGCTGACCGTCGTCGAGGCCATCGCCCGCGACCCGGCGGTGCAGTCGGTCGTGCCGGTGATCGACACCCGGGTGCGCCTTGCCGGCGCGCCGGCGCCGCTCCGGCTGATCGGCCTCGACGTGTTCAGCGCCGCGACGATGATGCCCAAGCTGATGCCGCGACAAGACGCGACGGCGACCGACGCGCCGATCTTCGCCGGCGGCGTTTTCGCCTCGCCGGCGGTGTTGCGTCAATTGAACGCCGCCATCGGCGATACGGTCACGCTGCAACGCGGCGACCGGCAGTGGACCACCCGCCTCGCCGGCGACCTGCCGGCCCTGGGGCCCGACGAACGGCTGCTGGTGGCCGATATCGCCTGGGTGCAAGCGCATTTCGGACCCGACGATGCCGTCGGCGAAGCACGCGTGCGGCTCACCCCCGACACCGATCCCGCGGCGTGGCGCGACGAACTGGCGCGCCGGCTGCCGCCCGGTCTGCTGCTTCGCGCCGCCGACGACGAAAACGCGCGCGTCTCGAATCTTTCGCTTGCCTACCGGGTGAACCTCAATGTCCTGGCCCTGGTCGCCTTGCTGACTGGCGCTTTCCTGGTTTTCGCCACCCAACTCACCGCCGTCGCGCAGCGCTCGACACAGTTCGCCCTGCTCGGCGTGCTGGGGTTGTCGCCACGCCGACGCCTGCTGCAAGTCCTGCTCGAAGGACTGGCCATCGGCGTGCCCGGCGCGCTGCTCGGTCTGGCGCTCGGCTACGCCCTGGCGCTGGCGTTCACCCGGCTGCTCGGCGGCGATCTCGGCGGCGGTTTTTTCTCGACCGGCACGACGACCCTCGTGCCCGCGCCCTTGCCGGCGCTGGGTTTTCTGGCCCTCGGCGCGCTGGCCAGTCTGGCCGGCGCCGTTTACCCGGCTTACCTGAACCGTCGGCAAGCGCTGGCGCACGCCTTGCACGCCGGTTTCGCCCAGACGCCGCGCGCGCGGCCGGCGCGCCCGCTGGTGCCGGCGCTGCGTCTGCTGGCCCTGGCGCTGCTCGCCGGCGGGTTGAGCCGGCTGCCGGCGTGGTCCGGCCTGCCGCTGGCCGGCTACGCGGCCATCGCGGTGCTGCTGGTCATCGGCATCGCCGCCGCGCCATGGCTGACCCGGTGGATTTTCGGTCTCTGCGCCGGCCTGCCCCTGCCGGCCACGCAACGCATCGCGTTGCAGAATGTCGCCCAGGCGCCCCTGATGGCACAGGTCGCCGCCGGCGGACTGATCGTCAGCTTCGCGCTGACGGCGAGCATGGTGATCATGGTCGGCAGCTTCCGCGTCGCCGTCGACCGCTGGCTCGACGACGTATTGCCGGCACCGCTCTACCTGCGCAGCAAGGCCACGCCGCTGCCGGAGGACTTGCTGGCCGCGCTGGCGCGCCCCGACACCCCTTTCGCCCGCGTCGAGGGCATGGCGCACGCCACGCTGACACTGGACCCGCGACGACCGAACGTCACCCTGATCGTGCGCGAACTCGATCGGCTAGACCCGGCGGCGCGGCTCCCGTTCACCGGCCCGCTGTCGGTACCGCCGGACGAGACCCTGCCCGTGGTCTGGATCAGCGAACCCTTGCGGGAAATCTACGGCATCGCTCCCGGCCAGACGCTGCGCCTGCCCTTGCTTGGCGGCAGCGTCGAGGTTTTCGTCGGCGGCGTCTGGCGCGACTATTCCCGCCAGTTTGGCGCCGTGACGATCGGCGCCGACGACTATCGGCGCCTCGGTGGCCGCTTCCAGGCCAACGATCTGGCGCTGTGGCCGCGACCAGGACAAAACGCCGCCGCCGAGACCTGGCTGGCGCCCTACGCTCGGCGCGACGGTCTGGAAGTGGCGGAAACCGCCGAAATCCGTCAGTTGAGCCTGGCGATCTTCGACAAGAGCTTCGCCGTGACCTACGCGCTGGAAGCGGCGGCGATGCTGATCGGCCTGTTCGGACTGGCGGTGACCCTGGCCGCCGGCGTCTGGCTGCGCGCGCGCGAGTTGGCGACGCTGGGCGCGCTCGGCTTCAACCGGCGCATGCTCGGCCGCGCGGTGACGCTCGAAGGCGCGCTGATCGCCATCATCGGCCTGCTGATCGGCCTGGCCTGCGGCGTCGCCATCGGCGCCGTGCTGACGCACGTGGTCAATCCGCAAGCGTTTCACTGGCGGATGCCGCTGCACATCCCCTGGCCGACCGTTCTCGGCGCCGCCGCGCTGACGCTCGCCGCCGCCATCGCCGCCAGTCACGCCGCCGCCCGCCAGGCCACCCGTCTGCCGTTGGCGCAAGTGCTGGCCGGCAGCCAGTAGCGACCATGCGCCGCCGCGACTTCCTGGCCACGCCGCTGCTGCTGCCGACGCTGCTCGCCGCCGAGGAGAGCGTCGCCTATCCGCCGGTGACACCCGGTCGCCGACTCCGCTTCCCGCGCGATCACGGCGCGCACCCGGATTTCCGCACCGAGTGGTGGTACGTCACCGGCGCACTCGACGCGCCGCAAGCCGACATCGGCTTTCAACTGACTTTTTTCCGCCGCCGCACGGGCTTTGCCGAAACGTTGCGCTCGCCGCTGGCCGCGCGTCAAATCCTTTTCGCGCACGCCGCCCTGACCCTGCCGGGCGACCGCCTGCGACACACCGAGCGCGTGGCGCGCGCCAATCTCGGCGCCAGTTTTTCCAGCACCGACTGCGACGTGGCCATCGGCGCATGGCGGCTGTGGCGCGAAATGCGCGGCCCTCGGGAAATATTGCGGCTGCGAATGCAAAGCGCGTCATTCTCCTACGATTTCACGCTGACGCCGTCGCAACCACCGATGCTGCAAGGCGACGACGGTTATTCGCGCAAGGGCGCCGCGCCGGAACTCGCCAGCTACTACGTCAGTTGGCCGCGGTTGCGGGTCGACGGCCTGCTGCTGCGCGACGGTCGCCGGCAGGCGGTCGCCGGCCAGGCATGGTTCGATCACGAGTGGTCCACCGCCATTCTCGGCGACCGGGCGGTCGGTTGGGACTGGCTTGGCATCAACCTCACCGATGGCGGCGCGCTGATGGTCTTTCGCCTGCGCGACGCGCAAGGCGCCACGCTGTACGCGCACGCGGCCTGGCGCGACGCCACCGGTCGCCGACGCCGTTTCGACAGCGCCGAGATCCGCTTCACGCCCTTGCGCCGCTGGGCCTCACCGCGCAGTGGCGCCAGCTACCCGCTGGAACTCGAAATCCACCTCGCCGACCTGACGGTACGCACGCGCCCGGTGATCGACGATCAGGAACTCGTCACCAGCCGCCCCGCCCCGGTGGTTTATTGGGAAGGGCTGGTCAAACTATCCGGCGGTCTCGAGGGTCGCGGCTATCTGGAATTGACCGGTTACGCCGACACGCTGCGGCTGTGAAAGACGATGCGCCCGCCGAAACGCTGGCCCCGGCGATCCGCCGCACGCCGGTGTTCGACATGGATTCGCCGAAAAAACATATCGTTAGTATTCATTGCACGCTGACGCGCCGGATAGATGTTGACGAGCGCCGTCCAAATGTCTAGACTCCCGCCTCGCGTTGTTCCTCGATAGCTCAGTCGGTAGAGCGTCGGACTGTTAATCCGTAGGTCCCTGGTTCGAGCCCAGGTCGGGGAGCCAAAAGACAAGCTGCGACATCAAGAGGTTATCCGTTAGGCGGGTAGCCTCTTTTTGTTTTTGGCTCCCGCCGTTGTTCCTGTTTTCCGATTTTTCGGTCACGGGGCTGTTGCACCACGTTCGCGACGTGGGATCACACGTCCGTTGAAGACGACGACGCGGTCAGCGAGCGAAGCGACTTCGGTAGGACACGGCCATGCGTGCTCCTCCAGTCCGACACGACGCTGGCACCGCACGACAAAGCCGCCTGCAACATCCGTCTTGCTTCCCGCCCATGATCCATCCGGATTTAGTGAACGCTCGCGCCGAACACCAGTGTCACGCGCGTGGACGCCTCGTGGCCTCGCCTATCGCGCGCGATGACGATCAATTCCAGCACCGTCGCAGCCGTTTGAGGCGGTTGGCCGGAAAAAACCTGTGTCTTGGGGTCGAAGCGCAGCCAACTTGGCAACGGTCGGCCATCGATCTGGCGCGCCACGAGCCGGATCGATTGCGCGGGATCGCTGTGCATGAAGGTGTCGTCGGGCAGGCGCATTTCGAACAACGCGCCCGACGGGAACTTGAACGGATCGAATCTTAGAACACTCTGAAAGCCACTATCGGCGGAGGCATTGTCGTCCACCGCCTGCCGGAGGCCAAGCACGGCCGGGCTGCCGGCCGGCACTCGGCGAGCGTCGGTGGCGCCCGCCCCGCCGTTTCCGCCGTTTCCGTCGTTGATCGCGATGGCCACCGGCGAGCCGGCAACGCTTCCGGCCACGCCTGTTGCTCCGCCGGACGCGGGGGCACCGGGAGGGAAAGGGGCAATTTGGGCGGGCGGCGGCGTGAAGAATTCGGGCACGGTAGCCGATCGAGACGTGACCGTCACGGACGAGCCGACAGGACTCAGCGCGGTGTAGTTGCTGGAGAGTCCACCGTTTTGGCTGACGCCAAGGCTCAGGCCGCTTACGTTCAGCAAGGGCTGATCGGTCTGTGGATTGGCCGTGGCGAGATTGCCGCTGGCGCCGGCCCCCGTCACGCTGAAGGTTTCGCCGGCGACGCCGGTGGCGGTGAGCGTGGCGCCGGGCATGGCGGTGCTGCCATCGTGGGTCTTGCGGCCGGTGAGACGGAGGTCGGCCTTGTCGATGGTGCTGGTGGTGTTGCTGGCGTAGGTGACGTTGTAGTTGCCGCCGCTGTTGCCGTCGTTGACGGTGACGCCGGTGACGGTGACGGTTTTGTTGCCGGTGCCGGCGTTTTTGTCGGTGTAGGCGTAGCTGCCGCCGCTCAGGGTGTCGCTGCCTTTCAGGCTGGTGCCGCCGGTGGCGACGGCGGAGCCGACGGCGACGGTGCCGCCGTCGTAGACTTTGGTGACGTCACTGGTGGTGAGGGTCAGGTTGGCAGGGGTGACGCTGACGCTGGAGCCCGTGGCGCCGAGGGTGTTGTAGTTGCTGGCAAGGCCGCCATTGCTGCTGGCGCCCAGGCTCAGGCCGGTGACGCTGGCCAAGGACTGGTTGGTCTGGACGTTCTTGCTGGCGAGGTTGCCGCTGGCCCCCGAGCCGGTGACGCCGAAGCTTTCGCCACCTACGCCCGTGGCGGTGAGGTTGCTGCCCGCAAAGGCGGTGCCTCCGTTGTAGACCTGGGTGCCGCTCAAGGTCAGGTCGGCCTTGTCGATGGTGCTGGTGGTGTTGTTCTGGTAGCTGACGTTGTAGTTGCCGCCGTTGCCGTCGTTGACGGTGACGCCGGTGACGGTGACGGTTTTGTTGCCGGTGCCGGCGTTTTTGTCGGTGTAGGCGTAGCTGCCGCCGCTCAGGGTGTCGCTGCCTTTCAGGCTGGTGCCGCCGGTGGCGACGGCGGAGCCGACGGCGACGGTGCCGCCGTCGTAGGTCTTGGTGACGTTGCCGGTGGTGATGGCGAGGTCGGCCTTGTCGATGGTGAGGGTGCCGTTGGTGGCATTGATGAGGTAGCCCAGGGGGCTGTCGCCACCGGCGGTGAGGGTGTAGGTGTTCGCGTTCTTGGCGCCTTGGGCAGTGCCACCGTAGGTGGTGGGGCTGGCGCTGGCGGCGCTGTCGCCGTTGAGCATGCCGGTGGCGGTGTAGCCGTTGCCGCCGCTGTAGGCGGTGGCATCGTAGGTTTTGCTGTCGTTGTTGACGGTGACGGCAAGGGTGGGCGCTTCGCGGTAGACGACGTAGGTGCCAGCACCCAGCGCGCTGGTGTAGTGGGTGGTGCTTTCGTCGCTGTGGTAGCGGTAGTGGCCGCTGCCGCTGCCACCGGCGAGGGCGGCGACGCCGGTGCTGCCGGCCACCGAGCCGGTCATCAGCGTGGCGCGTCCGCCCGCGCCGGTCGAGACGGCGCCGGCGCCGCTGACCACGATGTCGCCGCCGGTCGACGTGCCGGCCGCGGTGCTCTGGCCGGCGTTCAGCGCGATCGCGCTGGCGCTGTTGTCGGTCGTGTTGACCGGCTGGCTCAGGCTCAGGTTGCCGGCGGCCGTGGCGACGGAAACGGGGCCGCTGGCGCTGATGCCGTTGACGCCATTGACGCTGCCGATCGTCAGGGCGCGACCGTTGGCAAAGGCCAGCCCGGCCGCGTTGGCGGCGGCCAGCGTCCCGACGCTGTTGCCCGCGGCGGTATTGAGGGTGTAATTGACGTTGGGGCCGTTGAGCAGCAGGTTCGGCGCCGTGATGTTGCCGCTGCCGCTGACCGATGAGCCGTTGCCAGCGGTCAAGGTTAGCTGGGTCGTGGCGCCCAGCCCGGCATTGATGGCGATGTCGCCACCGGTCAGGAGGGTGACATTGGCGGCACCGGTCGGCGAGACCGCACTCGAGACGGTGATGTTGCCGCTGGCGCTGGCGTCGTTTCGACCCACGATCACTTGGCCAGCGGTGATGCGATTGAGTTCGGCGCTGGAGAGGCCCAGGGTCAAGGGGCTGCCGCTGAGCACGTCGGCACCGCCCAGGTTGACGAGCGTGCCGGCGCTGCGGTTGCGGATCGTCACGGTACCCGTGCCCGCGTTGATGCTCTCGCTGCCGTCGCCAACGTGGCTGTCGGTGGTGAGGGTGATGTCGGCGTTACCGCCTGAACTGATGGCGCCGGAGTTTCCCAGCACCAGACCAAAATTACCCGCGCCCATACCACCGCCACCTCGGCCCGTGACGCTAACGGCTCCGCCCGATGAAGTGATTTTTGAATTAGCGTCCGAGACGTTGACGCCGAAATTGTTAACGCCCGAACTGGCGCCGCCGGTACCTTCCACGGTAACAGTGCCCATGCCGGAAGCGGTGATTCCGCCCGCGGACTGAAGCCAAACCCCATACTGCCTCCCCCCGCTGCCAGAACCACCGGTCCCAATCACGCTAACATTGCCATTTCCCCCGGATGTAATCCCGGCACCCGCTGAGGAAATAGACACGCCAGCATTAAACGCACTCGTTCCTGAACCGCCACCGGTACCACTGACGCTGACATCGCCACCGCCTGAACCGACCGTCGAACCGGCACCGGTCAAAAGCACACCGGAATTGCTTGCTCCAGAACTGCCGCCACCGGTGCCTTGCACGTGCGTCCAGCCCGTGCCCAACGCCGAAATCAGCCCCGCTCCTTCAACGTCGACGCCCAGATTACTGCCTCCCGTGCCGCCC
>JAKOTN010000013.1 GCA_029776255.1 Pseudomonadota bacterium
GCCTGATCTACACGATGCTGACCAAGGGCGAGGAATATACCGATCAGGGCCAGGATTACTTCGAGGAACGTTACCGCCAAAGGGTGCTTCGCCAACTCTCCCTTCGTGCCGAGAAATTGGGCATGAGACTCGTCGACAATCCACAACCGGCTTGTTGACGTCATTGCCAATCAGTCACTTGGGAGGTGTTTCTTAAGAGGCGGCAGCGCGCGCATGCTAGGCGATGTCCCAATTAGCCACTTCGCGCCGGCAGAAAGGGCATCGATAAACATAGATGCCAGTCACGTCGTGTAGGTCGTCTTCCCACAGTCCGGGCACATGCTTTCCTAACAGCCGTTCGAGGTATGCGCGACCATCTCCGTCTGGTGCGTAGTGGCTGAAGTTGGCGCGCGACCACCGACCAATGAACGTCATGGGTTGCTGGCAACAGAACAACCAAGTCTCGCCTTGGATAGTTGATGGAGTTGGAGTTCGAAGCAGTTCCAGCAAATGCTGACTGGGGATCACCGCCCCGTACCATCCATTGCCGTTGTCTACGACCGGAAACTTGTCTGTCTTGAGTCCCGGAACGCCGTGGGTCACCCCGGAGAGGGCTTGCTCCCAAGACACCATGCCGAACTCAGTGTCCTTCGTTATTGCCGCGCGCCCAGAACGAAGGCAGTCATAGCAGATTAGAACTTCGCCGTCGCCGAGGAACGGAAACTCAACAGGCCGGGCACACGACCGGCACAAGCCGTTGGCTCGATCATCAGCATCTAGCCAGTTTTCCACCCCGCAGGTGGCGCACCGAACTTGCACGTAGCACCCAATTCCTAGCGAGAAGCTATGTGTCTGGGCAGAGCAGAACGAGCAAGTTGCGACTCCGGCATAGTCGGATGCGTCTTCAGCTGGCGCATCGAACAGCGGGAAGTCGATACCCAGAGCCTTGAATGTGGTCATACGAGTCTCTTCTGCCGCCTAACGTTCGAGGTGAGCTGCCGACTGCAGCTTGCTGCAGTTGGTCAGCTCGACTGAGGGGTTAGGCATAGTGCCTGAAGCGCAAAGAGCTACGAATTCGCTTTGTTGTAGAGCCATTGCAGGACACCGAAGAGCGCAACCACTGAGACTAGGAAGACCAGGAAGCGGTTCTTGAACCATTTGTCCTTGTCTGTATTCACCATCCCAACCATAAATAGGATCAGCCAAATCACCGGCGACCTTGGGAGAAGTAGGAATGACATCAGAACGAAGAGAAACGAGTGCTGGTACCACTTAAGCTCAGGTGGCGTACTGACCATCTCGCCTTCTTGCGTGCCCTGCAAATCGAGGTCAGTTTGTTGGGGCCCTGTGCCGTCTGGCTGATTGGTGTTCTTAGTGTTCATAGGGAGCGGCGTTAACGATGAGGTTCGATGCCTAACGCTGGAGGTAAGCGGGGTGACGACTAGGAGCGAAGCGACGATGGCGGCACGTCCGCTTGACCGAATTGTTAGGGTGCTTTGGCCGAAAGAACGTGCCCCGCTGAAGATAAAGGCACCGTGCCCGATTTGTGGCGCTGGCCTGCTGCTTGATGCTGGCGAAGGCACTGAACTGGACAATGCCACAGGAGAATGGATTGCGATCGAGATTAACTTGGCATGCGAGAGCGAACCGGACATTGACAGCGGAGAATGGAGCGAATGGCACCGCTGGCACTACAGCATGCCATACGTGGACTGGCTGCCTATTGAGCAGCAGATTTTGAAAGCGGTGCGTAGGAAATACCACTTTGCACCCTAACGCTGAGCTAACCGGCGACCCGCTTGCGGGGCGTCCGCGTTGAGCGCCGGGTTAGGCGTCAGTAAGGGAGGAGACGGTGTTACTTGTTTTTATCGAGCTTCTTGAAAGCGCGCTGCGTCGCCTTGATACTCTTCTTCGTGTCAGCGATGGGGGTAGACAATGGCAGGTGCTCCGGCGGTTTGCCGGAAATCTGTATCACGGCGTTGCGCACAATGCGGCCAACTGTTTCGGCGGCGGTCTCCAACGGTTGCTGGCCTTTGATGCCTTCATTGTGAATTTTGGCCTCGGTCTGCGTCAGGCGAAACAAGTTGGCGGCCAACTCATCACGGCCCATACGATCAAGCAGGGTTCCTGGGCCGTCGAAGCGTTTGAAGTTCTTGAGCTTCCAAATCGGCATGTTGTACATGCCAACGTAGCCAGCATTCTGAAACCTAGCGTAATCCTCCACCCCACTCCGAGCAGCGACGCTGGCGAGAGACTTTTCGTGATGGGAGATTTCTCCACGAACAACAAGCCTTTCAACTTCAGCGTTTTGCTGCATCGCCTCCCAAAATTCCTCTGCCAGACCGGCAAAGAACACTTGAGCTTTGGCCACCAGCACGTTGCGGGTGTCGGCGTTCATCACGGTGAGGTAACACGCAAACCGGGACAGCCTGTACTCGGGAGTGCGCCCCTGCTCAATGGAAGTGAAGTTCTCCACGACATTGATATTGAGCATCATGCAAACGGCGAGGGCTTTATTCAGGGCTTTGTGCAGCGGTTCTGTGTCTTGATAGCCCAACGCGCGAGCCAAGTCAGACGCCATCCAGTAGCGGAAGCCGTTCTTTTGGGCGAGCAGTTCAAACGGCGGCGGGTCGCCATCGAAGGCGCTGACGATTGGAAGTGTGTCCATGGGCAGATTTTACCATGGTTACTTGACAATGCGCCCCGATATTGGTAAGCGGCCATGACACCTAACGTAGAGCTAACCGGCCACCGGAGCGCGCAGCGCGGAGGGGACCCAAAAGCGTAGCTTTTGGGCGGTCCGGTTGAGCGCCGGGTTGGGCCACGGGACGTAAAACGCTCGCGCTGGCTGCGCGACGAACGGAAGCGGTCTCCGGCAAGGCGTCCCTGCCCGGCACGCGAGGCCACCAGCACGAAAGCCCGCGCGGTC
>JAKOTN010000020.1 GCA_029776255.1 Pseudomonadota bacterium
CTCTCCGATCGCGTGTTTGAGTGCCAAGGTTGCGGCACGCTCGTGGATCGAGACCTCAACGCCGCCCTGAACATCAAGCATCGCGGTTTGGTAGAGTTGTCGCCCGTCGGACAGCCGGGCGTAGACGCTCGTGGACTGGACGTAAGACCCGCCACGGCGGGCGGTCCGGGTTGAAGCGAGAATCCCACGTGCTTCAGCCGGGGGAGTGTCAATAATGCTGAAACGGAGATCGGAGCGATACTACTACGAGTGGGAAGCAAGGCAAATCCTCTTGGATTCGCCGTCGGTCGTCCTTCGCGAGACGAACTCCCTGGACGAGATTCTGACCCACCTCAATCGCTATCCAGTCGGACCCCGGATTCCTCTTGGCGTCCTCGAAGCCCGAGATCGCAAGTACTGTATCTGTCGCCTCGAGCATATCGTGCACCTGTTGGCCCACTACTATGACCTGCTCTCCTATAGCGAGAAAGAAGAGGGTGACATTAGGGATGACGGGCCTCCTAGAATGGCGACATGGAATGGAGAATTGCTGGACGAACTGTGATTATGCACTTACTCGCCGGACGTGGTATTCCGATCAAGGTGGCCAGACGCTGGCTCGACTGCTGTCCGCGACGCTCCGCTTCGTCGCCCATCAGACTGGCGCCGTTGATCGTCAGCCGTTGTGAACTGTGCCACGCCATGGCGGCGCTGCCGTGTCGCTACTGTCAGGTAAGGAGCGAACAATGATCGCATTAAGCAAGGCTGTCATCGAGGTTGTGCAGGCGGCGATGCCGCTTCCAGGCGATCTGACGAACGAAGCTGACGTCAAACAGTACCTCGATGGTCTCGCGCCCGGGCTTGCCAAGGCAATCGTCGCAATCGCGGAAGCCGTGAAGGCCGGGAAACTCGGACTGATCGGCGCGCCGTCCGCCGACGAGATCAGAGTCGCGGTTGCCGACGAACTAGAGGGGCGTGGGATCAAGACCATTGACCCGGCGCTGATCGAGGCCATTATCACGATTGTGGTGTTTATTATCTCGCAGCTAAGGAAGGACAAATGAACGCGCTGCTCCTGGGCCTTATGCTTCTCGCACAGACGGTCGAGCCGAAGATTGTCGGTCCCGAGAAGATCGCCGCTGGTCGTCTCGCGGTCTTCAGCATTGACTGTCCGGATGGGGCCAAGGCGGCGTGGAGGGTCTTTCCTCCGGAACAGAGCGGACTGACCCAGACCGACTGTGCGGCGTCATTCGAACAGCAACGCAAGCTCGCGTTCGCAAGCCCTATTCCTGGAACCTACCGCATCGTCGCCGCGGTCAGCTACGGCGACGAACTCTACCTGTTGGACGTGGCGCTTCTCGTCGAGGCGGCCTCACCTCCTTCACCTCCTCCTGGTCCACCCGGTCCC
>JAKOTN010000026.1 GCA_029776255.1 Pseudomonadota bacterium
TTCCCTACGCCACTCATGCCGACATGAAGGCTGTCAGCTTCGAATACATCGAGGTCTTTTACAACCGCAAGCGGCAGCATTCGACCCTCGGTTACAAATCGCCGATTCAGTTCCTGGAAAACTGGATCAGAGAGCAGCATCAGGAAAAACTGATAGCATGAAACTTACCCTTTGGCAGACGAAAAACCGAGGGAACCTCAGCCGATTCCGGCGAGGAAAAGGGCGAAATACCAGTAGTCAACGATCATGACAAAGCCTCGAAAAGCCCCACTCCATGGAACGCGCGACCGCGTAAATGAGCGAGCAAACGAGGCCAACCCACAACACGAAAGCAATCATGAAAGTCAGGGGCTCCGGCAGGAACCACAGCCCCTCAAAAATCCACACGATGAAACGATCAGCCATAAAAGCACCTCTTTCGCATGCGAAAAAAAGGGGGCAAGAATGCCCCCCGCCAAAAGCAGCGCGAGGGCCGCTTAAATCTTCGGTTTGAACTTCGACAGCACCAGGCGAGCACCCCAGAGAACCACGCCGGCGGCGACCATCAGCCCGACGATGATCAAGCCAGCGCTCTTGGCATCGCTGAGGTCAATGGTTTGAGCGAGAGCCGTGGCGGTAGTGGGAGCGGTTTGGGCAAATGCCGTACCGGCAGAAACCATAAGGCCGGTAGCGGCAGCGACAACGAGAGCGAGAACTTTGCGCATTGAAATCTCCTTTAAAAGCGCAGTTGATAAAAGATCAGCGTCCCCAGCCTGACCAAAATGGTTTGACGAGGACCGATCCCTTCACGCCCAGCAAGTAGAAAAAAACCACAATGCCGAACGCAAAGTCGAAAATGCCGCCAGCGGTTGCGGGATCGAACGGACGCATCAGCCCGTCGATGTAATTCCCGCTGTCCTGGTACGGCAAATAAGAGGGAACGAGGTAGGCCGTTTGCCCTGTTGGGCATGCCCCATAGGCCAGGAGACCTCCGGCCGCTGTGGCGCCGCCAGAAGGAACGGAAGCCGAACAAACAACCGCATTAAGAACCTGCCCTGCCGGCATAACCTTCCCCCGTTCTTAAACGTATGAATCAAGCAGCCTTGGCGACCTTGACGTCGACCAAATCAACTTGCGAGATGTACTCGATGCCGACGACAACGAGCTTTTCGACATCCTTGGATACAAGCTGCCCTTCGACCGCCTTTTTCTCGACTGCGGCAACTCGGCGATACGTGACGTAGCAGCGAGCGGGGAAGGACTTTCCGACCATCGACGCACCGACCGAGCTATCGGCAATCGATTGCTCGATTGCGGTAAAGCCGGTCCAGTTCTTTGTGGCCGGGATCGACACGATGACAATTTTTGTCGATTCGATGCCCTCGAATTTGGTATTGGCTTCGCCTTTGAAACCAGTGGACAGGCCAAGGACAAATTCTTCGGATTTCAGCTCAGAGACGTGGCGGGATAAGAGACTCATAGTTGCAACTCCTTTTGGGGATTAGATGACGCGGAAAAATCGCTTTGCAAAACCCGGTCAATCTCCGCAAGTCCGCCACTACGGGCGGCCTCCAGGAGGCGACCTAGACCGGACGCTCTCGCAACCCGGTCAAAACTGATGTCACTGATGCAGCCAACAACTTCCCCCTCGCCGACATCATTGGCGTCAGCGAAATCATCAAGGGTAGTTGGCATGCCGAAGGATTTGAGTAATGCGCTGGCGGCCTTGAGGCTTACAACCGCCTTGCCTTTGGTCGCGCGGAGGTAATCAATCCAGAGCTTTGCTGCCGGGCTGTCCTTGCCTCGCAAAATCGCATCTTCGAGCAGGGCCCAAGGCGTCATAGATTTGCCCTGCGATAATTTCAGGCGACCGGCCGTCATCTCGGCTGAAAGGGACCATTCGCGCTCGCGATCAAATTTAGCCAGGTACTCGCTGGCATCCCACGCGGGACGAACATCGACTCCGACGCGATGGCCACGATAGGAAGCAAGTGTCGTCAGTCCAAATTTTTCTGCCGACGCGCGCCAAGGTGCAAATAGCGCGTCTGCCAAACGGTCTGCATCAGGCGACGGGCCGCGAAAAAACCATGCGTCGTGCTGGTGGGGATGCCATCCATTGCTCGGCGAGTAGGTAATTTCCGTGGCGCTTAACGCCCCACTACGCAACGCGGCAATATCGCGCTGGGAACGCGACTGCGTAAATGCTCGCTTGGCTGATTTGAAGGCGTCGAGCAGGGTGGCAAGATCGTCATGCACCGTATGCGCCGCAGTAAATGTAGCCATCACTGCACTCCCGCCGGACGCATGGACAGCTTCAAATAGCGCCGATATTTGATCGGCCCGGCGACGCATGACTTTGGCGCAGCAGATGGGGCAGGCCCAGACATTGCCGCAGCGCATAAGGCCTGAATAGCCCACAGCCGTGTCATGCCGATAGATTTTGACCGACTCGTCAATCGGCTGGCGGCAACAAACCGAAACCCGAAACTCCGATTTCCTGCGAATCTCGCCGGTTTCTTTATCAACGGTTTCGCGCCAGTACGGGTATGTGAGTGACTGGCAACCCGACAAGAGAATGTGACGCCGAATTCGCAATGCTGCGGGGTCAAGGGCAGGGATTGCACAGTTGTCAGCAACATGTCTGACGCCGACAGGTAAGGTACGGACATAATCGACATCACGCACCACCCGCCTCGTCGGTCGGTGTCGTTGACAACAAAATCCGTATAGGTTTACCAAGGCGGCTGCGCCGCTCCGAACCCTCGTCCTCGCTTCGCTGCGGGCGAGTTTCGGAGCGGGCAGCCAACGATCCCAGATACGGATATTTCGCTTCGAGCTCGGCGCGGTACTGCTCATCGGCGAACAGGTCACCCTGGCGAGCCAGGAATTTTGAGTAGTTCGACGGACGACCACGTCGCGAAACTGTCGCGTGCGAAAGTTCTTTGCCTGCAACAGCTTTGGGTGCCGTCATGACAGCACCTTGTCAGCGCACATGGCGCGAAGGGCCTCCATGTTGACGAATACACGGCGCCCCCCGAGATGCAGAGTGGGCAAATAACCCCGGTCGCACATACTGAAAACAGTGGCATGCGTGAGCCCAACGAGATCGGCAAAGCGTTCACGCGTCAGCAAAGGAAGTTGCACAGCGGCTAACGAAGCCTGATGAAGCTGGTCAAGATTTTCTATCGCACCCATAATTGGACTGAAAATTTAGCATTAACGATCATTGATCCGCAAAGATCATTGATCCTAGTTTATTTCGATTTTTGGGGATGTCAAGTTATGCAGACTCGACTGATAGAACTCATTGACAAAACAACGAGCTCGTCACGGCGATTCAAGGAGCTGGAGGAGAAAACGGGGATTGCTGCCACTTCGTGGCAAAAGGTTCACATCGGCAGGCAGCGGGCAACGCAACAAATGATCGAGGCGATTTGCTGCGTTTATCCGACTTGCGCCTTGTGGCTGACCACGGGAAAGATCGACGAAGCCAACGATCAGTTGGACATTGACGGGTACATTGCAAAAGCGACGTACCGGATCACCGAAGTGCTAACAAAAAGTCCTGCCGACTGGTCTTCAGGCGAGGCGCTTGTTGTTCGGATAGAACTTGCGAAAGCCCTTAAAGTGCTGAATGAGATTGACCTAGCGAACTATGTGGGACGCTACGAGAGTCTTCTGAGCGACTATGCACGATCGAGGCTCGCCAATCAGCATGAGACTCAAAACATTTCAGCGGAAGATGATGCCGCGCAAACCGTACAGGTTTGGCGTGACGTTTCCGGCCCACGAACTAACGTTAGCCATCACATCAACCTAAGAGAACCGATGTCACCAGCAGGTTTTGAATGGGGATATCACGGTGCCGGCCCGCGCGAACTCGCGGCAAACGTGTTGCATCACTTTGGTCTTCAAGCTGATGAAGCAAAACTGCTGGCGACTGAATTTTCTATTGACGTGATATCCAACCTCAACAAAGAAAAAGATTGGATCAACAAAGAAGAGTTTTCCCTCTGGATGAAGCGTAAAGGCTTGGCAATCCTTAGGGGCACAAAACAATGACCATAAAACCGGTGAAATCGGGGTGGCAAGTAGACATCCAGCCTGGCGGACGTGATGGGCGGCGTATCCGAAAGACTTTCAAGACAAAGGCGGAAGCTCTTGCGTGGGAGCGCCACATTCAGGCCAAAGCCCAAGAAACACCCGACTGGATGCCAGCCAAAAAGGATGGCCGGCGACTACTTGACTTGGTGGAAGTTTGGGCGAGCCGCCATGGCGTCACCCTGCGGGATGGGGAAAATACTGCAACTCGATTGCGAGCCATGAGCACGGCAATGGGCAACCCCATCGCCGAGAAATTCACCGCCCAAGACTTTGCAGAGTATCGAGCCAAGCGCCTGGCTGACGGGATAACGCAAAACAACATGAACCGAGAGTTGCAGTATCTCAAGGCCATGTTCAACACCCTGATCGCGCTCGATGTGTGGACTCGGGAAAATCCGCTGTCCAAGCTGAAAGCGATCAAGATCGTCGAGAAAGAACTATCGTTCCTCACGCTCGACCAAGTACAGCACCTATTGAATGAGTTACCCAAGGGACGGAATACCCACGTAACCCTGATTGCCAAGATATGCCTGGCAACGGGATCGCGCTGGGGTGAAACCGAAGCCCTGACCATTCACCAGGTGCGCAATAGCACCATCCAGTATTCGAAAACAAAATCCGGGAAAGCTCGGGCGGTTCCCATCGACGTGGGGCTTGAACTGGAGATCATGAATCACCATGCCGAGCACGGCACGGGGAATCGTATTTTTCAGAGTGCTTGGGCTGCTTTTCGGGAAGGGGTTGAGCGAGCGCAGATCGAACTGCCGCTGGGCCAGATGACCCACGTTCTACGGCACACCTTCGCCAGCCATTTCATGATGGCAGGCGGCAATATCCTTGCGCTGCAACGGATTCTGGGCCACCAGAGCTTGACGATGACTATGCGGTACTCACATCTGGCGCCAGATCACCTCAAGGAAGCACGGGAATTTAACCCGTTGACACTTTGTCGTCGCAGAAACGACTAGGGCCAGCTTTCGCCGGCCCTAACTCGTTGATTCTTTGGTGGTGATGGGCAGAATCGAACTGCCGACCTATGGGTTATGAATCCATCGCTCTAACCAACTGAGCTACATCACCTCAAGACGTCGGATTATAAAGTTCGATGGTTTTATGGTCAAGCCGTCAACGGCTGGCAGATCAACCGGGACGGCAAGCGACGAATGGTTTCGCCATTGCGAATGCGCGCGTCCGTCGCCATGAAAAACTTGCTCAGTTGGCCGGCAAGGCCGCCAGATAGGCTTGATGCACCGAAAGGCTCAAGGCATTCGGCCGCAAGTCCTTGACCGCCGCGATCGCCGCCGATTTCGACCAGCCTCGCTCGATCAGTATTTGTGCCGCCAAAAGCCCGGTACGGCCAGAGCCACCCTTGCAGTGAATGGCGATCCGCTTTCCCGAATCCAGCAAATCGTGCACGGCGCGCCGCTGAGCCTGCCAGGCGATCGCGAAATCGGCCTCCGGCGCGTGATCGTCCTCAATCGGCAAATGAAACCATTGCAGACCGCGCTGTTGGCACAATTCGGGAAGCGTGGTCACGGCGTTGTCGATCATTTCCAGCCCTGGCATCAGGGTGACTATCGCGTCGGCCCCCGCCGTTTGCAGTTGTTCAAGCGCGACCGCCGGTTCGACTCCTTTCGTTCCGGGACATGGCGTCAGGATCAAGCCGCCTTTGCCATGGTCAAGCGACAGGAAATCGAAGGGATGTGTGGTCATGACGTCACCTTGGGAAAAATGAACGAGGCGTGGGTTTCCGTTGCCGCGAATTTTACCCGAGTCCGGTGAAGACGGTCATTGCGGCACGAGTGACCCTGGCAAAACAAATCCACCTTCCGGGGACTAAACTTGAGTGTTCGTCGCGACCGCGCGATGACGAGCCACAGGCGAAGCAGCCGGCGCTGTTCCGCCGTGACCACTTCACAGAGGAACGCAACGGGCAAGTGTTGAATCTCAAAGGAATCGGAGCGAAAACGGCTAGCGAAAAGATCATGAACGTCTCCTATCGAACGCGTCTTGCCATTCGCCTCCTCATCGGCCTGCTGGTTGCTGTCGCCACCCTGTCGCACCTGTTCATGGGTCGCAGCGAGGTTCTGTCGATCACCGCCCTCCGCGAGGTGCAACTGTCCGATGCCGACATGCTCGCCAATGGCACACGCCCTCACATCGTCGGCATTCTCCAACCCGGCGACCGCGCGTTCGTGTCGGCTTGCCGACAACGATCCGGCAAAGTCGATCTGGTGGTCTCTTTTCAGGGCCACCCGGCCATTGTCAACGGCGACCCGAGCGGCTTTGAACTCCATCGGCGACGGGCGGTTGTCCGTGAGCAGGGTTACCCCACCACCAGTTGCCGGGGATTCTTCTGTGGAATCAGCCAGTGCAACTGAAAACCAGGAAACAAATAGTTACCCGACAGTTGGCCTTCTGGCGATCGCAAGGCGCTCGCGTTGACCATGATCGACGTCATCGCTTATCCTCTGCGGTTCGGCGCGGAATGCTCTATTCTGCTAATCATGCCCTCTCCTGACCATTGGCTTGTGTCGGCGGCTGCCGGATATTCGTCTTAACTTGGAAGGCGACGCGATAATTTGAATACCACCACCTCCCCGTTTGACCGCGATTCGCTCGGCAAACCCGTTGTCGGTCCGGACCCCAAAGCGCTGTTTGCCTTTGGTCACCTGCTTCGAGAAACCGAGAAACTGATACTCGATCTCTTTAGCCAGGGGCTGGTATCCGGAACGACCCACACCTGCCTGGGCCAGGAACTCTGCCAACTGGCGGTGGTTCGCGCGCTAAACGATCCGGACGATCATGTCCTTTCCAATCACCGTAACCACGGTCATTTCCTGACCTACTCCGGTGACTTCACTGGCTTGGTCGCGGAAATCATGGGCCGGGCATCGGGCGTGTGCGGCGGTTTTGGCGGGAGTCAGCATATTGCCTACCGCCATTTTCACAGCAACGGCGTCCAAGCGGGGATGACCGCCATCGGCACGGGCATCGCTCTGGCGCTCAAGGCGAAGCGTAGCAAGGGAATCGTGGCGATCGTCATCGGCGACGGCACCCTGGGCGAGGGACTGCTGTATGAAAGCATGAACCTCGCGGCAGTATGGAACGCCCCGGTCCTCTTCGTCGTGGAACACAACGGCATCGCACAAACCACTTACACCCGGCACACCATCGGTGGCGACATCGCCGCGCGCGGACAAGCCTTTGGCCTCGCCACCTGGCGCGTCGACGATTGCGATCCGGAATTCATCGCCAAAACCACCGGCGTTGTCGAGCAACTGCGCGCCAACGGCGGACCCGGCATGCTGATTATCGACACCGGTCGCCTCGGCCCGCACAGCAAGGGCGACGACCTCCGCCCCGCCGAGGAACGGGAGGCGCTTCGCCTCCGCGACCCATTGCGCAAACTTGCCGAAAATCTCGACCCCGCGGAAGTGACGGCCATCGAAGCGGCGAACAAGGTCTTTCTCGACGCCGTCGAATCGTCGGCCATGGCCTCTCCGCCGGCGACTTTCGACACCACGCCACAACATGCGTTCCGAATGGCGGTGGAAAAGGATTTCGTGAATGCGGCGCCGCTATCCGCCAACGTTCGTCAGGCGCTCAACGACGCGCTCGGCCAGTTGCTGGCGCACGACGAGGCGGTGGTCGTTCTCGGCGAGGACTTGCACGACCCCTACGGTGGCGCCTTCAAAGTGACGGCGGGCCTGTCGAGCAAATTCCCGGACCGGGTCATTTCCACACCGATCAGCGAGGCCGGCATCACCGGCGCCGGCATCGGGCTGGCGATGGCCAGCAAGAAACCGGTGATCGAAATCATGTTCGCCGACTTTCTCACTCTGTGCATGGATCAGATCTATAACCACGCGGTCAAGTTTCCGGGCATGTTTCCCGACACCCGCGTGCCGCTGGTCATTCGCACACCGTGCGGTGGCCGGCGCGGCTACGGCCCGACGCACAGCCAGAGTCCGGAAAACATTTTTGTCGCCGTGCCGGGCCTGAGCGTCGTTTATGGCAGCCATCGGCACAATCCGGGACAACTGCTGATAAACGCCGTGGAACGCTGGCCAAATCCGACGCTATTCCTGGAACACAAGCTGTTGTACGGCGAAAAGGTCGATCCGCAAGACTACGAACCCCTCGCCGGTGGTGCGGACGACCTGGGAGCGACACTGTTCCCGACGATTCGCCGCGGCGCCAGTGATCCGGACATCACACTGCTATCGTATGGCGGCATGCTGCCGGTGGCCGAACGCGCGGCCCGCCAGCTTGAAGACGACGACGAACTGCTGGTCGAGATCGTCGCGCCGGCCCTTCTGGCACCGCTGCCGCGACAGTCGCTTCTCGCGTTGTTGGCGAACCGCCCACGCATCCTGGTGGTCGAGGAATCGCACCCGCACTTCGGCTTCGGCGCTGAAATATTGGCGACGCTGGCCGAAAACGGTTTCACCGGCAAGGTGGCACGCTTGGGCACGCCGCCCGCGCCGATCGCCGCCGCGCGCAGCCTCGAAAGCGCCCAACTCCCCGACGAGGAAGCGATCGTCGCGGCGGTGCTGGGCATGCTGCAATAGTTTTCTGGAACAATCGTCATGGCAACTCCGATACGCGCGCCCCGCATCAACAACAACGATGACGAAGTCAAGGTTCTGGCTTTCGATGTCCAACCGGGCACCCTGGTCAAGTCAGGACAAATCGTCGGACAGATCGAAACCGACAAGGCGGTTCTCGATGTCGAATCGCCGGCGGACGGCTACGTGCTCGGCTTGCTGGCCAAACCGGACGACGTGGTCAAGGTCGGGAGCATTCTCCTGTGGCTTGGCGAAAGTCCCGACGAACCGATGCCGGAAGCGCCGGACGAACCGAAGGCCGGCGCGCGCGCGCTGGGAGAGACCACCGCCAAGGCGCGCCTGCTGTTGAGCAAGCACGGCCTGCGGGCGGACGCCATTCAGCCGATCGACGGGCGAATCACCGTCGAAGCCATCGAGAAACACCTCGCCGCGCGCGGCGGTTCCCAGAGCGCCGTCAACCGGACGATGGCGCCGGACCGCTCGCCGGAACCCGCGCCGGATGTCCCCGGCGTCGCCGTCAGCCTCAGCAAGGAAGAAAAGGGAATGGCCGCGACCGTGCTCTGGCATCGCGATCAGGCGGTGGCCGGCTATGTCGAAATCGAATACGACCTGGCGCCCTGGGCCGAATACGCCAAGCGGCTGCAGGACGAAAAAGGCTGGATGATGTCCCCCTTGTTGTCGCTGATGGCCTGGCGGCTGACGCAGGCCGTGGCGAAAAACCCGCGTCTGAACGCCACGTTGCTCAACGGCCAGCGCTACGAATACGCGACGATCAACCTCGGCTTCACCATTCAGGCCGGTGAGGCGCTCTACCTCGCGGTGGTACGGGATGCCGGTCAAATGGACGAGCCCACCTTCGTGAACGCGCTTGGCGATCTGCAGCGTCGGGCGGCCGGGCACAAGCTGCGCGAAGCGGAAACGTCCGGCGCGACCATCGGCTTTTCCAGCATGGAGCGCTGGAAGGTGACCCGGCACATACCGATCCTACCGCCACAAACGGCGTTCATGGTCGCCCACGCCGCCGGCCGTGACGGCAAGGGCATTCTCGGCGCCAGCTACGACCATCGCATTCTCAATGGCGCGCAGGTGGTCGGCGCGCTGCGGCATCTCGCCAGACCGGCAACGAATTAGCACAGGAAAACCGTCATGACGTTGACCAAAGAAAGTCTCATTGCCGCCATCAAGGCCAAGATCGTCGACATCGCCGCGCAAACCGGCGACGACGCCTCGGAACTCGAACCGGACGACATCATTCCGGCCACCGGCCTGATCGACTCCACCGGTTTGCTCGACCTGCTGGCCTGGTATGAAAAGACCTACGACATTCCCCTGTCGCAAGAGGAACTGACCATCGACAATCTCGGTAGCCTGACGCGCATGGCGGAGTTCGTCCTGCGCCGCAAATCTCTTCCTTGAGCGACGGCAACCGGGACGCCTTTTCGTCTTTTCGCCAATGAGCGCGCTGCCGACTCCATTCTTTCTCGATCTCTCGGGAAGTCGTCGTTTTGCCGTGCACCACGCGCCAAGCGGCGCGGTCGACACCTGGGGCCAGATCCTCTGTGTGCCAGCGTTCAACGAAGAAATGAACCGCTGCCGCGGCATGCTCACCCTCCAGGCCCGCGCGCTCGCCGAACAGGGCGTGGGAACGTTGCTGGTCGACCTGCACGGCACCGGCGAGAGCGACGGCGTACACGGCGACGCGCGCTGGGAAAATTGGCGGGCGGACATCGCCGCGGGCATCGACTGGCTTGACGGACAGCCCGGCGGCTGCATCGGCCTGCTCGGCGTCCGGCTGGGGGTGGCGCTGGCCGCCGAAGCGCTCGGCAACACCACGGCGACCGGCCGCGCGCTGATCGCCTGGCAGCCGGTGATCGACGGCAAGAACTATCTCACCCAATTCATGCGCATGCGCATCGCCGGCAACATGGATCGTACCGACATCCCCAAGGAAACGACCGCCGACATGCGCGCCACGCTGGCCGCCGGCCGGTCGATCGAGATTGCGGGCTATGAAATCCATCCGGCGCTGACCAGCGCCATCGAAGGCAGCCGCCTGTCGCGAATCGTGCCGCCGCCCGCCACTCCGATCGCCTGGTTCGAGAAAAAAACCGGCGCCGGCGACGAACTGCCACCGGCCAGCGCGGCGACGATCGAGCAATGGCGCTCCCATGGATTGCCCGTGACGGCCCAGGTGTTCGACGGCCCGCCGTTCTGGGCGGTACATGACCGCGCCAACGCCCCCGCGCTGATCGAACAGACGACCGCATGGATCGGCGGCTTGCGGGACACGCGATGAATTCGCGCCCGATCCGCTTTGCGTGCGCCGGCGCGCCGCTCATCGGCATGCTGCACCCGGGGGCGGAAACTGCCGACATGGGCGTGCTGATCATGGTCGCCGGCGGTCCGCAATATCGTATCGGCGGCCACCGTCAACTGGTTTTGTGGTCCCGCGCCATGTCGGCGGCGGGTTTTCCGGTCTTTCGTTTCGACTCCCGCGGCATGGGCGACAGCTATGGCGACTATCCCGATTTCGAGGCGGTCGAGCCGGATATCCGTGCGGCCCTCGACCGCTTCTTCGAGGAAGTCCCGACGCTGAAAGAGGTTGTCCTGTGGGGCGAGTGCAATGCCTGTTCGGCGGCACTGTTCTTCGCGCACAAGGACCCGCGCGTCAAGGGTATCGCCATGCTCAACCCCTGGGTACGGACCGAAGGCGGGGCCGCGAAAACGGTCATCAAGCATTACTACCTCCAACGACTGATGGAGCGCTCGTTCTGGAGCAAGGTCGCCCGTTTCGAGTTCGACCTCGTCGGCTCGGTGCGCTCGGCGGCGCGACTGTTCAAGCTGGCGCGCCGGGCGCCGGCGGATCGGGCCGGCACGCCGGCCGATGGCGACCCGGGCGGACTGTCCTTGCCCGACCGCATGCTCCACGGCCTGAGCCGCTTCCAGGGAAAAATTCTCCTGATCATGAGTGGCCGTGATCTGGTGCCCAAGGAATTCGACGAAGTCGTCAAGAGTTCGCCCGCCTGGCAACGCGAACTGGCGGCGCATGGCGTCGTTCGCCATGATCTGATCTACGCCGATCACACGTTTTCGACCAGCGAGTGGCGCGATCAGGTGATCGCCTGGGGAATCGACTGGCTGCAGGACATCCGCGACACCACCGGCGGTGTTCCATCCGCCGCGAGACAAACCCGCAACGCGGTCGACAAAGGCTGAAAGACACGTGGCAAAACCGATCATCGAACCGATCAGCGCGGCGACATTGCCCCAGTTCGCCGCATTCCTCAGTGCCAACATGGGCAACCGGCGGCGTAGCGAAGACTGGATCGCCGGCTTGCAAACCGACTGGCACGGCGATCGCCCGAACCACGGCTTCCTCTTGCGCGAGGAACAAACCATCGTCGGCGGCATCGGCGCTTTCTACGCCCAGCGCCGCATTCGCGGGCAAACCGAGAAATTCTGCAACATCACCAGTTGGTGTGTTCTCGACAGCCATCGCAAATGGAGCATGCCGCTGGCGATGGCGGTGATCAAACAGCCCGGCTACCACTTCACCGATTTTTCGCCGACCCAGGTCGTGGGCGGCGTGTTGCGCTTTCTCAAATTCAAGCCATTGGATGAAGCGGTGGCGGTGATCGCCAACGCCCTCGCCGTTCCCTTGGGTGGAAAAATCGTCGCCACCCCGGCCGGGATCGCACGCGGACTGACCGGCGACGCGCGCCAGATCTGGCAGGATCACGCGCAATTCGGCTGGCTGCGCCACGTGCTCGTCGGCCAGCCGGGTCACTGGTGCCACGTGATCTACAAGCGCGACCGCTTCAAGGGTCTCCCGAGCGCGCGAATTGTCTACCGGAGCGATGCCGACCTGCTGGCGTCGTACTTGCCGCGGCTGGCGTGGCACTTCCTCGGCGCCGGCATGGTCACCACGCAGATCGAGCGCCGTTTTCTTCGCGACCTGCCTCGCTTCAGCCGCTTGCGCACCGGGTTCAACCCCAAGTTGTACCTTAGCGCCACCCTGCGAGACGAAGACATCGATTATCTCTACTCCGAATCCGTGGCGCTGGATTTATGAACCGACGGCCCGTCGCCGTGTATGAATGTCGCCGGCGCGGAATTAGGCGGCAGGCGTTTTGTCGGCTGGCAACTTCGGCGTTTGGCGACGCGGCGCTCACCACCGAGAAGGCGAGCCAGAACGCCTGCCGAATCGACGGCGTGACAAGCGGTTTTTTGCGCATTCCGCGCATTTATGCACGCACGGGCGCAATCGCAATCGTTATCATCCACTTGGCTCGTCTTGGTCGGTGAGTTCCGCGACACGGCGGCGATCGGCGACATGGCGACGGCTCCCCGACCAGGAATGCCGTAACGACGGAGCCGCGCGCGGCGCGTGACTTTCCCGCGACAGCGGCTGCCAAGGCACAAACCGGAACACGGAACACCATGCCCAACAACAAGCGCCTTCTGATGATTGCCTACCATTTCCCGCCGGTGCGGGTCAGCAGCGGCATTCAGCGGACCTTGAAATTCTGCACCTACCTTCGCGAATACGGCTGGGATCCGCTCGTGCTGACCATTACACCGGCGGCCTACGAAGTCACCAGCACCGACCAGCTCAAGGAAATCCCCGACGATGTCGTCGTCGAACGCGCTTTCGGTCTGGACAGCGCCCGCCAGCTGGCCATCGGCGGCAGATACTTCCGCTGGATGGCGCAGCCGGACCGCTGGATAAGCTGGTGGCCGGGCGCGGTATGGACCGGCATGCGGATGATCAAGCGCTATCGACCGGCGGCGATCATGTCCACTTTCCCGATCGCCACCGCTCACCGGATCGGTCTCAGTCTGCGCAAACGAAGCGGCTTGCCCTGGGTGGCCGATTTCCGGGACTCGATGACCGAGCCGGGCTATCCGCGCGACCCCCTGACCTGGAAAGTGCAGCGCCAGCTTGAGCAACAGGTGGTGCGGCACTGTTCGAAGGCGTTGTTTACAACGGAGCCGACGCGGGAAATGTACGTCGAGCGCTACCCGGACTACCCCGCCGACCATTGGGCGGTTATCGAAAACGGTTTCGATGAAGAGAATTTTCTCGAAGCCGAGGAAGACCTCGACCCGCGACCCTTGGGCGCCCCAGGCCAGATCACGCTGGTGCATAGCGGCGTGCTCTACCCCGAGGAGCGCGATCCGCGACCCTTCTTCGCGGCGCTGGGCGCACTCAAACGCCGCGGCGACATCGACGGCGCGCGCCTGCAGGTCGTTTTGCGCGCCACCGGCAGCGACCACCTGTATCGCCCGATGATCGACCAGCTAGACATCGCCGACATCGTTCGTCTCGAACCGGTGGTCGCCTATCGGGACGCGCTGCGGGAACTCCTGCGCGCCGACGGGCTGCTGCTGTTCCAGGGCAGCATCTGCAACCATCAGGTGCCCGCCAAGATTTACGAGTATTATCGCGCCGGCAGGCCGATCCTCGCCCTGGTCGACGTCAACGGAATCAGCGCCAACATGCTGAAAAGCATGCACATTCCAGACATCGTCGACATCACCGACGCCGAGGGCATCGCGGCGACGATTCTGCGCCTCCTTGACCGTTTGCGGTCTGGCGAAAGCCGTGGCGTGGCACGCGAAGCCGCGGCGAAAAATTCCCGAAAATCCCGCAGCGCCGAACTTGCCGAGCTGTTACACCAACTGACACCCTGACATCGAGACTCGCCACCATGGGACTTAAGCAATTCACCTCTCGCCTGAAAGAACGTTACATCGACGAACGGCAATTACCGCCGGACGCCCAGCGGCAACTGAAACTCGATCGCGCCGGGCTGCCGGAACACGACGCCGGCCCGCGGGCAATCGCGGCGGCGGGTATCGCCTGGCTGAAACGTTCGCAGGAAATGTCGATCTTCCGCGACGGCGGATCCGCCCGCGACTTCAGCCTGGTCAAAGGCTGGGCGAGTTCCTACCCGGAAACGACCGGTTACATTATCCCGACGCTCATCGATTACGCCGACCGGACCAACGACCGGAATCTTGCCGATCACGCTCGCCGGATGCTTGACTGGCTGGTGGCCATTCAATTCCCCGAAGGGGCCTTTCAGGGCGGCAAGATCGACGCCGACCCGCGTGTGCCTGTCACCTTCAACACCGGTCAAATCCTGATTGGCCTGTCCGCGGGAGTCCGCCGTTTCGGCGACACCTACCGCCCGGCGATGAAACGGGCCGCCGACTGGCTTCGCGACTCGCTGGACGCCGACGGATGTTGGCGCAAGCACCCGACCCCCTTCGCCGCCCCCGGCGAAAAAGCCTACGAAACGCATGTCTCGTGGGGTTTGTTCGAGGCGGCACGCCTGGAACCCGAGCAAGGCTACGGCGAGGCCGGCCTGAAGCAGACGCGCTGGGCACTCACCAAACAGCGCGACAATGGCTGGTTCGCCGACAATTGCCTGTCCTCGCCCGACGCACCGCTGACGCACACCATCGGCTACGTCCTGCGTGGAGTGATAGAAGCCTTTCGCTTTTCCAACGAAGCCGATTTTCTCAAAGCCGCGGTCAAGACCGCCGATTCCTTGCTCACGGTGATCAGGGACGATGGCTTCATTCCAGGCCAACTGGACAGAAACTGGCAAGGAACGGTTCCTTGGGTCTGTCTGACCGGCAGCGTCCAGATCGCCGCCTGCTGGCTGCTGCTGCACGCCATCACCGGCAAGGCGGCCTACGTGAGCGCCGCCTGTCGAGCGAATCGCTTTGTCAGGCGCACGGTCCATTTGACCGGCAGCAACGATGTCATCGGCGGCGTTCGCGGGGCCTTTCCGGTCAATGGCGATTACGGCGCCTACGAGTATCTGAACTGGGCGGCGAAATTTTGCGTCGATGCGCAACTGATGGAAATCGACGCCACCGATCAAGGCAAATCCCGCCTCTGAGACGGCGGCCCGGCAAAGGCTCGGGAATAACTGGCAATGATGACCGCACACCTTTCGGCCACTGGCCGGATGCGCCGGGGAACCTGGAACGCGTGCGAGGTTGAAACAACGCGTTCCGCGCAGCGCTCTGTCTCGCCCCCCGCGTCCATCGGAGATCGGCGGATGGCTGCCCGACCTACCTCAATCGGGCAAAAAATAAGCCGCGGCCCGTCTTGCTTACTACTTATCTTGTCCTGAAAGCCACGCATGAGCTTCCGCTCACAGGTGTTGTCCGCACTCAAATGGACGCTGATCGGGCGTTTCAGCACCCAATTCATCTCTTGGGCCATCACGATCGTGGTGATGCGCCTGCTGGTGCCGGAGGATTACGGCTTGATCGCGATGGCGACCATCTTCAGCGGGCTGTTCGCCTTGGTGGCCGAAATCGGGCTGGGATCGAGCCTGGTACAAGCGCAAGAGGTTTCAGAGGTGCATTTGCGCCAGGTTTTCGCGATCGTGCTGTTGTCCAATTTCGCTGTCTTCTTGATTCTGGCGCTTATTGTCGCGCCCTTGGCGGCGCTCTTCTTCGCCGAACCGCGCTTGCAATCCTTGATTCAGGTGGTTGCCCTGCAGTTCATCCCGGCGGCGTTCTGCGTGCTGCCCAGCGCGATACTCGACCGTGAAATGCAGTATCGCGAACGCAGCATCCTGGATTTCACGGCCAATCTTGTTGGTGGCCTGTCCACGCTGGCGATGGCGTATGGCGGTTACGGCCCCTGGTCGCTCGCCTGGGGAACGGTGATCGCCGGAGCGCTGCGCGCGGCGGGCCTTTGTTGGCTGAAACCCTACAAGGCTCTGCCACTGTTCCGCTTCGCCGGCAGCGGCCAGATGATGCGTTTCGGACGGGACGTCGCCGCCAGCCAGATCGTTTATTACCTTTACTCGCAGGTGGATTCGCTGATCGTCGGCAAATTGCTGGGCCGTCACGACCTCGGGCTGTACTCGGTGGCCATCAATCTCGCGTCGATGCCGGCGTCGCGAATGGCGTCCATTTTGAACCAGGTGGCCTTTCCGGCGATGTCGAAGGCCAAGCGGGATGGCGAGAACGTCAGCTTTTACATTCTGAAAAGCATGCGCGGGATCAGTCTGGTGGCTTTTCCGGTGATGTGGGGCATGTCCAGCGTCACGCCGGAAATCGTCGCCGGCTTGTTGGGCGACAACTGGACGGCGGCGACCATGCCACTGACGCTGTTGTGCCTGATCATGCCGCTGAGGATTCTCGGCCCGATCATTCACGCCGGCTTGCAGTCGGTTGGGCACGCCGATGTGAGTTTCCGCAATATCTGTACCACGGCCGTGGTGATGTGTGCCGCCTTCATCGTCGGTTGCCAATTTGGACTCTTCGGTCTGGCGATGGCCTGGGTTCTTGTCTTGCCGGTGATGTTCGTCGCCAATCTCGCGCGCGCCTGCCCCCATTTCGAACTGCCCCTGAGCCACGCGCTGGCGACCACTTACAAACCGGCATTCGCCAGTGCGCTGATGTATGGCGCCGTGACATCCGCGCGCCAATGGCTGACCCTCGATGCACTGCCGCAACTGGCGGTACTGGTCGTCGTCGGCGCGGTCGTCTATCTGATCGCCAATCTGTTATTCAACAAGGAAGGTGTCTCCGAATTCATTCGTCTCCTGAAACCGGCCAAGACATGAACCGCGTGCTTGCGACAATGGCCGCGCGCAACCTTTCCGAATCATGAAACGCTGCGAACTTCCTTACGCCAGTTGGGGATTCCGCGAGTTACGCGCGGCCATTGCCGCCTTGGCGAGCGGCCAATCACGCCATGGACCCGCCATCGGCCAACTGGAAAACCAACTTGGCGAACGCCTCGGCGGAAGCCGCGTTCTTGCCGTCGACTCCGGACGAAGCGCCTTGAAAATCGGCCTGGAAGCGCTCGCCGGCAGGCGACCGGAACGGAGAGAGGTCATTGTTCCCGCCTACATCTGCCCGGCCGTGGTCAACGCCGTCAAATCCGCCGGCCTGCGCCCGATACCGGCCGACGTGAGCCACGATCTCAACCTGCGCCTCGACAGCGCCCGCGAACGGATCGGCGATCGAACCTTGGCAATAATCGTGGCCCACATGTACGGCGCTCCGGCCGATATCGCCGGTTTTGAGAGCCTGGCCAAGGAAGCAGGAATATTTCTCGTCGACGACGCCGCACAAGTCGTCGGCGAAACACTGAGCGGCCGGGCGCTCGGCACTTTCGGTGACTTCGGTGTGCTGAGTTTCGCCCAATCGAAATGCCTGGTCACCGGCGAAAGCGGCGGCGGCGGCGCGCTGATTTGTCGGAACGGCGATCTGTTCCCGGAGTTGTCTTCCCGAGTAGGCGCGCTCGATCCCGCCGACGCGCGCGGCAAGGCATTGATCGCGTTTGTCTGGAACTACTTGCTGACGCCTTATACCGACAAGGCGACCTACTACTGGCGCCGTCTTCGTCCCGCGACACCCCACACGACCGGCCCCGCGCGCATCGCCAATCTGGACGCGAAAACCGCCCTCTGCCAGCTGGCGTCGCTCAACAATAGACGAAGCGCACGCCTTGTCGTCCTGGACGGCTACGCGCGACAACTCGAAACGCAACACCTCGCCTTGCCTCAATACGCCCCGGATCGCTATTTGGCACGGGTGATGGTGCGCCTTCCTCCAGGCACCGACATCGAATCCTGCCGACAATATTTGCGGCGGCGGGCGGTGACGACCCGGCCAGCGTACCCGCCTTTTCTCGACGAAACGGGTTCTTCCGCGTATGCCAGAGAAATCGCTCCGCGCTTGCTCGAATTACCGGCCGCCGCGTCGATGACCGGCGCCGACATCACACGCGTCTGCGAGCACCTTGGCGAGGCCATGCGGCGGTCCGCGTTTGACTGAGGCGCAATCGTTGGGCAATCGTTGTCTCGACGCGCCGTGAAGAGCCATTTATTGAAAGGTATGGGAACAATGAGCGCAAGCAAGCCGATGGCGGTGGTGGTAGGTAGTGGATTGAATGCATTGGGAATCATCCGCAGTCTCGCCGTCGCGGAAGTGCCAACCCTGATGCTGTTCGCCGACACCGACCCGACCGTTCACACCCGTCATGCCCGCAAGCAAAGGATCGCCAGCACCGAGGGCGACGTACTGATCGACGCACTGCGATCAATCGCTGTACGAAACCCGGACAAACCGGTTCTTTTCCTGACCGAGGAAAAATCGGTCTCCACGGTCTCGGAGCGCCGTGATGAAATACAGCCCCATTTTCGTATTGTCTTACCCGAAAAAAGGTTGCTGGCCGCGCTGATGCACAAGCAAGGTTTCCAGGATCTCGCCAACCTGCATGGCAGCGCCGTACCGCCCGCCGTGCGCCTACGCGGCGAAGCCGATTTACCGGCACTCGCCACCTTGCGCTTTCCGTGCGTACTCAAACCGGCCGTCAAGGATTACGGCTATGGCGCGAAATTCAAAAAAGCGTATGTCGTTCAATCGGCCGCGGAAGCCGCCGACCTTTTTCGGGAAATCGCGCCGGTGATGTCCGATCTGATCGTCCAGGAATGGATCGAAGGCAACGACTCCGATATTTACTTCTGCCTTCAATACATCGGCCGCAACGGAGAAGTCGTCGCGTCCTTTTCAGGTCGGAAAATACGTTCCTGGCCACCCCGAATTGGCGGCACCGCCAGTTGCACCAGCGCGCCCGAATTTCACCGCGAGCTCCAATCGATGACCGCCATTTTTTTTCAACAAGTCGGGTTCATCGGCATGGGCAGCATGGAATACAAACGCGATCCGCGAGACGGGCGTTTTTACATGGTGGAGCCGACCGTCGGTCGAACCGATTTTCAGGAAGAAGTGGCGACGGTCAACGGCACCAACATCCCTCTCGCCGCCTATTATCACGAACTCGGGCAAGCGTTACCGGATGCCAGCTACCGCTCGCCACCACGAGTATGGCGGGAGCCGGTAACCGACCGTTGGTCCGCACAACTTCAGCCCGAAATAACGCAGCCAGCAGGAACCACGGTGGATGCCTACTGGCGACTGAACGATGTCATGCCAGGGCTTTCATTGTTCCTGGAACGCATCACATCCCGGTTATCGCGATAACGAATGGGATCAATATTCTTACTTTTAGTTTTTTAATGTATTTCGGATCGACCGAGCCATTTCAAACCCTTTGTCACCGGCTATCGCCGCGAACGACTTGCGCACCTTAGGCAGCAACTCCGCGTTTCTCCGTGCCAAATACTCATTCACAGCCCGCATCGTGTATTCAAACGGTTCTTTATTATCGGATGCGCCCATTTTAATGCCAAAAAAAACCAGGTCGTAGCTAACCCAATTGACGCCGATAAAGTACGACGAAAATTGGTCTTCAGGTGCCACCCTTTTTTCAAAGTCGCTTTTTTTTATATTTTTGTAGTACTCCCACCCGGCCTCGGTCGTTAATGGCGAATCACCAGCAGTCGTCCGTGAAGTGCCATGTTCAGATCGTCCAGTCGTCGCACATGTCATTACCACCAGCCCCCCTGGCCGACAAACTCTCACCATATTCTGAAAAGTTTCAACCCAATAAGGATTGTGTTCCATCACCTCGCATGAAATGACATGATCGAATGACCCGTCTGGCGCGTCATATTTTTGTCCCTCGCAAACCACGTCAACGCCTTTTCCCTCGCCAATATCCAGACCTATATATTTGCAATCGTCTTTAAAAAAATCGCGAATAGATCCGTTAATGTCAAGCGACCCGACTTCAAGAACCCGGCAGCCACTAAAAAATCGCGGCATATTCTCGGCTAGAATTGAAATGAACTCTCTTTGTGTCGCATGCGCCATTAATTAAGCCTCCTTTATTTATAACACTACATTATCTCTACGCTTATAAACACGCCATTCCGCTATTTCTGAAGAATTTAGTCACTTCGGTAAATCAAACACAAGCTTGCCCCCGATTTCTTCGTACACTTTGCGAGCAAAATCAGATTCATAATTATATCCGCGGACACCGAGTCGATTGACAATGGATAGCGCAAGGAGCCATTTTTTGTCGAGGTATTTCCAGACCGCGCTTTTTGAATCATCAAGCATCATGTCGAGAATCTCTTTTGCGACATTCGCGCCAGTTTCCCCACCGTACCAGTTTGTCGCCCATTGAGAGAGCATGTGTTCCGGCATGGGCAATGGACAAGGCTCATGACCCGGGTAGGCTTGCCACGGTGTGGTATCGACAGGAACAGCAAATTCGGACAACCAGTGATTGTATATTTTATGCCTCAAGAACACATCAATATCGAGCGACGCGATATAACACAGAAAGTCCATGTCGAAAAAAGGCATTTCAAATTCTATTCCACTTAAATCAATCTGCTCGTAATGATGATAAAGATGACGCATTTGATCGTTGAGAAGATAATAAATGAATATTTTTCGGCTCGGTTGTCTTGGATTAATACTTTTCCAGTGTTCAACCATGGCATCTATCGCAGAAGATCGAAGGCAACCGACCAAACGACGACGAACCATTCTCGAAATCGGTCGATCCAGTCCTGGAAAAAGCTTCAGAATCCGTTTTTCATCCGTCGGCCCACTCGCCAAGGCCGCCGTTTCTTCAGTCATATAAACATGGCCAAGTCCAACACTTCCTCCATCACCCGACCAGATCACCCGGCCGGTCTTTTCGCTGTGCGGCGTCCTTGGCGGAAAATGGATTTTAGCGTTCAGGGCAAAATAATCGGCATTTATCTTCAGGCGATCCCGCGGGTTGCTGTGATAACAGAAATAGTCGATCGGTAATTTTTCCGCCAGCATCCGGCCAAGCACGTCGTCGGCGCTTTTCGGGTAGGAATAATTGAAAGCGCGAACCCGCAGTCCGCAATCGAGGAGCGCGGCAACGACACTCCGCGAATCCATGCCGCCGGTAAGAAACGCGTCCACTTCCGTACAGCCTTGAGCACGGCGGCGAGTGGCGATCATGAACAGACGGTAAAGCTCCCGGGAACAATCGGCGAAATCGGCTTTCCGCGCTGGAACGTCATTCCAGGAAAAATACGCCGTTCGGCGGATCGTGGCACGGCCAATCTCCAAAATTCCGCCAGGCGTGAGCACCTCCACATTTTTGAAAATAGTTTTTCGGCCAAGATTCTGTGAAAAATAAATAAATTCCGCAATACCGGAATCATCGACTTCGAGGTCCATCGGCAACAGACTTCGAAGAACGCGAATGCTGGTCGCGAAGAAACACGAATCCTCATCCAGATAAACATACACGGGTCTCAGGGCGATTTTATCGGCGCAAAGTCTGAGTATATTTCTTGAGGACAACCACGATACGGCACAAAAACTGCCGGCGCTCTTGATCAAAGCGGATGGTGTGTCGGTCGCCAATGCCTTGGCGACTTGCCATGCGCTATTTTTTGGATCGTTCGAAACGCCATCGGAGTCAGGAACAAGCGGATTTCCGCTGACCCAGGCAATATCGTCAGGTTCGTTTCGAAAAAACCCGCCTTGCCACCAGGCACCGTTGTCGAACGTCACCAGAAATAGACGCTCACCTACGTCCACATGTTCGTGTCGCTGGTGATTCGGGTCGCGCGACAGGCTGGAGCGGGCCCGCGCCAGACTTTCCCGAAAAACACGTTTATTTTGGGACGCGTCGCATTTTTCTCGACGATTGAAGTATCCGCAAAATCCTGTCATCTTCGGGTAACCCTCTGTAGTCCGAAATTTCGGCAACCGCGTTCTGATTTGCCGTTTCGAATAGTCAGCCCATCTTCAAAAAATAGTTCAGTCGTGGTGCTGGACAAATCGTCCGACGAAACCACTCGGAGCCGGAAGACGATGTGGCCGCGATATTTAAACCAGCCATTTAACCGCGAACGACGTATTTATCCGTGATTTGAATACATGGAATCCATGTTCACATCGATCATGTGCGGACGAGATTTTTTGGCACTTGGCCCAAAACGACGCGCAGCGCGATACCGGCCCGATCCCACTGTTTTTTTCGCAGGCGCGTGCCAACCGACGCCAATAAACCGAGGTAAACCGACCACAGGCGGTGGGGATAAAAGCGTTTGGCGAACATCAAGCGGCCACGCAACAGATAATATTCCGACCGCAAACCACGCTGTCCGGCTTCTCCAGGAGAACCGATGCTGGCGCCACCCGCATGATAGACAAGGCTATCGAGACAAACACCAATCTGGAATTTTCCTTTTGCCCGCTCGGCCCAATCGATTTCTTCGAAATAAAGAAAATATTTTTCGTACATCAAGCCTACCGACTCAAGAAAATCTCGCGAAGCCATCATCGATGCGCCTGGTACAAAATCGATATTCGCCGGCTCCGATACGAGTTGACTGGCAGGCAAACCGCAACTCAAGGTATGCGTGGTGCAAAACCATTTATTCAGCAGACCACCGAACGATTGCACAAGCTCAGGCTGCTCAAGGTAGCGAACCTGACTGCCGCACAAACCGAGCGACGGACGCGATTTGAAGGCGTTCACCATGGCCGCCATCGAATCGGGCGGCACAACGGTATCGTTGTTCAGCAGCCAGACGTGCGCGCAGTCATCTTGTTGCAACGCGTAGCGAATACCGACGTTGCAGCCACCGGCGAAACCAAGATTTTCAGCGTTGTCGATCAATACCAAATCGACGGGAGAACCTGTCTGCGCACAGCGTCGCGCGTCTACCTCAGTCCGCGCCACCAAGCGATAAGCCAGTTCTTTTTTCTGAAACGCTCCCGATTTCTCCCGAAGCCACGCCTCGATATGTTGCAAGGAATCATTGGTGGAGCCGTTATCGCATACCACGGCGACAAAACGACATCCTTGCGACTTGAAAAGGTGCTCAAGACAGATAACCGTATCCTGCCAGCCATTCCAATTCAAAATCACGACATAAACTGTGTCTTTACTCATCGCTACTGGCGCCTTCTAGCGTTATCGAACAATCGGCTCTCACGATAAATCTTTCCTTGCCTGGACTCCGTCGTGACGGAAAACCGATTCCGGCGCCAAATCGGCATCCGACCAGTCACGCACCTCGTCGAATCGTCTGATCGCAAAAAACCATGTGGGATGCTGAAAAAATCGATACCAGCGCGGTCCGCTTTTCCCATGCCACCATTGCAAAACCAACTCACGGGCGGTTTTTGGCAAACTCTCCGGTGCTTGGCGACGTTCGGCAAGATGGTCTCGCACCGCCAGATTTTCCAAATGGCCTTGTGCTTGCCGTTTTACTCGCTTGAAATGCGTTTTGATGTCGCCCAGGCGCCACCACTTCAATGATTGAAAATACCAGGTGGCGCTTGGCTGAACCCGGATCAGCGCAGGATTCCAGCGATTAACGGCGGGATCGAATCTGAAATTTATTGCCGCGCCGATGAGTGAATCGGTTCTGTACAAGCCCATCGGCAGGCGGAAACCCCGGCGACGAAACTCGTCCATGGTCTGCTTGGTGACCGCGAACAAATTGCCGTGAATACCGCCGAGCCGCTGCATGTCCCTCCATTGCTTGCCGGCCGAGCGGCCATGGGTGGGTACCCCGGTGGCCGCGAGCACCTCATTATCGTCGCGTAGCGCCGTGGCGAGTTCTTCGAGCGCATCGGCCCGAGGATGCGCATAACCGTCGACGAAAAAGGTGATTTCGGCGCCTTGATAAACGCGATGGACATAGGTGTTCCAGGTTTGTGCCTTGTCTCCCACCTTGATGGCCCAGACAATCAGGGTCGAATCACCGCCACCGGCAATCGGCATCGCCTCGAAACGACGGGCAAGCCCCTCCGCCAAATCGCGATTGCCGTTGACCAGCACGTCTATTCGAACCGCATGCCCCGAACTGGCCACGATCACCGCGCGCACGACATCCTCAAGCGTGGCGACCGATTCGCGCGCGGCGATAATCGCGACCGACCAAAGAGGCTTTTTTTGTTTATCTTCCTGATGCCCGTCATCGGTGGCGAGTCGAGTGTTCATGGCGTCATCCCTTGGCGAGCAACATGGCGCAACGCATGGCAAACCGTCGTGGCGAGCGATCCCAAGGCGTGAATCGTGGGATAAGAAAAGGATCGGTCCGGTCGCTCGCCACCCCCCAATCGGTAGTGGCGGCGCCAAGAAATCCCAAACGTTTCACGATCTCGGCGTCACGCGGGCCCAAGTCCCTTTGGGTGTTCCCGTTTGGATAAGCGAATGAGGTCACCGGCTCTCCGAGAATCGCTTCCAACTCGGCCTTGCCTTGCGCGACCTCACGTTCCGCGTCGCGCTCCGACAGCTTGCTGAGAATGGGATGCGAATGCGTATGGGAGCCGAGTTCCATTCCGGCATCGCGGAGGGCCTTGAGTTCGGCGGCATTCATCATCAGCGCGGATTTGTCCGGAAGCCCCGCGCGGCGGGCGATTTCCCGGGCAATCGTCTCGCGCTGCCGATGTGGAAAATATTTCAATTTATCCAGCACCTCGCCAATGGCGACGAGCCGCCCATGGAGAGCAGTCAAATCGTGTGTCCCAAGTCCGAACTCCGACCAATCGACAATGCCGTTCGGGCACGCCCGAACCGCCTCGATAATGTCGTCGTTCCACATCCGCCCGCCACCAACGAATTTCGTGGCGATGAAGAACGTGCCGACCACGCCGTGACGGCGCAATATCGGCGCGGCAACGGAGAAGTTATCTTGGTAGCCGTCGTCGAAAGTAATGCACGCACTGGCGGCCGGCAGACGATTAGTCTGTAGGAGAGCAAGCGCTCGGCCAAAGGATAAGACGTTGAAATTCCGACTGACGAAACGCACCATCCAGTCGAATTGCGCCGCATCCGGCTCCGCGGGCAACAGCGGGTCGTGCCGGGCGACAATGCGATGGAATATGAAAACCAGGAGCTTCGTCCCTCGCTGCTTTATCGACAGCATGCGGAACAGCGGCTTGTAAATGCCTGACTTCATTTTTTCGGTGTTTTTCCCGAGCGGATTTCGGCGATCAGATTCTCCAGCGCTTTCACACCGGGCGCATTTTTCCGGCCAGACTCCGCCACGGCCAGCGCTTCTCGCGTTTTTCCTAGCTGCATCAGTCTTTGCGCCCACCATACGTAAGGTGGCCAATAATCCGATTTGAGTTCCCAGGCTTTACGGAACGATTTTTCGGCGTTCACATCATCTCGCGCCAACAAATAGGCTTCTCCGAGTTTTGTGTAAATCTCTGGCAGTAGAACAAAATTCGCCGTCGCACGCTCGAGAACATAGCCCATATCATGCACCGCGCCCAACGCATGCGCTCGGCGCTGGTTATAGTCCGCCGAGGTGCTGTAAGCCCTGGAAATGGCGACAAGAGCCCAGCAATAATGATGAAAATGCTGATAATTTGAACCGAAAGAGGATTCAAGCTGACGCTTTCTCTCCGCGATTAAATATTTTTCAAAATATTTCGAGACATTCCCCTGCGCACGACAAAATTCCGGGAGCAGCAGGTATTCAGCCTCCGTCATTTCAATGGCGCGCAACGGTGAGGAAAAAAGAAATAACAAAACCGTGCCAAACGCCGGCGCCATCGACTTCGTTATCCAGTTTTTCTTGCGCTGTCGCGGCGAATCACCCACTGGAAATGGCCTGATCAAGAACATGATCAACTCCTTACCTTTAATTAACTCTTTCGCTCGATATCGGATTTATCGGTGAAAACGGATCATCGATTATCGCCTATCATCCCGTTGCCGCGGCGCCAGGCTTTGCCAGCACATCCTTTTGATTTTCCTTGACCGTTTCACCAACCATCACCACCAGCGCCGCGAGGTAATACGGAAATTCATAGTGCATGAGCCCCAGAAACGCGCCGCCAGCGGCAAACCCCAGGAGGCTCACCTGAATCATGCGCATCAGAACGGGAATCCATTCCGATTCCGGCCCGGAAGCGCATACCTTGGCCAACCTGCCCGCCTTGACCCAGGTCACCAGACCAAACGCCACGAAAAGAAAAAGCCCTGGGAACCCGTGTTCGCCCAACGCTTGAAAATAAATACTGTGCGCATCGAAAGAAGCAGTCCACGGTCCCGGTGAATAGAGCTGGTACAGCAAGTCGCTACCGACCCGGAATCCGGCGCCCACCAGCGGCCGATCCATGACCATATTCCATATTGTCGCCCAGGTGTTCAAACGGCTTTGCGCGGATTCATCGGATTGATATTCCTCGATGGTGTTCATCCTGGAAAACCACTCCTCAGGCATGAATAATGCGGCGATAGTCCCGACGCAAACGACAACAATCGAAGAAACAAGGCGGCGATCACTCTTCAAAATGAAGAAGAAAAGCATGCTCACGATCGCCACCAAGGCACCTCTTGAGTGACTGCCCAAAACCGAGAATATACAAAAAAAGGCACTTGCCCAAAGCCCCCTTTTCACCCATTTGTTTTGCGATACCTTGATCAGGTAATACATGAGCGGAATCAGCGCGACGAGGGCCAGGGCCAATTCGTTGTTACCTTCGATAAACGAATCCGCCGGACCCCAGACGCGGAAGTTTCCGCCGTTGAGTAATGTAAATATTCCGCCCTTGACGCCAAAAAACCCCAGGGAAACGACAATGACCCAAATCAGCTGATCGATATGCTCCCGGCCGCGAATCAGCATCAGGGTGACAAGTAGCATCAACTGTGTTTTCAGCACCTGTTTCCATACATACATGACGCCTTCCGTATCCGGGTTAAGCGCGAAGAAAACCGTGGTCGACATCCAGCAGACAAACAAAATCTGAATGACGGTGATGGCATTGACCGGAAAGGACTTGCGTTGCGAACCTCCCAATAAAACCAGCAAGGTGGCAATCGCCACGACCATGGCGAACGGCAGGCCGAAAGCGAAACCATACGCCAATCGATGCGGCGACATCAGACTTACCCATGCCCATGCCAGGGCACCGATGTGCGCCCGATAAAAAATGGCCGGCACCAGCCCGATAAAGATTGCCGTGATCAGAAGATCCCGCATTTTTGAATAACCTTATCGTTTATTGAACGGGCTTACGCCATTGATCGAGCATTGGCCTGTATCGCCTGTTTAAAGAGCGCCAGTTGTCCGGCGGTCGTGCTCTCCCACGTAAATTGTTCGGCGTATCTCCTGACCGCATCGCGTTCCGGCATTCTCGCAAACAGCGCCTCGACAGTCTCGGCGATGCTCGCCGATGTTCTTTCCGGAGCCAATCGGCCAGCCTCCGACGAGGCGACCACCTCTATCGTTCCCGCAATCCGGGTCGCGACCACCGGTGTTCCGCAAGCCATCGCTTCAAGTAGCACATTGGCCCATCCTTCGCGGCTGGAACAGAGAACCAACGCGTCCGCCGCACTGTAATACCGGAAGAGGTCGGCCTGCGGAACGCCGCCGACAAAGACCACCCGGTCGGCGACACCGAGACTTCCAGCCAATCTTTCGAGCGCCTGCCGCTCGCCACCGGAGCCGACGATCACCAGCCGGTACGTGGCTAATCGGGTCAAGGCCTCGATGGCGAGATGGTGCCCTTTGAGTTCGACCAGATTGCCGACCGAAAGCAGCGTTTGTCGTGTGGGCCAGCCGAGACCCGTTCGCGCCTCGGCTTGCGGAATCGGGCGAAAGCGTTCCAGATCGACGCCGTTGCGCAAGACCAGCAGCTTTGAACGATCGATGCCGATCGCCGCCATTTTGTCGCAGAGCGCGGCACAAACGCCGACCGACGCGTGCGCGCGCCGTGCCGCCCATTGGATCAGGCGGCGTGGAATAGAATATTGTGGAATCAGGTTGATATCGGAACCACGCGCGGTAACGACGAGCGGTTTGTCGAAATGCCTGGCGACCAGCGCCGCCGCCACGCCGTCCGGATAGTAATAGTGGGCATCGATCAGGTCGAAGTCAAAACCGCCGGCCAGCAATTGCCGAATCGCCGGTAAAGCACCGTGCGCCAAGGCAAACGGCGCGATGTTCATCCCGACCTTCGGCGGCAATAAATAGCGAGGATGAAAAACCTCGATACCATTGAGAATTTCGTGTTTCGGGGTCTTGGCCATCAAGGCATAGTTTCCGAAACGCGGATTGGTCGAAAAAAAATACGGCACCGGCGCGACCACACGACTGTCGACCTCGCCGCTGCCAAGCAGCTCACGCAAGCGGGTTTCGACGAAAATGCCGTTGCCGGGGCGCACGCTGCTGGGATAGAGCGTCGAGAACAGCAGGGTCCGGATTTTCCGCTCACGCCGCACTATCGACCCCGCCCTGGCGCAAGCAGGCGGGCGTAAGCGTTCCGATAGCGCTCGACGCTGGCGGTCCAATTGCGCTCGGTTTCGACAAAACGGCGACCGGCGGCCCGAAAGGCGACCCATTCATCCCGCTCGTTCAATAGCCGCGACACCGCATCGGTCAAGGCGACGGCGCTACCGGCCTTGAAGAGAATGCCCGTCTCGCCGTGCCTGATCAACTCGCGATGCCCACCGACATCCGACGCAACCAGTAAGCGCCCTTGCGCCATCGCCTCCAGCGGCTTCAAGGGCGTGACCAAATCGGTCAGGCGCATCGAATGGCGCGCATAGACGAGCACATCGATCAAGTCGTAATAACGTTGCACTTCCGCATGCGGCACGCGTCCGGGGACAACGACTTTTTCGCACAAACCCAGGCGCGCGATTTGTTCCTTGAGAACGGCTTCCTGCGGACCGCCGCCGACCAGCAGCACCCGCACGTCCGGCTGCCGGGCCAGGATTCCAGGCAGCGCCTCGATCAGCAGATCAAGCCCCTCATAGGCATAAAAAGACCCGATAAAACCAACGACCGTCGCCCCGGCCAAGCCCAGGCGAGCTTTCAATGCCTCGTCCGGCTGGCCACCGACGGCAAAAGTCTCGACATCGACGGCATTGGGAATAATCGTTACTTTCTCGCCGGCCACACCGCGCGCCACGATATCGGACCGCAGTCCTTCGCAAATCGTGAACACCTGATCGGCGCGCTTCAGGGCGTGAGTTTCAAGGCGCCGGGTCAGGCAGTAGCGAAGACTGCCTTCCGTGGTCGAGCCATGATCCACGGCCGCATCCTCCCAGAACGCCCGCACCTCGTAAGCCACCGGCAAGCCGAGCCGCTTGCCTGCTCGCAAGGCGGGAATGGCGTTCAACACCGGCGAATGCGCGTGCAGGATATCTGGCTTGACCGCCTCGGCGACTTCCAGCAAACGCGTCTCGACCTGGCGCATCAGCGTCAGTTCGCCGAGACCCGGCACGCGCCTTTCGGCACTTGCCGCGCCGATGGTGCGATAGAAGTGCAACCCGTCGACATCTTCTTCAGCCACGGTGCAGCCGACGTGTTTCGGGGTTGTCAGATGAAAGGTCTGCCAGCCAAGTTTGCGCTGCTCGCGCAGAATCGAAAGCGTCCGAAAGGTATACCCGCTGTGCAGCGGAATGGAATGATCGAGAATATGCAAAATCCGGAGACTCATCGTCCCTCCGCGCCGGTATCGGGTAACGGAAATTTGGCGCAATCCGTCGCGCCCCGACATAACCGCTCTAATCCCACGCTCTTCATGACCGCAGATAGCGATCGATGACCGCGAGGTGGGCGCCCCAACTGTAGCGCGCCACGACCTGCCGGCGGGCTGCCGCGCCGATCTCCCGCGCGCGTGCGCGCTCTCTGAGCATGGCGTTAACCTGCGCGACGAACTCGGCAGCGGAGGCCGCGGTGAGAAAATCGCGTTCCGGCGTGGCGTCGATGGCGGTGGAACATTCCTGCGAAGCAACGACCGGCATCCCCATGGCCATGGCTTCAAGAATTTTATTTTGCACGCCGCGGGCTAGACGCAAGGGCGCGACGACGACGGCCGCATGTTGCAGATAGGGACGCACGTCCGGGACCGTGCCGGTCACCACGACGTGTGCCCCGGTCAGCGCCTGCACCGCCGGCGTCGGACTACGTCCGACAATGTAAAAACGCGCGCTCGGCCAATCCTGCAACAGACGCGGCAACATTTCCGTCGCGAACCAGTTGACGGCGTCGATATTGGGCCAATAGTCCATGGCGCCCGTGAACACCAACGGCAGTTCGTCGGCTTGAAATGGCGAGGGCAGCGGATGTCGCGGCGAAAAATAGTCGGCATCCACGCCATTGCACATGGCTTCGACTTTCGTGGCGCACTCGGGAGCCAGGCCGCGAAAAAGATCGGTTTCGCCTTCGGTGACAAAAAAGGACCGCTCCGCCCGCGCGGCCACCGAACGCTCAAAGGCCAGCAGACGTTGTCCTTCCCGCCGGTAAAGCCACGACAGGGGCCAGCGGTGGTTGTCAGCGTACTGCGTCCACTTCAAGGAATCGACATCGACAAAGTCGACCAGTGTCGGCAGGTGTGGTGCTTTCCGTACAAAAGCGGCCATCACCGACGAAAAAATCAGCGCCGCATCGATGTTCCGCGACGCCAGAGTGCGATCGACCCACGCCTGCAAACCGGCATTGTCATAATAAGGAAGTGACAAGGCTTGCCGGTTGAAAAGGCCTCGCAAGCTGAGAAGTTTGGCCACGCGAGGATCAAGTCTGGCAACGTGCATGTCGGCGCAAAAGGCGCGCGTAGCGTCGAGGTATTCCTCGTCGGCCGGGTCGTCGATGAACGTGCCGAGAAACACACGGTGCTTGGCAGCCAGGTGTTTGAGCAAATGGTAGGAACGCACCTTGTCGCCCTTGTTCGGCGGGTAAGGCAGACGATGAACGAGATAGAGTAGATTGCTCATCGACGAAACCGGTCGCTCATCCTGTCACCGATGGCGTCACCAGCGACGCCGTCGGTGCGTCCAACACCTTGCGCAGAAACGCCTCGAACATCAACAGGGTCCACAACGGCGCGCTGTAGTCGTGTGCCCCAGACTGATGGGCGTCGACCAGATGCTGGAGGTAAGTCGGGTTGAACCAACCGGTCGCCGCCAGACGTGAACCGAGGACCGCGTGCCGCACGCGCTCCTTGAGCGGCCCACGGAACCAGCGCGCCAACGGTACCGCGAACCCCATTTTCGGACGGTACAGAATATCCTGCGGCAGGCGCGGTTCCATGGCTTTTTTCAACAGGATCTTGCCTTCCTGACCCCGCACCTTCAGCGAAGACGGCAAGGTCGCCATCCATTCGACCAGTTCGTGATCCATCAACGGTTCGCGCACCTCAAGCGAATGCGCCATGCTGGCACGATCGACCTTGGTGTTGATGTCACCCACCAAGTAGGTCTTGAGATCGAGATACTGGATCAGCGCCAGTGGATCGTCGGTGCCGGCACGCGCCGCGTGAGATCGGAAAACATCCTCGGCCGTGTAACCATCGATTTCCCGGCGAAAACGGTCGGAGAACAATTGCGCGCGCATCGGCCCCCGCAGGATCGATACCGAGTGAAAGTAGGCCTCCACCGAGGTGCGCGCCAGTCCTTCAAAAGTCGTCTTGGCGCGAAACATACGCGGCGCCCAGTCCGCTTTTGGATAAACGCGACCGAGCAATCCAAAGAACGGGCTGCGAACGCCATGCGGAATCGCCGCACGCATGCGCTCCTCCATCAAATGCAGCCGATAACGCCGATAACCACCAAAGGTTTCGTCGCCGCCATCGCCCGAAAGGGCAACCGTCACGTGCTTGCGTGCCAGTTGACACACCCGATACGTCGGAATCGCCGAGCTGTCGGCGTAAGGCTCGTCATAAAGCGCGGCCAGCGTGTCGATCAGATCGAAATCGTCGCTTTGGACCAGTTCGCAATGATGGTTGGTCTGGTAGCGGTCGGCGACTTTCCGTGCAAACACCGCCTCGTCGAAAGCCGGATCGTCGAAGGCGATCGAACAGGTGTTGACCGGTTCCTCCGACAAACCCGCCATCAACGCCACCACCGCGCTTGAATCGACCCCTCCGGACAGGAAAGCCCCAAGAGGAACTTCCGAAATCATGCGCAGGCGAATCGATTCACGAAGTTTGTCGTCGAGTTGTGCGCAGGCATCCTCCAGGGAACACGTGTCATCCAGGCGAAAACGCACGTCCCAATAGGCTTTTGGCTCACCGACCGGCTGACCGCGACGCAGCGTCAGGATGTGTGCCGGCGGCAGTTTTTTCGCCTGACGGAAAATGCTTCGCGGCTCCGCCACATAACCAAGCGCGAAATACTCTTCGACGGCCAGCGGGTCGATTTCGCGCGCCAGACCGCCGTGTGCCAGCAACGACTTGAGTTCGGAACCGAAAAGAAAAGTGCCATCCGGCAAAAAAGCGTAGTAAAGCGGCTTGACGGCCAGACGGTCGCGCGCCAGGAACAGCGTTTCGCGATTGCGATCCCAAAGGGCGAAAGCGAACATGCCACGAAAGCGACGGACGCAATCTTCTCCCCAGGCTTCCCAGGCGTGCACGATCACCTCGGTGTCGCTGCGGGTGTGAAAAACGTGCCCCAAGGCCAGCAACTCGGGAATCAATTCCCGGTAATTATAAATTTCACCATTGAACACCACGCAAACACTGCGATCTTCGTTGTACAGCGGTTGCTGCCCGGTTGACAAATCGATGATCGACAGGCGACGGTGACCCAGTCCGAGACCGGCTTCAACATGCAAGCCGCCTTCGTCGGGACCGCGATGGTGTTGCGACTCGTTCATGCGCGTCAGCGCCACACGATCGATCTCGCGCCTGCCACGGGTATCGAAAATTCCTGAAATGCCGCACATACCTTTATTTTAATGTCCTTTTATATTAGGCAACCCAACGGCACACCAAACCGGAAATTTTCCCGCCAATCTCACGCGACCCGTAATCGATCATAAAGCGCCCGGTAGCTGTGAGTCATCGCCGCCAAGCTGAATCGTCGCTCCACGGCTTCTCGACCGGCACGGCCCGCCGCGCGCGCGGTCTCGGGGTTCAGTGCATAGGCCACGATCTGTCTCGCCATCGATTCCGGGTCATTGGCGGGCACCAGTTCGCCGGTACGCCCCGCTTCGACCAATTCGCCGTTACCACCCACATCGGTCGCGATAACCGGCAATCCGCACGCCATGGCTTCCAGAATCGTATTGGACACCCCTTCGGCCAGCGACGGCAGCACAAAACAATCCAGACCCCGCAATATTTCCGGTATGTCGTCGCGCGGCCCCGGCAACCAGGCGCAGGCTGAAACTCCGGCTTTTTCGAGAATGGCGAGCGCCTGTTCGCGCAGCAGTCCGTCTCCGATCATCAACAATCGCAGACGATTATTGAGTTCCGGACACATTTCCAATGCTCGGACAAAAGCTCGCGCCAAAGTGGTTTGATCCTTGACAAGCTGCATCCGCCCGACGGTACCCACCAGCCAATAGTCCGGGGCGACGAACGGACAACCGGCGATTTCTTGCCGAACCTCGGCAGGATGAAAGCGGTGTGCATCGACCCCGTTGTAGATCTGCGCAACTTTGTCCGGAGCAACACCGACCCGCGATTTCAGATAATCGTCGAGATTTTTTGACAACGCTATGAAATGCGTCACGAATGGTCGATAAATGCGTCGCACCCACTGGTATTTTTTGCTGGCGCCATTCAGATCGTCGACATCGCGACCATGCTCGCCGTGTAGTCTGACTGGCACGCCCGCGAGCCATGCGGGAATCACCACCTCAAGCGCGGCCAGATTGCGACTATGGACGATGGCAGGCCGAAGTTCCCGAAACAGCCGGAACAGGCGACCGTAAATCCAGAACCCGTGACCTGGCGCTTTGTGCAAGGCAATGAATGTCACGTCGTCACGGACGACGCGCTTCCGAAAATCGGTGATCTCGGTCAGGGAAATCACGGCATGCCGATAGGCGTCGGCGGGCATGCGATTGATCAGATTGACGATGCCGTTCTCAAGGCCGCCGATATCGAATCGGAACACCACGTGGGCGACCAGCGGACGCCGATCGTCACTCGTTGTCATCTCGTGTCCAACGTTTGCCGCAAAGCGGCTGCGATGGCCGGTCCGGCGTCACTCGCAAACTCTTCCAGCGGCGACAACGCGTTGCCTTGCGGATTCCGCAACGTATAGAGAACGACTACCGCCGAGTCATCCCCTCGTCCAAGCAGTCGCGACATTGCTGTATACACCTTGGCCAGGATGTCGCTCGATGTCCAATGCCCGTCGACCCAATACCACTGCCAAACCTCCAGACGGGTATGGAATTGGCCGCGCAACTCCGCCATGCGGACCGAAAACAGTTCGCGGTCGAAAGAGATTTCCCGCTCGCCACCGTCCACCCTCACCCACACCGGATCGTCGCTGGCCACCAGAACGTTGGTCGAACTGACGAGCCTGTGTCGCTGATCCTGATTACGGTAATACGCCAGAAACACGCCTACCCGCCGACCGTCTTTTTCGAACACCGCTCGCGTCTTGGCCGCGGATGTCGCGAACCGCGGTTGCCAGTCTGGCAGTCCATGGTCGATGCGCTGCCAGCGCGGAATCGGCTCAAAGGGAGCCAACCGGGTCACCGGAGCGGCGATATCGTGCTCAATCCGCCATTGCGCCAACGGCCAGATCGCCGCCACCAACACCGTGACAACGGCCACCATCCACACCGGCGACTCGCTTCGCGTGGCGACGATCGGCGGGCCGACTGGCCGTATCGACGGCGTATCGTCCTCACGCCATCGCGTGCCCACCCCGAACATGAGCAGAATCACCAAGCCAAAAAATATCCAGCCGTAGATCAGATGATCGACACCCACAGCGAGCTTGTTCCCCGAGAGATGACCCAACATGACGATCATGTAGGCTCGTCCCCAGTTGGCAATCACCGGCACCACGATAGAAATTCCGAAAAAAATCAACCGCCGCCGCCACGATTGGTAGGTCAGATAGGCAAACAAGGTACCCACGGTCAGCGAGGCAATCAAATAACGAACACCACTGCACGCCTCGACGACCGACCAAGTCCCGGAGGGAATGACGATCTGCTGCCCTTCGCTGTACACCGGTACTCCCGACAGGCGCAAGCCAAGCACGGTGAACTTTGCCGTCCACTCCATCAGCTTGGCCTGGGTAAAATCGCCAAACGGAACGGTAAACAACAAGAACAGCAGCGGGAAAGCCATGCTTCGTACCACAGGCCAGCCCAGAACCGTCAACACCGCGAACAGAATCATGAAAACCACGGCGAACTGGGGAACCACATTCACCGCCGCCAGCTCGCCCAACAACCAAGCGAAACCGGTCGCCAACGACAAGAGAAGCGCCGGATAGCAGCGCTTTGGCGCCAGCACGGCGAGCCGCTCGCGCATTCGCCAAATCAGCCATAAAGTGATTGGCGGCACGAGAAAGCCGTGCGCATACGTATCGCTGCGGGCCAGGATTCCTCCCATTTCCTGGAGAGTGGTCCGAAAAAGCAAAAGGATGGCGACCACGGTCAGGAGCACAGCGGGCAACGCCAACCGCCAGCCCGGGTGAACGCCCGGTGACACCTCGCCAGTCATTGCCTGAGTCATGCGCCGGCCTTCGGCACGCGCGACGGGGAATCATTCACGACAGCGCAAAGAACGACACCGACAACAATAGCCATCAACAGCCTTCCTAACCCAGGTTGCGCACAATGAACGGCCCGAGCCAGTTCGCCAACCCGATCGGCATCCGCCGCCAAGTATTGATCAGCAATTTGTACTTGGCATTTGACGGGTTGTTTTGGGGGATGGCATCCCGACGATACAGGCAGTATTCGTAATAAAGCGGTTGTGGCTCGAAACCCCAGTTTTTCTTGAACGCATACGAACCCGTGCCCTGTTTGCTGCGCCCATAGTCGAACACTTTCAGGCCACGTTCGCAGGAGCGCCGCATCAACTCCCAATATTTAAAATCGTTAGCCGCCAATTCGCGGGCCGACGGTTCGTCGCCCGCATAGTACGGCAACACCTCGTCGCGAAAATAAAAACTCAGCACGCTACTCAATGAACGTCCAGAGCCGTCAACAACGGTCAGCACTTCACAATCGGTGCCGAACACCCGAAAGAGCACTTCGAAGTAACGTCGAGGCAGGGCCGGCGTACCATGGCGATGGACATTGTCGGCATAGAGCTTGAAAAAGCGTCCAGGATCGAGGTCGATTTCACTACGCAAACCATTCTTGATCCCCTTGCGCACCATTGCCCGCTGTTTGCGCGGTATGGCCTGCATGTTGGCATCGACCTCCGGCGCAATCGCCTTGCGGAAGCGAACATAGAGATCCTGTGTCGGCCAGTCGGAGTGGCGTTGCTGAACATTACGTAGCTCCAGATGATCGACGCCCAATTTTTCGGCAAGCGACCGCGCTTCTTTCTCCAACGCCACCAAAGCTCCCTCGCTGTTGGCCGCGATGCCACCATAAACGGCAAAAGGCAGTGAAACCAGCGAATTTCCGAACAAGCGGCTGCGCACATGTGCCAAAGGCAGCACGCCTTCGAAAACGCCCGCGCGCTCGGCATACAGAAAATAAGTCCGGTGACCGAAGACTTCGCGAACAATAGGCTGCCAACCGGAGCGGTGAAAAAAGGTTGCCTCGGAACACGCATCGACAAAGGCGTCCCAAGACGCCACTGCAACGTCATCGTCGGCTTTCAGCGTCTTGACTGAAAGGGCTGCCGGTTCTAGCGAGTCGGCACCGACACCTTGTAATTCCCGCCCACCCGCCTCACTCACGAAACCACCCTCGATGTCACCAACCAATCGCCCAGGAAAACTTCGTCCATGCGCCCCCAGTTGAAGTCCCCGAGCAAGCGCCGGAGCCGGCCCTCGGTATGCTGTAGATTGACATAGTGGCGAAAACGCGTCCTCGCGTCGATGCCGGGCACCCGCGGCTGCCCAGCGTCTATTTCCCATGGATGAAAGTAAAAAATCACCGGTTGACGGTCTTGTCGATTCACTTGCTGAAATAACCAATGCGATAGACGGTAGGGCAACAAACGAAAATAGCCCCCCCCGCTCGCCGGCCAGTTGCGGTTAAAAAAACGGGCGGTGGTCACCGGCAACTCGAGCAGCCCCGGCCGAACCCGGTGGGTAAACCGCGGTGCGTCCGGCATGCCGTAGTGGTCGTGACGAATCGGGTAGATGCTTGAACTGTATCGATAACCGGCACGCTCAAGACAATCGAAGGCCCAAAGATTACCCTCGCCGATTGAAAAACTCGGCGCGCGATAACCCTTGATCTCCTGGCCGGACAGGTCTTCAAGCAACATCTTGGCTCGGCCGATGTCGGCAGTGAAATCGGCTTCCGTCAAATCGCTGGCTCGCTCATGACCGTAGCCATGACTGGCCAACTCATGGCCTCCATCAGCGATCCGACGGACGAGTTGAGGATAGCGTTCAGCGATCCAGCCCAAGGTAAAAAAAGTGGCCTTGATCCGTCGCTCGTCAAGCAACAAGAGGATACGCTCGACGTTTCGCTCGACCCGGCATTCACAGGTATCCCATTGATGGCGCGGAATGTAAGGCGCCAGAGCGGACACTTGAAAATAGTCTTCGACATCAATGGTTAGCGCGTTAATCAATTATCGCTCCGCCGTTTTTCTTCATGCGCGCGGCGCAGCGCACCGTTGATGGCGGTCCACAAGCCACCGCGCCAGATCGGCAGCGATTCTTTCGGCGGCGCGGCCATCCCAAAACTCGGGAATCCGACCGCATTTACCGGCGCCCGACAGAATCTCGTCGACCCCCAGACGTATCGCCCGCGGATCGCAACCGACCAGCGTATTCGTGCCCTGCTCGATGGTAATCGGCCTTTCGGTATTTTCTCGAATCGTCAGGCAGGGAACACCAAGTGCCGTGGTTTCCTCCTGCAGGCCGCCGGAATCGGAAAGTACGAGTTTGGCGCCAGCCAGCAAACCAAGCATTTCAAGATAACCTTGCGGCGGCAGCAATACCATTCGTTCGCTGGTCACCAGTTCCATCAAGCCAAAACGCTCGATATTTGCTCGCGTGCGCGGATGCAAGGCAAAAATCAAAGGCACTTTCTCGGAGACCTCACGCAAGACCTTAAGCAAGGGTTTTAGCGTATCCACACTGTCGACATTGGACGGGCGGTGCAAGGTGACCAAGCCGTAACCGCCGGCCACGCATTCGAGCACCCGCGGGGCGATACCCGCCAAGCGCAAGGTATTTTCGGCTGCCGGCGCGAACTCGCGATTCGACAAGAGCGAATCGATCATCACGTTACCCACGAAATGAATACGTTCCTCGGCGACGCCTTCGCGTGTCAGGTTGGCCAGCGCACCACGCTCGGTGGTGTATAAACGATCGGCAATCTGATCGGTGAGAACTCGATTGATTTCCTCGGGCATCGCCCGATCATAGCTGCGCAACCCTGCCTCGACATGCACCACCGGCACGTTTTTTTTCGCCGACACCAGAGCACACGCCAACGTTGAATTGACATCACCGACAACCAGCACGCACGACGGTTGCCGCGTATCGAGCACCGGTTCGAAGCGCCGCATCACCTCGGCAGTCTGCACCGCATGCGTTCCCGATCCGACTTCCAGATTGATATCGGGATGCGGCAGGCGCAACTCCTCGAACAAACGGTCGTTCATGTCCCGATCGTAATGTTGCCCGGTGTGCACCAGCAGCGTCGGCAACGCTGGCACGTTGGCGGCGAAAGCGCGCAGGATTGGCGCCATTTTCATGAAATTCGGCCGCGCGCCGACGACGCAGACCACGGGACCCAACTCGGCGGGCCATGCCACGTTTGTCACTATCGACTCCTCAAGCTACGATTGCTACGATTTAGCGCGGACCGCGTCGACGAGTTGCTGTAGCAGCGACAATAGTGCGGCATTGCTGCGTTCGATACGAAACATGCTGCGCTCTAGACGCAACAATCGCTGGTCCGCCTGGCCTGTCTTGAGGTCGGCGAGAACGCGCGATGCCTGATCCGCCGTACTCCCATCCAGGGTCATTTGCGAGAGATCCACATCCAGCGGATTCCCTTCCGCCAAATGCGATTGCATCGCTCCTTGCGCGTTGTTCATGATCTGGCTGGAACTCAAGGCGACGCCCGACTGGGTTTCTTCCTTGATCTCCTTCGCGACCTCATCAACCTCGTCGCGCGTGAACTCCCTCTTTCCGCTCAAATAGCCTGACAAAAGCAAGCGGTCGCAATGCGAGTTAATCCGCCGCGGCACACCGCCGCTGGCTTCAAAAATCGCCTCGTACGCCGCCGCGTCGAAGCGCGGCGAACCTTGAGCACCGGCGCATTTCAGGCGGTGGTCGATGTAGGCTCGCGTCTCTTCCTTGTCCATTGGTCCGATGTGACACGCCGCGATCACTCGCTGGCGCAACTGTTGCATTTGCGGACTTTGCATGATTCTCCGGAACTCCGGCTGGCCGATCAGGAAGCTTTGCAGCAAGGCTTGCGTACCGAACTGAAAGTTCGACAGCATCCGCAGTTCTTCCACCGCCCTTGCCGTTAAATTCTGCGCTTCGTCAACAATCAACAGACAACGCTTTCCCTGACGGGTCACATCCACCAGAAAAGCCTCCAGGGCCAGCAGCACGTCCGACTTGCCGACATTACGAGTCGGCACGCCGAAAGCGGCGGCGACCATGCGCAAGGTATCCTCGGCATCGAGCTGAGTGGTAACCAGCTGCGCCGCAACCACTTTGTCTGGATCGAGATCGTTGAGCAAACCACGGACAATCGTCGTTTTGCCAGCGCCAACCTCACCGGTCACAACGATGAACCCCTCGTTTTGATTTAACCCGTACTCAAGGTAAGCCATCGCCCGCTGATGCTGTTTGCTGGCGAAATAAAACGATGGATCCGGATTCAATTGAAACGGCTTGTTGGTCAAGCCATAAAAGGACTCGTACATTCCGATCAATCAAAAACTGTGTGAAAAACCACCGGTCAGCGCACTCTCGGTATAAGCGCTAGCCCCATCGGCAACCACCCGCCGTGCAGTGATGTTACCCTGCGTTTTCGGTGAAATCCGCGTGGTCAACAATAAGTACACGCCATCGGTCGTGGTTTCCGTCGTAATGTCGCCAAGACCTCGCGTTCGCTGGTGATTGTAGGAAAGAGAAAGCGACGAGGCTCCGGTCAGTTGATGCCCCCAAACAAGACTCATCGCTCGCTGCTGCGTCGGTCCCTGGAGCGATGGCGAACCGCCGGGCGGGCTCGCTCCCGTCGAAAGCGGTTGCTGCTCGATCTCGCTGGCCGAAAAGGTCACGGTATTCCGCGCGCCAAGGAACGCCAGTGTCAATTCCTGCAATTTACTGACATTGGGACTGTTGGATAAATTGCCGCTTGCGACCGTGCCATCCAGTGGGATTCCTCGACTATTCAAGAGCTGGATGGTCTGCGCCTTGATCGCGGCCGGCGTCGCGCCAGGGTTGACCGCTTTCAGGAGCGAATAGAAGATATCGTAATTGCTGCCCAGACTCGTATTTCCCACTCCGGACGGTTGAAACGACACATCCTTGCTCGCTCTGTACGTCACCAAAGAACGTGGTAGGCGATACCGGAAGCTCACGTCGTAACCGTTGCCAAAAAAACGTCTACTTTCATTGGCCGACAATTCCGCCCGCGGGCTTGGTGTCCACACAAAACCGACACCCGACGTGCTGTTGCTTTCCTGTTTCGTACTCAGATAGTTGTTTGACTCGCGGCCCGTATGCGCGGAAACACGCAACTGCGGGTTAAAGGTGTAAGACAAGCCTGCGTTATAGCTGGTCGTCTCGAAATCCTTGCCAGACGAATAGTTACTGATCAGGTTGTTCGCGTCGAGAAACCAGCCCAGCGCCCCCCAGCGAGTCGTCCCGTTGAGCTTGCCCAGCCATTCGCTGGACGTCAAATCAGCGGCGGCGTTCGACTTTGAAGATGTCGTTGTTCCCTTATAGCGCAACAAATAATCGGCGGACGACAGGAAACGACCCTTGATGTAAGGCGAAAGCGAATAACTGGAAGTTTCCGTCTGGTTGCTGTTGACGTTTGCGGTGCTGGGAGAGACAGGTCCAAACGGGCTGAGATACTGTTGCGAAATGGTCCCTGATGCATCGATAAACAACCAGTTTTCGATAGCCTCAAGCATCCCGACGGCGTTAAGTGAATTTTGATGCGTGTTCGACGACGACTCATGAGCATAAAATTTTCCAATCATCGAATAGTCGAGGCGCAAGCTAGCACGCGCACTTTTTCCGTCAATAGAAATGCCTGGTGCAATTTCCGTCACCAAATCGCTGGTCCGGTTGGCAGCCGAGAGAAACAAATTGTTGGTCAAGGTTTCGTTGACAGCCAACGTCGGTGTGATCACCCATGCCTCGGCGTGTACCGTTGAAGCAACACCGACCGTCGTCAGACCCAACAAAAAAGCGGATACCGAATGAAACGGAAACGCCAACGATATTTTTTCACCAGCCAAACGTTGCGCCAATAACAGCGACTTACGCTTCCGCGTACAACTGGCGGCGGTATCGACTAGTTCACGCACCATCTGGACCGCCGTAACCGTAGCCATAGCCGTACCCATATCCATATCCGTAACCATACCCGTCTTGCGTGCTCGCTCTCGCCTGATTGAGAAGCATCAGCTTCACCGGGCAGGATTCAATCGCGGCCAAGGCATGCTTGACGTCACTGCGAACAGTACTCTCGGCCCGCACCACCACCACCACCTGCCCCATGTGCGTGGCCAACACGCGTGATTCAGTGGTCATCAAAAGCGGTGGCGAATCAAAAATGATGATCCGATCCGGATAGCGGCTGGCCATTTCGTCGAGCAAGCTAACCATCGCTTCGCTTGCCAGAAGCTCGGTAGCGCGCGGGTGTTGTGTTCCGCTAGGCAAAATACTGAGCTTCTCTACGTTGGTTCGTATCAATACATCCGCCATTTCAACGGACGGCTCGGTAAGCACATCGAGCAGGCCACGTGTCGGCTGCATGCCAAGCATCTTGAGAACGGAAGGCTTCGGCACGTCGGCATCAACGAGCATCACCGTGTTATCCATCTCCATGGCAATGCTCATCGCCAAGTTGATCGCCGAATAGCTCTTGCCTTCGCCGGGAAGGGCGCTCGTCACCATGATCAGATTGCCACGCTTGATCGGAGCCGCACCCTTGCCCATGGCATTGGCGATCAATGGCCGCTTGATCACGCGGTACTGGTCGGCTAGCTGAGAACGCGGAGCATCAGGACTGATGAGACCGGCGGCGGACAGCGCATTCAAATCGAGTTCCACGCGCCGGGAAGCCGAAAAACTCAGCGGCGGCGGCGGTACTGGCGCGGAAGGTTTCGCTTTCACGATGACATCGGCAGGCGGCGCCGTCTCGCCACGGTAGTCTGCGGCTATCGTCTCGGCAGCACGTCGATCCACATTACGCGACTCGGCATCGCCGGCAGCAGGCGGAATCTCCACGCCGGCCTTGCGCAGTTGCTCCAGGCGCTTTGCGGCTTGTTCAATGAGGCTCATCGGCTTTCCTCAGGCACTACGGGCGGAGATAAAAAACAAGGCAAGCAGGCCGGCACCATACGTACCAACCAGCGCCACGCAAGCCGCCGTGAAGCGCAGCAGATCCTTTCTTTCGCGACGCTTGGTCGCGTCGCTGGCAATCATCGAAACCGTTCCCAGCAGCGGCAAACCGGTAATTTCTCTCAATGACCGTGAATCAAAAAACACCGGCCGGAGTTGACTCGCTGCAAAAGTCACCGCCACGCCGGCGGCAAGCGCGAAAAGCAAGGTCAGCGGCAGAAACAACGAGCGATTTGGAGCAACCGGATTTGGCGAGGCCCGAGGAGGATCAATCAGGCGAAAATCCACACCGGCCGCCGTGTCCATCTGACTGCCGATAGTGGCGGACTCGCGCCTTTGCACCAGTTGCTCGTAATTTTTCTTGTGGATGTCATAGTCGCGGTTGAGTTGGGTAAACTCGGCTTCAATTTGCGGCACCATCTTTACCGCACCTTTCATCCGCTCATAACGCGCCTGATATTCCGCCACGCGAGTACGCAGGCCGGCGACGCGCGCCTCTGTCTCCGCCAATGATATTTTCATTTGCTGCTGCACCGGATTGACACTTACCGATGCCGATGGATTGGCGATGGCCGTCTTGCGCCGAGCGGCGACCTCACGGCTTTTTTGCTCCTCCAGTTCTTTGATCCGATTACGTGTACTGACAACTTCGGGATGCTTGTCGGTATACCGCTGTAGCAAGGCGTCAAGGCTCCGCTGCATGGCATCGAGTCGACTATCGATTTCGGGAACCGAGACACCGGCAGTGGATTCTTGGGTCGCATCCGGCACCAGAGAAGGCTCTTCTCCAACAAGCTGGCGTTTGAGTGCGTCGCGAGACTGTTCCGCCTCGCGCAACTCAAGACGACTTTGCTCGAGCAGCGCGCTGGTCTCACTCATTTTACTGAAATGGTCTTTACCCTCGCCGCTTTGCACGTCGAGGTTACGGATTTTAAAGTCCTTCAGCCGCGCCTCTGCCTCTTCCAGCTTTTTTTCGTAACTCGCAATTTCCTTATCCAGGAATTTCTGGGCCGATTCGGTATCTTTTCGCGTGTCGCCAAGGTTAGATTCAACAAAAATCGACACCAGTGACTGCACCACTTTTTTGGCGCTCTCTGGATTCGTGTCCCGATAAGAAAGTGAATAAATATTATCTCGTGAAGTGTTGTTGATCTTCAAGGAAGACATCAGCGACTCCGCAAGAGCATCTTTTTCAGCTTTCGATTGAATTTTTAAATCAAGATCCGCCATACGGATCAATTTTTCGATGTTCGGACGGCTGATCAAAGTGCGGCTCAGCATCATGACCTGCTGGTCGATATTGGGCTGCGTCACAAGCCCCGACATCAGGGGACGAAGAATCGATTGCGTATCAACAAAAACACGCGCCGATGCCTCGTATTTGTCGGGAATTGCCAACACGGCAACGACGCTGGCCAACCCCACAATCCAGGCGACAATGATCCCCAACCAGCGACGCTTCCACATTCCTCGCAGGACCGTTGTCACTTGTCGAAGCAGTTCATCCATCGGTTTCAGACTCTATTAATATTGGTTTGACAAATGCCTGCCGCGCTTTTTATAGCGCGGCAATGCGTAAAACAACATTAAAACAATGAATAGCAATCAAAACCAGCTCTGCGGAATAATCAGCACATCGCCTGGCCTGACGTCGACGTTGGCCGAAATATCGCCACGCCGAATCAAATCGTTCAAACGGACGCTGTATTGCTTGTTACCTTCCGTGGCACGCAGAATGCTGGCCCCGTTGCCATCAGCGAAATCGGTCAGCCCTCCGACGGCAATCATCACATCAAGCAAGGTCATGTTTTGCTTGTAAGGAAGAGCCTGCGGTTTGGCGGCCTCGCCAACCACCCGAATCTGCTCGCTTTGTGTTCCGACGAAGTTGGTTACTATCACGGTCACCACGGGATCCCGGATGAAGGTGCCGAGGGCCTTCTCCATGTCACGCGCCAAGGCCGTAGGGGTTTTGCCCATTGCCGGCATATCCTCGATCAAGGGACCTGCGATCATGCCATCTGGACGAACGGGAACAGACATCGATAGCTCAGGGTTGCGCCATACGATGATATTCACGCTATCTCCCGGACCGATGTTATAACGGTAATCGGCGGAAGCCGCTGACGTTGGCGCCGGAGGATAAGACACACAGCCCGCAAGCAGACCGCCCAGCAATCCAAGTGCAATCCAGCGAAACGCTACGCCAATAACCGCGTGCAGGCGTGTAACCATGACCACTCTCCTTATTAGTCCCGACCTTGGAAACGATTTGCGACAAATTTCAGAAACATAGCATCGGTACGCACCGTGCGGCGCGGCACAGTATAGTGGAATTGCCTTCACAGACCAAAGCACGGAGATGTCATCCCACCCCCACAATCTTGCCCATGCGGAAGCTGGAACACCATCACCGACTGTTTTCCACCGTTGCTTGCCCAACAAAAACATCAGTCCGACATTTTTTCATGATCGGTCCACACGCAAAACAACAGGCCGACAAGCCACCCCTCCGTTGCTATCACACACCACTCCGGCGAAGACTACACAGGCACCGGCTTTCGAACAGAGAAATAACGCACACTTCACTGGAGTAAACAAACAAAAAAATAATTTAACAAGTAAAACCAACAATGCCGGGTGATTCTGGCACGCCTGTCGCACCGACTTACAGCCTAAGCTTTCCCTTCTGTCGTTGTTTACCGTTTCGTCGGCACGACAAACAATGCTGCTCACGGCTCAGCAGATCCGTGGCAAGGGTTCGCCGGTTAACCAATCGACGATACGCCGACCACCAAGGACGGTGGTCATCTGTACAAAGTGATGCGAATCGCGATGGACACTGCCAATGATCGCCGCTCCTCGTCCCAGTGGATGGGCGCGCATTGCGGACACCAGCGCGTCCGCATCCGCGGGAGCGACGATGGCCAGCAGCTTTCCCTCGTTGGCGACATACAAGGGGTCAAGTCCCAGGAATTCACAGGCGGCGGCGACTGGCGGCTGCACCGGTAGAACACTTTCTTGCAGCATCATGCCAACGCCCGATTGCTGCGCGATTTCGTTCAATGTCGTGGCAACACCTCCGCGAGTGGGGTCACGCAGGGTGCGAATCGCCGCACCACTGGCACGCATCGCGGCAATCAGGCCATGTAACGCTGCCGTATCGGAAACAATCGGCGCCGCGAAGCGCAAACCTTCGCGTTGCGCCATGATCGCCATGCCGTGCTCACCAATTGAGCCTGAGACGATGATCCGGTCACCGGCTTGCGCACGATCCCCGGAATACTCTTGTTCATCGGCGACAACACCAACGCCGGTGGTCGTGATGTAAATGCCATCACCTTTGCCACGCTGCACAACCTTGGTATCTCCGGTGACCACCGGAACGGCGGCCGCTTCAGAAGCGGCGGCCATGGACTCGACGACGCGGGCCAAATCGGCGAATGCCAGACCTTCCTCGAGGATAAAGCCGGCGGATAGATAAAGCGGCGTCGCCCCCATCACCGCCACATCATTGATCGTGCCGTTGACCGCCAGGGAACCGATATCGCCGCCAGGAAAAAACATGGGCGACACCACATGCGCATCCGTCGAAACCACCAACCGGCCAGCGGAATTCGGCAGCACCGCGCCATCGTTGCCTTGTCGCAAATAGGAATTTCCGAGGTGACGAACAAACATTTCCTCGATCAACTGGGCCATGGCTCGACCGCCGCTGCCGTGCGTCATGTCGACACAACCGCGACGAAGATCAAGCGAGCGACCATAATTCCTGTGCGCCGAAGTCATTAGGCCCCCACCGTATCTTTATAACGACCGAAGGAATAGTGCGCCGCACAGGCCCCCTCCGACGACACCATGCACGACCCGACTGGCGTCCCCGGGGTACAGGCGGTGCCAAAAATTCGGCACTCCGATGGTCGTTTGGCGCCACGCAACACGGCCGCGCACTCACACGCCGGATGATCGGGAACCGCCTCATAGACTATGGAAAATCGACTCTCGGCGTCAAATTCCGCAAACTCCGGTCGAATGCGTAAGGCGCTGTCAGGCAATTCACCAAGGCCTCGCCACGCAAAGGTATCGCGTCGTTCGAACACGTCGGCAATCAGGGCTTGTGCCTTGCGATTTCCATCCTGGCTCACCGCTCGCGAAAACTCGTTCTCCACCGCGGCGCAGCCCGCATTGGCCTGCCGGATCAGCATCAGGATGGCGAGCATCACATCAAGCGGCTCGAAACCGGCGACCACCACCGGTTTGTGGAACTGCTCGGCGGCAAATTCGTAAGGACGGGTACCGATGATCGTCGACACGTGCGCCGGACCGATCAGTCCATCGAGGCTTACCGGTGCCTCCGGCGCCCCGAGAATGGCGGCAATTGCCGGCGGCGTCAGCACATGGCAGCAAAAAACCGAAAAGTTCCGGAGACCCAAGTTCCGCGCCTGCTTGATGACCACCGCCGTCGACGGCGTCGTGGTTTCAAAACCAATGGCAAAAAACACCACCTGCCGATCGGGAGTCTGCTGCGCGAGACGCAAGGCGTCGGCGCTCGAGTAAACCATGCGCACATCGCCGCCACCCTGACCGCTTCGCCTGGCTTTAGCCCGGAGCAGAGAAAGACCATTGGATGCGGGAACACGCATTGGATCGCCGTAGCTGCATAAAATCACGTCCCTCTCCAGGATCAAGCGAATCGCCATATCAATGCGACCTATCGGCAACACGCAGACTGGACAACCGGGACCGTGAATCATCCGCACGTTGTGCGGCAACAGATCGCTGACGCCATACCGCGAAATGGCGTGTGTGTGACCGCCGCAGAATTCCATGAAACGGTAATCGCGATCTTGTCGCACCTCGGACCGTATGGCGACCGCCAAACCCTTGGCAAGGTCGCCATCGCGAAACTCGTCGACATATCTCATCGGTCGAGACAAGCGGATCGTGAAAATCGCATTTTATGGAAATTCATTAATTATATTATTTAACGATAAAATTCGACGAAAGACATCCAAAGGAATCCGCTTCGCTCAGCGCAGCAAACAAACTCAGGGTTTTCTCGGCCTCTTCCGGATCGAGACGGGTCAAGGCATAACCAACGTGCACGATCACATAATCGCCAACCGCGACTTGATCGACCAACGCCAGCGAAATTTCCTTGACCATGCCCGCCATGTCGATCAGCGCCAGGTCGCCTGATCTTAACTCGACGACTTTGCAAGGTAGAGCTAGGCACATCGACAGTACTCCTAACGCGCCATCAAATGCTGCAGCGCAACCCAGGCCTGACCAACAGCCACGCCACCGTCATTGGGCGGAACATGGCGGGCTTCGATCAGTCGCACACCCTGGGCACCGAATCTGTTACGCAAACCGCGCATCAACACTTGATTGAGAAAACAACCGCCACTGCCAACCACCGTTTTTTCCCCCGGTGCCACGGTGCGAACCCAGTCGTCCAAGGCCGCGACCAGCGTCGCGTGAAACAATGCCGCACCACGTTCGGGGCTTCTCTCGTCGGCAAGCGCGCGCAACAAGGGCAACAGATCTAGACAACCGCGTTCGATCCGCCAACCCTGATCGAGGGGCAGAATATCGCCATAACGTTGGGCCAGGCTTTCGAGCAACATGGCCGCCTGCCCTTCATAAAGCATCACCGATTTGATGCCGAGCAAACCGGCCACGGCATCGAAAATTCGCCCCATGCTCGATGTTGGCGGTGAATTGATGCCACCGGTGAGCATCTGCGCCACGGCCGATGCCGCCGACTGATCGGCGAAACGCTCAACGATCTCTTCGCCACGCCCAAGTTTGTGCAGCACGGATGCCGCCATTCGCCACGGCTCATGAGCGGCCCGATCACCGCCAGGAAGCGCCAACGGCATCAAATACCCCAGTCGCTCGAAACGCTCGCCATCGACACAAAGCAACTCACCGCCCCAAGCGCCGCCATCGGTGCCGATACCGACGCCATCGAGCGACATGGCCACGGTGGCGCCCTGAATACCGTGTTCGGCGAGAACCGCCGCCGCATGCGCATGATGATGCTGCACGCCCAACAAGGGCAAGCGGCGCTGCTGGGCAAATCCCGTGGCGAAGCGAGTCGAATGAAAATCGGGATGCAAATCGTGGGCGACAATAGCCGGCTCAACACTTAGCAACTTCAAGAGTTGCGCGACGGTTTCCTCGTGAAAACCACAAACCGCGGCGTTGTCGAGATCGCCGATGTGTTGCGACAGGAAAGCTTCGTCGCCACGCGTGACGCAAACGGTGTTCTTGAACCAGGCGCCGACAGCGAGAACGGAGGGACCCGAAAACGGCAATCGGATCGCTCGCGGCGTGTAGCCGCGTCCCCGACGAATAAACTGCAAACCGCCCGAAGTGATCCGCGCGACGCTGTCGTCGCAACGGGTAACGATGTCGCGGTCGTGCATCAGGAAGGCATCGGCGATACCGTACAAACGCAGCAGCGCCTCGCTGTTGCCGACAACCAGCGGCTCGCCACCAGGATTGGCACTGGTCATCACCAGCGCCAAATCTTGCGCCCTTTCCAGCCAGCCGACGCCGGCCGGGCGTTTAGCGGCCTCATGGAACAACAAAAACTGCAACGGAGTGTAGGGCAACATCACACCCAGCCATGCCAATCCCGGCGCGACACCCGGCAACGCCGCATCGCAACCGCTGCGTTTCCTGAGCAATATCGCCGGCCGTGTCGGCAGGGTAAGCAAACCCGGCTCACCGACGCCCATCTGTACGAAAGGCGTGGCCGACGAGGCATTGGCCAACATCACCACAAAAGGCTTGTCGTCGCGTTGTTTGCGCTCCCGCAGAAGAGCCACCGCCACGGCATTGCGCGCATCGCAAGCCAGATGAAAACCGCCCAGCCCCTTGATGGCGACGATCTTGCCCTGTCGCAGGAGTTGGATGGCGCCCGCCACCGGATCATCCGGCAAACGGTGCCCTTCGGCATCAAGCAGGAATAGTTGCGGCCCGCATTTCGGACAGCAATTGGCTTCGGCATGAAAACGCCGGTCCTCCGGCCGACGGTACTCCGCCTGGCAGCGCTGGCACATCGTGAAGTGTTTCAAGCTGGTGCGTACCCGGTCGTAGGGCACCCCGCGAGTGATGGTGTAGCGTGGACCGCAATTGGTACAGTTGGTGAACGCGCATCGCCAACGACGATTGCCGGGATCGAACATTTCCGCCAGACAATCGCGACATACCGCCGTATCGTGCCCGATCATCGTCGCCGCCCGACCACCACGGCTGTCGACGATCACGAATCCATCATTGTCGTGTCCAGGTACCGCTTCACGAGCGGTCACGGAATTGACGCGCGCCAACGGCGGCGCATCCTCCGCGAGTCGCTGGACAAGTCGATCAACCTGTTCCGCGCCGCCGCGAACCTCTATTTCAACGCCGCGCGAGTCGTTACGAACCCACCCGGCCAACCCCAGTTCCTTGGCTAAACGCCAGACGAAGGGACGAAAACCAACACCTTGCACCACTCCGCTGACACGGATGTTACGACAAACCCTATTTTCAGACATTTCCGCCTCACGAGCTTGCAGGAAGCCGTGCTTCAAGTTCTGCGATACGCCGTTTCAACTTCGCCACGGTCGTCATTCTTTTTTCCTGCCGAACCGCGCACTCCGCCTGTAGCCAATCCAACCATTCCTCGAATCCTTGACCGCTGGTCGCCGAGAGCGAAATCACCCGCAGCGACGGATTCACTTGACGAGCGTAAGCGATCGCCAAATCGCAATCGAAAGCGACATAAGGCAGCAAATCGATCTTGTTAAGCAGCATCAGCGAAGCCGAATGAAAAATATTCGGATATTTCAGAGGCTTGTCTTCGCCCTCGGCAACTGACAGGATCACCACCTTGTGCGCCTCGCCAAGATCGAAAGCGGCCGGGCATACCAGATTCCCCACATTTTCGATCAACAACAAGGAATCCTCCGCCGGCGCCAGATCATGAACCGCGTGTCCAACCATGTGCGCGTCGAGATGACACCCTTTGCCGGTGTTGATCTGTACCGCAACCGCACCGGTAGCGCGAATTCGTTCGGCATCGCGACTGGTTTGCTGATCACCTTCAATAACGGCGATCGACAACGTATTCTTGAGCGCCTCGATCGTCCGGCAAAGCAGCGTTGTTTTTCCCGACCCAGGACTGGAAAGCAAATTGAGCGCAAAAATACCCTGTTCTTCGAAATGCCGACGATTCTCGGCCGCATGACTATCGTTGCGTGCCAAAATATCGCGCTCGATTCGCACCAGCCGAGATGACGCGAATTCGTCGCCGTGCACATGATCAACGCTTCGAGCGGATGTTGGCGCCAACAACTCGTGCCCCGCAAGATCGTCATGACGATGCTCGGGCGAGGATATTCCGTCGGCGACGCCGCCAGCGTTGCCGCAACCGCAAGTGCTGCACATCAACTGTCTCCTGTTCGTGATTTATACGACCGTGAATCGCTTGATCGGTAGTAACGCAACGCGGAAAAACCACATATGGATACTATTGATTCAAGGTTGCGCATAGGTCGCCAAGGCATGGTTCGCACAATTTCAGTGCAATTAAAACATACTCCCTGATCAACAACCGCCGTCACGGCGACCCCGCAGGAATCATTCGACGCTGGCGGCACGCCTATCGCGTCGTCTTGGCCCGTGAAAACCGCCGGAACAAAATTTCCCGAACCAAATCGGAACCGATTGCCCGTTGTTTTGTTCCACGTCTACACCCTCTTGGTCGTTGCTCGAATAATACGCAAAAGCCCTTGAATCGATTTTGATTTCCGTCAATCAGGGGCTAAACTCGCGCCTTCGGGATACCTCCTCGCGATCTTCTTTTCGGACCCACGACATGCTCGAAGCGTCGAATCTGGAATGCCTACGCGGCGAACGTCGTTTGTTCTCCGGGGTGGATTTTCGACTCGATAGCGGCGAAATGCTGTCGCTACAGGGAAAAAACGGTTCCGGGAAAACCAGTCTGCTACGCATGCTTTGCGGGCTGACACCGCCGGCCAACGGTGAAGTGCGCTGGCGTGACCAATCGATAACAACGCTTGGCGACGAATTCCACCGTGAATTGTGCTATCTCGGACACCACAATGCGATCAAGGAAGAGTTAACACCTCTTGAGAACATCGTGTCATCGGCACGCTTGGCGCAAGAGAAACTGGATGAACAGGCGGCGCTGGAAGCATTGGCGTGCGTTGGCTTGCTCGGCCGAGAGGAACTCGCGTGCCGTTATCTGTCACAGGGACAAAAACGCCGGGTGGCACTGGCCCGTTTGGTACACGAAAAGCGCGCCTTGTGGATTCTCGACGAACCCTACGTCGCGCTCGACGCGTCGGCGGTCGAACTGGTGGCCACCCTGGTCGGCGAACACTTGCGGCGCGGCGGGCTGGCGGTGATCACCACGCACCAACCCGTCAGGGTATCGGCAGAACGGGTGCGGGAGTTGTGGCTCGACACCGACGATGCCGCACCGGCGCCATTCTAGGGCTTCAGATGCTGTTATTATTCCGTGCCGTCATTGGCAGAGACTTGAGACTGGCGATGCGGCGGCAAGCGGATGTGGTTGCCGCGATGTTCTTTTTCATCATCGTTGTCAGCTTGTTCCCTCTCGGCGTCGGTCCGGAACCCGATCAGTTGCGCAAACTGGCGCCCGGCGTGCTCTGGGTGGCCGCGCTGCTGGCGACCATGCTGTCGTTGCCCCGGTTGTTTGCCGACGACTATCGCGACGGCACACTCGAACAGCTGGCGCTGGCACCGCAGCCGCTCGGCGTGGTCGTCCTGGCCAAAGTGGTGGCCCATTGGTTGATCGCCGGCCTGCCGTTGGTCATGCTGGCGCCAGTGTTGGGAATCCAATTCGATTTGTCGAACGACGCTTTGGCCGTGTTGACCCTGTCGTTGCTGATCGGCACGCCGGCGCTGTCCGGCATCGGCGCCATTGGCGCGGCGCTAACGCTTGGCGTGCGCGGCGGCGGCGTGTTGTTGTCCTTGCTGATTTTGCCTTTGTACATTCCGGTACTGATTTTCGGCGCCGGCGCGGTCGATGCGACAGTCACCGGCCTGGGTCCGCAGGCCCATTTGTCGCTGCTCGGCGCGCTAACGCTTGGCGGTGTTTTTTTTGCGCCGTGGCCGACCGCCGCGGCTCTGAGAGTTGCCCTGGAATAAATGAGTCACCGACTGATCAACTGGTTCCGCTACGCCAGCCCCCAAACGTTCTACCCGCTCGCCGGCAAGATGATTCCCTGGTTCTGGATGCTGGCCGCGATCTTCGGCCTGACCGGTCTGAGCATCGGTTTTTTGCTGGCCCCCACCGACGCGCAGCAGGGTGAAGGGTACCGGATCATCTTTCTGCACGTGCCGGCCTCATGGATGTCGATGTTTATTTACTTGGTCATGTCTTTCTGGGCGGCGATGGGACTGGCTTTCAATACCCGCCTGTCCGGCATGATGGCCTCGGCGCTGGCGCCAACCGGCGCACTGTTCGCGTTCATTTCACTCTGGACAGGCGCGCTATGGGGTAAACCGATGTGGGGGACCTGGTGGGTCTGGGATGCTCGACTGACCTCGGAATTGATTTTGCTGTTTCTTTACATCGGCTTCATCGCGCTGCAAGCGGCCATCGACGACCCACGCCGCGCCGATAAGGCTGGCGCGATCCTGGCCCTGGTCGGCGTGGTCAATATTCCGATCATCTATTTTTCGGTGAAATGGTGGAACACGCTGCATCAAGGCGCCTCGGTCAGTCTGACCAAGTCGCCCAGCATGGCGACGACGATGCTATGGGGAATGTTGTTGTGCGCCCTGGCCTGCTGGATGTACAGCATCGCCGTCGCGCTGATGCGGGCGCGGACGATCATGCTGGAACGCGAACGGCATACCGACTGGGTGCGCACACTGCTCGCCGCCAAGGAGTAACAAATGCACTGGAACAGCCTGGCCGATTTTTTGGCGATGGGCGATCACGGTCTGTACGTATGGGGATCGGTGGTGGTCACCGCATTACTGATGATCGCGGAACCGATTCTGGTCGTTCGAGGTCGGAGAAAGCTGCTCCTGCGCCTGATGCGCCAGTACCGTGCCGAAGGAGTGGACCGGCGAGACCACCGCCAACCGACAACCCGCAGGAGTCCCGCTTGAAGCCACGTCACAAACGTATCGCGCTGATCCTTGGCGGTCTGGCGATACTCGCCCTCGCCGCCACCCTGGTGCTCAATGCCTTCCGAAGCAATCTGGTGTTCTTTTTCACGCCGACGCAGGTAGTCGCCGGCGAAGCACCCAAAGGAAAGAATTTCCGGATTGGCGGCATGGTCAAGGAAGGTTCGCTGCACCGCGAGGCAGACGGTGTCACCCTGCGTTTTGTGGTGACCGACACCGACAAGGAGATGCCTGTCGCTTACAAAGGTATCCTGCCGGATCTTTTTCGCGAAGGGAAAGGTGTCGTCGCGCAAGGCAAACTCGGCGACGATGGGCTGTTCGTCGCCAGCGAGGTGTTGGCCAAACACGATGAGAACTATATGCCGCCAGAAGCGGCCAAGGCGGTCGGCGACGCGCACGCGCGCGCAGCGGCGAACAAGGCCACGGCCGAGGCGGCCGCCCGAACGGTGAAACAATGACCATGCCTGCATTTCGGACCACTACCCGGACGACGCCCCGATGATCCCCGAACTCGGTCACTTCGCGCTTATTCTCGCGCTGTGTGTTGCGTTGGCCCAGGGCACGCTGCCCTTGCTTGGCGCGCATCGTAACCGGCTCGGCTGGATGGCCTTCGCCCGTCCGGCGGCTTTGGCGCAGACCCTGCTGCTGGCGATTGCTTTCGCCTGCTTGAGCGCCGCCTTCGTCCAGAACGATTTCTCGGTACTTTATGTCGCACAGCACTCGAACACGCTTTTACCGGTCCAGTACCGCCTTGCCGCTGTTTGGGGTGGACACGAAGGCTCGCTCCTGCTTTGGGTTACGATGCTGGCGCTGTGGGCACTGGCCGTGGCGCGGCTGTCGCGGCAACTGCCGGCGCGCATGGTCGCGCGCGTTCTCGGCGTGCTTGGGCTGGTCGGTGCCGGCTTCCTGCTGTTCATCCTCCTGACCTCGAATCCTTTTCAACGCCTGTTGCCGGGCGCCGAGGAAGGACGCGACCTCAATCCGTTGTTACAAGACCCCGGCCTGATCTTTCACCCGCCGATGCTGTACATGGGCTACGTCGGCTTTTCGGTGGCCTTCGCCTTCGCCATCGCCGCGCTGCTTTCCGGCCAGCTCGACGCCGCCTGGGCGCGTTGGTCGCGGCCATGGACAACGGCGGCGTGGGTATTTTTGACGCTGGGCATCGCCTTGGGTTCGTGGTGGGCGTATTACGAACTGGGTTGGGGCGGCTGGTGGTTCTGGGACCCGGTCGAAAACGCCTCATTCATGCCTTGGCTGGTCGGCACGGCGCTGGTGCACTCGCTGGCCGTCACCGAAAAACGCGGCAGTTTCAAGAACTGGACGGTGCTGCTGGCGATCTCGGCATTTTCGCTGTCGCTGCTCGGCACCTTCCTGGTTCGTTCCGGCGTGCTGACCTCGGTACATGCCTTCGCCACCGACCCACGCCGCGGGATCTTCATCCTGCTGTTTCTCGGCACGGTGATCGGCGGCTCGCTGAGCCTGTTCGCCTGGCGCGCACCGAAGGTCGGACTCGGCGGGCGTTTTGACCTGCTATCGCGCGAATCGTTGTTATTGACCAATAACGTGCTGCTGGTCGTCGCCTGCTCGTCAGTCCTGCTGGGAACGCTTTACCCGCTGCTGATCGACGCGCTTGGGGCGGGCAAATTGTCGGTTGGTCCGCCTTATTTCAATGCCGTTTTCGTGCCGCTGATGCTACCGGCGGTGTTCCTGATCGGTGTCGCGCCTTTCGCGCGCTGGAAAAAAGCCAGCGCTGGAGAATTGGCGCGCACCCTGCGCTGGGCGTTCCTGACGGCGGCGGTTGTCGGCGGCGGCGCGCCTTTTCTGTACGGCCAGTGGCAACCGCTGGTCGGGCTGAGTCTATTGTTCGCGGCTTGGATCGTGCTCAGCGCAGCGCTCAATTTTGTCGACCGCGTGCAATCGACACGCGCCAGCCAATCCTTTCTGACTGCCGTGGGGCAACAGCCGCGCAGCTTTCTCGGCATGCATGTGGCGCATGTCGGCGTGGCGATCTTTATCGCCGGGGTAACCGTGGTTGGCGCGTATCAATCGGAAAAGGATGTCAGGATGTCGATTGGCGATACGGTCGATGTCGCCGGTTACACCTTCAAATTCAATGGAGTGAGACAGGAACAAGGCGCCAATTATCGCGCCGTTGTCGGCGATATCGATCTGTTTGTTGACGGCAAGCCGCTACGCAAAATGGCGCCGGAAAAACGCTTCTATGCCTCGTCGTCCATGCCGATGACCGAAGCGTCGATCGACGCCGGCCTGCTGCGCGACGCCTACGTGTCGCTCGGCGAACCGATCGACAAGACGAAGCCGGATGGCGCCTGGGCGGTGCGTGTTTATTACAAGCCGTTGGTCGACTGGATCTGGGGAGGCTGCCTGGTGATGGCTCTCGGCGGATTACTGGCCATCAGCGATCGCCGTTATCGAATCGCATCGCGTTCGTCGGCGCCCGCCGGGCTTGCCGCGCGTACCGCACCACGCGTCCAAGAAGCGTAAGGAATTTTGTCAATGAACCGCTTTCTCTGGCCGCTGATCGGTTTCATCGCGCTTCTTGCCTTGCTCGCCGTCGGATTGACGCTGAACCCGCGCGACGTGCCGTCACCATTGGTCGACAAACCGGCGCCCTCATTCTCGCTACCGCAACTGCAAGCGCCCGCGCAAACCTTTTCGCCGAAAGACATGCACGGCAAGGTCTGGTTGCTCAACGTCTGGGCGTCGTGGTGCGTGTCCTGCCGACAAGAGCACCCGGTGCTGGTCGAATTGGCAAAACAGCAGGTGGTACCGCTGATTGGCTTGAATTACAAGGAAGTGCGTGGCGATGGTGGCATCGACATCGACAAACTGTCACCTGAACGGGAGAAGCAGATGGTCCTCGAACGCGCCGGCGAGTGGCTCCGACAGCACGGCGATCCCTACACCTTGTCGGCAATCGACATCGATGGCCGGGTCGGCATCGATTACGGCGTCTATGGCGTGCCGGAAACTTATGTGATCGACAAGAACGGCATCATTCGCTTGAAACACACCGGCCCGATCACGCCCGATGTCTTTTCCGGCAAAATTTTGCCGTTGCTGGCGACGCTCTCCAAATGAGGCACTGGCTGACGACCCTGTGGCTGCTGCTGATCGTCGCTGGCGTGCACAACTTGCGCGCCGGCGAAGCCATGCCCCTGGCGTCGGACGAAGTCACCGAAAAACGCCTGGTCGCCATAGCGTCGGAATTGCGCTGTCTGGTCTGTCAGAACGAATCCCTGGCCGGCTCTGGCGCCGAACTGGCCAACGACCTGCGCCGTGAAATCCGCGCCTTGATCAAGGAGGGCAAAAGCGACGCCGAAATCATGGAGTTCATGGTCAGCCGTTACGGCGATTTTGTGCGCTACCGACCACCGCTGAAAGGAAGCACGCTTTTATTGTGGTTCGGGCCAGGGCTGTTCTTGGTTGGCGGTCTGGTGGCACTGTTCCTGTACCTGCGACGACGTCAACGGGCGATGAACGACAGCCCGCTGACGGCCGAGGAGGAACGAGAAGCGAGCGCTCTGCTGCAAGAACAAGATTCCCGCCGAGGGCAGTCATGACCGGTTTTATCATCCTCGCGGCACTGCTGCTGATTGCCATCGTCGCGCTACTGGTGACGCCGCTCTGGCGATCGCCACGCGTCGCACATCGTACCGATCAGCGCGAAACCAATCTGGCGATATTCCGCGATCAACTCGCCGAAATCGAGCGCGAAAAACACGCGGGCACACTGGCCGAGGCGGATTTCGAACAGGCGCGTCAGGAACTGCAGCGGCGCCTGCTCCAGGAGTTGCCGGCCACCGAAGAGGCGCCGGCACACGCACCCGGCGAGCGTAAAACCGCGCTGGCGCTGCTCATCGTCCTGCCGCTGGCGGCAACGCTGCTTTATGCCCTGCTGGGCAATCGTCAAGCGCTCGACCCCGTGCAGAGACAAGCGCGCATGGCCCCGGAGCAGATTGCGACGATGGTTGCCGGTCTGGCGGAAAAATTGCGCGAAAGCCCCGACGACAGCAAAGGCTGGATAATGCTGGCCCGATCATACAAAGTGCTGGAACGGTTTTCCGATGCCGCCGAAGCTTACAGCCACGTCGGCGCCTTGCTTGAGCGCGACGCGGGCATGCTTGCCGACTACGCGGAAGTGCTCAGCTTGGCCAAGGGTGGCGATTTGCAGGGCAAGCCGAGCGAAATGATCGAACGGGCATTGAAAATCGACCCGAATGAACCGCAAGCCCTGTTGCTCGCCGGCGCGGCGGCCCGGGACCGGCGCCAATTTTCCGCCGCGGCCGATTATTGGGCTCGCTTGCTGGCCCAACTGGAACCCGGCACCGCGGAAGCGGATGCGCTGGAAAACGCCATTTCGCAAGCCCGCTCGCTCGTCAGTCAACCCGGCAAGGCGACCGGCGACGCGAAAAGCGCTCTCAGTGGCGAAGTGACGCTAAGCAGCAAGCTGGCGGGACAGGCACGCCCCGACGATGTGCTGTTCGTTTTCGCGCGCGCCGAAAATGGATCGCGGATACCGCTCGCTGCGATACGGGCGCGAGTGGCCGACCTGCCACTACGCTTTCGTTTAGACGACTCAATGGCATTGAGTGGTGGTGGAAAGCTTTCCGAATTCGCCACGGTACGCGTCGAGGCACGGATCGCCAAGGCGGGTCAAGCCCAGAGTTCGAGCGGCGATCTGTTCGGCGCTCTCAGCGGCGTCAAACCCGGCAGCGACAAACTCCGGCTGGTCATCGACAAAGTCCAGCCCTGACCCCGCCATCGACACACACAATAAGATAACGGGGTCACTCGTCTACGGGAGAAGGCGTGTCGCCAATCGTCTCGCGAACGTGGGACGACTGCGTGTCGACGCGCGGCGCCATGAAATCCCGCAGCACGCTCTCCATGAGCGTCCCGACGCCTTGCCGCAGGTGCTCCCCCGCCACGGCAAGCGCCTCGTCGAGTAGCGCCGGCAAGGCGTCGGCAAGTTGCCGGTTGACGCGATCCGCCAAATCCATCGCCAAGGCGGTCGCCTGCCGATCGTCGAGGGGAGACGCATTGCCAAGCGCAGGCACGTCGACATCCGTCGTCACGATAACATCGGTAAGCACCGGGAGATCGTCGTCGTCCGCGCGCATTTTTTGCAGACGCTCGATGAGTTGCTCGCGATCAGCGCGCATGGTCGACACGACGAAGCTACGCCGACGCTGCAAGCGGCGCGGATGTCCGCGCTCTGTTTCCCCCAAGGCGTCGGCGTTGGCTCTGATCAGCGAATTGACGCGCCTGATCAGATCCAGATCCCGATCCTCAGCCATCAACCTTCACCCGACAAATCGACGAATTGGACAACATAACCGCGATCTTTGTAAAACTTGACCCGTTCCCGGGCGGCCCGACGTTCTTCGGCCTGCCGGCCGACCACCTCGATCAAGCTGGTGAATCGTGAAAAACCAGGCGGAATGTCGTTCGAAAGATTGAACAAGCGTTCATCTTGAGGCAGTGAATCAAGGCTACCGGTAATCAGTACGAGGGTTTCGCCAGCCAATGGCGAATCGGCGCGGACATGCGGCACGAAACCGGTTGGCGGATGCATCCATAGGTGGCGATCCAGCGCTGCGGCGATCTCGGCATCGGGAGCGTAAACCAACAACGCTTTCCGCCGGGCAGCGGCCTTGCCGATTAGCGCCGCAGTCGCCGCCAGCCTGTCGGACGCGTTGTGGTAAAAGAAAATCTGCGTCAACTGAGTTTCTGGCTTCGTTCCAACAGGTAATGCATGAGCAGCGGCACCGGTCTGCCAGTCGCGCCTTTGTCGGCCCCTGACTTCCATGCGGTACCAGCGATATCCAGGTGTGCCCAAACATACTTCTTGGCAAACCGGGAGAGAAAACAAGCGGCGGTGATACTGCCACCCCAACGCCCGCCAACATTCGCCATGTCCGCGAACGGGCTTTTCAACAACTCCTGGTAGTCATCCCACAACGGCATTTGCCACGCCCGATCATGCCCTTCGTCACCCGCGTTTAGCAAATCGCGCGCCAGCGCCTCGTTATTGGCAAAAAGGCCGGTCGCGACATGACCAAGTGCCACCACGCAGGCGCCGGTAAGCGTTGCGACGTCGATCACCGTTTCGGGGTCAAAACGCGCGGCATAGGTTAGCGCGTCGCAGAGAACCAGGCGTCCTTCGGCGTCGGTATTCAGGATCTCGATGCTCTGCCCGGACATGGAGTGAATAATGTCGCCGGGTCGCGACGCCGCCCCGCCCGGCATGTTTTCGGCGCTCGGCACGATCACCGTCAGATTGAGCGGCAACTTCAGCAATGCCGCTGCCTTGACAACGCCGAGCACGCTGGCGGCGCCGCACATGTCGTATTTCATTTCGTCCATGTCGGCCGCTGGCTTGAGCGAAATACCACCGGAATCGAAGGTGATTCCCTTGCCAATCAGGACAACAGGTTTTTCGTTACTCTTGCCGCCCTTGTAATGCAGAACGATCAGCTTGGGAGGCTGCCGCGATCCTTTTGCGACCGACAACAAAGCGTGCATATTCAGAGCCGACATTTCATCGTGCCCGAGAATTTCACAATCGATTTTGTGATCCGCAGCCATTTTTTGCGCCACTTCGCCAAGATAATCCGGCGTACATACATTCCCCGGCAAGTTGGCCAGATCCTTGGCGAACGACATGCCTTCGGCGATGGCATGGCCCTGATTCAGCGCTTCTTCAGCGACCATCAGCTCGTTGCGGCGTTCGACAACGAAAGTGAGTTTACGTAACGGTCGGCGAACCTTGTCGTTCTTGCTCTTGAATCGATCGAAGCGGTAAACGGTTTCCCGCGCAACCAGCGCCGCTTGCCTGACACGCCACGCGGCACTGCGTTTTTTTACCGTGGTTTCAGTCAGGAACACGCTGCCGTCGAACGCCCCGGTCTCGTTCAACGTCTTTACCGCGCAGCGAATGGCGGCGCAGTATTCCTTATCGCCATATTCCTTTTCCTTGCCGAGTCCGACCAGTAGCACGCGATCACACAACGTGCCGGGAACATTGTGCAATAGCAAGGTGCTACCGGTTTTTCCCTCCATGTCGCCACGGCGAATGATGTCCGAAAGATGATTACGGGCGGCGTTATCAAGAAGTTCGGCAGCGAGCGTCAGCTTTCGCGGTTCAAAAACGCCGACGACAACACAGGCGCTGCGTTGCTTTTCTGGACTGCCGCTTTTTATGCTAAATTCCACACGCCTCTCCCCTCTGAATGCTTGCTCCATCCAAGAACCGATTATCACAGCAGTATTTCATCAAAGTCAAAAAATGATCTTTCAGCGCGCCGTCCGGCGCGAGCTTACTCACTCGGCGGCGGGTATTTTCATCGCGCTGTTTTCCATCATGGTGACGACACAGTTGATTCGCCTGTTGAACGAGGCGGCGGAGGGCAGTGTCGAACCGGACGCCGTGGCCGCGTTGCTCGGATTCGCGTCGCTCGGTTATTTACCGCATCTGTTATCGCTGTCGGCATTTGTCGCCATCCTGTTGACCCTCTCCCGGAGCTATCGGGACTCGGAAATGGTGGTGTGGTTTTCGTCGGGATTGTCGCTGACGGCCTGGATACGGCCAGTCCTGACATTCGCGCTGCCGCTGGTGGCGATGGTCGGCGTGCTGGCTTTCGTGCTTTCGCCGTGGGCCGTTTCCCAGAGCGCCGAGTATCGAGGCAAGCTCAGTACACGCAAGGACTCCGGCCAAGTGTCCCCGGGCGTTTTTCAAGAGTCGTCCACTGGCGACCGCGTGGTGTTCGTCGAGGCCATCGCCGATGACTCCAGTCATGTTCGCAATGTCTTCGTGAGTGAGATTCGGCCAGACCGCCTGGGTGCCACAATGGCCAGTACCGGCCATCAGGAATTTGCCGAGAACGGTGATCGTTTCATCGTTTTGCAGGAAGGTCGGCGATACGAATTCGCCCCTGGCTCCGCTGAATTCAAGATTCTCGAATACTCGCGTTATGCCGTTCGTCTGGAAACCAAGGAAGCCCGTGGCGTTCAAGCCACCCCGAAAAGCATGAGTACCGCGGATCTGATCCAGGTGGAACTGCCAACACATCGCGCGGAACTGCTCTGGCGTATCGGCCTGCCGGTTTCGGCGATCATGTTGGCGCTGCTGTCCATTCCCCTGTCGTTCGTCAACCCGCGCGCCGGTCGTTCGGCAAACATGTTGCTGGCGATCGTGGTTTACCTCATCTACAACAATCTACTGACCATCAGTCAAGGATGGGTGGCGAGCAACAAGATTTCATTCGAAGTCGGTGTACTCGCGGTTCACATCCTCATGCTCGGCACCCTGCCTCTACTTTTTTACCATCGTATCGCAGTCTCCTCGTTCCGCAGGCTCGCGCGATGAAAATATATCTCCGCTACATCGGACGCGAGGCATCTAGCGCCATCTTGTTGGTACTGTTGGCTTTTCTAGCCCTTTTCGCCTTCTTCGACATGCTTGGCGAAATGAAAAATGTTGGCCAAGGCGGTTACCAACTCCACCATGCCTTTGCTTTCGTGCTGCTACGCGTACCGGGACGCGCTTACGAACTGATGCCGATTGGCGTACTGATCGGCACACTCTACGCCTTGTCCACCTTGGCAAGGCACTCGGAGATCACTGTTCTGAGAGTCTCGGGCCTGTCCACCCGATCACTTCTGTTCGCTTTATTCCGTGTTGCAGGCATATTCGCAATCGCCACTTTCTTGATCGGTGAATACGTCGCACCGCCGGCCGAACGCGCCGCGCAACAGATGCGGCTGAAAGAACGGGGGAAAATGGTGGGGCAGGATCTACGCTCCGGCCTCTGGGTCAAAGACGAGCGGAATTTCATCAACGTCCGCGTCGTCATGCCTGACACACGTTTGCGTGGAATACGGATCTTTGAGTTTGACGATCACGCGAAACTCCGCTCTGTCACGGAAGCAACGGAAGGTGTGCACGTTGTACCCGATAGCTGGCGCCTGAAGAACGTCGTGCAAACCATCCTAAGCGACAAACATGCGGAAATCACGAGAACTCCGGAAATGTTATGGAATTCGGCGCTTAATCCCGAGATCTTGGCTGTTTTGATGGTATCGCCAGATGGCATGTCCTTGCGACACCTGTCTGCCTACACCAAACACTTGGCCGACAACCGTCAAATCACCAGCCGTTACGATATCGCGTTCTGGAAAAAAATGATTTACCCATTGGCGGCTTTCGTCATGGTCGCACTGGCCTTACCGTTTGGCTCTACACACTCAAGAGTCGTGGGAAGCGGATTGAAAATATTCGCCGGCGTGATGATCGGCATTTTCTTCTACATGCTCAACGGCTTATTTTCGAACTTGGGAGCGATCAATAGCTGGTCGCCGTTGCTTAGCGCGGCAACACCATCCACGTTATTCCTGCTCGCCGCGATAATGATGATTCGATGGGTTGAAAGACGTTAAAAGGATGTTTCAACGCATCAAAAGTTGTGTACCGGCGAGGCGGTCGTGCAAGAACAATCGCTCACGATCAAACACAGCCCACACAAGGCCGACGCCAAAAAGCATGATGCTTGGCCAACACAAAAGAAAGCGCAGAAAAGCTTGGCCTGGGCGAACAACAAAGCCATCACGAGTCACCAACCGTATTCGCCATGTCTTCATCGCCAGCGTTTGACCGCCGTTACTCCAGTACCACGTGAAATAAAATAACAACACAAAAAAAGCATGCACCTGCAGTACAAACAGCGTGGCGAGACGATGAAAAAACACGCCTAGCAGAACATGCGGCAGTACCAGCAAAGCCGCGAGCACCCCTAGCAACAGCAACGATTCGTAAAACATGCTGGCCAGGCGGCGAAGTATACTTGGTCGCACAAATGCATCCGCCATCGGCATCAGTGCTTGGTCTCCGTTTCCGATGCACTTGCCCCCCCCGAAATTGGCGGTGTACGTGTTGCCTCGACAACCGGTGCGGAAATTGCGTTAGGCAGAGACACCGGCGGCGTAACAACGGAAGGAGGATTGCCCAACGGATCTGCTGGCGCTTTAGGCGGAACGGAGAGCACCGTGCTGCTGCCCCCAATCGCGCCAGTTCTTGGTGCTGACTTGGCTACTGCCTGGGCGTTAAGGCGTTCCCTCTCCTCCTGAGGCAAACTGGAATACTCCTCCCACTTCTGCCGAAGCTCTTCTTTCTTTTCGGCTGGAAGTTTGCTGGCCGTTTTGAAATTTTCGCGAGCCACGTTTCGTTGCTCGGGTGTCAGTTTTCCCCAAGCCTGCATCTGCTCTTGAATTCGGCGCTGCTCCGCCGGCGTCAGACTGGCAAAACGACGGGTAATACCCAGCCACTTTTTCTGGCGGTAATACTCCATAGCGTCCCAGTCATCGCTTAACGGGGCGAGAATGACTTTCTGCTCAACCGTCAACTCACTCCATTGCGGTTGCGGCGGTGTTGCAATGACGGAAGGGCCAGGAACTTCAGCCCGGCCCGCAAACGCGACGAAAAGACCAGCGATTATTGCGAACCGGAGCTTTTTAGCCATGCATTAAAGCCCTTGTCGGTAAAAGCCGCGATCGGTAGCTCGTCAGAAAGCAGCGCACTGTCAATAGCTTCGATTTCGGCGATGCTCTGATCCGCTGACCAATAGGTATAACTCATGATTCCCAAAAGAACACACGCGGCCAGCAACACCTGCTTGATCTGGGCGCTTTCGAAGTGATCCTGTACAAAGCTTCCCACGCCAGCCAACATCGATTGCCTTGCAGAAACCTTTTGCCTAGCCAGCGCATTTTTTTTGATCGCGTCCAAACGCGAAAGCGTGTCGGGAGCCAGACCTTGCAACCCATAGTTCAGTTGCTGCTTGATTTTGTAATTAAAATGCATATTGTTCACAGGGTAATTCCTTTGCTTTTCAGTGCCGTCGCCAGCGTGTGATTCGCGCGCGAGCAGTGCGTTTTAACACTACCTTCCGAGCAACCCATGACCAACGCCGTTTCAGCCACGTCCATATCTTCCCAGTAACGCAGAAGAAAGGCTTCGCGTTGACGAGCTGGCAGCATTTCTATTTCTCTTTCAATAATTCCAAGAACTTGTGCCTGCTGGAACTGCCCTTCGGGATTCTGCGGGCGGCTAGACGCGACTTCGCTATCTATTGTTTCCAGAGGGTCGTGATCGTCGTCGTCGCCAGTGTTCAACGCGGAGAGCAGCACAGTCCAGAGCGACCGAACCTTGCTACGGCGATAGAAATCCCGAATGGCGTTCTGAAGAATGCGCTGAAAAAGCATTGGCCACTCGGCCGCCGGTCGATCACCGTACTTCTCTGCGAGCTTCATCATCGCATCCTGAACGATATCAAGCGCCGATTCTTCGTTGTGCACCGCGAACATCGCCTGCTTGAAAGCGCGTCGTTCAACCGAAGTGAGGAAATCCGACAGTTCGCGTTGGCTGGCCAGAACAGGTGTCCTTGAATGTGGTGTTGGAAATGCATGTCCCAGCAGGGTGTTTCTTTGAACACCTTGACCAATTGCAGTCTAGGCTTTAACGTTGCAGACTTTTTTCGAGCAATTTGCTTGCTGGGGCGACGGCGATGACGATGATGACCGGTGCGGAGATTGTAATCAGGTGCCTGCAGGAAGAAAAGGTCGAATATGTGTTCGGCTATCCTGGAGGTTCAGTTCTTCACATTTATGACGCGCTGTTCAAGCAGGATCAGGTCAAGCACGTTCTTGTCCGGCACGAGCAAGCTGCGGTACACGCGGCGGACGGCTTGGCGCGCTCATCGCACAAGGTCGGCGTAGCCTTGGTAACCTCTGGACCAGGCGCCACCAATGCGGTGACCGGCATTGCTACCGCTTATATGGACTCGATCCCGCTGGTGATCATCTCGGGCCAGGTGCCCACCGACTACATTGGGCAGGATGCATTTCAGGAATGCGATACTGTTGGCATTACTCGTCCTTGCGTCAAACACAATTTCTTGGTCGACGACGTCCACAAACTCGCCGCGACTATAAAAAAAGCGTTCTATATCGCCAATAGCGGCCGTCCAGGGCCGGTAGTGATCGACATCCCAAAAGATGTCACCGCCGCCAAGTGCAAATTTGACTATCCAGAAACCATTCAACTCCGTTCGTACAACCCAGTCGTCAAGGGACACCTTGGACAGATAAAAAAAGCGGTGCATCTGCTGCTGGAAGCCAAGCGTCCGATGATTTATTCCGGCGGCGGCGTCATTCTTTCAAACGGGGCCGAGCAACTGACCAGACTCGCACGTCGCTTGGGCTTCCCGATTACCAACACCCTGATGGGCCTTGGCGCGTATCCGGGAACTGATCCGCAATTCCTGGGCATGCCCGGAATGCATGGCACTGTCGAAGCCAATCTAGCAATGCAACATTGCGACGTGCTGCTCGCCGTCGGCGCGCGTTTTGATGATCGAGTGATCGGCAATCCCAGCAATTTCACGTCGCTGCCACGAAAAATTATCCACGTCGATATTGACCCATCGTCTATTTCCAAACGTGTTCGCGTCGACATTCCGATTGTTGGCAATGTGCCCGATGTGCTCGATGAAATGTTCCGCTTGCTGGAAGCCGGTAATTCGGCTCCGGAAAAAACCGTGCTGGCCGACTGGTGGAAGCAGATCGAGGAATGGCGCGGCAAGCAGTGCATGAAATACAAGCTGAACAAAAGCATCATCATGCCGCAATACGTCATTGAAAAGCTGTACGAGGTCACCGGCGGCAAGGCGATCGTGACCTCGGACGTTGGGCAGCACCAGATGTGGGCAGCCCAATATTACAAATTTGAGCAACCCCGCCGCTGGCTTAACTCCGGAGGGCTCGGAACCATGGGCGTTGGTCTTCCTTACGCCATGGGCGCGGCGCTGCAAAATCCGGGAGAACAAGTGGCGTGCGTCACGGGCGAAGGTTCGATTCAGATGTGCATTCAGGAACTTTCCACCGCCAAGCAGTTCCGACTGCCGATAAAAATCATCAATCTCAATAACCGCTACCTTGGCATGGTTCGGCAATGGCAGGAAATGTTCTACGGTAGCCGTTACTCCGAGTCCTACATGGATTCGCTGCCCGACTTCGTTAAGTTGGCTGAAGCCTACGGTCACGTCGGCATCCGCGTCGAGCGGCCGGAGGATGTCGAGCCGGCTCTGCGCAAGGCATTTGTCGACCACAAGGACGACCTCGTGTTTCTGGATGTCATTACCGATCAGAAGGCGAATGTCTTCCCGATGGTAGCCGCCGGCAAGGGCTTGGCGGACATGATCCTGACTGAAGATCTGTAGAGGAAAGGCAAAATGCGACACATTATTTCAATATTGCTGGAGAACGAATCCGGGGCGCTGTCGCGGGTGGCTGGCCTGTTCTCGGCGCGCGCCTACAACATCGAAACGCTGACAGTGGCTCCCACCGAGGATTTGTCCCTTTCACGTTTGACTATCGTCACGTCGGGCACTGATGCCGTGATTGAGCAAATCACCAAACAATTGAACAAATTGATCGATGTCATCAAGGTTGTCGACCTTTCCGAAGCACCGCACATCGAGCGCGAGTTAATGTTGATAAAGGTGCGCGCCACCGGCAAGGACCGGGAAGAACTGAAGCGTCTGGCGGACATTTTTCACGGCCATATTATCGATGTGACTGAATCGACCTATGTAATCGAACTCACCGCCAGTGCCGCGAAACTGGATTCCTTTATTCAGGCCGTCGATTCGGGACTGATTCTCGAAACCGTGCGTACCGGCGTCAGCGGCATCGGCCGTGGCGAGCGCATTCTAAAAGTCTGATTAGACCGTAAAGCAAAAGGAAATTCGATGAAAGTTTATTACGACAAGGACGCCGACCTCTCCCTGATCAAGGGCAAGAAAGTCACCATCGTTGGTTACGGCTCGCAGGGCCACGCGCATGCGCAGAACCTCAGCGACTCCGGTGTAAAAGTGACCGTCGGCTTGCGCAAGAACGGTGCCTCCTGGGCCAAGGCGGAGAGCGCTGGATTGAAGGTCGACGAGGTCGCCAAGGCAGTCAAGAGCGCCGATGTGGTGATGATGCTGCTCCCGGATGAAAGCATTCCGCAAGTCTACAACGCCGATGTCGCGCCGAACATGAAGAAAGGCGCTGCACTGGCCTTTGCACACGGCTTCAACATACATTACAACCAAGTGGTGCCTCGCGACGATATCGACGTGATCATGGTCGCGCCAAAGGGACCCGGCCACACGGTGCGTTCCGAGTACCTCAAGGGTGGTGGCGTGCCGTCATTGATCGCCGTACATCAAGACCGCTCTGGCAAAGCACGCGATATTGCGCTCTCTTATGCCGCGGCCAACGGAGGAACCAAGGGCGGTGTGATCGAGACCAATTTCCGCGAAGAAACTGAAACCGATTTGTTCGGCGAACAGGCTGTGCTCTGCGGCGGCGCCGTGGAACTGGTCAAAATGGGTTTTGAGACGCTGGTTGAGGCGGGCTATGCCCCCGAAATGGCGTATTTTGAGTGTCTGCACGAACTGAAACTGATCGTCGACCTGATGTACGAAGGCGGCATTGCCAATATGAACTACTCAATCTCCAACAATGCGGAGTACGGCGAGTATGTAACCGGCCCGGAAGTGATCAACGAGCAATCGCGAGCAGCGATGCGTGCCGCACTTAAACGCATCCAAAACGGTGATTACGCGAAAATGTTCATCCTCGAAGGGCGTACTAACTACCCGGCCATGACCGCCCGCCGTCGCCTGAATGCCCAACACGAAATCGAAACGGTTGGCACCAAGCTTCGTGACATGATGCCGTGGATCAAGAAAAATAGATTGGTTGATCAGAGCAAAAACTGACAGCTTTCATGATTCGTCGAGCCCGATTTTGTCACGGACATTTTGGGTTCGACAAACTTGCCAGCGTTGGCCCTTACACGCGGCACAAAATGCCATACCGCATTGATTGCCGGCTATAAAGTTTTTTTCGTTACTTGTCTGACAAACAAAGTGACGCGATCAGTTCCAGAAAAGCCGATTTTCACAATCTCCACTAGGTTTTCCCGATTTTCCCCGCTCACCTTCGATAGCGTGATGCCCGACCTCAAGCCTCGCAAAACCTTGTTCAACCCCGAATTGCGACGCCGGGGAATCTATGTTCTGCCGAATTTGTTTACCACTGCGGCGTTGTTCTGCGGCTTTTTCGCAATTGTCCAGGCGATGAAAGGCAGCTTCGAACAAGCGGCAATTGCCATTTTCGTCGCCATGATTCTCGATGGCCTGGATGGTCGTGTGGCACGCATGACCCGAACGCAAAGTGCTTTCGGCGCCGAATACGACTCCCTATCCGACATGGTTTCTTTCGGTGTCGCTCCCGCATTGGTGACCTACGCTTGGGCGCTGAAAGACATGGGGCGATTGGGCTGGATCGCGGCGTTTATCTACTGTGTCGGCGCCGCCTTGCGTTTGGCGCGTTTCAATACCACCTTGGAAGTGGTTGATCGGCGCTATTTCCAAGGTTTGCCGAGTCCGGCAGCGGCGGCGCTGGTCACCGGATTTTTATGGGTAATGATCGACAAGGACATTTCGCCAATCGACGTGCGCTGGTTGGCGTGCGGCCTGATAATTTTTGCTGGAATCTCGATGGTCAACACCATTCGTTTTTACAGTTTCAAGGACTTGAACCTGCGGCGTAGCGTACCTTTCATTTTCATCGTCGCGATTGCATTGGGTTTTGCTGTGATCTCCTACGACACGCCTGTCGCCCTATTCGGTCTTTTCGTCGCTTATAGCCTATCCGGCTATGCCATGGCCCTGCAGCCACTACTTCGGCGCAGACTTCCCGCTGACGAACCCTGACGTGTTTCGATAGCTGATCTACTTCTCTTACCTGGAGTCGTGACATGAATGACAAGAAGGACCATCTGTTTATATTCGATACGACCTTGCGCGATGGAGAACAGAGTCCCGGCGCTTCGATGACAAAGGAAGAGAAGCTGCGTGTCGCACGTCAACTCGAACGTATGCAGGTCGATGTAATCGAAGCAGGCTTTGCTGCCGCCTCCCCCGGCGATTTCGACGCCATCCAGGCCATTGCCAGAATCGTCAAAGGGGCCACCGTCTGCTCTCTTGCACGTTCCAGCGAAAACGACATTCGGCGCGCGGGCGAAGCCATCGCACCGGCAACCCGTGGGCGGATTCACACCTTTATCGCCACCAGCCCGATTCATATGGAGAAAAAGCTGCGTATGACGCCCGATCAGGTCGTCGAAGCCGCCGTCCGGGCCGTGCAGTGGGCGCGCGAATACACCGACGACGTCGAATTTTCCGCCGAGGACGCCGTGCGCTCGGAGGTGGATTTTCTCTGCCGCGTGTTCGCGGAAGTCATCAAAGCCGGCGCCACGACGATCAACGTTCCCGATACCGTTGGCTACAGCATCCCGTCGGTTTGGGGAGATCTGATGAGTACGCTTATCCAGCGCGTACCGGGCGCAGACAAGGTCGTCTGGTCGACGCACTGCCACAACGACTTGGGGATGGCCGTGGCGAATTCGCTGTCCGCGGTGTTGGCAGGGGCTCGTCAGGTTGAATGCACAATCAATGGACTGGGCGAACGGGCCGGCAATGCCTCGCTGGAAGAAGTGGTGATGGCGGTAAGAACCCGGGGGGATCTGTTCCCGGTCCAGACGCGCCTTGATGCCACACAAATCGTACCAGCTTCAAAACTGGTCTCGCAGATTACCGGCTATGCCGTGCAACCGAATAAGGCGGTCGTTGGCGCCAACGCTTTTGCGCACGAGTCAGGCATACATCAGGACGGCGTGCTCAAGCACCGGGAGACTTACGAAATCATGCGTGCTGAGGATGTTGGCTGGGCACAAAACAAACTGGTGCTCGGCAAGCACTCAGGACGCAATGCCTTCAAATCGCGCTTGTCGGCACTAGGCATCGTTCTCGAAAGCGAGGAGTACCTCAATTTGGCCTTTGCCCGCTTCAAGGAACTGGCTGATAAAAAACATGAAATTTTTGATGAGGATTTGCAGGCGCTGGTATCCGACGAAGATCTGGCAACGGACGGCGAATATTACAAATTATCGTATTCCAGAGTTTGTTCGGAAACCGGCGAAACACCCGAAGCGTTGGTAACGCTGACAGTCGGCGGAGAAGAAAAGAAAGGCGCTGGCATTGGCAGCGGCCCGGTCGACGCCACGTTTAAAGCTATTGAATCAATTGCCGCCAGCGGTGCGCAGTTACTGCTTTACTCGGTCAACGCAATCACTACCGGAACTGACGCACAAGGTGAAGTGACTGTCCGCTTGTCCAGAGGCGGGCGGATCGTCAATGGTAATGGCGCCGATACCGACATCGTTATCGCTTCGGCCAAAGCCTATCTGAACGCACTGAACAAACTTCAGTTCCCTGACCGCGTGGACCCGCAAGGCGATGTCTGATTGAAAGTATCGACAACAGAGGAAAGGCAAGGCGACCTTTTCTCATTTTGTCGATGGGCGCGTCAGTCTGGCATAACCGACGGCGGCACCAAAGAAAACCAGCGACAAAGCCGTTTCAACAATCGCCAACCGCTGCGAAAGACCCTGTTCAGTGGTCGCACGTACAACGCCTTCAGTGAAATACAACAGAATGAGCATTGATGCCCACTGGTACGAGTACCGCCGCCCGTGCAAGATACCGAAAAGTGGCGCAAGTAACGGCAAGCACTTCAATACCAGCCACGAGCCACCGGATTGAACCGGTGCCAGCCGCAACTCCCAGGCCAAACATAGAAATATCAGGGCGATCAAGCTTGCACAAGCCGCCAAATAAAGCGTGCGAATCATTCAGGCCGATGAAGCTTCAAAGCGATTTCGGCCAATCGCCGTCCTTGTGCGAAGGCCAGTTGACGTTCTTTTTCGTCCAACGTCGGGTCACCTTCACTACCCACCAAATGGCTGACACCGTAGGGTGTGCCACCGACACGTGTCGTAGACAGAGCCGTCTCTTGATACGGCAGACCAACCAGCAACATGCCGTGGTGTAGCAACGGCAGCATCATCGACAGCAACGTGCTTTCTTGACCGCCATGCGCGCTCTGGCCGTTGAAGTAAACACGCAAGCGGGCTTTCCCGCCAGCCACCCCGACGACCATGCCGCGGCAGTGCTATCCCAAAAATATTTCATCGATGCCGCCATGTTGCCAAAACGCGTCGGACTCCCAAGCGCCACAACCCAACGCACTCCTCAAGATCAATCGGAGTCACATGCGGCGCGCCGATGGCAGGCCCATCGGCCTCCGAGGCCTCGCAAATGGATGACACCTTTGGAACGGTCCGCACACGGGCGACGACACCCGGCGTCGCATCAATACCGCGTGCGATTTGTTGAGCCAAGGCACGAACAGTCCCGCGATGACTATAGTAAAGAACGAGAATCTCGAACATCGGGCTATTATAAAGGGCTATGCACCCCTTACGTTTTCCTTGGCGTCGTTTTGTCGCACACGTTTCGAGCCGCTTCGTCGAAGAAAATTTCGACCAAACCAGTGCCAGCCTCGCCTTTACGACACTGCTGTCTCTAGTACCACTCGTTGCCGTGGTCCTCAGCATCGTCACCCTTGTCCCATTTTTCCCAACCATTGTCCAACAACTCGATCTATTTCTCGCACGCAACCTGCTACCCGAGAGAAGTGCGGAAATGATCGTCAATCATGTCCTGCAGTTTTCCAAGAAAGCCGGCGAAGTCACGGCCGTTGGTTCCTTGGTGCTAGTGGCAACGGTACTTTTGCTATTACTCAGTATCGAGCGTGCTTTTAACCATGTCTGGTCGGTCGCGGATAACCGTCCGTGGTGGCAACGCCTGCGATTATTTGCCGGACTAGTCGCGTTATGGCCACTGGTAATCGCCTGCGTCGTCGTGGCCACTTCACACGCCGTCACCACGTCATTGGGCCTACTTGACGAACCCCCTTGGGTCCGGCAACTGCTACTGAAGATCTTGGGACTATCGGTTGCTGGCTTGTTTCTCGGTGGCCTTTACTACGCCCTCCCCAATACTCGAGTGGCGCCGCGTGACGCGCTATGGGCAGGCCTTTTTGCCTCCGTCATTTTTCTGATGATGCAAAAAGCTTTCGAATTGTATCTATCGAATGTCCCTTCTTATACAGCCGTGTATGGCGCCTTTGCCACCGTCCCACTGTTTCTTCTTTGGCTTTATTTGTCATGGGCGGTTGTACTTCTCGGCGCGTTGGTAGCTGCGACGCTTCCAGAATACAGGCGATCAGCCGACCCGGACCGGACAAACCAACTCGATAACAACTGAAACCACACCAAAAAGCACCCCACGCACCTGAATTAACAGGATGATTCGTCTGGCGAAATCGATAATATCTCGACACTACCCGTTTGTTCGTCTACCGCTGTGACGAAAACTTCATGTATGGCGATATTCTTCCCATCAACGACCAGCAACAATTTCTTTTTTTTCTTAGGAATAGCCCCGGCAGCAACCACCAATAATTTTTGAGACCGTATTTTCTGAAGCTCTGGCAAGACCAGAACACGCAAATATTCGGCCCCCTTGGCGCCTTTCGTCTGCGCGAGAATCGCCGGAATTGCTTTAGGTGCAAGGATTTGTAGTCCGAGTTCAAGGTGCTCCGGGTTTTCTGAAACCGCCCAACGGGCAAGACAAATCTGCCAATCCCCGGTGGTACCGGAGCGAACGGCGACAACATCGCCGACCGACAACTTCCCCGTCTTGCCAGTCACATGCATCACCGCGTAGCCGTCCGGACTCTCGTTGGTAATCATCCAACTCGATAGCTCGACCTCCGCGCCCTCGCCCGCCTTATAGAGACTCCAAAGACCGTCAATACCCGTCGCCAGAACCGTACGTTGATTTTGGCGGCGCCTGTTGTAGCGCCGCTTCCCAGAGTCACCCCAGCGACCCGCCAAACGACGCAAAACACCTAGCCCTGCGGAAGTCGCCGCGAAATCCGGCAGATTAATGTGCAGTGGAGGAGTACCCGCCTCTAATTCGGTGAGTTGCGCCTTCAAGAGTTTACTGATACGTTCGCAAGAAAAAAAAATCGGGGCGATTTCCCCCGCGACTATAAGCGGCTTACGGAGACACGAAAACGCGGCGATATCGCGGTCCGGATCAACCCAGAAACTGTCCGCCGCCACGACTGGCTTCATCTCTCCTATCTGGATCTGATCGGCAAAGCGCTCAAAATATGCTGCCAAGAACAGTACCTCGCGTGGCGTCAACGATGCGGGCTGGGAACAGCCTAACAACACGGCTGCGTGGTAAATGTGTTGCAGACTACTCGATGCTCCATGCGGAACACGCCCATGCAAATCCAAACGCTGTGCGTATTGATATGTCTGATGTAATTGCCGCCAGACCCCTGTAGGTGCGGGAGAGGCAATCACGTTGCTGATCATCAGTTGATAGGCTAGTGCATGCAGACTTCGCCAAAGTGCGAGTTCTGGAGCATGCCGGGTATCGTTAAGATTTTCAGAATTGAAAAGCGAAACGAGGGCAGAAGTTTGGTCCGCAAGTCCTTGCAATAGATCTAATACACTGCGCACCACCCGGCGCGACTTGCGTTCCACTGGAAGCATCGAGTTGGTCAACGACGGCAGTATTCCAGCGATGACCAAGAAACCACGCTTATACAGACCATCTAGAGCACTGGCGCGCTGCTGAGGGGTAAAGGTGAGTTCGCTCAGGGAGTCAAGATGCGCGCGCAACGCGGGTAATTCGTCGATCGGATTCTGCGCCTGAGGTGACTCCAGCCAATGCGCCATCAATCGCGCTCCTGACAGAGGCAGCGCAGATTCATCTCCCCCTGTGTTGAAAACAGTGTCGGTCATCGTGCTACTTGCCCAAAGGTTTTTTTGTGTTTTCGCGTTGTCGGGAGAATAATCCAGCAGACGGAGACGGTCTCCACCCACCTTCCAACACACGCGCGCCAATTCGACTATCAGCCCCTCAACCAATCGTCCTGACGATTATACTCGTGAGGCACATATACAGGGAAATGACTTATTTATTGGATCTAATTGAACTTCATCGTCGTAAGAACGCTTGATTTTTGGAATGCAAGACGCTCTCGCCGACGAAGATGGATTGGCGATTCACATTACTCTTTGACTCTGCCGGAGATAGCCCCAGATCACCGTGGCATCGACCATCGCGGCTATTTAGTGATCGCGGCGTTGCGACCAGAAAGCTGGTCGCTTAAACGAAATGCCGCTTCGCTGATTTGGCTGAGCGGCTTCTCGGCACAATAACGATTGATATACTGCTCGACACTAGCGCTTGATATTGCCGCGACTTGCTGGCCTCGATTCACGTAATTGTGGCCAGTCAAAACCCCACGTATCCAGGCCACGAAAAGCTGCCGTTGCTCGGTGTCGCTTATTGATGCCGACCATGATCGGCATGACATGTCATTGAAACCAAGGATCTTCAAAGGCGCTGTCACCCCAGCGCTAGCCACCTCGACGACGGCACACACCAGCATCGCATATCGGAACAACGCCCATTTAGGCATCGAGAGACTCCTCGCCTACAAATATTCAAGATATGATCATTTTTCTGTGTTGATCGACGAACGTCGATGTCTAAATCAATAAATTGTAATCATCGTTGTAATGCCGCCATGTGTTTTGTCGGGTCTACAAAATGTTCTGCTCCGGCATAAACCAAGGTGACAAAAAAGCCGTATGTACAATTTCGCCACCATTTTGTTAAAAAACATATGCTTGGAAATTTATTTATTGTCACAGCCCCGTCTGGCGCAGGAAAGACCACTTTGGTTCGTTTGCTGCTGGAAAATGATCCGTCCATCCGAGTGTCGATTTCCCACACTACGCGCGCGCCTCGAAAGGGCGAGCATGACGGGCTCGATTACCACTTTATCAGCGAGCGAAGCTTTCTGGACAAAATCGGGAACGCGGATTTCATCGAATGGGCGCAGGTGCATGGAAACTATTACGGCACCTCGCGCAGCGGGATTGAATCGGTCTTGGATATCGGTCAGGACGTATTACTCGAAATCGACTGGCAGGGCGCCCGACAGATCAGGAAACTGTTCCCACAGGCTATCGGCATCTTCATTTTGCCACCGTCACAGGAGGAACTGGAACGTCGCCTGCGCGCTCGCGCCACGGATGACGACACCACGATAACGCGTCGCATTACAACGGCGCGAGAGGAGATGCGGCATGTCGCCGAATTCGACTATGTTATCATCAACGACCAACTGCAGCGTGCGCTGCACGAGTTGCTGGCGGTGGTGCGCGCATCGCGTCTGCTTTTTCTTGCGCAAAAGCATCGCCACTCCAATCTTTTTGCATCAATCGTCTGATCAACAGGGAGGTTTGCATGGCACGAGTGACCGTAGACGATTGTCTTCATCGGATTCCAAATCGTTTTCAAATGACTTTGGCGGCAACGTATCGGGCTCGTCAGATTGCCGCCGGAGCATCGCCCCTGGTCGATGCGGGCCGCGACAAGCCGACAGTTATTGCCCTTCGCGAAATTGCGATCGGAAAAGTCGGCCTGGAAGTTCTCAACCGCGGCCAAGCCTGATACGACGGCTTCGCGGATTGCCCCCCGAGCAACCGCGGATACAGTCGTCGCGACGACAATGTCGGCGAACGTTCTGATGTCGGATCTCACACAGGACCGGCCCAATCCCGAAGAGGACCCCGCTTATCGGGCTTTCGTCGGCGCCTTGGGTTACTTGCTGCCGGAAGAGATTCGGGTCGTTCGAAACGCTTACCTATTCAGCGAAGAGGCGCACCGAGGACAAAGACGACTATCCGGGGAGGCATACATCACGCACCCTCTAGCCGTCGCTAGCGCGCTGGCCGAATGGCAAATGGATGTCGAGGGGGTCGTCGCCGCTCTGCTGCACGATGTCATGGAAGATACGGCCGTCGGAAAAGCGGAAATCGCCACACGTTTCGGCAAGCCGGTCGCCGATCTGGTGGACGGGCTGTCGAAGCTCGATAAAATCGAGTTTCAGTCGTACGAAGAGGCTCAAGCAGAGAATTTCAGAAAGATGCTGATGGCAATGGCGCGCGATTTGCGCGTGGTGCTAATCAAACTGGCCGACCGTCAGCACAACTTGCAAACCATGTCCGCTGTGCGACCGGACAAGCGGCGACGTATCGCACGCGAAACCTTGGAAATTTATGCCCCGATAGCCAACCGGCTTGGGTTGAACAAGTTATTTCGTGAGTTGCAGGATCTTTCGTTCCAACTGATTTACCCAATGCGAGCTCGCGTGCTCGGACGTGCATTAAAAGCGGCGCGCGGCAACCGACGGGAGCTGCTATCGCGAATTCTCGAAGGTCTTGAAAACAAACTGCGTCACGATGGGATCGCCGCGCGAGTCGTTGGCAGGGAGAAGAGTCTCTATTCGATCTATCGCAAGATGCTCGACAAGCGCTTGTCTTTTTCGCAGGTGCTTGATGTTTATGGATTTCGCGTCCTGGTGAGCGACATACCGACAGCCTATCTTTCCCTAGGCGCGCTGCATGCCTTATACAAACCGGTTCCGGGAAAATTCAAAGACTACATCGCCATCCCAAAACCGAACGGCTATCAGTCCTTGCACACCACATTAATTGGTCCGCATGGCACGCCTTTCGAATTGCAAATCCGCACCGAGAGTATGGACAATGTAGCCCAAGAGGGTGTTGCTTCGCACTGGCTGTACAAAGACAGCGAGGATTTTGGTGCCGACTTGCAACAAAAAACCACCACATGGTTCCACTCGCTGCTCGACCTGCAAAGCACGGCTGGCGACTCTTCCGAGTTTTTCGAACACGTCAAGGTCGACCTGTTCCCGCACGAAATTTATGTATTTACACCCAAAGGGCGAATCATTGCTCTGCCGCGTGGCGCAACACCGATTGATCTGGCCTACGCGGTCCATACCGACATTGGCAATCACTGCGTCGCTGCGCAGATCAATTTTCATCTGATGCCGCTGAATACCGAGTTGACGAACGGTGATCGCGTGGAGATTGTCACCGCTGCCGATGCACACCCGAACGCCGTCTGGCTGGGTTTCGTCAAAACTGGCAGAGCGCGCAGCAAAATTCGCCATTATCTAAAAACATCTCACCAGGATGAATCGACCGCACTAGGCGAAAAAATGTTGGACCAGGAACTACGCGCGCTTGGCGTGGCGGCCTCGGAAGTTCCAGTCTCGAGTTGGAAGAACGTGCTCCGCGACTCCGGCAACAAATTAATCAAGGAAGTGTATGCCGATATCGGCTTAGGCTTCCGGCTTGCCGGTGTCGTTGCGAGACGTCTACTAGCAAGAGACGACCCAACTCAACCGGCTGGTAAGACATCGGCCTCGCTGATCATACGCGGTAGCGAGGGCATGGCTGTCCAGTTTGCTCCCTGCTGCCAACCCATCCCGGGCGATCCGATCATCGGTTCAATTTGGAAAGGTAAGGGACTCGTCGTTCACACGCACGATTGCCCAGCTATCCGTAAAGCGCGCAGTAGTAAGCCGACAAACTGGATCAATGTCGAATGGGAACCTGAGCCGGGCAAACTGTTCAGCGTTCGCCTGCGAATCATGGTCCACAATACCGTGGGCGCCCTGGGGCGGATTGCCACTGAGATATCGCGCACGGGGACGAATATCGAGCACATCAAGATGGATGAAAAACATCCGGGACTGTATACCACACTGCATTTCACCGTCCAGGTAGCTGGCCGTACCTCGCTGGCACGCTTGATGCGTAGTTTGCGGCGCATTCCGGAAGTGGTCCGCATTACTCGCGACCAAGGATTGCCTGCTTGAAGATTCTGGTTCTCGGCGCCGGCGTCGTTGGCGTAACCAGCGCGTGGTATCTGGTCAATGACGGGCACCAAGTGACCGTTATTGATCGCCAACCTGAGGCCGCGCTGGAGACCAGCTTCGCCAACGGCGGGCAGATTTCCGTTTCGCATGCCGAGCCGTGGGCCAACCCCCATGCTCCGCTACGCGCGCTGACCTGGATGGGGCGCGAAGACGCGCCCTTGCTGTTCCGCCTACGCTGGGATGCCGCCCTTCTCGATTGGAGTCTTCGCTTCCTGCGCGAATGCACACCTCAGCGCACGCGTGCGAATATGCGCCAAATCGTCACCCTCGCGCTGTACAGCCGCCGCTGCCTGCAATCTTTACGCGACGACACCGGACTGGCATACGATCACCTCCAACGCGGCATCCTGCACGTTTACACCGATCAACACGAATTCTCCAAGGCGGTGACGGTAGCGACGGTGATGCGGAAATTCGGCTGCGACCGGCAAACGGTTTCCGCCGACGAGTGCGTCGCCATCGAACCGGCACTTGCGCCAGCCCGATCGCGACTAGTGGGAGGAGATTACAACCGTGAAGACGAATCCGGCGACGCTCATCGCTTCACCCAAGAACTGGCGGCGCGGTGTGCGATCAAAGGCGTCAGCTTTCGCTACGGCGTCCACATCGAAGACTTACTCATGGAAAACGGCCGCATCCGTGGGGTGCTCGCATCTAAAGAGTTATTTAAAGCAGATGCTTACATCGCATCCCTTGGTAGCTACACGCCACTACTGTTGCGCCGAATCGGCCTGCGGCTGCCTGTATATCCGGCAAAAGGATACTCGGCGACCGTGCCACTAGGCACCGACAGCGTGGCACCTAGCGTCAGCCTGACCGACGACGGCCATAAACTCGTATTTTCAAGGCTCGGACAACGTCTGCGCATCGCCGGCACGGCTGAATTCAATGGCTACGACACCGAACTCAACGCCACACGTTGCCATGCCTTGATCAACCGGGCAACCGAATTGTTTCCAAAACTACGACCGGCTGGCGAGCCTGTCTTCTGGTGCGGCCTGCGGCCTGCGACGCCCTCCAATGTGCCGCTGATTGGACGGTCGCCAATTGACAACCTCTATCTCAACACCGGCCACGGAACTCTCGGTTGGACCATGGCTTGCGGCTCTGGGGCCGCGTTAGCCGACATCATCGGTGGCCGGACACCAGAGCCGGCATTCAGATTTCTTTGAAGTTGAGAACATAATATGACAACAGTCACTTATGACCTGGCCGGACACGTAGCCACCGTGACCCTGAACCGGCCACAGGTACTGAATGCGCTCAATGTAACGATGATCGCCGATCTGAGCGCGGCGACCGCGCGCGCCGCTTCCGACCCGGGAGTGCGAGTCGTTGTCGTCAAGGGAGCGGGAGATCATTTCATGGCTGGCGGGGACTTGAGCTGGTTTCGAGAGCAACTGCGCCTGCCGGCTGAGGAGCGAAGAACAGTTTTCGAAGAGGTGATCGCCTCCGTTCACGCTTCGATACTCACTCTCAAGAACATGGACAAACCGGTTCTTGGTGTCGTGCATGGCGCCGTGGCCGGTTTCGGTATGTCGCTGATGATGGCTTGCGACTTGGTCGTGGCCGCGGACAATACGTATTTCACGCTAGCGTACAGCACCATCGCACTATCCCCGGACGGTGGAGCCACATGGTCCCTGCCACGTCAAGTCGGGCTCAAACAGGCGATGGAAATCGCTTTATTAGGCGACCGTTTTCCGGCAACGCGCGCCTTGTCTCTTGGCTTAATCAATCGGATTGTGCCATTGGCACAATTGACAGCCGAAACGAACGCACTGGCAACGCGCCTTGCCGCCGGCCCCACGAAAGCCATGGCGCGAACAAAAATACTTATAAATCAATCTATTAATAATACACTGGAAAATCAACTGCAAGCCGAACAACATGCGTTTGCCAACTGTGGCGCTGAAGCCGATTTCAGTGAAGGATTGGCAGCCTTCTTCGAACGTCGAAAACCGGACTACCTGGGAAGTTAGGCGCACAACATGCTGGTTGACACCCACTGCCACCTTGCGGCGAGGGAATTCGATCCCGATCGAGAAGCGGTACTCACGGCAGCGCGTGCAGTTGGCGTGTCAAAAATCGTTATACCGGCGGTGGATACGACGGACTTCGTAAACGTACGTGATTGTTGTAAAAAATATGCCGAATGCTTTCCTGCTTACGGGATTCACCCTCTCTATGTTGCCCAAGCAAATGATGGCGACCTGGCGACATTGCGGGAATGGCTATTGGCACGTACAACTCGCGCACCGGTTGCAGTCGCTGTAGGCGAGATTGGCCTTGATCTGCATATGGCCAATACCGATCTCAAACGTCAAGAATATTTTTTCACCGAACAACTTAAAATCGCCCGCAATGCGAACCTACCGGTATTGCTGCATATTCGTCGTGCGGGAGACTTGATACTCAAGCATTTACGTCGAATTCATGTTCGCGGCGGTATCGCACATGCCTTCAATGGCAGCGACCAGCAAGCAAAAGAATTCGTCAACCTTGGCTTCAAACTCGGTTTCGGTGGCGCCATGACATACACGGGATCGACCCGCATTCGCCGGCTGGCCACCTCTTTGCCAATCGAAAACATTGTGCTGGAAACGGATGCTCCAGACATGCCTCCCGAATGGAGTACTGGTACACGCAACGAGCCCGCGACCTTGGCGACAATCAATCATATGCTTTCGGAATTGCGCGGAATCGATGCCGACGAACTGTCTGAACGGACTTCCGCCAACGCGATGACGGCCCTACCCCAGTTGCGTTCGCCCGGATGATCGGTTAGGGTACGCCCTGACGGCTTTGGTTTTCCCGCTTTCCGCAAGGTCAACCAGTTGCTCCCGAGATATGCGCTGAACCAATCGACGGTGGCCCTGTTCTGGCCAGCGCGAAATAAAAACACACGAATGTGTCGGCCGTACCGATTTCGAAGGACACCTCGCCCGACGCAAACGTTGGCATCCTCCACATGAAAAATACTTTCGACTCATCTGCCGCCACGTGCGTGGCGTTAAAAAAAAGCCTGCCTGACGTACCGCAATATTTGCAGGCGCACTACTGGTGGGCCTACGTACACCCGCGCGCCGTGCATGTCTTCGAAAGACAATGGCTGGTCAATCTGATTCTGTGGGGCAACTATGAACGGTTGTGCAACGCGCTGCTTCTCGACTTCGAGAACCACCTGCCGGGTCGTACTCTTCAAATTGCTTGTGCATACGGCGATCTTACCGGGCGGCTGGTAGATTGCGTCGCCCCGGGTGGCACACTGGAAATTGTAGACATCCTGCCGATCCAACTCGAGAATCTTTCAGGGAAACTGCCGCCTCAAGCGCCCGTCAAATTACACTGCATGGATTCGGCGGCGCTGGCATTTGCCGATGCGAGCTTTGATCGGGCACTGCTTTTTTTCTTATTGCATGAACAGCCGCAAGGCGTTCGTGAGAAGACATTGTCGGAAGCACTGCGAATCCTGAGGCCAGGCGGCACATTGACTATCGTAGACTATGCGCCGCCCAGTCGCCTCAATCCGTTGCGCTATTTCTGGAAACCGGTTTTAGATCGCCTAGAACCATTTGCCCGAGACCTGTTCAGCGAAGAAATCGCAACCTGGCTACCGAAGAGGGGGGGGTTTGAAACCGTCGGCAAACAGCGTTTTTTTGGCGGCATGTACCAGATGTTGACACTCAAGGTTGTTGACAACAATAACGATCGGCAACCAGTCGAGTAGTTTCGTAATTAGCAAGCCCCACTAAAGTTAGTTCTTTCGAGGCATCTCGGAGGGAGATCGTTGTCGGCAGCGTCCGACGCGTGAAAGGAGAAGGCGTGGAGACCTATAAAGCGGATGTAGTGATTATTGGTGGTGGTGGCGCTGGGCTGCGAGCCGCCATCGCCGTGGCCGAGTTGGACCCAAGCTTACGGATAGCCCTCGTTTCGAAGGTTTACCCGATGCGCAGCCACACCGTGGCCGCCGAAGGTGGCTCGGCCGGAGTGAAATTGCCAACTGATAAGTTGGATTACCACTTTAACGACACCGTGGCGGGTGGCGACTGGTTATGCGAGCAAGATGTGGTCGAATATTTTGTCGCCCAATGCCCGGTGGAACTGACCCAGATGGAACACTGGGGTTGTCCATGGAGCCGCACGCCGGACGGACACGTCAACGTCCGCGCGTTCGGCGGCATGAAAATCGAGCGCACGTGGTTCGCTGCCGACAAAACCGGCTTCCACATGCTGCACACGCTATTCCAAACTTCAATCAAATATCCATCGATCAAGCGTTTCGACGAACATTTCTGTGTCGACCTGGTCGTCGCCGACGGCCGCGTCCAAGGTGCGGTCACCATTGAAATCGCTTCCGGCGAGCTAACGCTGATCGAAGCCCGTGCGGCGGTCATTGCCACAGGTGGCGCAGGCCGCGTGTTCCGCGAGAACACCAACGGCGGCGTGGTGACGGGCGACGGCATGGCGTTGGCTTATCGGCATGGCGTTCCCCTACGCGACATGGAATTCGTTCAGTACCATCCGACCTGCATGCCGGGAACTGGCCTGTTGTTTACCGAAGCCTGTCGCGGCGAGGGCGGTTTCCTGGTAAATAAGGACGGCTACCGTTATCTGCAGGATTACGGTCTCGGACCAGCCGAGCCCACGCCACGAAACAAAGCCATGGAACTGGGTCCGCGTGACCGGCTTAGCCAAGCCTTCTGGTACGAACAACAAAAGGGCCGGACCATTGACGGGCCGCACGGTTCGGTAGTGCATTTGGATCTCCGCCATCTCGGCGAGGCTAAACTGCGCGAGCGTCTGCCGCAGATTTACGAATTGGCCGAACAGTTTCTCGGCGTCGATCCGGCGTTGGCACCGATCCCGGTGCGACCTGCCGTCCATTACACCATGGGCGGCATCATGGTTGACGGACTTTGCGCCTCGCCGTTGCCGGGACTTTATGCCGCGGGCGAATGTTCGAGCGTTGGCATCCATGGCGCCAACCGGCTGGGTTCAAACTCACTTTCGGAGTTGTGTGTATTCGGCAAACGCGCCGGAGAGGAAGCGGCCAACTTCGCCAAGTCGGTACCGCCGGGCCATTCGGCGGAACTGCTCAAACAGGCGCAAGCCGTGGAACAGCGCGTACTTGGCATGGTGAAGAAGACCGGCGGCAACGAACGCATTGCCACCTTGCGCAAGGAAATGGCACAGACCATGGAAGACGGTTGCGGTATTTATCGCCTGGCCGACACCATGCAGAAAACTTGCGACAAACTCGATGAGCTCAAACAACGCTTTAAAAATGTTCATATCGAAGACAAATCCAGCGTCTGGAACACCGAATGGCTGCTGGCAATCGAATTGGAATATCAACTCGACGTGGCACAAGCGATGGCGTATTCCGCACTCAATCGACGCGAGTCACGCGGCGCCCATCAGCGCCTGGACGGCTTCGAAGCGCGCGACGACGTCAACTTCCTGAAGCACTCGCAAGCCCACTATGTCGCCGACGGTGCGCCACGTATCGACTACGGCCCGGTCAAGATCACCAAATCGCAGCCGGGTACCCGCGCCTACGGTGCCGCCGGCGAAAAGGCGGAGCAGGAAAGGAATGCCTCACATGTCTGACATCCAAAAAGTCATCGAAATAGAAGTCCTGCGCTACAACCCGGAAACGGACAAAGCTCCTTCCAGTCAAGTCTTCGAAGTCCCGTTCACCGACGACATGTCGGTTCTGCAGGGCGTCCAGTACATCAAGGACTATCTTGACGGTTCCCTGAGTTTCCGCTGGTCGTGCCGCATGGCCATTTGCGGTAGTTGCGGCATGATGATCAACGGCGTGCCGCACTTGTCCTGCGAAACCTTCCTGCGCGACTATTATCCGGCACGCGTGCGCGTCGAAGCTCTCAACCATTTCCCGATTGAGCGCGATCTGGTGATCAATATGGAGGGTTTTATCAACAAACTGGAAAGCATCCAACCCTACATCATTCCGAAGGAACCGCGCACACTAGCCCAGGGCGAGTACCTTCAGACACCTGAGCAGCTCAATCTGTACGAGCAATTCAGTTCGTGCATCAACTGTATGCTTTGCTATGCCGCTTGCCCCCAGTTTGGCCTCAATCCCGACTTCATCGGCCCGGCGGCAACGGCCTTGCTGCACCGCTACAACGTCGATTCGCGCGATGGCGGCAAGGAAGAGCGGATGGATTTAGTCCGCTCCGAGGAGGGTGTTTTCCATTGCACGGCCGTTGGCTACTGCTCGGAAGTTTGTCCAAAACACGTCGATCCAGCCAACGCCGTCAATCAAAACAAAACCAATGCGGCGGTGGATTATTTCCTGCGTTTCGTTTCCCCGAAGGGAGGTGCAAAGTGAGCAAGCGTCGTCCCTATGTTCGTCCAATGGACGGTTGGTGGCGGAAAAACCCCTATTTCGTCGAGTACATGATTCACGAAGGCACGGCATTCTTTGTCGCCGCATACGCAGCCGTCCTGCTTGTCGGACTTGTTCGTCTGTCACAAGGTGAGGCCGCCTGGAACGGCTGGCTGCACTCACTCACCAGCCCGTGGTATGTTCTTTTCCACCTAGCGGCACTGTTAGCCATCACCTACCACACCTATACGTGGTTCAAGATCATGCCGCGCACCATGCCACCGGTCGTCGTCGGTGGCGAAAGATTGCCGGCATGGGCGATTACTGGCACCGGACTGGCAGTAGCTGCCGCCGCCGGTATCGGTTTACTGGCTTTTGTATGGGGGATGGCACGATGAAACCCACTTTGAAACGTTCCAACGCACCCATTTTCTGGGCTCTTTTTGGCGCTGGTGGCATGCTGTCGGCCTTATTCGGACCAATGCTGGTGTTTATCACCGGATTGGCTATTCCTCTTGGCCTTTTATTGCCGGCGGATGCCCTAAGTTACCCGAAAATGCTGGCTTTCACGCAAAATTTCATCGGTAAAGGCTTCGTCTTCGCCGTCATCGCGCTCTTTTTGTGGCATGCCGCGCACCGTATTTTCCATAGCCTGCACGATATTGGAATCCACGCTGGCACCGGAGCGAAATTGGCATGCTATGGGTCGGCAATGGTTGGCACAGTAATTGCCGCGTACGCACTACTGTCGATCGGCTTCTAACAGACGAATTGAAAACGTCGAACTCGACGGACGGGGTAGCCTACGTAAGGAGGCAATGCCCCGGCCCTACCGAGCGTGCAATTCTCAATTCTGGGCAGTGCTGTGGGGACCAAAACCCAAACCCGCGCCCTGCTCTTCGCCTTAACCCATGCCGCTGAGACGGGCCTTGCGTTCGCGCTCGACGCGCGTGATGTAGCGCTGCACCATGCTGGTTCTCGCACCCGGCAAAGCCATGAACTCGCACCCGACGCGCACGTAATGCGAACCGGCACGGGTCGTGACATCGAATTTGTTGCGAACGCAAAGGTTGGCTACCAGTAAGCCCTCGTCGGGCAAGGTCATACGGCAGTCCTTCAGGATGGCACCACGCGGCAAAAGTTCCGCTAAACTGAGCGAGGCCATCAGACCAATCCCGCCACCACTGATATCAAGCAGTGACGCCTCGACCAGCATGGCGCTTCCATCCGGGCGATGAATCGTGCTGCTGAATTTGACCGGCTTGGCAATGGGCGTCGCCAACCGAAAAAATTCGCGACGCTGCAGTCGCAAGACCTTGTCCGGCAAAGCGGCACGAAAGGCCAGTCGTCCGGCCACACGCGATTCAGATAGTTTCTGTAAGGTGAACTGCACCTTTACGCTATCCACCGACGCCGACAAGATAAAATTTTCCGCCTGTAATACTTTACGATTCACATCGTCGTCATTACCGCTGTCAAAAACGATCTCGCCAGTCTCGGTGGCGACGTGCAGCACGGAAGTCAACAACAACGTATTACCGTCATTGAAGTAAGCGCTGATCAACGATTTCTTTTGCATCAGCGAACGCAATATCGCTACCACCTCGGCTTTCGCGTGCAGCAAGTACTGACCGTAGTCCTCGGGTTGCTCGATTTCGAATTTCCGCTGCTCTTCGCGCTGTTCTTCGTCTTGTTGCGTGTAAACGCCCGTCTCTTCCATTGACTTTCCTGGAACCAACTACAGCTATCAGTTTAAAGCAAAAAAGAGCCACGGGAACGATGGCGGACTTGGAACACCCGCCTTGTCGGCTTTAGGTTTCTATTGACGGAAGCGTTAAGACTGGCGCGGGTATGGTTTGACCGTTTTCCAGCCGATAGAGCCACGCCAGCAACTCGGCGACAGCTAGATACAGCTGTGGTGGAATATGCTGATCCAAATCGACCTGCATCAGCAAAGCCACCAATTCCACCGACTCATGGACATAAACACCATTTTCATTGGCTCGCGCGATGATTTGCTCTGCCAGCGTCCCACGCCCCTTGGCAACCACGCGTGGGGCGGCGTCGGTCTGGCTATAAGCCAAGGCCACCGCGTTTTTCATCGGATTACTGGATGCGTTGACCACGGAGCAAGGTCACTTGTACAACCGTTTCAACTGTCATGGTGGATAAACGACCCATGCTTAGAGGACTTGATTGACCAAGCGATCGGCGCGCGTGCGCGCAAGGCGTTTGAGAAGGCGTTGCACAGGCAACGGATAACTGTCGATAGCATCCAGCGAGCGATGATGGTCAAGGCGACGGGCGTGCGTCAAAATTCCCTGTAATTCACGATGATGACTTTCAAGGAGACACGCTTGCGGATCGTGAATCAATAAGCCATTCTCCAGATCCAGTCGCCAAGCGCGGGGATTGATATTACTGCCTGTCAACAAGGCATAATCGTCGTCCACCAGCAGGCCCTTGAGGTGAAAGCTGTGGCTTTCGTGACGCCATAGATACAAATCCAGCAAACCTTCATCGACGGCGTTTTGGTGCGTCTTGCAGAAGCGGCGCAAGTTGGCCTCGTACAGATAAGGTAAGGCGCCAATAGTCGTAAACGGCTCGCTCGGCGGAATAAAGAAATCATTCGCCGTCTTGTCGCCGACGATAAGGGCTACTTGGCAACGCTGGCGGATTTTCTCGTCGATGGCCCGGCGCACGGCACCCGGCAGATTGAAATAAGGAGTAAAAACGACCAAGCGCCGCCGTGCGCGCTGGATCAACTGGAGCACAACGCTGTTGAGCTGATTGTCCCCTGGGCCAAAGCCCAACAGAGGCGAGATCCCGACCTCGCCTTCCCGGAGCGAACCCGACGCTGTCGTATAGACGCTTTTTGCCAATTCCCGGCGAAACCTGCCAATAGCACCCCGTAGCGAACTGGTTTTAGGCCGGACCTCGGTATCCAATGGGCAAACCGCCGGACTGACGTGCAAGACCTTCATCATGAAAGCCGCCATGCTGTCGGCCAGTTGTCGGTTTTCGATCAGATGATAGCGATCCAGACGATAGCGCCCGTGCCGATGAAGATAAACGTCGTTCAGACTGGCGCCGCTGTAGAGCAACGCGTCGTCGATGACGAAACCTTTAAGATGCATCACCCCCATTAGCTCCCGCGTCTGGACGGCGACACCGTAGATCGGCACCCCCGGTCCAAAGCGGCGCGCCATTTCAGCATACATGGCCGCATTACCCTTGCCGGTACCCTTGCCGATCAGTCCCCGTTGCGCGCGATGCCAATCGACAAACACCGCAACCTGCAGGCCGGGCCGGCGCGCCTTGACCGCATACAGTGCGGCAAGCACTTCTTTACCAGCGTCGTCGTCTTGCAGATAAAGAGTGCTGATCAGAATTCGCTGGCTCGCACATCCGATGAGCCGCAACAGGGTTTCGCGAAACGCATCCGGACCCGGCAAGTTCTGAATGCAATGGGCGGCAACCGGTAGACAGGGCAAGCCCTCCAGACCTGTGATGCGCCGGCTTCCACCGCGCAAACGCCGCATTGCCATCACGAACGCCGACGACCGTCCAACTGGTGAGACCGATTGATTTTGGGCCGCTGGAGAAGAAGTCGCCACCAAGGAAGCGTCAGAGTGCATATAGATCGAGGTAGTCGTTGACCGGCATGTCGCTCAATTCCCGCATGTTCAATGAAGAATCGAGAATAACCGTTTGTTGGTTCGCGGGAAACCGCCGGGCAAGATTGACGCGAAACTTATCAACCAATACCGGAATCCCTTCGGCACGTCGTCGCAAGTGACCAAGCGGATACTCTGAAACCACTTCCGCCGTTCGGCTACCATCGGAGAAAAGTATTTGCACCGCATTGGCAATCGACCGCTTGTCGGGGTCAAGATAGTCGGCAGAAAAGCGCTGATCCTCGAGAACCGTGATTTTCGCGCGCAGGACATCGATGCGAGGATCCGCGGCCGCCTCATCCTCATAGTCCTCGCAACTCAGCTTCCCCTTGATCAGCGCCACGGCAAACATGTATTGCAGGCAATGATCACGGTCCGCGGGATTGTGCAAGACACCCTTCTTATCGATGATTCGCAGCGCCGATTCGTGGCTACGGATCACTATCCGGCTGATCTCGTCCAGGCGTCCTGCGACTTGCGGATGCAATACCACCGCACATTCAACCGCCGTCTGCGCGTGGAACTCTGCGGGATAGCTGATTTTAAACAACACGTTCTCCATGACGTAACTGCCATACGATCGTGGCAAACGAAACGCCTGCCCTTTGAAGAGCGCATCGTAAAACCCCCAAGTCGGCGCGGTGAGTACCGACGGATACCCCATCTCGCCCTTGAGTGAAAACAATGCCAGCATTACCCCACGTGCGGTAGCGTCGCCAGCCGCCCACGATTTTCGAGAGCCGGTATTAGGCGCGTGACGATAAGTACGCAAGGGTGGCCCGTCGACGAAAGCCTGTGACACCGCGTTGATGACCTGCTGACGATCGCCGCCGAGCAACCAAGTACAAACGGCGGCTGTCGCCACCTTGACCAGCAAGACATGATCCAGTCCGACACGATTGAAACTGTTTTCCAGCGCCAGCACACCCTGTATCTCGTAGGCCTTGACCGTCGCCTCAAGCACTCGCTGCATGCGGAGAGGCTCTTGTCCATGGGCAATACGGGTCCGCGATAGCCAATCGGCCGTGGCAAGAATGCCGCCCAGATTATCAGACGGATGCCCCCATTCCGCCGCCAGCCAAGTGTCGTTGAAATCGAGCCAGCGAATCAGTGTGCCGATGTTGAACGCCGCCAATACCGGATCGAGGCGGTATCCGGTACCGGGGACTCTGGCACCGTCGGGAACCACGGTGCCAGGCACGACAGGGCCAAGCAATTTAGTACATGCAGGATAGCCGAGCGCTTCGAGACCACAGCCAAGCGCATCGATCAAACAGTAACGCGCAGTCTCGAAAGCGCCTATCGAAACCACCCGATAATCGATCACGTAATCGGCAATACCCGCCAGGATGTGATCGGGTTCGGGACGTTGATCTGAAATTCGTGTACTCATAAAGGCTCCCTGTACCACGGCACGGCGGCGAATGGCAGCAGAAACGGGAAGACGCCATCTCTTGGCGCCGAAACCGGGCGCCCCACGGGGCACTTATCTTCGTTCCGCCAAAGGCACGAATTCTTGCACCTCTGGCCCAACATAATTCGCTGAAGGGCGGATGATCTTTCCATCGGCACGCTGTTCGATCACATGCGCCGTCCAGCCGCTAGTCCGCGCAATGACGAACAAGGGCGTAAACATCGCGGTCGGAACCGCGAGCATGTGATAGGCCACCGCGGAAAACCAATCGACATTTGGAAAGATTCGTTTCCGCTCCCACATCACCTCCTCAATCCGACTAGCGATATCGAAAAGTACTTTATTGTCGCCGTCGGCACACAATTGCTCCGCAACCGCTCGAATCGCGCAATTGCGCGGATCAGCGGTCCGGTACAACGGATGCCCGAATCCGATGATGATTTCCCGGCTATTAAGGCGACGGCAAATGTCCTGCTCGGCATGCTCTGGATGGTCGTAGCGGCTCTGAATCTCGAACGCCACCTCGTTGGCGCCTCCGTGTCGAGGTCCACTTAACGCCCCGATGGCGCCGCTGAGAGCGGCGTAGAGATCCGCGCCGGTACCGGCAATCGTCCTGGCGGTAAAAGTCGAGGCATTAAATTCGTGTTCGGCGTACAGGACAAGCGATTTGTCCAGACTGGCCGCCTGCAATGCCGTTGGCGCTTTCCCGTGGAGCAGGTGTAAAAAGTGTGCCGCTATCGACTCATCGTCGGTTTCGGTTTCGATTCGTCGCCCGTTGTGCGACCAGTGATACCAGTAAAGCAACATGGAGGGGAAACTGGCGGTCAATCGGTCGGCGAGTTCCCGTGCGCCACCCGGATTGTGATCTTGCGACTCCGGAAGAATTGTCCCGAGAGCCGAACAACCGCTACGCAGGACATCCATCGGATGCGCCGATGCGGGAAGATTTTCCAACACCGGCCTCAGCATGACCGGCAAGCCGCGAAGCGTTTTCAGTTTTTTCTTGTATTGGTTTAGCCGTGTCAGACTGGGCAAATTACCATACAGCAGGAGATAAGCCACTTCTTCAAACGTCGCGTGTTCGGCCAACGCAACGACGTCGTAGCCGCGATAATAGAGATCGTTACCCGACCGGCCAGCCGAACAAATCGCCGTATCGCCGGCAAGCACTCCAGACAAGGCGACCGATTTTTTTGTTTTCGGCATCTCGTTTTCCGGTTTGTCGTCCATCACCCCCTCCTGAAGCCACACCCGCGAACATGGCAGCCCGGTTATTTCAGATCGTCGCCCGATGCGCGGCCAAAACCCTACGATACAAAAAAACGATGGGGCAATCGCGCGATAGATCGATGCGGTCAGCAACCGATTGTCGCCGTGCGCACTTCCGATATCCACTCTGCCGGAAAAGAGAGATCCGTCGATCGCCTACCGGCACACCAAACTATTTTTCTTCGCCTTCCGCGCTCGCACCAGCACCCACGCGGAGGTGCACGGGTGGCATGAAAGCAAGAATACACGCCTGTTCGTGACCGATTAGAATTTCCGGCACACGCACGACCTGCACATCGGTTACGCCCACATCGATCATTCCCAAGCGCGCGGCCGCCTCTCGGGACAAATCGATCAAACGACTCCGATGTCCCATCCGATCATTGATCTTGACCACCACGCAACGCGCTGACAAAGGACGACGAACAGCGACTACCGTCCCCAAGGGAAAGCGATTGCTCGCCGCTGAAATCGTTTGGTGATGAAAACGCTCCCCGGATGCCGTTTTCCGACCGGTGAAACCTTCGCCGTAGAAACTGGCCCGTCCCGACACGATTGTCGGTGAATCGGGCCAGTTAGCAACCATACCAATCTGCGGCCCTGGACTGGCGACGGCAATTCCAGAAAAAGCGACAGCCAGAACGATAGCAATCGGCCTCATGATTTCTCAATTTTCATTGTGGACGACGTCCCGGGCAACGCCAAAAACAGGGGGGTCGCCGGCATCCCCGACTCACGGGGACTCAGCATGGACGAGTAGGTTGTCACGCTGGTGCAACAAGGGCACACACGGAGTTTAGTCGTGCCCGAGCGAGCCAAAAACGGTCTGCAACAACTTTGAACCTGAACCCACCGGGTCCCTGCGAATCGATTTCTCCTGCTCCGCAATTAACAAAAACAGACCGTCCATCGCCTTGCGAGTAACGTAACCATCAATATTCGCGTCTTTTTCCTTGACCAAACCAAACTTCGACGCTTGCCCAGCATAGCGGTTGTACTGCTCTGCCAATTGGACCTTGGCGGTGGCTTGTTTGACGACCGGAAGAAATTTGTCGCCGATCGCCCCCGAGGTCGTGCGCCTGAAATACTGTGTCGCCGCGTCGTCGCCGCCGGTAAGAATGCCTTTGGCGTCATCGAAGCTCATTTTGTGAACGGCGTCGAGGAGAATGGGTTTGGCCTCGACCACCGCCGATTCAGCGGCACGGTTCATCGCTTCGATCAAGTGATCGGCTTCTTTTTTCATTCCGAGGGTGCGCATCATCTTTTCGGCTGCGCGCAGCGATTCCGGCAAAGGAATGCGAACTCGCGCGTCGCCCATGAACCCGTCGGTTTTACCGAGTTGAACGACCGCCACTTCCGCGCCACGGGTCAACGCCTCCTTGAGGCCCGCCGCCGCGTCCTTGCCGGACAAATCACCAAGGCCAAGCGCCATTGCCTGCGCGCTGACGACGAGAGCGCTTAAAATGCCGATGAATCGCGTGATGGAACGCATGGTCAGGATCTCTCCAGTGGATATTCAGCAAAATGGACGACAAATCGACGCTAGCATATCCTGCCGGCTGGCAGGCGTGCAAGCGACCGCACATATTACGCAGGCCCGCGCTGGCGTCCCGACGCCAGAACGGAACTGCCCGGCGGCAATGAAAGCGGCATGAAAACACATGTCATTCCGGACTGGCTGCGACATCTATTGCTCCGCAGTGTCGCGCATCGTTATTACACACCGTTGGTCAGCGCCATCGCCTTTGTGGCGACACTGACCTTCAGCTTTCCTTTTGTCGCGGTCTTGATCCCCGCCGTGCTGTTGGCGCCCCGGCGCTGGAAATCGCTGGGCTTATCGACCGGCGTGGCTAGCGGTTGCGGAGCCTCCGCGCTGGTCGCGATCATCCAGCAACTCGGTTCCGGATTCGTATTCACGCGTTACCCGGAACTCGCGCGCGCACCGGCCTGGCAGACCGCCAGCGACTGGCTACAGGACTGGGGCCTATTGGCGCTCATGGTCATCGCCGGTTCGCCGATGCCTCAAACACCGGCGCTGTTTGTCTGCGCCTTGGCCAATGTCGCACCGCTGGGCATCATGGTCGCCGTTGGAATCGGCAAGACGCTCAAATATCTTGCGCTGTCCTGGGCCACCGCACGCTATCCGGCACGCTTTATACGCTACGACTAAAATTTGCCAGCAAGGGAACGCGAAAATGGACGTATCGAACGGCAGCGACGGAGCACCCCTCGCGTATTGCGGAGACTGTGGCGCCGGATTTGTCTGTGGCGCGCTTTCCGGTACTACAACCTGCTGGTGCATATCCCTCCCGGCGGCACGCTTCGATCCGATCAAGGCAAAAGGTTGCTATTGTCCGACCTGCCTACAAAAACGCCTGACAACTACGACAGGCGATCCGGCAGCATAAGTATCGCGTCACGGTTGCTCCATGAAAAACACATGTCGGTGGCTTCGTGCCATGGCAACCAACAATACGCCCGATGTTCTCCAGGAGCGACGGTCACCGACAAGGGCGTGGGAACCTGCAGGGAAAAGACATGCTCGGTGTTGTACAGCACACCGGGTTCGTAGCGATGGCGCCATTCGGCGAATATTTCATAGCGATTTGTAAGCTGCCAGTCGCGCAGATTGGAATGCGAAACCCGAATCCCGGTTTCTTCGGCGACTTCGCGAACGGCCGTTGCCGTTAACACCTCGTCAGCTTCCTGACTACCGGTAACCGACTGCCAATAACCCGCGTGCGCCGCGCGCTCCAGAAGCAAAACACGCAAATCGGCGGTATGAATCACGACCAGTACCGATACGGGTCGTTTGTAGCCCGTCATACCAAGGTCGGGAGAAGCGCCAGTCCGTCAGGGCGCAAATCGTAAAAGACCCACATGGGACAATCCTGCGTGCGCCAATCTTCGATTGCCGCGAGAAAAACCTGATTTAGCGCGCGAAACGCTGCCAAGGCTTCGGAATGCAAAGGTTCGGCGCGGGATACGATCAGCACATAGCCCGATGCCTCGGACCAAGAAAGGTCCGTCAGACAATCCTTCAGCGCATCCAGATTGCGGCCGTACCATTCCGGAAAACCGAGGTCGCGCGCGATGTTGTCGAGGACGACTTCCAGTCGGTCCGAATCGGCGAAATCGAGTGCGAAACAGGCAAAACCGGCTGCACTGGCTGCCTCTTTTATGGCCCCCTGGCCGCTGTCCGGAAGATGATAAATCCCGGCCTGGCGTGGATTTTCAAGAAGCGTCTGTAATTTTGTCTGGTGCATGGTTAGTCGCGTATCCGCCGAAAGTTGCGGTAGTGATCGTCCGTGTAGTAATACTCGCCGGACGTGGCGACATCGCCATTGCGACCTTGGCCGGCGATAATCCGCCGGGCGCCTCGGGTGCGGCTACCTGGTGTCGGCACCGTGTACTCGCGGTAGTAGCCACGGGGTTGTGGCGGCAAACGCCGTTCAAAGTTCCCGAAAATCCCGTCATCGTTGCGCGGATAAGGAAACGGCCCATGCCGCCTGATCAGGCGCAAGGTTTGCGACACCTCGGAAGGCAACTCGGCCAGGGCAACGCTCGTCAAGTCACGCGACTGGCGCGCCTGCGCCAAACCGGTGATGCTCAGACCGAGCACCACGACCAGCAGAAACAGCCGGAAACTGTTTGCCAACCTCAGCATGAGTGGTTATCCCTTGACCGCATCGACCTGTGTGTCGACTTTCTGACGCAAGCGGATATGCAGTTCACGCAACTGTTTCTCGTCAACCCCGCTCGGTGCGTCGGTCAGCAAACATTGCGCACGCTGCGTTTTCGGAAAAGCAATCACGTCGCGAATCGACTCGGCACCGGCCATCATCGTCACGATTCGATCCAGACCAAAAGCTAACCCGCCGTGGGGTGGCGCGCCATACTTGAGAGCGTCGAGAAGAAAACCGAATTTGATTTGCGCCTCCTCGGCACCGATACCCAGTGCCTTGAATACTTTTTCCTGTACATCCGCCCGATGAATACGCACCGAGCCCCCCCCGAGTTCGGAACCGTTCAACGCCAGATCATACGCTTTGGCCAGACAACGACCCGGATCGCTTTCGAGCAGATCCAGATGCTCGTCCTTCGGGCTGGTGAACGGATGGTGACAGGCAACCCAGCGCTTGTTTTCCTCATCGAAATCGAACATCGGGAAATCGACGATCCACACCGGCTCCCAGGCCCGGTCATTGACGAAGCCTTTCTCATGCCCGATCTTGACGCGCAGTGCCCCGAGCGCATCGTTGACCACTTTTGTCTTGTCGGCGCCGAAGAAAATCAGGTCGCCGGACTGAGCGCCGGTACGCTCGATGATCGCCTGCAATGCCTGGGCGTGCAGATTTTTGACGATTGGCGATTGCAAGCCGTTCTCGTTCAGCTGCGACACATCGTTGACTTTGATATAGGCCAAACCCCGCGCGCCATAGATGGCGACAAACTGGGTGTACGCATCGATTTCGCCTCGCGTCAGGGTGGCGCCGCCCGGAATGCGCATTGCCGCGACGCGACCATCCACGCGGTTGGCAACACCGGAAAAAACCTTGAAGGAAACGTCTCGCATCGCATCGGCAAGGTCCACGAGTTCCAGGGTCACGCGCAAATCAGGCTTGTCGGAGCCATAGCGCCGCATCGCGTCGGCGTAGCTCAACCGCGGGAAGGAATTCGGCAGATCGACACCGATGGTTTCCTTGAACACCACACGGATCAATGCCTCCATCAAGGCGATGATCTCGCCCTCACCCATGAAAGACGTTTCGATATCGACCTGTGTGAACTCCGGCTGTCGGTCGGCTCGCAAATCCTCGTCGCGAAAACATTTCACGATCTGGTAGTAGCGATCAAAACCGGCGACCATCAACAATTGCTTGAAAAGTTGTGGCGACTGCGGGAGAGCAAAAAACTGGCCTGGATGCACCCGCGACGGCACCAGATAATCGCGCGCGCCCTCGGGCGTGCTCTTGGTCAACATTGGTGTTTCGATGTCGACAAAACCAGCATCGTCCAGAAAACGGCGGAATGCTCGCGCCACCTGATAACGGAGCCGCATGTTGTGCTGCATCTGCGGACGACGCAGATCGATCACCCGGTGCAAAAGGCGAATGTTCTCGGACAGATTCTCATCATCAAGTTGAAACGGCGGCGTCACCGCTGGGTTGAGAACTTCCATCTCATGGCAAAGAATTTCGACTTCACCGCTGGCAATATTCGGATTCACCGTGCCTGCCGGCCGCGAACGCACCTTGCCAGTGACCTTCAGACAAAATTCGCTACGCACCGATTCGGCGGTTTTGAACATCGCCGGACGATCTGGATCGCAAACGACTTGTGCCAGTCCATCGCGATCGCGCAAATCCACGAAAATGACGCCACCATGGTCGCGCCGACGATGCGCCCAGCCGCAGAGGGTGACTTCCTGACCAATGAGTTGTGAATCGACTTGGCCACAATAATGAGTACGCATAGTGTTTCCCGGGGTTTTCTTATCAGGTGCTGGCGATTTTTACCGCGCGATCCGCCGCCTGCGATCTGAGTGGTGGCGCCACCACTCCCATTGAGATTACATATTTCAGCGCCGTGTCCACGCTCATTTCCAGTTCAATCACGTCCGTTTTGGGCAACATCAAAAAAAAACCGGACGTCGGATTTGGCGTCGTCGGAACATAAACGCTGACATGCTCGCCGTCCAGATGCCGCGGCACCTCCCCTCCCGGCGTACCAGTCAGAAAAGCGATGGTCCACGTCCCGCGCCGTGGATATTCGATCAGCAAGGCTTTCCTGAAAGCGTTGCCTGAGGAGGAAAAGAGCGTGTCGGAAACTTGTTTGACACTGTTATAGATCGAATTGACAACCGGAATGCGAGCCAGCAATCGCTCCCACCACGACACCAACCTCTGCCCTATGAAATTGGCCGCCAACAAGCCGGTGAGAAGGATGACCATCAATGTCATGATGGCACCGACACCAGGAATGTCGAAGCCAAGGAGATTGCGCGGATGGATCGCCTCGGGAAGTAACAGCAGGGATTGATCCATGGTACCGACGATCAGTACCAACACCCAGGCCGTGATCGCCAAAGGAACCCAGATCAATAACCCGGTGAGGAAGTAACGTTTGATCAACTGTCGGCGCACGCCGCCGCTCCAGTAGGCGCAGCCGTACTCGGTGCCGCGGTCTCCGCACTTGCCGTCGGTTTGCCGACTTCGGTCGGTGAGGCGCTTTCTTTAGCCGCACCCTCCACCTTGGTGTTTACCGCCTTGCCAGCGTTGACCGCTCCCTTGCCGCCATCCTTGAAATCGGTGACATACCAGCCATTGCCTTTCAATTGAAAGCCGGCAGCCGTCACTTGTTTGGAATAAGTGGCTTGGGCGCACTGCGGACAGATGCGCAATACGGGGTCGCCAAGTTTTTGCAAATGATCCTTTTCGAAACCGCAAGAATCGCAACGGTACGCATAAATCGGCATTGCCAGTCTTCCGAAAAAGCGAAAAATGACGATTATACCTGAAGCGTCCGACAGTCAAGCGCGGGTCCCCGCCAAGGGAATCCGCCCCCGCTCGCCGCGAATCACAACAACCCGAGATAGAGACGCGTCAACGGCTTACCCCAGAACAGCGCCAACAAACCCGCCGCTGCAAGGTAGGGACCGAAAGGAATCGGCACGCCACGCCCGCGTTCGGCGAACACTATCAAGGCAATGCCAATAACGGCGCCGAGGAGGGAGGACAAGAGAATGATTAGCGGCAGCATCTGCCAACCCAGCCAGGCACCAAGCGCGGCAAGCAACTTGAAGTCGCCATAACCCATTCCCTCCTTGCCGGTCGTCAGTTTGAATGCCCAGTAAACCAGCCACAAGGAAAGGTAGCCACCGGCAGCGCCAATCACCGCCGACGGTAAATCGGTATACGTGCCGAACAGGTTGAAGAGTAATCCCGCCCATAGCAAGGGCAGCGTGATTGAGTCCGGTAGCAGGTGGGTGTCGAAGTCGATTCCGGTCAATGCGATCAAAGCCCAGATCAACAACATGGCGCCTAGCGCCGCTCCGCCAGAACCGAAATGGAGCGCGGAGAATACACAAAGCAACGCGCTACCGGCTTCCACGATCGGATAACGTGGGGAGATCGGTGCATGACATGCCGCGCAACGACCGCGCAACACCAGCCAGCTCAGCACCGGTATGTTCTCGACCGCCTTGATCGCATGACCGCAGACCGGGCATCGCGACCCCGGTCTGGCCAAGGACAGCCCTTCATGCGCTGGCGGCTCTTCACCGCGCAATTCGGCGCAATGGAGCCGCCAATCACGTTCCATCATCTTCGGCAAACGATGAATCACCACATTCAAAAAGCTGCCGACGAGCAGACCGACAAGACCAGCGAGCAACGGAAAAAACGCCGGATCCACGCGTGTAATGATAGGGTCGGGCATTATCCGACCACGGCGCCAAGTTTGAATATCGGCAGATACATGGCGATCACCATCCCTCCGATCAACACGCCGAGCACGACCATGATCATCGGCTCCATCAAGCTCGACAGCGCCTCGACGGCGTCGTCCACTTCGGCCTCGAAAAAGTCGGCGACCTTGCCAAGCATCGAATCGAGAGCACCGGACTCCTCGCCGATGGCCACCATCTGATTGACCATGTTCGGAAAAAGCTCGCTGGTCTGCATCGCCGATGTCAGGCTGGTACCAGAGCTGACCTCGCTCTGAATCTGGCGTGTCCCCACCTTATACACATAATTGCCGGCCGCGCCGCCCACGGATTCCAGCGACTCGACCAGTGGGACCCCGGCGGCGAACATGGTCGCCAGAGTGCGCGTCCAGCGAGCGATCACCGACTTGCGGATAATGTCGCCAAAAACAGGCATCCGCAGAAACAGACGATCAAAAGCGATCTGCATGGCTTCCGACCGCTTCCAGGTATAGAAGAAGGCGTAGATTCCGCAACCGATACCGCCGAAAATCGCCCACCAGTAGGCGATGACAAAATCAGACATGGCAATCACGACCAGCGTCGGCGTCGGTAGATCGGCGCCGAAACTCTTGAAGACTTCCTTGAACGCCGGTATCACGAAAATCATGATCACCGCCGTGATCACAAAAGCGACGACGATGATCGCCACCGGATAAAACAAGGCCGACTTGATCTTGGACTTGATGGCGATCATCTTTTCCTTGTAGGTCGCCAGACGATCGAGAAGCGTTTCTAAAATACCGGCCTGCTCTCCGGCGGCGACCAGATTGCAGTACAAGGGATCGAAATACACAGGATACTTCCGGAAAGCTTGCGACAAGGAACTCCCGGTTTCCACGTCGGCCTTGATATCCAACAACAACTTGCCCACCGCCGGATTATCGTGACCGCGCCCGACGATTTCGAAGGTTTGCAACAAGGGCACCCCGGCCTTCATCATCGTCGCCAACTGCCGCGTAAACAGTGCGATGTCTTTTTCGGTGACTTGTCCGCCACTCCGAAAGCGCTGTTTGCTGATCTTGGTGACTACAACACCCTGACGACGCAAGGTCGCCTGTACAACGGTTTGGCTACTCGCACGAATTTCACCGCGAATGATCTTTCCAGCCCTATTCTTGCCTTCCCACAGAAAGACATATTCCTTGACTTCCGGCGCGGCCTTTTTGACGGTTTTTGTCGCAGTCGCCATGTTCCCTCTTTCTCAAGCGTTGGTGCTGCCAAGCACCTCTTCCAAGGAGGTCAATCCTTGCTTGACCTTCAGCAGACCCGAACGCCGCAAATCGTTGACGCCGTCTTTCCGGGCTTGTATCGCAATATCCAGTTCGCTTCCATTAGCCATGATGATGCGCTGGATCGGCTCGGACATCGGCATGACTTCATATAAACCGACCCGCCCCTTGTAACCGCTCCCCTTGCAGTGATCGCATCCTCCGGGTCCATACAAAATCCAGGTACCATCGAGATCATCTTCACCAAATCCGGCGTTAAGCAGCGTTTCGACTGGCGCCTCCAGCGGTTTCTTGCACGTACACAACCGGCGAACCAGACGCTGCGCCGTGATCAACAGAATGCTGGACGCCAAGTTAAAAGTGGGGATGCCCATATTCATCAGACGGGTCAATGTTGCCGGCGCGTCGTTGGTATGCAAGGTGGACAGCACCAGGTGACCCGTTTGAGCAGCCTTGATGGCGATTTCGGCGGTCTCGATATCGCGGATCTCGCCCACCATGATGACATCCGGATCCTGACGCAGGAAAGCTTTCAAAGCGACCGGAAAAGTCAGTCCCGACCGTTCATCGACATTGACCTGATTAATTCCCGGCAAGGGAATTTCCGCCGGGTCCTCCGCGGTGGAAATATTCACGTCCGGCCCGTTCAGGATATTCAGGCAGGTATATAGCGAAACGGTCTTTCCGGAACCCGTCGGGCCGGTAACCAAAATCATGCCGTAAGGCCGGTTGATGCAATCCAGCAATATCTTCTTCTGTTCAGGCTCGTATCCGAGGGCATCGATCCCCAGCGTCGCACTGCCCGGGTCAAGAATCCGCAAGACGATTTTTTCGCCATACATCGTCGGCAACGTACTGACGCGAAAATCAATCGAACGATTTTTCGACAAGACCAAGCGCATGCGTCCGTCTTGCGGAACACGCTTCTCGGCAATATTTAGTCGAGAAATCACCTTGATGCGGGAAGCGATCTTGTCCTTGATCACCAGCGGTGGCGCCGCCGCCTCCCGCAGAATGCCGTCGGTGCGAAATCGAATACGATAGTTTTTTTCGTAAGGCTCGAAATGGATGTCAGAAGCCCCTTCGCCAATAGCATCCAGTAACATCTTTTGAATAAACTTGACGACGGGAGCGTCATCAACCTCAAGCGCCGTCGCCTCATCAAGCTTATCGGCCGACGATTCGTCGTTGAAGTCAAGATTGATATCGTCGTTGTCGAAATTTTTTAACGCGTCTTCGACGGTTTCCGATAATTTTGAAACCAACGGCCCCAGTTTGTTTTCTTCGACGACGACAGGATCGACCGCTAGTCCGGTTTGGAACCGGATTTCGTCAAGTGCACGCAGATTGGTCGGATCGGCAATAGCGATGGCCAGACGATTGCCTCGCTTGTGCAGGGGAATGACGCGGTGAGCGACGATCAATTTTCGATCGACCGCGTTTTTTTGAATCAGCGCGTCGTCAAACGCCGCGAGGTCGAGCAAGGGATAACCGAATTTTTCCGATGCAAATTGCGCCAATTCCAAAAAGGTTGCCACATTGGCGCTGACCAGTTGTTCGATCAGCGAAACCTTTTTCCCGGCCGCCTGAACAAGCAACGACTCCGCCTCGCTTTCCTTGAGTCGGCCTGCTTGCACCAGCGCGCGTGCAAAGCCACTGAGCGGCGATTGTTGCGGATTGGCTGCCATTTTTGCGATAGAGTCCTGAAACGCTTGAAATACGTACCACCAGGCCACGATCTTTCCGGTTTGGCGCCTGATGCTGTATGGACACGATGGATTCGTGAAAACAGGTAGCTGCGACGAGGCTTGCAACCCCGTCAACAGAACCTTATATCACTGATGTAACTATTTTAGCGGCAAATGGCCGATGCCCACCAGATTCTGGCGGCGGCACTTCAAGATAGCATCCCGACGTGCCGTCTGCCGGCACCACTGTTTACATGCTCCCGACCATTGCGTAGCGGTCCCGCGATCAAACAGGTGGCGGCAAAAAAAAGCTCACCGCCGATTTGCCTTATCGTGCGATTGGCCGCTACTTGGTCGCCGCGTCCACCACCACCAGAGCGGTCATATCCACCACCCTGCGCACCGAGGATGTTGGCGGCAGGACGTGTACCGGACGCGCGGCGCCGAGAAGAATCGGCCCTACCGACATCCCTTCGCCGCCCGTCATCTTAAGCAGGTTATAAGAGATGTTGGCCGCGTCCAGATTGGGCATCACCAGCACGTTGGCTTCACCCGCAAGCAGCGAATTGGGATCGGACTGATCGCGGACGGACTCCGACAACGCGCTCTCGCCGCTCATTTCCCCATCGATTTCGAGACCCGGCGCCTGCTCGCGGACGATTGCCACCGCGGCGGCCACCTTACGGGCGGCGGCGGACTGCGAGGAACCGAAATTGGAGTGCGAGAGCAGCGCCACTTTCGGCCGAATCTTGAAACGCCGCACCGCTTCAACCGCCATCAGCGTGATTTCAGCCAGTTGCTCGGCATCGGGATCGTTGTTGACGTGCGTATCGCAGAGAAACAAGGACCGCCCTGGCAACAGCAAGTGCGTCATCGCCGCCATCGTCTTATGACCAGGCGCCTTGCCGATGATCTCGTCGACCTGCCGCAAGTGGTGGGCAAAACGGCCTGACAGCCCACAGATCATACCGTCCGCATAGCCCAGTTTGAGCAGGATGGCGCCGATGATGGTGTTATCGCTGCGTAAACGCGTTTTGGCGATGCTCACCGTCACTCCCTGGCGCTTCCTAAGTTCGTGATAGGTTGTCCAACACTCCTTGTAACGCGCGTCGCTGTTGGGATCGACCACCTCCAACTGGGTGCCGATGCGCAGCTTCGAACCGATCCGCAACAGACGCGCGGCGATCACGTCCGGCCGGCCAATCAGTATCGGCCGGGTCAAACCTTCGTCGAGAATGGTTTGTGCGGCGCGCAACATCCGTTCGTCCTCGCCGTCGGGATAAACGATGCGCGTCTTGCGGCCACGCTTGGCCGCCGAAAAAACGGCCCGCATGCCGACCCCTGTTTGATAGACGAACTCCCTGAGCTTTTCCTTGTAGGCAGCCATGTCGGCAATCGGCCGCGTCGCCACGCCGGAACTCATCGCCGCCTCGGCAACGGCCGGCGCGACGGTGGTGATCAGCCGTGGATCAAACGGTTTGGGGATCAGATATTCCGGGCCGAAAGAAAGCTCCTGGCCCGGATAAGCCATCGCCACCTCGTCACTGACCTCCTGTTGCGCCATCGCCGCCAAGGCCGTGACGCAAGCCATTTTCATCTGCTCGTTGATGCCGGTGGCGCCGACATCAAGCGCTCCACGGAAAATGAACGGAAAGCAGAGCACATTGTTCACCTGATTAGGATAGTCCGAACGACCAGTGGCCATGATCACGTCCGGACGCACCTGCCGTGCCAGTTCCGGCATGATTTCCGGAGTAGGGTTGGCCAGCGCGAAAACGATCGGCTGCTCGGCCATGCCGGCGAGCATCTCCGGTTGCAAGGCACCGGCCGCCGACAGACCAAGGAAAACGTCGGCGCCGGTCAAGGCATCGGCCAGCGTTCTGGCTTCCGTTACCTGGGCATACCGGGCCTTGGTCGGCTCCATCTTCTCGTCCCGGCCTACGTAAACCACCCCTTTCGAATCGCAGACGGTGATGTTCTCGCGCTTGACTCCCAAGTCGCACCACAGATTCAGGCAGGAAATCGCCGCCGCGCCGGCACCGGAACATACCACCCTGACTTGATCGATGCGCTTGCCGGTCACCTTGAGGGCGTTGAGGATCGCCGCCGACGAGATGATCGCCGTCCCGTGCTGATCATCGTGAAAAACCGGAATCGACATCCGCTCCTTGAGCTTGCTCTCAATATAAAAACACTCCGGCGCCTTGATGTCTTCCAGGTTGATGCCGCCAAGAGTTGGCTCCATCGCGGCGATCATGTCGATCAACCTGTCGGGATCATTTTCGGCCAACTCGATATCGAACACGTCGATACCGGCGAATTTCTTGAACAAACACCCCTTGCCTTCCATTACCGGCTTGGCGGCAAGCGGACCAATATTACCCAGGCCGAGCACCGCGGTGCCGTTGGTAATGACGCCAACCAGATTGGCACGCGAACTGTAGAGGCTGGCCGTGCCCGGATCATCGACAATGGCATTACACGCATACGCGACACCGGGAGAATAAGCCAACGCCAAATCGATCTGATTGCTCAGCCCCTTGGTTGGCTGCACAGCGATTTTTCCCGGGGTCGGGTAGCGGTGATAGTCAAGCGCAGCCTCCCGTAGATCGGCTTGTTGCGAATCGATTTCCATGTTGCCTCCTGGCGCGGTGTTCATCGGCTAAAAGGGCGTAACTTTAGCCGACTCGCGCGATTTGCACAAAAAATCGACCTACGACAAACAGTTCCGTCCGGCGCCAGATACCGGCAACAGTCGTCGTAGTGGCCACCGGCAAGGGATTGGCAATACACGGACGGCATCAAGAACAGATGGACGCGCGTAGCGCTGTCGGCGGAGGTAGAATGACCGCTGCACGCGCGGCGGACCATGCCATGGGGCTATTCGCGCACGGCGACGTGCCTACGACCTGAATGGGAGAGATAAAGGAATGGGCCAAACAGCCACCAGCAACCTTCGCACTGTCGCGCTTGTCGGCCACGGCGCCGCCGGCAAGACCACGCTTGCCGAAAGCCTACTTGCCGCCGCCGGCGCCATCACCAGCCGGGGAACCGTTGAAAAAGGCAATACCGTTTGCGACTTCGATCCGCAGGAAAAGGAATTCGGCCATTCGCTGAACACGGCGCTGGCAAGCTTTTCCTGGCAAGGAGCGCAGGTCCACCTGATTGACACGCCTGGCTTCCCCGATTTCGCCGGGCAAGCGATCAGCGCCCTGGCTGCGGTGGATACCGCCCTGGTGGTGATCAACGCGCAAAACGGCATCGAGCTGTCAACCGAGAGAATGATGCGTCTGGCAGCCGCCCGCAACGTCTGCCGGATGATCGTGGTCAATAAAATAGACGCCGAGAACATCAATCTGCCGGCGCTGGTCGGCGACATCCGCGAACGCTTCGGTCGGGAATGCATGCTGCTCGACTTGCCCGCCAAGCACGCCAGCGAAGTGGTCGAATTGCTCGGGCACGAGGAGGGCGAAAGCGATTTCGAATCGGTGGCGGCGGCACATCGGGCACTGATCGACCAACTGGTCGAAGAAGATGAAGAGTTATTGGCGCGCTATCTTGACGAAGGGCTCGACCCAAGCCTAGAGGAACTGCACAAGCCCTTCGAGCAGGCGCTACGCACGGGTCACCTGGTTCCTATTCTGTTCGTCTCGGCAAAGACCGGCGCCGGCATTCCGCAATTGCTCGACGTGCTGGCCCATCTGGCGCCCAATCCAACAGAAGGCAATCCGCCGCCGTTCTATCGTGGCGAACCCGACGAAAATCCTGTCGCCTTCAGCGCCGACCCCGACCCGAAAAAACACGTACTGGCGCACGTTTTCAAGATCGTCAGCGACCCTTTCATCGGCAAGGTCGGTGTCTTCAGGGTACATCAGGGCACGATCAAGAAAGACTCGCAACTCTTTGTCGGCGACGGCAAGCGTCCCTTCAAGGTCGGTCATATCTATCGCTTGCAGGGCAAGGACTACGTCGAAGTCGACGCTCTTGTGCCGGGCGATCTGGGCGCGGTCGCCAAGGTGGAGGAAATCGAATTCGACTGTGTATTACACGATTCGCACGATGAAGATCACATTCATCTCAAGCCTCTTGAATTCCCGCAGCCGATGCAGGGGCTGGCAGTCCATGCCCGACGCAAGGCGGACGAACAGCGTCTTTTCGAGATCTTGCACAAACTGGAAGTTGAAGACCCCTGCTTCAAGATTGAAAGACACCCGACGACCAACGAAACAGTGATTCGCGGCATCGGTGAAATGCACTTGCGCGCCAAATTGAGCCGCCTTTCGCAGCAATACAAGCTAGAACTCGACACCAAACCGCCACAAATCGCCTACCGAGAGGCGATCACCGGCACGGCCGAGGGACATTGCCGGCACAAGAAACAAAGCGGTGGCGCCGGACAGTTTGGCGAAGTGGCGCTGCGCGTCGAACCGCTCGAGCGCGGCGCCGGGTTCGAGTTCGTCGACATCGTAAAAGGCGGCGTGATCCCCGGCGTGTTCATGGCCGCCGTCGAGAAAGGCGTTCGCCAGGCACTCGCCGACGGCGTGGTCGCCGGCTTTCCGGTCGAGGATCTGCGCGTGACGGTGCATGACGGGAAATCGCACCCCGTTGACGGCAAGGACATCGCTTTTTTCACGGCGGCGCGCAAGGCTACCGTTGAAGCGATTCGTGGCGCCAAGCCGATTATTCTCGAGCCGGTGGTCGACATCGAAATCCTGACGCCGGAGGCAATGACTGGCGACGTCACCGGCGATCTATCCAGCAAGCGCGGCCACTTGACCGGCACCCAACCGCGTGGCCCTGGCGTGATGGCGATTTCCGGCGAGGTACCACTGGCCGAACTCGACGGATACCAATCGCGACTGAAATCACTGACCGGCGGACAAGGGTCGTACAGCATCGCCTTTTCTCATTACGCGCAAGTACCGCCGATGACACAGCAGCAACTGGCGGCGCAACACAAGGTCGTCGAGGAAGATTAAGCGAGGGAACACGGGCAACATCGACAATGGCGGGCGATTTCAAGGTGTCGGGCTGGTTGGCGCGGCTCGCTCGCCGTCTGTTGTATCTGTGGGTACGCACCACGGTCTTCCCGGCGAGTCCGGGGGAACTCGGACTCGACCCAGAGAAGCCGGTCTGTTACGTTTTGCAGGACCGGCACTTCTCGAACATGCTGGTCCTTACCGAAGAATCGCGACGCGTCGGTTTGCCGCTTGCCGAAGCGCCTCTGACACTCGGCGGACGGCAGCAAGCTCGCTCGTTTTTCTTTCTCAACGACGGCTCCCGCCTGACTGGGCGGCGAGATACCCGCCGTCGACACGCTCCTCTACTGGCCACGCTGATTGAAGAAAGCGTCGCCGACCCGCAACTCGACGTACAACTAGTACCGGTGGTCATTCTCTGGGGACGCGCACCCGGACAGCAGGATTCGATCATCAAAGCACTGTTCTCGGAAGCCTGGCGACCGCCAACCGCCTGGCGGCAGATGCTGGCCATCCTGCTGCATGGGCGCAACGTGCTGGTACGCTACAACGCACCGCTTTCACTACGCGAATTCCTGCAAGGCGACGTCGCCCAAAAACAGGCCCTGCATAAACTGTCGCGGGTATTGCGAGTTCATTTCCATCGCCAGCGGCAAATGGCCATCGGTCCCGACCTCTCTCACCGTAACGTGCAAGTCAGCACCGTTCTCGCCGGAGAACGTGTGCGTCAAGCGATCGCCGACGAAGCCGAAAAGCACGGTATCCCGCTAAGCGAAGCGCAAGCGCGCGCCTGCGATTTTGCCCTCGAAATTGCCTCCGACTATGCCTACGGTGTCGTCCGCGCCATGGAATTGCTGCTGACATGGTTGTGGACACGTTTATATGACGGCATCGAATTTCACAACTTCGACGCCGTCACGCGCATCGCTTCCGGGCACGAGATCGTTTACGTTCCCTGCCACCGCAGCCACATCGATTACTTGCTGCTGTCGTACCTGATACATCGCCAGGGGCTGACTCCACCGCATGTCGCAGCGGGAGCCAACCTCAACCTGCCGCTGGTCGGCTCGCTGTTACGGCACGGCGGCGCCTTTTTTCTCCGTCGCAGTTTCAAGGGCGAACCGCTTTACGCCGCCGTCTTTCAGGAATACCTGCACCTGATGTTGGCACGCGGCTTTCCGATCGAGTACTTCATCGAAGGCGGACGCAGTCGTAGCGGCCGGATGCTGACACCGAAAGCAGGGATACTCGGCATGACCGTGCAAAGCTTCATCCGAGAACACCAACGAGCGCTGATTTTCGTGCCGGTCTATATCGGCTACGAAAAACTGCTCGAAGGCCCCTCTTACCTCAGCGAACTCGCCGGCAAGCCAAAACAGCGGGAATCGTTGCTGGCGCTCATCAAGAGTTTCCGCAGCATCAAACGGGTTTTCGGCAAGGTTCATGTCAATTTTGGCCAACCGCTGCCGCTGGCGGAATTTCTCGGCGCGCAGCACCCCGAATGGGAAGCGGAGTCCGCCGGCGAAAAATCCGAATGGGCGCGACTGGCGACCAGGCGGGCAGCCGCCGAACTCGCCAAAAGAATCAACGAAGCCGCAGTGCTCAATCCGGTCAACCTGATGGCGCTGGCCTTGCTGGCAACGCCCAAGCACACCGCCGACGAACAGGCCCTGCACCGAATGCTTGATCATTATCGGGCACTTGCCGAAGACGCCCCCTACGCGCAGAACAGCATCACCTGCCGCCTCGACGCCAAGGCAATTGTCGCTTACGCCGAAAGATTGACCATCGTCGAGCGTTTTCACGATCCGCTGGGCGATTTGATCCGTATTCCGAACGAACAAGCGCCTTTTCTCGCTTATTTCCGCAACAATGTCCTGCATCTGTTTGCATTACCGGCGGTGATCGCCTGCCTGCTCAGCCACAACAACCGTCTGGAGCCGGCGCGGATGACGCAAGCGGTCGTCGGCATTTACACCCTGATGCGTGCCGAACTCTTTCTGCGTCTGCCGCTCGACGACTTGCCAAGCGCCATCGACACGGTAATCGGCGTTCTGCTGGCACGCGGTCTGCTGCAACGTTCCGCTGCCTCCGGCCAATTGGTGGCTCCCAGGCCGATCACCAGGGAATTTGCCGAATTGCACTTGCTTGGCGAAACAATACGCCCATTGCTGGAGCGCCACTTCCTGGCGTTATCGCTGTTACAGCGACAAGGCAGCGGGCAGTTGACCCGCCAGGCGCTGGAAGACAGTTGTCATCTGCTGGCGCAACGGCTATCGCTGCTTTACGAATTCAACACACCCGAATTTCCCGAGAAAACAACGTTTTCCGCATATATTGGCAATCTCGTCGAGGCCGACTTTTTGGTCGAGGACGACCAGGGCCTGCTGTCTTTCGACGACCGCCTGATGACGCCACTGGCCTATTCGGAATTGGTCCTTTCCACCGAGGCCAGGCAGGCAATCCGGCGCATGGCGGGAAGCGACGCGGCTCCGTAGACCGACAAGCCGCGAACGACGCTGTCGACACCCAGGATCATGCGCGGCCGTCGGGACCGCGGCGCACCGCCTGTTCGAGACGCTGTTTTTCGGCATACACCTTGTTGGCGTACTCCATTCCCGGATCGTCCGCGGCGCCACCGTAGTGCTGTAGACCGGCTGTCAGGCTACCACGCCAACGGATCGCCTCTTCGAGGACCTGCACGCCCACCTGAATATTGGTCACAGGATCAAGAAATGGTTGCTCTCCGGCGCCCTGCGGGACCTTGTCGAGATGGAAACCCGGGATCACCTGCATCAGCCCCTTCGCACCGCTGACACTCTCCGCAAAGGGATTGAAGCGCGACTCGATACCGATCATGGCAATAATCAACAAGGGATCGAGACGACGCTCCCGGCCCACGGTCTGCGCCGCCCGGAAGATCGGCACCAGCGCCTCCGGAGCCACCTTGTATTTTCGCGACACGTAAGTCAAAGCGCGCTCTAGACGGGGCGTCAATGCCTCAGGGACGACTTCGGCGACCACCGGTTCGGAAAACTGCTCTCCCGCCGCCGGCGATTCAGCGACCGCGACGGTCGGTGCCCGATCGGCAAATGCACGATTGTCGGCTGACGGCTTGACCGCGCCCACCAAAAGCATCAGCCCGACGACGATCAAGGCGTGTTGAACAAAATTGGAAGAAACGTCGACACGACGTCCAGGAATACTTTTCAGCGAAACAGTTGCGGACATGCTCTCTCCTTCACTTTGGTCATCAGGCCCAAAAAGCGCGGCGCGACGATGGACGGTAACAGGCGGGTGCAAAGCCTCGGATACGCGGGAAAAACCAACCCTGAGGCCGGAACTCCGGGCGACTCGAAAGCGCTTGACCGGAGCGGCGAGTATGCAGATGACAAACTGCGATACGTGTGGTTACTGCTGGAGTGATTGCACTCTATTGATTAATTTAAACTTTGTCAACACGAGGGCGCGAAAGAGCTAGCAATCGGCCTGACAAGGAAAATAGAAAATCGCCTAAATCAAATGCTTGCGAATCGCTTTGCAGAATGCCCGTGAAGCACATTTTGCGGCTTTCACTCCCCGAAATTGCCGCCGTCCAGCGCGTCGGCCACCTCCTGACAAGCGCCTCAAAACGCACGGGTAAACGTTTTCTCACCGGGTCAACGCCATGAACAAAGCGGGCAACCGCTCCGGCAGACGTTCGATATTGTCGATTACCGTGTAGCGCGTGCCGAAAATGTCGCCGACGTAGGCATCGGCATCGCGATCGAGACTGATGCAATATGTGAATAGGCCCTGCCGCTCGTTTTCTTCCACCGCTTTGTGGGCATCCTCGATCAAAAGGCGTTCGTCGGTCACATCGACATCCGACGGCTGACCATCGGTGAGAATCAGCAACAATTTCTTCTCGGCCTTCCGCGCCCTGAGAGAAAGCGCCGCGTGGCGGATTGCCGCCCCCATGCGTGTCGAGTAAGCGGCTTGCATCGCCGCCAAGCGCCCCTTCACCGCCTCGCCCCAACTTTCGCCAAACCCCTTGAGATGCAGATAACGCACCTCATGGCGGCTGTCGGAATGGAAACCGGCAATGGCGAAGGGATCGCCGAGCTGGTCGACCGACCAGGCGAGCAGAGACACCGCCTCCTGACTGAGTTCCAGAATGCTTTGTTCGCCACCGCCAACCGCCACCTTCTCGGCCAACGACTGCGACAGGTCGAGCAGCAGAGTGACGGCGAGGTTGCGTCCATTGTGGCGATGGCTCATATTGATCCGCTGATCGGGAGTGGCGCCACTCTTGAAGTCGATCAGCGAGCGAACAGCAATATCCAAATCAAGCTCGCTGCCGTCCTCCCGATAACGGATGCGCTCCCGTTCCTGCGGACGCAACAGGTCGAGCATACGTTTCAGTCGTCGGGCGAGCAGCGCATGTTTCGCCAGCAAGCGGTCGATGTCCGCACCGTCGCCACTTGGGTGCAGCGATTCGTACAGACTGACCCAGTCCGGGCGATAACTTTGTGTTTGGTAGTCCCACTCCGGATAATGACGCGGCGGCAAGCGGTCAAGCTCGGTGGCTACCGTCGGACGGGGCTGGCTGAACATCTCCTCCTCGTCGCTGAGTTCATGAAACAACCAGAGGTGCCGATTGTCGTCACGATAATCAATCTCGGTGTCGGTGAAAAATACCGTTGCCAACTGGTCGCTCTGCCGACGACCGCGGGCGACATAGCGAAGCGCCAGGGCGGCGATCTCGTCGCTACTGGAGTCCCCGGCAGCCATGATTTCCCTAAAAAAACGCACAAATTCAATGAGTAATTCGTCACGATACGGGTGATGATCATCGAGTAGCGCCCGCGATAGCATGGCCAACCGGTGGCGGAAGCCGGATACCTGTTGTTGATCGCAGGCGTCTTCGCGCGGTACCGGATGCAAGGCCAGAAAATACCGTCGCAAACCGGGGTAGATGCGGAGAATCAACGTGTCGACCCGGCTGTCCTCGAAGGTTTCGATCGCCAGGCGCTGCATCGGGCTGAAGTTGTCGGCGATCATTGGCCTGCTCCAGCGCCGATGAGCGGCGATGTGCGCCAGCATCACGCGATAGCGGTCGATTCCGGCAACGCCGGCAGCATCGTCGAACACATCCGGCAGATGGATACCCTGTGCGTCGTAATGCGGCTGGCGTTTTTCCGTTGGCGCGAAACCGGCCGCGTAAGGAAGGAGAAGCGCGTCGTCTTGCCACAAGCCACGGAGATAAAGTTGGAGACGCCGCTCGTTGTCGACCAACAAGGTCCCGTGCCGCTCGCGCTGCATGACGGCGCGGCTGTCGGCCGACTGCAAACTGAAGTAGGCGCGTTGCCGCTCAGGATGACTCGGGTAGTTGCGAAGACCGTAGTCGACCCATCCGCGCAAACCGTCAATGCTCAGATTTTTGAGTAGTGTCGGTCCTTGCGCGAAAAACTCGGGGAGCGCCACGCTGGCGAAAGTTTTGTGAATGCCATGGATCGAATTGCTGCTGCGCTCCATCAGTTCCCGTGTCAGATCCAGATAATGCTGTAGGGCCTCACGCGCCGGCAGGCGTCGGGCCACCGCCGCCAGATTTTGCAAAAAGGGCGTGATCGCCTTGGCATTCGGGGATTTCCAAAGTGCGCGCAAGGTCGCCGCGATATCCGGCAGGGCGCTTTCACCGACAATGCCGGCAATCGACGGCCACTCCTCCAGGAAAGCCAACACCGGCTCGGCGCCACGCCCCATTTTGCCGAGCCATCGGGCCTGTTCGAGATAAGCGCTCACGCCTTCGGCCGACAAGTGTGCCGAGGCGTCGAGCAGGCAGGCCTCGAAAACCTTATCGACTTGTGGAAAACGACTGTCGAGTTGCGTGCGCCAAACACGCACCTGCTCAGACCATGGCGCGCCCTGCGCCGTTTCCGCGCCCAAGTTCCCGCCCTTTCCCCGGCTAGGCAAAGATCGCGTCAATGGCGTGGTCGAGGGTATCGCGAATGTCGCGGTCGTCGGTGATCGGACGCACCAGGGCCATTCGGCAGGCATCGCGCGGGGCAACCCCCCCTTTGATCAAGGTGGCGGCATAGACCAGCAACCGTGTCGACACCCCTTCGTCAAGCCCATGTCCCTTCAAGCGTCGGACTGCGACGCCAAGACTCACCAACTGCTCGGCAAGCGTTTCGTCAACGCCGCTTTCTCCTTGCAAAACAGCGCGTTCCAAAGCCATGTCGGGATAATCGAAATCGAAAGCGATGAAACGCTGCTTGGTCGATTGTTTAAGGTCTTTCATCAAACTCTGATAACCGGGGTTGTAGGAAATCACCAACTGAAAATCCGGATGGACGCGAAGCAGTTCTCCCTTTTTGTCGATCGGCAGCGTGCGTCGATGATCGGTCAGCGAATGGATGACCACCACGGTGTCCTGACGCGCCTCGACGACTTCGTCGAGATAGCAAATCGCCCCGATGCGCGCAGCGGTCGTCAGCGGGCCATCCAGCCACCGAGTGCCATTGGCTTCAAGAAGATAACGGCCGACCAGATCGGAGGCCGTCATGTCTTCATTGCACGCCACGGTGATCAGCGGCCGGCCCAATCGCCAGGCCATGAACTCGACAAAACGGGATTTACCGCAACCCGTCGGCCCCTTGACCATCACCGGCAAGCGTGCCGCGTAGGCGGCTTCGTACAACGTCACCTCGTTGCTTTGCTGCTGGTAAAAAGGCTCTTCCAGAACCCGAAACTGCTCGCGGTCGCACAACACTATCGATTCCTTTTCCATCGCGGGAAGGTCAAGCACGCCACTCCCGACAAGTCGTCCGGTCCATTCGGTTTTTCTTGACGTCTCAACGGTGAATCGCGAGTTTTTCCCTCCAGCCGGGGTAAAGTTTGTCGGCATCGCCCGGGAAGGACTCGAAGGCACGCGCGAATTCCTTGTGCTGCCTTGCCCATTCGATCGGATCGGCGCCCGCCTTCCAGCATTCGTATGCCTGACGTAATGAAATGGCGCCCGCTGCGGGACTATCGACATGACCGTAAGAACCACCGCCGGAGGTGTTGATAACGTTACCGTGCCCGAGATTGGCGAAAAACCCAGGCAGGCGAAGCGCGTTCATGCCGCCGGAGATGATTGGCGTGGTCGGCTTCATGCCATACCACTGCTGACGATACGCCGGCCCCTGATAATCGTCGCGCTCGATCACATAGGCAATCGCCCGGTCATCGGCGCTGCCTTCCATCTTGCCGTAACCCATGGTGCCGACATGAATGCCGGAAGCGCCCTGTAGACGAGCCATCTTGGCCAAAACGTAGGCGTCGTAGCCACGCTTGGAACTCGGTGAAGTCACCGCACCATGGCCGGCGCGGTGATAGTGCAGATACTGATTGGGGTATTGCCGGCGAGCGGTGGTAACCATGCCGGGACCGCCGACATAGCCATCGACCAAAAAAGCAACCTTGTCGGCATCCGGCCCGAAGGTTTCCAGAATGTAGTCGGCACGCGCGCACATCTCGTAGTGATCGTCGGCGGTGATGTTCGCCGAAAAAAGCTTGGCTTGTCCGGTTTCGTCCTGTGCGCGCTTCATCGCATCGTAGACCAGAGGCATCACCTTTTTGATCGGTGCGAAAACCTGATTGCCTTGCGGCTCATCGTTCTTGATGAAATCCCCACCCAGCCAGAACTGGTACGCGGCCTTGGCGAAAGGTTCAGGACGCAAACCAAGCTTCGGCTTGATGATCGTTCCGGCGATATAGCCGCCATCCCTGATCGGCCGGCCGAGTATGCGCCACAGATCGGAGATATCCTTCGAAGGCCCGTCGAATAACTGTATCGCGCGCTGCGGCATGAAAAAGTCGTACATCTTGGCATGTTCGATATCCCCCATGCCCTGATTGTTGCCGATCACCAGCGTCAGGAAAGACACAATCATCATCCGGCCGTCGGTCAGGTTGCGATCGAACAATTCGAGCGGATAGGCAATGCGCATCTCCTCGTCGATTTCGTCGATCAGATAAACCAGCGCATCGACGCCACGAGTGAAATCATCGGTGGTCGAGACTTCCACATTGGTACCGGTCGAGGACTCGGCGGCGAAGTGGGCGGCCGCCTGTAAATAATCGTACCCCGCTTTCGGTTTCATCTTGTACGCCACCAAGATGTGTTTGCCGCCGGCGATCAGATCTTCTTCCCGGAGGCTAAGGTCGGCGTAGCGATTCGATTGGTCCATGCGGTTCTCCATGTCAGTGGTAGGTGATAGAGGGCGTTGCGTATAAGCGCTGACAGCATCCCGCTTTGCCAACGGCACCACGCATTCGGCTAAAAGAAGTGTAAAACGACCAATTGATTATTAAAAGTTAAACTTTATTCAAAATAAAGTAAGTGTTTATTTATATTAAAATACTGACAAACCGTGCTTCACGATCCGCCGAGAGACAGGTAGTATGGCTGCAATGCGCCGCTTGTCACTCTTTAGCCAAGAGTGACAAACAGTTCTCTTTTGGCGGATAATTTGCCCACGCAATCCAACCCTTACTTTTCGATTGGCGAATCATTGTGCGCAGTGCTTTTTCCCCCCTGACTAGCGTCATCCGCGCCTTGGCCATGGATGCGGTTCAACAAGCGAACTCCGGTCACCCCGGCATGCCGATGGGCATGGCCGAAATCGCTGAAGTCCTCTGGCGCCGCCACCTTAGGCACAACCCGGCCAACCCGGGTTGGTTCAACCGTGACCGTTTCGTGCTTTCCAACGGACATGGCTCGATGTTGATCTACGCCCTGCTGCATCTCGCGGGCTACGATGTGTCGATTGACGACCTGAAGAATTTCCGGCAGTTCCGCTCCAAAACGCCTGGACATCCTGAAGTGGGGCATACACCCGGCGTCGAAACCACCACCGGTCCGCTCGGTCAAGGTCTGGCGAACGCGGTGGGAATGGCGATCGCGGAAAAAGTGTTGGCCGCTGAATTCAATCGTCCCGGCCACGATATCGTCGACCACGCCACGTACGTCTTTCTTGGCGATGGCTGCCTGATGGAAGGTGTTTCGCACGAAGCCTGTTCGCTGGCCGGCACGCTAGGGCTCGGCAAATTGATTGCCCTGTATGACGACAACGGCATCTCGATCGATGGCCATGTCGAGGGTTGGTTCACAGACGACACGCCAAGGCGTTTCGAGGCTTATGGCTGGCAGGTGATCGCCGGCGTCGATGGACACGACAGCACGGCCATCGATCAGGCGTTACAGGTCGCTCGTGCGGATAAACAGCGTCCAACCCTGATCTGCTGCAAAACGCAAATCGGCCTGGGGTCGCCAAACAAGGTCGGTAGCCACGACGTCCACGGTGCGCCGTTGGGCCCTGCCGAAATCGCCGCCAGCCGGGACCATATCGGTTGGTCACACGCCCCATTCGCGATCCCGGAAAATATTTACGCGCAATGGGACGCCCGTCCGCGCGGAAAAATTCTCGAAGACGAGTGGCAAGCGCTTATCGCGGCTTATGCCACCTCCTTTCCTGACTTGGCGAAGGCGTTTTTCCGCCGCATGAACGGCCAGTTGCCGGACGACTGGAGCGCACGCGTCGCGCGGGTACAGGCCGATGTTGCCGCAAAGGCGGAAAATATCGCCACCCGAAAGGCCTCGCAAAACGCCATTGCCGCCATCGCCCCTTGTCTCCCGGAACTGATCGGCGGCTCGGCGGATCTCGCCGGCTCGAATTTGACGCTGTGGAATGGCTCAAAAGGTGTCAGCCGTAGCACCGGCGGCAACTACCTTTACTATGGCGTCCGCGAATTCGCGATGACGGCGATCGCGAACGGTTTGGCGCTGCACGGCGGCTTTATTCCCTACACCGCGACTTTCCTGGTTTTTTCCGATTACGCTCGTAACGCCATCCGCATGGCGGCGTTGATGAAGCTTCGCCAGATCATGGTTTATACCCACGACTCGATCGGTCTCGGCGAAGACGGTCCGACGCACCAGCCGGTGGAGCACGTGGCTAGTTTGCGCCTCATTCCGAATGTCGATGTCTGGCGTCCGGCGGATGCCAGCGAAACGGCGGCGGCTTGGGTAGCGGGCATTGAACGCGCGGATGGCCCCACGATTCTGGCGCTCTCCCGCCAGAACCTGCCGACTGTCACCGCGGGAATCGCGCCGGACATCATCCGCCGTGGGGCGTACACCGTCGCCGACAGCCCGGCCCCGCAAGCGGTTTTGATCGCCACCGGGTCGGAGGTCAAGCTGGCGCTGGACGCTCATCGGGCTCTGGCCGACGAGGGCATCGCCGTGCGTGTGGTATCGATGCCTTGCGCGGAAGTTTTCGAACGTCAGGACGAGTCCTATCGAGCCAACGTTTTGCCGCGCGGCTTGCCGCGCGTCGCCATCGAAGCCGGGATCAGCAGTTTCTGGCGCCAATACGTCGGACTTGACGGCGCCATCATCGGTATCGATCGTTTTGGAGAGTCGGCCCCAGCCGGCAAGTTGTTTGATTTTTTCGGTTTCACGGTTGCCAACGTGGCTAACACTGTGAGATCCCTGTTGTAATTTCTCAAGGAGACCGTTTCATGACAATCAAAGTAGGTATCAACGGTTTTGGCCGTATCGGACGGATGGTGTTTCGGGCGGCGGTACAGAACTTCCCCGAGATTGAAATCGTCGGCATCAACGACCTGCTCGAGCCCGACTACCTCGCGTACATGCTCAAATACGATTCGGTACATGGTCGCTTCAAGGGCACCATCGCCGTCGAAGGCAACACGCTGGTGGTGAACGGCAAGAAAATTCGCCTGACCGCGGTCAAGGACCCAGCGGAGTTGAAGTGGAACGAGGTTGGCGCCGACGTGGTCGTTGAATCGACCGGCCTGTTCCTGACCACCGAGTCGTGCCAGAAACATATCGCCGCCGGCGCCAAGAAAGTGATTCAGAGCGCGCCGAGCAAGGACGACACACCGATGTTCGTCTTCGGCGTCAATGAGCAAACCTATGCGGGGCAGGCCATCATCTCGAACGCCTCGTGCACCACCAACTGCCTGGCTCCCGTGGCCAAGGTCCTCAACGACAACTGGGGCATCAAGCGCGGTTTGATGACCACCGTGCATGCGGCGACCGCCACCCAGAAGACTGTCGACGGTCCGTCCAACAAGGACTGGCGTGGTGGCCGCGGTATTCTCGAGAACATCATTCCTTCCTCGACTGGCGCGGCCAAGGCTGTCGGCAAGGTCATTCCCGAACTGAACAAAAAACTCACCGGCATGGCGTTCCGCGTGCCGACCTCCGATGTTTCGGTGGTCGACCTGACCGTCGAACTGAGCAAGGAGGCGACTTACGACGCTATCTGCGCCGCGATGAAGACGGCTTCGGAAACGACGATGAAAGGCATTCTCGGCTACACCGCCGAAAAAGTCGTCGCCACCGATTTCCGCGGTGAAAGTTGCACCTCGGTGTTCGACGCCGAAGCGGGCATGGCGCTGGATGGCACTTTCGTCAAGGTGGTCTCGTGGTATGACAACGAATGGGGCTACTCCTGCAAGGTGCTGGAGATGGTTCGTGTAATGTCGCGCTAAGCGACCATCAAGATCAGGGGTGCTTTCTGGCACCCCTGATCGCTGCATTGAAGGAAATCGATTTCGCTTCTATTGCCTTCGCGGCAACGGCGGTTCGCAACACCACCAGCCATCGCGGCAGACGAGCAGCGAGCGTCATGCCAGCCTCACGGCATGCGGCGCGTCGACGTTTCTTTCGAGCGCATGCTAGAAAAATTTTTTAATCGCCATACATCCGCTCGACGGGCTGACCGCCTCGACAGTGTCGAGCGCGGAGTCGTTTTACCACTCGCGCCACGAATCGCCGTTTTTCAAATCGAAAATGTCGTGCGGCCACCTCTCCGCAAACAACCCGCCGCATTGCCAAGCAACCACCCGCTGTCGGCAGTGTTCCGGTCAGGAAAACATCGCTAGGAAATACATGTCACGAGACACAAAGATCGTCGCTACTCTCGGTCCGGCGTCATCCGATGCCGAGGTGCTGGAACGCATGATCTGCGCCGGCGTCGATGTCGTTCGCCTGAATTTCTCCCACGGCAAGCGCGAGGATCATGTCGCCCGGGCACAGCTGGTCCGCGAAGTTGCCGCCCGTGTCGGGCGTCCTGTGGGAATTCTCGCTGATCTGCAAGGCCCGAAGATTCGTATCGGCAAATTCGTCGACGGCAAGATTTGGCTGGAAAAAGGTGCCCGCTTCATTCTTGACGCCAAATGCGAACTCGGTAACGAGGAGCGTGTCGGCCTCGATTACAAGGATTTGACTCACGATGTCGCTACCGGCAGCGTGCTATTGCTTGACGATGGGCGCATTGTTTTAATCGTCGACAGAGTCTTGGGGGCCGAGATTTTCACCACCGTTCGTCACGGCGGCGAACTGTCGGACAACAAGGGCATCAATCGCCAAGGCGGTGGCCTCTCGGCGCCTGCCTTGACCGCCAAGGACATGGAAGATATCCGCACGGCGTCGAGCATCGGCGTCGATTATGTGGCGGTGTCTTTCCCCAAGAGCGCGGCCGACATGTATATGGCCAAACAATTGATCCATGCCGCCGGTGGTCATGCGCGCACCATCGCCAAAATCGAACGGGTGGAAGCCGTGGCGGCACTCGAGGAAATCATCGCCGCATCCGACGGCGTCATGGTCGCCCGCGGGGATTTGGCCGTTGAAGTCGGTGATGCCGCGGTGCCGGCGCTACAGAAAAGGATGATTCGTCTGGCGCGTGAAAAAAACAAACTGGCGATCACCGCGACCCAAATGATGGAGTCGATGATCCTCTCGCCCGCGCCAACGCGCGCCGAAGTGTCAGACGTCGCCAACGCCGTGCTTGATGGCACCGATGCGGTGATGTTGTCGGCCGAAACCGCCTCCGGCAAATACCCGGTCGAAACCGTCGAAGCCATGTCGCGGATTTGCCTGGAAGCCGAGAAATCGTCGGAAGTCACCCTCGACCGCGAATTCCTCAATCAGATATTCACGCGCATCGACCAGACCATCTCGCTGGCGGCAATTTGGACTGCCCACCATCTCAAGGTCAAAGCCATCGCCGCCCTGACCGAATCCGGCGCCACCGCGCTATGGATGAGCCGCTTGAATTGTGGGGTGCCGGTGTACGCGTTAACCCCACGTCCGGAGGCGCTGGGCAAGATGAGTTTGTACCGCGCGGTGTTTCCCCTGTTCATGACCCAGCGACCGGCAACCCGCGATGAATTGTTATACGACGCCGAGCAAGTGCTGATCAATGCCGGCATCGTCGAGAAGGGCGATTTCATCGTTCTCACCGGTGGCGACCCAATGGGAATGAGCGGCGGCACCAATACTTTGAAAATCGTACGCGTCGGGGATCAGCAAGCGCACGTAAACTGAACCGCGAACTGGAACGTCGTTTGCGGAAAAAACACTCACACCCTCACCCGTTAAATTTTGGGAAACGATCACCGTCGTTTCCCACGTTCAGGCAACCGAGCAATTTCAGGAGAAAACGATCATGCCAATCGTATCGATGCGTCAACTATTGGACCACGCGGCGGAAAATGGTTACGGCCTCCCCGCTTTCAACGTCAATAACATGGAACAAGTGTGGGCAATCATGGAAGCCGCCGCGGAACTCGACGCGCCGGTAATCATGCAGGCCTCCGCCGGAGCCCGTAAATACGCCGGAGAACCTTTTTTGCGGCACCAGATTCTGGCCGCCCTGGAAGCGTACCCGCACATTCCGATTGTCATGCATCAAGACCACGGTCAATCGCCAGCGGTGTGCATGGCGGCGATCCGTTCGGGTTTCTCCTCGGTAATGATGGATGGTTCGCTGATGGCCGACGGTAAAAGTGTCGCTTCCTATGAATACAACGTCGAAGTAACCAGCAAGGTCGTCGAATTCGCACACGCCATCGGCGTTTCGGTAGAAGGCGAACTCGGCGTTCTTGGCTCGCTGGAAACAATGCGTGGCGACAAGGAAGACGGCCACGGCGCCGACGGTCAAATGACCCGAGAACAACTGTTGACCGACGTCGAGCAGGCGGCCGATTTCGTCAAGCAAACACAATGCGACGCTTTGGCGATCGCCATCGGCACCTCGCACGGTGCTTACAAATTCACCAAGAAGCCCACCGGCGACATTCTCGCCATCCAGCGAATCAAGGAAATCAACGCTCGTATCCCGAATTGCCACTTGGTGATGCACGGCTCCTCTTCCGTGCCGCAGGAGTTGCTGGCCGAAATCCGCGAATTTGGCGGCGACATGAAGGAAACCTACGGCGTACCCGTCGAGGAAATCGTCACCGGCATCAAGCACGGTGTGCGCAAGGTCAATATCGACACCGATATCCGTCTGGCGATGACTGGTGCCATCCGGCGCTATTTCGCCGAAAATCCGTCGAAGTTCGACCCGCGCGATTACCTCAAGCCAGCCCGCGAGGCGGCCAGGAAAATCTGTCTCGCTCGCTACGAAGCCTTTGGCACCGCTGGTCAAGCCAGCAAGATCAAGGTCGTTCCGCTCGACAAGATGGCCGACCGCTACAAGAGCGGCGAGTTAAAGCAAACCGTTCTTTAAGCGTTCCGCTCAAACCGCGACACGTCACGTGTCGCGGTTTGTTGACGAAGTGGCAAAGCGTTGCACCCGCCGCGCTTGAAACCCGAGTGCGGAACCTTGGCGGTCAATTTGGCTTCCTGTAATGCCCCCAATTGACTAGGCAAGGGCTTCCCTGATCCCGCCAGACGCCATACCGGACTTCCGCCGCCAACAAGCCGGCTTTTGCAGCAGGGAGGCGATATCCACGCGCGGTGAGAAATAAATCCGCTGCGCGATTTCCCAGCGCCGACGCTCTTCCCGAGAAATCCCCGCCAACTGCTCGAACCATTTCTGAAAACGATCCATGGTGTATAAGCTCCTGTAAAGACTGTCATTGACCGAAGTTTGTCGCGACAGGAGCGAGAATACACAATAACTGTATAAATGTACAGTTATTGTGCTGGGTACTGCTCAACGCATTGTTTTCTTCACAAAACACGATACGAAATTACTGAGGGACGGCGTCTCAAGCCGCGGTACTCGCGTAATGAATCGCGCTATCGCCCCTAACCGGCGATAGCGGCCAATGCTTGCCGGAGATCGGCGATCAAATCATCCAGCGCCTCGATACCGACCGAAAATCGCAGCAAATCGGCGGGACATAAAGTGCCGGAGCCTTCGACGCTCGCGCGATGCTCAACCAGGCTTTCGACCGATCCCAAGGACGTTGCCTGTTTGAACACCCGTAACCGGCCAGCCACGACTCTGGCGGCCTGCTCGCCGGCCACTAAACGCACCGACAACATGCCGCCGAAACCACCCGCCATCTGGCGGACGGCGACATCGTGCCCCGGATGGCTTGGCAGCCCAGGGTAAAGCACCTCGGCAACGGCGGCATGATCGACCAGAAAATGGGCAATACCGAGTGCATTCGCCGATGCGGTGCGTACGCGCAGAAAAAGAGTCCGCATGCCGCGCAACAACAACCATGCCTCGAAGGGGCCGATAACGGCGCCGCCGGCGCTGCGCTGTCGCCGAATACATTCCCATAACGAATTGTTCTCACGGCAGACCAGGGCGCCCGCCACGACATCGGAGTGGCCGTTGAGATACTTGGTGGCCGAATGAAGGACGATATCGGCGCCGAGCAGCAAGGGCTGACTGAGTACCGGCGTGGCCACTGTCGAATCGACCACCACCAGCGCCCCGGCGGCGTGCGCCCGCGCAACCGCCAAGGCAATATCGGTCACCTCCCAGGTCGGATTCGCCGGCGTCTCGATCCACAGCAGGCGGGTTGGCGCCTCGGCCAGTTTGCCGGCAAGGTCGTCGGCATCGCCGTTGTCGTAGAGAGCGACGTCGAGTTGCCACCGCGTGGCGAATTCGCGCAACCAATTGCGCCACGCCCAATAAGCAAAACGAGGCGCGACGATGCGATCGCCCGGCCGTAACGCTTGCAGCACCGCACTCGCGGCGGCCATGCCGGAAGCGAAGAGCAGCGCGTCGCTGCCGCTTTCAAGACGGCACAGCAGCGCCTCCACTGGATCGTAAGACGGATTCTGATCGCGTGAGTAGAGGCGTCCGCCGGGATAGCTGCCATCGCGGGCACGCTCATAGGTGCTGGCCAGATGAATGGGCGGCACGAGATCGCGATACGGATCGACCGCATCGCCGCTGCCGTGCGCAACCCGTGTTTCGTGAGCGATGTTTTCCGGCAGCGGCATCGGTTTTCTCCTCGCGAAGCTGACATGCCATCCGCCACGCAAGACGGACGCCACGAGGATTGAATTACATTAAAACAATGTCGAACTGCTCCTGGGAATAGCTTGGTTCGGCCTGTAGCGAAATGGGTTTGCCTATGAAATCGGACAACATCGCAAGACCCTGTGACTCTTCGTCGAGGAAGCGATCGATGACCGCCTGACTGCCAAGGACACGATATTCGCGCGCATTGAACTGGCGCGCCTCGCGGAGCAGTTCGCGGAGGATATCGTAGCAAACGGTCCGCGCGGTCTTGACCTCGCCGCGTCCGCCGCAAGTGGGGCATTCTTCGCACAACACATGCGCCAGCGACTCACGGGTTCTCTTGCGGGTCATTTCAACCAGCCCCAGGGCGGTGAAGCCGTTGACCGTCAACCGGGTGTGATCGCGCGCCAGCGCCTTGTTGAACTCGCTAAGCACGGCGGCGCGGTGCTCCTCGTTCTCCATGTCGATGAAGTCGATGATGATGATGCCCCCGAGGTTGCGTAATCGCAACTGCCGGGCAATCGTCTGCGCCGCCTCGAGATTGGTCTTGAAAATGGTATCGTCGAAATTTCGCACTCCGACGAAACCGCCAGTATTGACGTCGATGGTGGTCATGGCTTCCGTCTGATCGATGATCAGGTAGCCGCCCGATTTAAGATCCACACGGCGGGCGAGCGCTTTCTGAAGTTCGTCTTCGACGCCGTGCAAGTCGAACAGCGGCCGTTCGCCGATGTAATGATCGAGCAACGGCGCGACCGTCGGCGTGTATTCGGCGGCAAAAGTCGTTAGTCGCTGAAAATTTTCCCGCGAGTCGATGACGATGCGCGCGGTTTCGGGATTGACGAAATCGCGCAACACCCGCTGCGCCAACGACAGCTCCTGGTACAGCAGGGTTGGCGGCGCGGCGAGGGTGGATTGGGTCTTGATGTCGCGCCAGATCTTGCGCAGATACTCGATGTCCTTCGAGAGTTCGGCTTCCGAAGCGTTCTCGGCCATGGTCCGCACGATGAAACCGCCGGTTTCGTCCGCGGGCACTAGCCGCGCCAATTTCTCGCGCAAGGCCTCGCGCTCCGATTCCCGTTCGATACGCTGTGAGATGCCGATATGCTTGTCCTGCGGCAGATACACCAGCATCCGCCCGGCAATCGACACCTGCGTGGACAGCCGAGCCCCCTTGCTGCCCATCGGATCCTTGATCACCTGTACCAGAATGCTTTGTCCTTCGAACAGCAAACGCTCGATTGGGCGGACCGGTTCATCGTTGGAACGCGGCTCACGAATGTCGGCCACGTGCAGAAAGGCCGTGCGATCCAGGCCGATGTCGATAAAAGCCGATTGCATTCCCGGCAGGATGCGCACGATTCGTCCGACATAAACATTGCCGACAAAGCCGCGGCTGGCGTTGCGTTCGATGTGCAATTCCTGCACGGCCCCTTGGTGCATGACCGCGACGCGCGTTTCTTGCGGAGTAAAATTGATCAGAATCTCTTCGGACATGGGCGGGGCAATCTGGAGAATACGCGTAGAATTTCGCGCTGGCCGCATTCTACCTTGTCAGCCCCTCCCGCCGAATGTCTGTCGTCACTCCTTTGAACTCTCCCGAGCTGCTCGCCCCCGCCGGAACACTGCTGATGTCCCGCACGGCGCTGGCTTTTGGCGCCGATGCCGTTTACGCCGGGCAGCCACGGTACAGCCTGCGGGTGCGCAACAACGACTTCGGCGATCTGTCGATCCTCGGCGACGCGATCACCGAGGCACGCGCGGCCGCGAAGAAATTTTATGTGGTCAGCAACGTTCTACCGCACAACACCAAGGTCCGCACCTATCTGGACGATATGGCGCCGGTGGTCGCTCTGGCTCCCGACGCCTTGATCATGGCCGACCTAGGCCTGATCGACCTCGTTCGCGAAACTTGGCCGGAACTTCCCGTCCATCTTTCGGTACAGGCCAATACGGTCAACTTCGCCGCCGTGCGTTTCTGGCGCAAATTGGGGATTCGGCGGATTATCTTGTCGCGCGAGCTATCGCTCGACGAGGTCGCCGAGATTCGCCAGGAATGCCCGGACATCGAACTCGAGGTTTTCGTGCATGGCGCCCTTTGCATCGCCTACTCCGGCCGCTGCCTGCTCTCGGGCTACTTCAATCGCCGCGACCCGAACCAGGGAACGTGCACCAACTCCTGCCGCTGGGACTACAAACTGCTGGCAGGCCAAACGGACGCGGCCGGCGATGTCCATGCCTGCACGCCGGTCGCACCCAAACTGGCCAACGACGCCTGGCTGCTCGAAGAGCACGAGCGGCCCGGCGTCTTGATGCCGATCGACGAGGACGAGCATGGCACTTACATCATGAATTCGAAGGACTTGCGCGCCGTCGAGCACGTTCAACGGCTCTGCGAAATCGGTGTCGATTCGCTAAAAATCGAGGGGCGCACCAAATCCGCCTACTACGTGGCGCGCGCCACGCAGGTTTACCGCCGCGCCATCGACGACGCCATCGCCGGCCGTCCTTTCGACCCAACCTTGCTCGGCGAACTCGACGGCCTGGCCAACCGCGGCTATACCGACGGTTTTTATCAACGACACCACGAGCACGAACGGCAGAATTACCTGCGCGGCCACTCGGAATCCGGACGCAGCCTTTACGTCGGCGACGTGCTGACCTGGGACGCCACACGTCAACAGGCATTGATCGACGTGAAAAACCGCTTTGCCGTCGGCGACCGGCTGGAACTGGTCCACCCTTCCGGCAACCGGCAACTGATCGTCGAGGCAATGAGCATGCCCGACGGCGAACCGGTACGCGTCGCGCCGGGCAACGGCCATCGGGTCTGGATACCGTTGCCATTCGCCCTTCCCGGTGCCATGCTGGCCCGTTTTCTTTGAAATTGTCGATATCAATGCCCGCCACTCATCTCTTCGTCGACGTTTCCGCGCACGGTTTCGGCCATCTGGCGCAAGTCGGCCCCGTGCTCAATGCCTTGGGCGCTCGTTTGCCCTCGCTACGCATCACCTTGCGCAGCGGCCTGCCGAAAGCGACCCTCCAGGCGCGCGTTGCCGTGCCATTCACGCACATTGCCGACCGTAGCGACTTCGGCTACGTGATGCACGATGCCGTCAAGATCAATCGGCTGGCAACAGCCAGCGCCTACCGGCAACAGCACGCCGACTGGGAGGACCGGGTGGACCGCGAGGCACGTCTGCTCGCCGAACTGCAACCCGACCTGCTGCTCAGCGACGTCGCCTATCTCCCCTTGGCCGGCGCCGCGCTCGCGGGCATTCCATCGGTGGCGATGTGCTCCCTCAACTGGGCCGAACTGTTCGCCCATTTTTACGGCGGGGAAAGTTGGGCGCCGGCGATTCACGCTCAAATGCTCGCCGCCTATCGAAGTGCCGCCTTTTTCCTGCGCCTGACGCCAGGCATGGCGATGGCCAACCTGCCACGCCTGCGCCACATCGCACCGGTCGCCGCCCTGGGTAAAAACTGCCGTCAAGCGCTACGGACGCGCTTGCGTTGCGCGCCGGAGGAACGTCTGGTGCTGATCGCCTTCGGCGGCGTCGCCAGAAAACTGCCCATCGCCGACTGGCCAGCACCGCCGGGGACACGCTGGCTGGTGCCCAAGGCCTGGCAATGCGTACAAGCCAACACCGTCACCATCGAATCGCTGGAGATTCCAATTGCCGATCTGATGGCCTCCGTCGATGCGGTACTCACCAAACCCGGCTACGGCACATTCACCGAAGCCACCTGTAACGGTACGCCCGTCCTTTTCCAACGCCGCCAGGACTGGCCCGAGCAGGATTGTCTGATCGACTGGCTGCGCGCGAACGCGCGCTGCGCGGAGATCGAAGAAAGCGACCTGCTCGTGGGTCGCGTGCACGAGGTGCTCGAATCGCTTTGGCAACAACACGCGCCGCCATTGCCGCGACCGAACGGTGCCGAAGACGCCGTGGCGGCACTCTTGCCTTGGCTACTCCACAAGGCGCCGTAAGCACGCACACGGACCTTCCCGGCCAATGCGCCTCCAGGCACGGGATGCCGAAATACGCGATTGACTTTTTGTGGCCTTAAACCCGATACTCACCGACCATTGGCGACGCATCGCCAATGGTCGGTGCCGAGGGAACGGCACCTAAAATGAACCCGATGCCACGGTGGAAACACGGTAAAAATTTTCCGCCACAATCGGTTTCGAACGCTAATTTATAGGGAAAGCCATGACCTTCGCTGCTGGCAACGAAATCTTGGTTTTTTGTTGGCGCGGGCACGCCGGAACAATGCTTCCGGTAAATTCATTTGCATCCTGAGGGGACACGACCGGTAGTCTCACTGCCGCGTCTGGCGTACTGCTGAGAGTGGTGTGGCAATGTTGAAGCGAATTTCCTGGTCGTTGGCACTGATGGCGTTCCTTTGTCTTGGCCAGACCTTGACGGCGTTTGCCGCTGAACGGCGTGTCGCGCTGGTGATCGGCAACGCCAAGTACAAGGAAGCGCCGCTGAGCAACCCGGTCAATGACGCACGCGACATGGCGGCCGCCCTTCAGCGCACGGGCTTCGAAGTCATCACCGCTCTCGACGCCTCGCAAAAAGAAATGAACCGCGCGATCGCCCGATTCGGCGATTTCCTCAAGGACGACACCGTCGCCCTGTTTTACTACGCCGGACACGGCATGCAGGTACGCGGGAAAAACTATCTGATCCCGATTGATGCGGAAATCAAGAGCGAGTCGTCGGTTCGCGTCGAGTCCGTCGATGTCGACGGGGTCTTGGATCAGTTGAGCGCCAGCGACTTGAACGTGGTCATTCTCGACGCCTGCCGCAACAACCCGTTCGAACGCCGAGCCAACCGAAGCGTTGGGTCGGGCGGTCTGGCGCAAATGGAAGCACCGAAAGGCACCCTGATCGCCTATGCCACGGCACCAGGACGGACCGCTGCCGACGGCGACGGGCGTAACGGTTTGTATACCCAGGAATTACTCAAACAAATCCAGGTTCCGGGTTTGACCATTGAACAAGTGTTCAAGAACGTGCGCCGTGAAGTCGCCAAGGCCACCCGTGACGGGCAAATTCCTTGGGAATCCTCGTCGATGACCGGTGATTTTTATTTCCTACCGGGCTCCCGGACCCCGATAACGGCTAGCCCGAACACGCACCGGTCGGAAAAAATCGCCTCTGCCCCGCCCGCATCGCCTGCCAAGAACGTGGAAGTCCGGCCAGTCAGCAAACCCGTCGCCATTGAACACACCGAACGACCATTGCCGCCTCCTTCAAACCCGACGACGCCGGAAGAAATCAAAACGGCAATGTCGTCGACGGCGCTGCCGACACCAACCGTTCCCGGAGCGGAAACCGCGAGAGTGGCGCAGATTTCCGAAGGGCAAGAGAAAGTACTCAAAACCGATGCGTTCACCGCCACCGGCAACTGGTCGCTTGAACGCTCCAGTGGGGCCATGACGGGCGAAGGCAATATCGAATGGAAAAATGGCGACCGTTACGAAGGTGCGCTGGTCGCGGGCAAGAAAACCGGCAAAGGCATCTTCACTTGGCACAACGGGCAGCGCTACGACGGCGAGTGGCGTGACGACATCATCAACGGCGCCGGCATCTTGCATTACACCAACGGCGACCGCTACGAAGGAACTTTCAAGGACGGCGAACCGCATGGCACTGGAACGTACACCCTGCGCAACGGCGATGTCTATACTGGCGCTTGGTTCACCGGTAACCGTCACGGTTTTGGTCGCCTGACATGGACCACTGGCGATTACTGGGAAGGTGAGTTTCGCGACGGAAAACAGACTGAAAATGGGCGCATGCACTCCATCTCGTCGCTGCTGGAGAAAAATGCCGACAAAATGGCTAGCGTCACCGACAAAAACGCAAGCAAGAAAAAGAACAAATAAAAGGCGGAGCCACCGGCGACACGGCTATATTCCCCGCATCAGACCCATGTCGACCAATTCAACACGCAGCTTTCTCCAGCCACGCCAGACGAAGAAGCCGCGCATCCCCCAGCGCCATACGCCACGCGGTCGTATCATTACCAACAGCACCAGCGCAGCCGCCGCCACCGCGCCAGGATGCTTCTCAAGATAATCGGTGCCTTTTTTGAGCGAGCTGACCGCGCGATCAGTCGCCCGCAAAGCACGATCCAGCGGCAGCAGTTGCTGTTGCAATTGCCGCCGCTGAATACTGCTACGTTCCATCAGCCGGCCACGCTGAACAGCGAGATCGATCAGCGCTTGATTCATTACGACTGGCTCCCCTTGATCTGGTGCAAATCTTCCTGAAGCTCGGCCATACTGCTGGAAAAAAGATTGTCGGGCCGGTTCATGGCACGTCTGACGGCCTGGCCGGCCAGACCGCCAATCAAGAAGAACAGAGCGGTGAAACTGCCGAGAACGACCACGCGGTGTTCCCAATAGAGCGCAAGAAGCCAGGCGATGGCCAGGAGCGCACCGATCAGAAGCCCGAATGCGGCGACCAGCGCCAACAATAGCATCCGGACGACACGCAGCTTCTCCTCCTTGATTTCGTTACCAAGAAGTTCAAGCCGTGTCCTGACGATGGACAGCACTGTCGCGATACTGCCTTTCGCAGAACCCAGCACGCCGCCGCGCTCATGATTGGAAGATGGCGTCATTATGGCCAGACGTCGGCAACCAAACTCAACGACGGCCGATGATCACGCCGAGCAGCAGACCGATACCCGCCGCGACACCGACGGCACGCCAGGGATTTTCATGCACGTAGTCGTCGGTAGCACGGGCGGCGGCTTTGGTTCGATCTACCAGAACGGCCTCGGCATCCGCCAGACGAAGTTTGGCGTCGCGCAACCGCTCGCCGACGCGCTCCCGCAAGTCGGCCATTTTTTCCCCGGCGACACCGGCGGTGGCGCGGAGGATCTCTTCGGCGTCGGCGACGACGCCTTTCATGTCGGAGACGAGTTTTTGCTTGCTAGTAGCGGAAAGTTCGGTAACTTCAGACATTCTGGGCCTCGCAGTGGAAGGTGTTGATGGCGTGAGGAAAGTTGGTGGAATACCAAGCGTTGCGCCGAGCGCCTAGATTATAGGAGTCGCGAGCCGAGATCAATGCAAAGCAATCATAACGCCCCTCGATCCAGCGGTCGGCGCATCGTATTTCCGAACAAGTTCCGCATGGAGACCCGCCAAGCAGTGAACAGAGAATGGGTAGAGGTTTCCCGAACCCGGCTATCGGCAGCGCGCGTTGATCAGTAATCGTAGTCGATGGTAAGCGGTGCATGGTCACTGAAACGCCGCGCTTTGTAGACTTCGGCGCGCAGGGCCGCACTGGCGATCCGCCCGGTCGCCAACTGATAATCAAGCCGCCATCCGACATTCTTCTCCCACGCCTGCCCGCGATTGGACCACCAGGTATAGGCATCGTCCGTGGCCGTGGGCTGCAACTCCCGAAAGACATCGCACCACCCTGCCTCGTCCAACACCTGACTGACCCAGGCACGCTCTTCCGGCAAAAAGCCGGAATTGTCGCGGTTGCCTCGCCAGTTCTTCAAATCGATCTCACGGTGGGCGATATTCCAGTCGCCGCCAACGACGACATCCCGCCCGCTCGCCGCCAGGTCAACCAAGTGTGGATAGATGAATTTCAAAAAACGAAATTTCGCCGCTTGCCGCTCCTCGGAACTCGAACCGGACGGCTGATAAAGTGAAATGATGGACAGGGCGCCGAAATCCGCGCGCAGATAACGCCCTTCGCCGTCGAATTCCTCGCTGCCAAGCGCCGTGACAACGCGGTCCGCCGGACGCCGACACCAGAGACCAACGCCGCTGTAGCCCTTTTTCGCGGCGTGGTGATAGTAAGCGTAAAAACCCGGCGGGGTTTTCATTTCCTCCGCGAGGTCCGCCTGATGAGCCTTCAACTCCTGAAGACAAACGAATTGCGGGTTTTGCGTCGTGACCCACTGCAAGAACCCCTTACGCCAGGCGGAGCGAATGCCGTTGAGATTAATAGTGATGATGCGTAACATAGCGAACGAATAGTGGTATCGATTGAGAGATAATTTATTATGGATTTTCGGCAGGAATTCATCGAATTCGCCGTCGCTTGCGATGTTTTGCGCTTTGGCGAATTCAAGACCAAGGCCGGGCGATTGTCGCCTTACTTCTTCAATGCCGGATTGTTCAACGACGGCGCGTCCTTGAGTCGTTTGGCCGAATTCTACGCCAAGGCGATTCTTGCCAGCGGACTGACCGTGGATACCTTGTTCGGACCGGCTTACAAAGGCATCCCCCTGGCGGCCACTATCGCCGTTGCTTTGGCGCACGCCGGTCACAACCTACCGTTTTCCTATAACCGCAAGGAAACCAAGGATCACGGCGAGGGCGGCAGTATCGTCGGCGCGCCGTTGCAAGGCCGCGTGCTGATCGTCGACGATGTCATCAGCGCCGGAACCTCGGTTCGCGAATCGGTCAGCCTGATCCGTGCGGCCGGCGCCACGCCGTGCGGTGTGGTGATCGCCCTTGACCGCATGGAACGCGGTAGCGGCGACCTTTCGGCCGTGCAGGAGGTCGAACGAGACTACGGCATCCCGGTGATCGCCGTCGCCGACCTCGACGACCTGATGGCGTTTCTCCGGCAAAGCGCCGATTTCAGTCAAAATGAAGCGGCGGTGACTCGTTACCGACGGGAGTATGGCGTTGCGCGTCGCCGCACGGCTTAACGGCCGCTTGTTGCTGCTGGCAATGTGCGGTGTCGCCACGAATCTGGTCGCCGCACCGCGCATTCTTTGCTGCCACGACGATGCCGGCAAACAAATATGCGGCGACATCCTGCCACCGGTTTGCTACGGGCGCGCCTATCGTGAACTGGGCGAGTACGGACGGACCGCGCGCGTCGTCGAAGCACCGCTATCCGCCGAGCAACGTACCCGTCGCGCGGTGGAGGAAAAGAAAAAGCAGGAGGAAGAACGCCTGCAGAACGAGCAACGACGCAAGGATCAAGCGCTGCTGAACACTTACGGCAGCGAGCAGGATATCGAGATGATGCGCGCCCGCTCCGAGCGGGATCTAGCCGCGGCCATCAAGGCAAGCAACGAACGAATTGCTGAAATTCGCGCCCGACGCAAGGTTTTTGAAAACGAAGCCGAGTTCTACAAGCAGCGGAAGCTACCCGTCGAAGTGGAAAAAGGCTTGCGCGATACCGACAACGAGATCAAGGCGCAGGAATCGGTCATCGAAGCCAAGAAGAAGGACCACGAAATCGTCCGGCAAAAATACAGCGACGACCTCCGGCGATTCATCGAACTCTCGCGGCGACCGTCGCCCCGCTCCTGAAGCCGCTTCCCTGAAATTCCTTTCGCGGCGCCGAGAAAACCACCGGCCACTCAACCGAGTTTCTTGCGCAACAATTCATTGACCTGCTGTGGATTGGCCTTGCCTTTGCTGGCTTTCATCACCTGGCCGACCAAGGCATTGAACGCTTTTTCCTTACCCGCCCGAAACTCGGCAACCATGTTGGCATTGGCAGCGAGCAGCGTGTCGATGAGACTCTCCAGCGCACCGCTATCGGTAATCTGCCGCAAGCCTTGCTTGTCGATGATCTCGTCGGCCGAATCGCCCTCGCCGTTCCACAGCGCATCGAAAATCTTGCGCGCGATGGTGGTCGAAATCGTGCCGTCGGCAATCCGCGCGACCATGCCGCCGAGTTGGCGGGCCGAGACCGGTGCGTCGGTAATCTCCCGATTTTCCCGATTAAGCCGGGCGGCGAGATCGACCATCATCCAATTGGCACAGGCCTTGGCATTCGATCTGCCGGCCGCGCCGACACTGGCTTCGTAATAAGCGGCCAGTTCAGCCGAAGCGGTCAACAACAGCGCGTCGTAAGCGGAAAGTCCGTAGTCCGCCGTCAGGCGCTCGCGTTTGGCGGTCGGCAACTCGGGCAATTCGCCTTGAACCCGCTCGATCCACGGACGGTCGATCACCAGCGGCAGCAGGTCCGGGTCCGGGAAATAACGATAGTCGTGCGCGTCTTCCTTCGAACGCATGGCACGCGTTTCGCCCGTCTCCGGATCGAACAATACCGTCGCCTGCTCGATGCATCCACCGTCCTCCAGGGTAGCGATCTGCCACTGCACCTCGTAATCGATCGCCTGCTGCATGAAGCGGAAGGAGTTCAGGTTTTTTATTTCGCGGCGGGTACCGAAATTCGCTTGTCCGACGGGGCGCACGGAAACATTGGCGTCGCAACGGAACGAGCCTTCCTGCATGTTGCCGTCGCAAATCCCTATCCAGCGCACCAGCGTGTGCAGGGCGCGGGCATAGGCCACCGCCTCGGCGGCGGAACGCATATCGGGTTCGGTGACGATTTCCAGCAACGGCGTGCCGGCCCGGTTCAAATCAATGCCGGATTTGCCGCGGAACGGTTGACCAACCGCTTCGTGCAGCGATTTGCCCGCATCCTCCTCGAGATGCGCCCGCGTCAAATGGACCGTCTTGACGGCCTCGCCGACCTGAATGACCACCTGCCCGCCAACGACCACCGGCAATTCGTACTGGCTGATCTGGTAGCCCTTGGGCAGATCGGGGTAAAAATAATTTTTGCGGGCGAAAACCGACCGTGGCGCGATCTCGGCACCGACCGCCAGACCAAAACGGATAGCGCACTCGACGGCGCCTTTGTTCAATACTGGCAATACACCGGGCAAGGCGATGTCGATCGCATTGGCCTGGACATTCGGCTCGGCACCGAAGGCGGTCGGGCTACCCGAAAAAATTTTCGACCGGGTGGCCAGTTGCGCATGGGTTTCAATACCGATAACAACTTCCCAGTGATTCATGGCGGCTCACTTACTCTCAATAAACACCAGCCACCGCGCACGTGAAATCGCGAACGGCGCTAGCGCCAATGCCCGACGGCTCTTTTCGGTCAGACAAAACCGGTGGGGGCCTGCCGATGCCAGGGATTCGCGTGCTGGTAACGATGGGCGACATTCAGCAGACGCGCCTCGGTGAAATAATCGCCGATCAACTGCAAGCCGACCGGCAGGCCATCGGCAAATCCGCAGGGAATCGACATGCCAGGCAAGCCGGCGAGATTGACGGCGATGGTGTAAATATCCGACAGATACATCTGTACGGGATCGGACGCCTTCTCGCCAAGCCTGAACGCGGTGGTCGGACTGGTAGGGCCGAGAATCACGTCGCAGTGCCGGAAGGCCTCGGCGAAATCGCCGGCAATCAGACGGCGAATCCGCTGCGCTTGCAGGTAATAGGCGTCGTAATATCCGTGGGATAGCACGTAGGTACCGACCAGGATACGCCGCTTGACTTCGGCGCCGAATCCCTGCGCGCGGCTGCGGCCGTACATCTCGTTGAGATCCCGGTACTCCGGCGCGCGATAGCCATACCGCACACCGTCGAAACGCGCCAGATTCGAACTTGCCTCGGCCGACGCGATGACATAGTAAGCAGCGACCGACAGCTTCATGTTTGGCAGGTCGACGGCGACGGTGGTCGCGCCAAGTTCCCGGTAACCGGCAATCGCCGCGTCGATCAAACGCATGACTTCCGGACGGCAACCCTCGCCAAAAAACTCTTTCGGCAAACCGATTCTCAGGCCGGCCAACGGCTTGGCGCCGGCCGGCGCCGCGATGTCGCGCGCGTAATCCTCGCCTGGGCGGTCGAGACTTGTCGAATCGCGCTCGTCGAATCCAGCCATGGCGTTGAGCAGCGCCGCGCAGTCGGTCGCCGAACGCGCCAGCGGCCCGGCCTGATCGAGCGAGGACGCAAAAGCGATCATTCCCCAACGCGACACCACGCCATAGGTCGGTTTCAAACCGGTGAGATTGCACAAGGCGGCTGGCTGGCGAATCGATCCTCCGGTATCGGTTCCAGTAGCCGCCGGACAGAGACGCGCGGCAACCGCCGCCGCCGAGCCGCCCGACGAGCCGCCAGGAACGCAATCGAGACGCCAAGGATTCCTCACTGGACCATAAAAGGACGTTTCGTTCGACGACCCCATGGCGAACTCGTCCATATTGGTCTTGCCAAGCAATACCGCGCCGGCCTCGGCGAAACGGCGGATCACCGTCGCGTCGTAAGGACTGATGAAGTTGCTCAACATTTTCGAACCACAGGAGGTCAGCCAATCCTTGGCGCAGAAGATGTCTTTCTGAGCGATCGGGATACCGGTTAGCGGCCCACCCTCGCCCTTCGCCAGGCGCGCGTCGGCTTGACGCGCCTGTGCGAGACTACGTTCGGGATCGACGCTGATATAGGCGTTAAGCTGCGGATCATGGCTGGCGATGCGGTCGAGATACAGCTGCGTCAGTTCAACGCTCGAGATTTCCTTGCTCGCCAGGGCGCGTGCGAGTTCATGCAGGCTGCGCTCAATCATTCGATGACCTTCGGCACCAGATAGAGACCCGCTTCGGTTTCCGGGGCGATAGCCTGAAATACGTCGCGCATGGCGAGCCGGCCGGACTCGAGCGGACAATCCTCGCGCAAGCGCTGTGCCAGATCCTGTGCGTGCGCCATCGGCTCGATGCCTTGCGTATCAACGGCCTGCATTTCTTCGATCAGCGAAAAAATTTCGTTCAGGCGATCAAGCGTGTGGCCTGCCTCGACGTCGCTGATTTCGATTCGAGCGAGATGAGCAACCCGACGGACCTGTTCTAGGGTAAGCGACATGGCTGGAAAATCACTAAGGTGTTAGACGGACGGGGCATATAAGGTATCATAAAAGTTTTTCCCACCGCAGCCCCCGCGGGAACCTCACGGATTTGGCAAGCATGTTTAGTTTTCTGCGCAGTTATTTTTCCAACGACCTCGCCATCGACTTGGGCACGGCCAATACGCTGATCTATGTGCGCTCGAAGGGAATCGTTCTCGACGAACCGTCGGTGGTCGCCATTCGCACGGAAGGGGGACCGAGTTCCAAGAAAACGATCCAGGCCGTCGGCAAGGCCGCCAAGGAAATGCTCGGCAAGGCACCCGGCGCGATTACCGTCATTCGGCCGATGAAGGATGGCGTGATCGCCGACTTCACCGTCACCGAACAAATGCTCAAGCAGTTCATCAAGAAGGTTCACGATTCCCGGCTGCTGTCTCCATCGCCGCGGATCATCATCTGCGTGCCATCGGGATCGACGCAGGTCGAACGCCGCGCCATCCGCGAATCGGCGATCGGGGCCGGCGCAAGCCAGGTATTCCTGATCGAGGAACCGATGGCCGCCGCGATCGGCGCCGGCTTGCCGGTGGCCGAGCCGACCGGCTCGATGGTGGTCGACATCGGTGGCGGCACCACCGAAGTCGGCGTGATTTCACTCGGCGGCATGGTCTATGCCGGTTCGGTGCGTGTCGGCGGCGACAAGCTGGACGAAGCGATCATGAACTACATCAGCCGCAACTACGGCATGCTGATCGGCGAAAACACCGCCGAGAACATCAAGAAGAGAATCGGCTCCGCCTTTCCCGGCGCCGAGGTGCGCGAGATGGAAGTCTCCGGGATCAACAAGGCCGAGGGCATTCCGCGCAAATTCACCATTTCGTCGAACGAAATCCTCGAAGCGCTCACCGAGCCGCTCAATAGCGTTGTCTCGGCGGTCAAATCGGCGCTCGAGAAAACCCCTCCCGAACTGGGTGCCGACATCGCCGACAAGGGCATGGTGCTTACCGGCGGCGGCGCCTTGCTGCGCGATCTTGATCGCCTTCTGATGGAAGAAACCGGCCTGCCCGTCATCGTCGCGGAGGACCCCTTGACCTGTGTGGCGCGCGGTTGCGGTCTGGCGCTCGAGAAAATGGACAATCTCGGCAGTATTTTCGCCTCCGATTGAAGCGTGGCGGTGTTTTTGCCGCGTCTCGTCAACTCGCCTGCCTGATCGATGGACCATCAGCCGCCACCGTTTTTCAAACGCGGGCCGGCGCCATTGGCGCTGCTGTCGTTCTACGTTGCCTTGTCGCTGGCCTTGCTGATTGCCGACGCGCGTCTGCAAATGCTGGAAATGGTGCGACAGGCTTTATCGCTGTTCACCCATCCGCTACAAAACCTGGCCCATTTGCCGGCACGGCTGGCGGATAACGCCAGCGGCCATTTCGTCAGCGTTACCCGTTTGCAGGACGAAAACACCCAATTGAAACGCGCGCGCCTGGACAACGTCGCCACCTTGCTGCGCACGCAACAACTGGAAGTGGAAAACGCGCGTCTGCGAAAGCTGCTGGCGTTGAAAGAACGGCAACAGGCCAACGGCCAGACGGCGCAAATTCTCTATGCCGCCCGCGATCCGTACTCGCGACGCATCGTCATCGACAAGGGGCTGCAAGATCGCGTGCTGGCCGGCCAGCCGGTCATCGACGATGCCGGAATCGTTGGACAAGTCACGCGCGTTTTCCCGTTCGTCGCCGAGGTCACCCTGATCACCGATAAGGAACAGACGGTTCCCGTCCAGATCGTGCGCACTGGCCAACGCTCGGTGATTTTCGGTCTTGGCAACGGCCAGCTGGAATTGCGTTTCTTGCCAGCCAATGTCGACGTCCAGGAGGGCGATGTGCTGGTCACCTCGGGGCTGGACGGCGTTTTTCTGCCAGGTTTCCCGGTCGCCAAAGTGGTGCGCGTCGAACGCGACACGTCCTACTCTTTTGCCCGGATTTTCTGCATGCCGCTGGCTGGCGTCGAAAATTTCAGCGAAGTGATGGTGCTGGACTCTCGCCCGGCGATCACCCTGCCGGAACAACTTGCCAAGGACGCGGCAGGTCGAGAACTCAAGCCATCGGCGCGCCCCGGCCATGGCAAGAAAAAGCGCTTAAAAAAGGAGTGACGCCCATGCAGACCAGTTACTCCTCGTCGCGGATTCTCCTGCCGGTACGCCCATGGTTCATCGGCTTCAGCCTGTTGGCGGCGCTGCTGCTGAACCTCCTGCCGACCTCGGTCTGGCTCGGTGTTCCCGATTGGCTCTCTCTGGTGCTGGTGTTCTGGAGCATTCGGGAACCGCGGCGCGTCGGCATGGGAATCGCCTTCCTGCTGGGCCTGGCGATGGACGTGGCCGATGCCAGCCTGCTGGGACAACATGCGCTCGCCTATGTACTGGCGACCTATGGCGCTTCGTCGTTGTCGCGACGCATCCTGTGGTTTCCCTTGGGACAACAGGCCCTGCAAATCTTCCCGCTTCTCCTGCTGGTGCAGGTGGTGCAATTCGGGATGCGGATGTTGATGATCGGCGGCGATTTTCCTGGCTTGGCCTACTTTCTCGGCCCGTGCATCGCGACCCTGTCATGGCCCTTGCTCACCGTCCTCCTCCTGCTGCCGCAACATCAGCCGGTTGACCACGATGCCAATCGGCCGCTTTAACCGTGAACAGCGTCGTATTTTCCGACATCCGCCCGTTTTTGAGCCGCGAATCGCGGGTTCGCGGCCACTGAGCAATTTGCCGTGTACGCCCGCTTGTCGCCATTGAACGCTCACGATCGCGAACTGAGTCGCTTTCGCTTTCGCATTGCCTTCGCGGCGGTGATCGTGGTGTTGGCTTTTCTTGTCCTGCTGGCGCGTTTCTTCGACTTGCAAGTGCTGCGGCACGAGTACTACAGCACGCGCGCCGAGGACAACCGCATCTCGCTGGTGCCGATCATTCCGAACCGCGGCATCATCGTCGACCGCAATGGCACGGTGATGGCGCGCAACTACTCGGCGTTTACCCTGGAGATCACCCCCGCCAAGGTCGACGACCTTGAGGCGATGATCGAGGGGCTGGGCAAAGTGGTCGACATCCAGCCCAAGGATCGCAAACGATTTCGTAAATTGCTGGAAGAAAGCAAGACTTTCGAAAGTCTGCCGATTCGCACACGCTTGACCGAGGAGGAAGTCGCCCGCTTTGCGGCCAATCGCTACCGCTTTCCCGGCGTCGAAGTCAAAGCGCGCCTCTTCCGCCAATATCCGCTGGGCGCCGTGGCCTCGCACGCATTGGGATACATCAGTCGCATCAACAAACGCGACATGGAGATGATCGAGGAAAACGAACAGGAAACGAACTACAAGGGGACCGACCATATCGGGAAAACCGGCATCGAACAGAAATACGAGTTCGCGCTGCATGGCGAAACCGGCTACGAACAGGTCGAGATCGACGCCGGCGGTCGGGCGATCCGCCGCCTGTCGCGTAGCGCGCCGGTACAGGGAAAAGATCTCACCCTGACCCTGGACACCAAACTACAGGACATCGCCGAAAAGGTGTTCGGCGACCGCCGGGGCGCGCTGGTCGCCATCGAACCCTCAACCGGCGGCATTCTCGCGCTGGTTTCCAATCCCACCTTCGATCCGAATCTGTTCGTCGACGGCATCCGCAGCGACGATTGGGATCTGCTCAACAACTCGCCCGAAAAACCGCTGCTGAACCGGGCGCTGAACGGTGCCTACCCGCCGGGATCGACCTTTAAACCGTTCATGGCCCTGGCGGCGCTCGAAACCGGCAAACGCACGCCGGGACAGGCCATTTCCGACCCCGGCTTTTTCAACTTTGGCGGTCATCAGTTCCGTGACGACAAAAAAGGCGGCCACGGCAGCGTCGACATGTACAAATCGATTGTTCATTCGTGCGACACCTACTATTACATGCTCGCCAATGACATGGGAATCGACGCCATCGCTCGATTCATGGGGCAACTGGGATTCGGGCAAAAAACCGGCGTCGATATCGAAGGCGAATCGGAGGGCGTTCTGCCGTCGCCGGAATGGAAGATGCGCCGCTTCAAGCGTCCGGAGCAGCAGAAATGGTTCGCCGGCGAAACCATTTCCATTGGCATCGGCCAAGGGTACAACGCCTACACGCCGATACAACTGGCGCAAGCAATGGCCACGGTGGCCAACAACGGCGTGATGTTTCGCCCACACCTCGTCAAATACATCACCGACAGCCGCACCGGCGAAAAAACAATGATCGAGCCGGAGCCGCTGCGCCTGCTGCACTGGAAGCAACAGAATATCGACGTGATCAAACGGGCAATGATCGGCGTCAACACCAGCGGCACCGCCGCCAAGGCTTTCGCCGGCGCCGGGTATGTCTCCGGCGGGAAAACCGGCACCGCGCAGGTTTTCAGCCTCAAGGGCGGCGACTACAAAGCCACGCGCCTGAAAAAGGAATTGCGCGACCACGCCCTGTTCGTCGCCTTCGCGCCGGCGGACAAACCGACGATCGCGCTGGCCGTTCTGGTCGAAAACGGCGGTTTCGGCGCGCAATCGGCGGCACCGATCGCGCGCATGGTTTTCGACTACTATCTGCTTGGCAAATTGCCCAAGGGAGTCGCTCAGGAAGACGATACCGAGGATGACTGACTGATGCTGCAAGACTTCATGCGTCGTCTGCGCTGGCGACTGGTCGCGCATATCGACTTGCCGTTGCTGCTGATCGTGCTGGCGATCATGGCCACCGGCCTGGCCACGGTCTATAGCGCCACCTACGACACCAACAACCGGCTGCTGGCGCAGAGCATGAACATGCTGATCGGCCTGGGCACGATGTGGACGGTGGCGCAGTTGCCACCACAGAAACTGATGCGCTTCGGATTGCCACTCTACGTTGTCGGGGTGATCCTGCTGCTGCTGGTCTTCGCTTTCGGGATACGGGTCAAGGGCGCCACGCGCTGGCTGTCGCTCGGTTTTACCCGTATCCAGCCCTCGGAGCTATTAAAAATCGCCGCGCCGCTGATGCTGGCCTGGTATTTCCACCAGCATGAGGCGCTGCTCAAATTCCGCCATTACGTCATCGCCTGCCTGCTACTGCTGCTGCCTTTCGCGCTGATCGCCAAACAACCGGATCTTGGCACGGCGATCCTGGTCGGTGCCGCCGGTTTTTACGTCATCTTCTTTGCCGGCCTGCCATGGCAAGTGATCGTCGGTCTCGCCACGGCAGGCGGCGTCGCGGCGCCCTTTGTCTGGACCATGCTGCACGACTACCAGCGCAAGCGTATCCTGACCTTGATCGACCCGACCAGCGACCCCCTCGGCGCCGGTTATCACATCATTCAGTCGACGATCGCCATGGGCTCCGGTGGCAGTTTCGGCAAGGGCTGGTTGGACGGTACGCAAACCCACCTCGAATTCATTCCGGAACGGCACACCGACTTCATCTTCGCCGTTTTTTCGGAGGAACAGGGCCTGCTCGGCAACGCCTTCCTGGTGTGCCTCTATTTTTTGCTGATCGGGCGCGGGCTGATGATTGCCGCCAACGCGTCAACGCTTTTCGCGCGCTTGATGGCCGGTTCGATCACCCTCAGCCTGTTTACCTACGTATTCGTCAATATGGGAATGGTCAGCGGCATCCTGCCGGTGGTCGGCGTGCCCTTGCCCTTCGTCAGCTACGGCGGCACGGCATTGGTCACGCTATCGATCGGCATCGGCATCCTGATGAGCATCCAGACCCACCGCATGTTGGTCCGCAAATGAAACACCTCGATACCATACCGCTGTTCCACTTGCTACTGTTGCCACTCGTACTCACGGCCTGCGGAGAGCAACCGGCACGGCCGGTGGAGGGACCGCGAACGGCAGAACAGGGCAAACCCACCGTCAAAATGGTCAAGAGAGCGAACGTGGTGCAAAAACGCGGTGGCGCGTACTACAAGGACGACGGACCGGGGGACGAGGTGCCCGAGAACCTCGACGACATTCCAGACGCGCAACCGCGGCTTGAACCCCTGCATCGGTTCGCCAATCGGCCCTACGTGGTGCTCGGAAAGGCTTACGAACCGCATACCAGCCTCAAGCCATACCAGGAACGTGGCGTGGCAAGCTGGTATGGCAAGAAATTCCACGGCCAGAAAACCTCCATCGGCGAAACCTACGACATGTTCGCGATGACCGCCGCCCACCCGACGCTGGCCATTCCCTCCTACGCTCGGGTAACCAATGTCGGCAATGGCCGGTCGGTCGTCGTGCGCGTGACCGATCGCGGCCCTTTCCACGCCGACCGCGTCATCGACCTGTCCTACGCGGCCGCCCACCGGCTAGGGTACGTCGATAACGGCAGCACGCTGGTTCAGGTCGAATCGATTGTTCCTGACGGCGTGACCACGGCCAGCTACGCGCAGGTGATGCCGCCACCGCGCCCGGCAAGTCTCCCGCCCGCCAAGGCCGAGCGCGACGAAAGCCCGAAGCCGGCGACGATCAAACCGGCGCCGGAGCGGCCGCTCCCGCCGGAAAGCGTCCAAGCCGCGGCGCCGAGCGGCGCGCGCGGCCTGTTCCTCCAACTCGGAGCGTTCGCCAGCGTCGACAACGCCGAAAGCCTGCGCTCGCACCTGACCCGGGAACTGGACTGGCTCAACGAGGGCATTCAGGTCACCGCCGGTGGCGGCATGCACCGCGTGCATCTCGGCCCGTACGGTAATCGCGCCGACGCCGAAAGGGTCGCCGAGCGGATTCGTCTGGCGCTGGGTTACAAGCCGACCTTCGTGACGCGTTGATTTGACCGCGCCGGGTGGTCCGCGAAGATCCGGGCCACCCAGCACGCGCCGCTAGGCGCCGGCGATGGCGGTTCCCTTCGGCCATAACACCATCTGCGTGCAGCGGAACAGCGCCAGCCGCCGGCCACCGTCCTCGCCGCTGACTTCGGCGTCCCAGACCTGCGTGGTGCGACCGCTGTGCACCGCCGTTGCCGTACACAGCAGAACGCCTTCGGTCAAGGTGCCGAGAAAATTGGTCTTCAACTCGACGGTGGTGAAGCCTTCCGCTCCGTCCGGCAAATGAGCGATCGTCGCGTAACCGGCGCTGGTATCGGCAAGCGCGACGAGGGCGGCGGCATGCAGGAAACCGTTCGGTGCCAGCATTTCCGGGCGAATCGGCAAACGGGCGCGGAGCCTGCCGGCCTCCACGCCGACGACCTCGATGCCGAACCAGCCGGGCAAATAACCGGCGGCGCGGGCATTCAGCGCATCGACGCCGACCTCCGGGCGCAAACGATGGCGGCTCACCCGTCAATCCCCGGCCACGGCGCGGCCGATCACCAGGCGCTGGATATCGTTGGCGCCTTCATAAATCTGGCAGACACGCACGTCGCGATAGATGCGTTCAACCGGAAAATCGCTGACGTAGCCATAGCCGCCGAGAATCTGAATGGCGTCGGAGCAGACTTTCTCGGCCACTTCGGAAGCGAACATCTTGGCCATCGACGCCTCTTTCAGGCACGGTTTGCCGGCATCCTTGAACGTGGCGGCCCGCCAGACCAGCAAGCGGGCGGCATCGATCTGGGTCGCCATGTCGGCGAGGCGGAAACTCACCGCCTGATGCTCGATGATCGGCTTGCCGAAGGTTTGCCGGTCCTTGGCGTATCGCACCGCGCACTCGAAGGCGGCGCGCGCCATGCCCACCGATTGCGCGGCGATGCCGATGCGCCCGGCCTCGAGGTTGGACAACGCGATACGGTAGCCGTCGCCTTCCTTGCCGAGCAGACAGGAAGCGGGTATCCGACAGTCCTCGAAAAGAATTTGCGCGGTATCGGAGGCGTGCTGCCCCATTTTCTCCTCGAGGCGGGCGACAACATAACCCGGCGTATCGGTCGGCACCAGGAAACAGGAAATCCCTTTCTTGCCGGCGGCCTTGTCGGTGACGGCGAAAACGATCGCCACCTGTGCGTATTTGCCGGTGGTGATGAACTGCTTGACACCGTTGAGAACGAAGTAATCGCCGTCGCTGCCCTTGACACGGTCGGCACGGGTGGTGATCGCCGCCGCATCGGAGCCGGTATGCGGCTCGGTCAGGCAGAAGCAGCCCAGCATTTCGCCACGTGCCAGCGGTTTCAGCCAGGTTTCCTTCTGCGCGTCGCTACCGTATTTCATGGTGATGCCGCAGGCCAGCGAGTTCTGGACACTGACGATGGTCGACGTCGCGCCGTCGCCAGCGGCAATTTCTTCGAGCACCAGCACCAGCGACATATAGTCCATGCCGGCGCCGCCCCACTGCTCGGGAACGACCATGCCCAGCGCCCCCAGGTCGCCGAGTTCGCGCAGTGCCTCGGCCGGAAACGTGTGCTGCCGATCCCACTCGCCGGCGAAAGGGGCGAGACGCTCCTGGGCGAACTCGCGCAGCGAATCGCGGATCATTTCCTGTTCCTGAGTCAAGATCATGCCGTTTTCTCCTTGCTGTTGAGGCCGGTCGCGAGACGCGCACCGGCGTGATTGGTGAGGATGACGCCGGCGATCACCAGCGCGCCGCCGGCAAGCACCGCGACGTCGAGTCGCTCGTCGAGCAAAAGCGCGCCGAGCAACACGGCGCTGACCGGCACCACGTTGATGAACGCGCCGGCTCGCGTCGCGCCGATGCGCCGCACCGCCTCGGCGTACCAGGTAAAGCCGATGGCGGTGCCGAAGATACCGAGAAAGACGATGGCGCTCGTGCCTTGCCAAGTCAGCGCCGACAGCGAGAACAGCGAACCGTGCGCCAGCGCGGCGACGGTCAGCATCAACCAGCCGGTCACACTGGCGCCGAAAGTCATCGCCAGTGGCGACAGCGACCGGGTAGCGCGTCGGCCGACGAAAGTATAAACCGCCCACAGTAGACTGCAGCCGACGATCAGCCATTCACCGATGCCGACCCGGCCGTCGATCAACAAGGCAGGCTGACCGTTGGTCACCACCAACAGGCAGCCAAACATCGCCAGGGCGATGCCGACGCCTTTCAAGGTGGACATCGCGGCGCCGAAGAACAGCCAGTCACTGGCGGCGATCACCGCTGGCGTCAGCGCCACCACCAGCGCACCGCGACCCGCCTCGATGAGTTGCATGCCATACAGGAAACAAATGTTGTAGAGAAAAATGCCGCTGGCGCCCAGTGCCGCGAGGGTCCGCCACTGCCCGAACGACCAGCGCGGCCAACCTTCTCGAGCCACGAGAATCCCGCCGAGCGCCAGCGCGGCGAGCAGGAAGCGCCAGCTCGCCACCGCCAGCGGCGACGCCTCGCCGACGGCAACGCGCCCGGCGATCCACGTCGCTCCCCAGATCAGCGCCGTGGCAACCAGTTTGAGGTAAGTCGCCGGCAACGCCGTGGCGCGTTCAGGCGGCATGCGTTTCGGCGGTGGCCATCAACGCAGCGTCTCGAGCGCGGCGAGATACGCCGACAGCAAGTCGTCCGCGCGGTGCACGGTAAAACCGAGGTCGCGCATCAGGCCATCCTTCAGGCCGTAGATCCAGCCATGAACGGTCAGCGGCTGCCCGCGCCGCCAAGCGTCCTGAACGACGAAAGTCTGGCAGACGTTGGCCACCTGTTCCAGCACGTTCAATTCGCAGAGGCGATCATGGCGCTTGTCCGCCGGCAACGCGTCGACCAGCGCCAGATGCTTTTCATGCACGTCGATCACGTGCCGCAACCAGATATCGACCAGACCGACACGATCGCGCTTGAGCGCCGCCTTGACACCGCCACAACCGTAATGGCCGACAACCATCACGTGCCGGACCTTGAGCACATCGACGGCGAACTGAATCACCGACAGACAGTTGAGATCGGTATGGACAACGACATTGGCGACATTGCGATGAACGAAGACCTCGCCCGGCAACAGGCCGACGATCTCGTTGGCCGGCACCCGCGAATCCGAACAGCCGATCCAGAGATAAGCCGGCGCCTGCAAACGCGACAAGCGGAGAAAATACTGCGGATCGACCTCCTGCATGCGGCCTGACCAGGCGCGGTTGAAATCGAAGAGGTGAAACAGGTTCTCGTTGGCCACTTCTTCCTCGGACCAGTTTTGCAGATCCAGAGCAAGGAACATCGTGCCTTCGATCGGCGTCTGGTAATAGGCCGGCGTCTCCTTGAAGCCAAGCTCGCGATACAGACGCACGGCGACGCGCATCGCCGGCAGGGTGTCGAGCAGCAATTTGCGGTAGCCGATTTCCTTGGCGGCCTTGATTACCGCCAACGCCAGTTCGAGACCGATGCCGAAACCACGTTGCCGCGGCTCGACATATAAGCGTTTCATTTCGCAGAGATTATCCGAAAATGGCCGCAATCCGACGCAACCGGCCGGCAGGCCATCGCGTTCAGCATAAAACAAGCGCCCCTCGGGCGCCGCATAGGCCCCGGGCAAGGAGGCCATTTCTTCATCGAAATTTTGGAACGACAAATCCACGCCCAGCCAGGCGGCGTAGTTGCGGAAAAATTGCCGGACATGTTCGATTTCGGCCGTGTCGTCGGCGTTCAGCAGGCGGAGTGTGCAACTCATGATGTCTTGTGGATTCAAAGGGTTTCGGCGAACAGCTCGCGGCCGATCAGCATGCGGCGGATTTCGGACGTTCCGGCGCCGATTTCGTAAAGCTTGGCATCGCGCCACAGGCGACCGGCGGGATAATCGTTGATATAGCCGTTGCCGCCAAGCGTCTGGATTGCCTCGCCGGCCATCCAGGTCGCCCTCTCGGCGGCATGAAGAATGGCGCCGGCGGCGTCCTTGCGCGTCGTCTCGCCGCGGTCGCAGGCCTGCCCGACGGCATACACGTGCGCGCGGCACACGTTGTACGTGGTGTACATGTCGGCGATCTTGCCCTGCATCAACTGAAACTCGCCGATCGCCTGACCGAACTGCCGGCGGTCGTGCAGGTAAGGCAGCACCAGATCCAGCGCCGCGGCCATGATGCCCAGCGGGCCACCGGCCAGCACGGCGCGCTCGTAATCGAGACCGCTCATCAGTACGCGCACACCGCCGTTGATCTCGCCGAGCACATTGTCCACCGGCACCGGGCAATCGTCGAAAAACAGCGGATAGGTGTTCGAACCGCGCATGCCGAGCTTGTCGAGCTTGGCGCCGCAGGAGAAACCCGGCATTCCTTTTTCGACGATGAAGGCGGTGATGCCTTTCGCGCCGGCATGGCTGTCGGTCTTGGCATAGACCACCAGGGTATCGGCGTCGCCGCCGTTGGTGATCCACATCTTGCCACCATCGAGCCGGAAGTGGTCACCGTGACGCACGGCGCGCAACCGCATCCCGACAACATCCGAGCCGGCGTTGGCCTCGGACATCGCCAGCGCGCCGACGTGCTCGCCGGAAATCAGTTTGGGCAGGAACTTGTCGCGTTGCGCGGCCGTGCCATTGCGCCGAATCTGGTTCACGCACAGGTTGGCGTGCGCGCCATAGGACAAAGCCACGCTTGCGGATGCCCGCGACAGCTCTTCCATGGCGATGATATGTGCCAGATAGCCGAGACCGCTGCCGCCGTACGCCTCCTCGACGGTGATTCCGAGCAAGCCCATGTCACCGAGTTTGCGCCACAGGTCGGCGGGAAAAAGGTTGTCGCGATCGATGGCCTCGGCACGCGGCGCGATCTCGGTGGCGGCAAAAGCGCGCACGCTGGCGCGCAGCATGTCGATGGTTTCCCCGTGCGCGAAGCCGAGACAGCGATAGTCCATCACCTTGACTCCTTCGATGTTCTAGCGGACGTGTTTCTTTTTTTCACACACGGCGATGTTCGTCCGCTGCATGACCGCATCAAGCGCTTTTTTGCCGTGATTGACCGCGAACACTTCGGCATGGGTGACGACCAGGGTGCGACCATGGCGGACCACCGACCCCTCTGCGATCAGTAACCGCCCCTCGGCGGGCGCCAGCAGACCGAGCTTGCACGCTTGTATCGACTATCGGCACGCGGGTTTCCGCCGAGTGGCCCGTGGCGGATCGCGTGTAAAATGCAGCGATCCAGAGGCTGTCGAAGGCCAACCGACGAGCGTGTAGTTTATCGGTTTCGAGGCTTTTTACAATAATCCACCATCCACCGCGAGCACCCGCCAGATGCTGCCCGTTTATCCCTTCGCCACACCGCCCGCCGCCGCGGAAACCGTCGAGGTCGTACCGGGCGTTCTTTGGCTGCGCATGCCGCTGCCTTTCGCGCTCGATCATATCAATCTGTGGCTGCTCGCCGACCACGACGGCTGGACGATCGTCGATACCGGCTTCTCGCTCGACGCGGTCAAGGCATGCTGGCAGACAATACTCGCCGGTCTGGCGACAACGGCCGTCGGCGGACGCATCTCGCGGATCCTCGTCACCCACTTTCACCCCGATCACCTCGGACTTGCCGCCTGGCTGCAAGAACGCACTGGCGCGCCGGTGCTGATGACACAAGGCGAATACCTGACCGCTCATGCCGTCTGGAACGAAATCGGTGGCCACGGCAATCGGCCGATGCTGCGGCAATTTCGCGCCCACGGGCTTGATGAAGCCCGCTGTGCCGCTCTCGAAGCCCGTAGCGGCACCTATAACCGCGGCGTGCCGACGCTGCCCACCGATTACCGCCGCCTATTCGCCGACGACGAACTGAGCATCGGCCCGCACCGCTGGCAAGTGCGTGTCGGTTTCGGCCACTCGCCCGAACATGCCTCGCTTTACTGCGCCGCGCTCGGTGTGCTGATTTCCGGCGACATGCTGCTGCCGAAGATTTCGACCAACATCAGCGTTTTCGCCGTGACGCCGCGCGCCGATTCGCTGGCCGATTACTTGCGCTCGATCGACCGCTATCTCGACTTACCGGCGACAACCTTGGTGCTGCCCTCGCACGGACTGCCCTTCCAAGGCATTGCCGCGCGGGTGCAGGCCCTGCACGCCCATCACGCGGAGCGGCTGGCGCTGCTCGAAGCGCACTGCGCGACCCCGCGCAGCGCCGCGGAATTGCTGGCCACGCTTTTCCCGCGCGAGCTCGACACTCATCAAACGATGTTCGCCATGGGCGAAGCGATCGCCCATCTCAACCGGCTGGAATACGGCGGTCGCCTCAAGCGGATCGCGGACGGGGAACCGATCCGCTTTGTTCAACGCGACGGTCTTGAGCAAGCACTGGGTCAAGCAGGAGAAATCGCATGAAGAACGTCTTACCGGACAGTGCGGAAATCGCCGAAATCCATGCGGAAGTTGCCCAACGCGCGTCGCGATTGTTGACCCGGTACATCAAGCGGCGGGCCAGGGAAGGGTTGCGCGTGCCGGCCGAGGAACTGAGTGTCGCCAAGGCTTTCATGGATCTCTCCGCCCGCCTGCTGGCCAATCCCTTCCGGCTGGCCCGCGCGCAAATGGACCTGATGCGCGATCATTTCCTGCTTGTGCGGCAGTCGATGCTCAAAACCATGGGCATTCCTCTTCGCGCCGTCGTCGATTCCGACCCCGACGATCCGCGCTTCCGTGACCACGCCTGGCAGGAAAACTTCGTTTTCGATTTTCTTAAACAGTCGTATCTGATCACCGCCCGTCGTCTGAACGATGCCGTCGCTCAAGCCGACGGCCTCGATGCGGCGACCCACGCCACGGTCAGCGCGTACACCAAACGCTACCTGGACGCGCTGTCGCCAAGCAATTTCGCCTTGACCAACCCTGAAGTCCTGCGCGAAACCGTCGGCAGCAATGGCAAGAATCTGGTCAAGGGACTCAAGAATCTGCTCAAGGACCTGGAAGCCGCCGACGGCCGGCTCCAGTTCGGCGGTATCGCCGCCACGGAATGCCGACTCGGGCGGGATTTGGCTTGCACGCCCGGCAAAGTGGTGTTTGAGAACGAACTTCTACAGTTGATCCACTACGCGCCAAGCACCGCCCAACAGTTCAAGAGACCGCTGCTGATCGTCCCGCCGTGGACCAACAAGTATTATCTTCTCGACCTGCGCAAGGACAATTCCCTGGTCAAATGGGCCACCGACCAAGGATTCACCACCTTCATCGTCAGTTGGGCAAACCCGGACGAGACGCTCGCGCGCAAGACTTTCGACGACTATCTGAAGGATGGCGCGCTGGTGGCCATCAAGGCCGTGCAACAGGCCAGCGGCGCCAGAAAAATCCACCTCGCCGCCTATTGTCTGGGCGGACCGCTGCTGATGGCGACGCTGGCTTACATGGCCGCGAGGCGAGACTACCGCGCCGCCTCGGCAACCTTCCTGGCCAGCACGCTCGATCATTCCGATGGCGCGAACCCGGAAATCGCCGACGCGTTCGGCGGACAGCGCGCGGGGGATCTGATCTGGTCCTTCGTGGTCGATAACTACCTGCTCGGCAAGGACGCTTTCCCGAGCGATTTACTGTACTGGCATGCCGATGCGATGCGCCTGCCGGAAGCCATGCACGCGTTCTACCTCGAACATTTCCGGCGCGGCGACAAACTGCGGCAGCCGGGTGGACTGACACTGGCCGGCATCGCCATCGATGTCGCCAAGGTCAAGGTGCCTTGCTATTTTGTTTCGACCGTCGACGATCAGATCGCGCCGTGGCAAAACGGCTACCGCAACACACGCCTGCCGGGGGGCCCAGTGCGTTTCGTTCTCGGCGGTTCCGGCCACATCGCCGGCATTGTCAATCCGCCCGCCCAGGCCCGCCACGGCTATTGGACCAACGACGCCTTGCCGGAACAGGCCGACGCCTTCCTGGCAAACGCAACCCGTCACGGCGGCTCCTGGTGGACCGACTGGCGCGAATGGCTGCGCGGACAAGCCGACGGCGAATTGCTGGTCGACGCCCGTCAACCTGGCGCCGCGCCCCTGACGGTAATCGAGAACGCACCCGGCCGCTACGCCGCCCGACCTTCCCAAGCCGCGGCGGATTGAATCGCTCCTCCAGCCCACCGTTTTGGCCGCAACACCGCACGGCCCTTGGCGTAGAATGGCTGGACCATGCGTTCGAGCGTACTACCCGATTACAGCGGCGGCGGCATCGTCAATCTGATGCAAAGCATCGCCACGGCCTGTGGCAACACCGAAAAACGCTACCCGCCGCTGGCGGCGTTACCGGCAACGCAACTGGCTAAATCTAGACACGTCGTCCTGATCGTGGTCGACGGACTGGGTCAGCGCACGCTGACCAAGCATGCCGGCAGCCCGCACCTGCGACGACATCTGCTGGGCAGCATGACCTCCGTCTTCCCGTCGACCACCGCCAGCGCCATTCCGGTGTTCATGACCGGTCTGGCGCCCGCGCAACACGCATTGACGGGCTGGCACATGCACCTGCACGAGGTCGATCAAACCCTGGCCATCCTGCCCCTCGTACCGCGCCACGGACCGGCGATCATCCCCCCGCCGGAATTGCCGCCCAAGCTGTTCGATCATCCGACGCTGTTTCAGACCCTGGATCGCGACGCGTGGGTCGTCGCGCCGCAAAGCATCGCCAACAGTGCTTTCAACACCTGGCACGCGCGCGGCGCCAACAGGCTGGCCTACGCCTCGCTGCCGGAAATGTTCGGCGTGCTAGCGGAATTGCTCCTGGAGACGGCACGATCACGCTACATCTATGCGTATTTTCCCGACCTCGACAGCGTCGCCCATCACTTCGGAACCGACAGCCGGCAAGCCATGCAAACCTTGAGCCAGTTCGATACGCTTTTCGGCGAACTGTTGTGCAAGCTGCGCGGTAGCGACACCTGGTTACTGGTCACCGCCGATCACGGATTCATCGATTCGCCAGGCCGGCACGTCATTTGCCTCGACGATCATCCACACCTCCAGACGCTGCTGTCGCGCCCGCTGTGCGGTGAGCGACGCGTGGCCTATTGTTACGTGGCGCCGGAAAACAAGGCGGCCTTCGAAACCTATATACGCCGTCATTTCGGCCGGGCGACCCACCTTTACGCCAGCGAACGCCTTGTCGCCGCCGGCTGGTTCGGCCCGCCGCCTTACCATCCGCGTCTCGCGGCACGGATCGGCGACTACACGCTGGTCATGAAAGACAACTGGACGATCAAGGATTGGCTCCCCGGCGAGAAGCATCACGCCATGCTTGGCGTTCACGGCGGCATCAGCGCCGGTGAAATGCGCGTACCACTCGTGGCGCTGCACGTCTGAAAACCCGTACGCCTTCGCCTGACTCGGTTATTGATTCCCAGGAGGATCACACCATGGCCAACGACGCGACCAGAACCGAAAAAACCGATCACCTGATCGCCGAGGCTGTCCGCAACCGCCAGTCCCGTGAATCCGGTTATCGCGAACGGGCCTTGAAGATCCATCCGTGGATCTGCGGCCGTTGCGCCCGCGAATTCACTCGCCAGAATCTGCGTGAACTCACCGTCCACCACCGCGACCACAACCACGACAACAACCCCGGCGACGGTAGCAACTGGGAATTGTTATGTCTTTACTGCCACGACAATGAACATGCCAGACAACTCGACGCTGCCGCGGCTCGCCAGGCCGGTGTCAACTCACGTCACGATCATGGCCCTGCGGCCGCGACCGCGAAACCCTTTGCCAACCTGCAGGACCTGTTGAAGCGTAACTGACTTAAAAGGAAATCGCGGAAAACACTCCTTTCTTTCCAGCACGCATCATCGCCTGATTTGAGGCACAATCCGGTTTTCTGGAACAAGCGCTCGTCAGCCGACCGCGTTCATCATTGTTTCGGGCAATCGCCTGTTGACACCCCCGGTGTTCGGAATCGAAAACATGACTCAAGACATCAGCTTCAAACTTCTGCAAGACATCGCCAAGGATCTCTCCGGCGAGGTCGTATCCTTCCCAACCTTCCTCGATATTACTTTCCAGGTTCGTACCGCGCTCAAAAAGCCCGACCTATCGATCGAACAGCTTGGCACGCTGGTCGGCGCCGAACCGCTGATGAGCACCAAGATCATCCGCCTCGCCAATTCGGCGGCAATGAACGCTTCCGGACGATCGATCGTCGATATCAACACCGCCATTTCCCGCATCGGCGTTGACGCGGTGCGCAACGTTTCCTTTGCCGTGGCGATGGAGCAATTGCTGAACTCCAAGAAAATGGCGCCCTTCGAGACATTGTCGCGGCACCTCTGGGAACACACCATGGAAGTCGCCGCTCTTTCGCGCGTCCTGGCCCGCCGTCTGACGCGCGTCAACCCGGACGAAGCCCTGTTCGCTGGCCTGGTACACGATATCGGCGTTTTTTATCTACTTTCACGCGCGGTCAACTTCCCCGAACTCGTTGCCGACACCGAAGGACTGCATGCCTTGCTGGTCCAATGGCATGACAGCATCGGGCACGCGCTGCTCGCGGCAATGGGACTGGCCGACGACCTGCTGGTAGCGGTACTGGAACATGAGCAGGATCGCGAAGTCGGACAGTTGAAAACACTGAAGGATGTCCTGTTCGTCGCCAATAAACTGGCCAACATCAAACACGGATGGCGGGACAGCTCCTATTCGGCACAACCCGATCCGTCGACGTTCTCTCAGTGGTTTGACGCAAAGGCGCTTTCCGCGGTGCTTGCCGAGTCGGAACAGGACGTCGCTTCGCTAAAACAAGCGCTAAGCAATTAAGCGTTTACCATGGAATACGGCGGCAAACATTCCGCACTCCGACAGCACAACGCTAGCCATTGAAATCTTTTTTCTCGCATGGCTCATATCCCGATCCAATGAAACACCGATTCACGCAAACCTCGCTGACCGTACTCACCGTTGTTTCCTTGACAGCGTTTTCCGCGAAACCAGCGATTGTTGAACCGGGCGGATATACCGTGACAGTCGATGCCGCGGGCAACCACATGGCAACCGCCACCTGCCTTCGCGATCAGGACACACGGGATCTCAGGTCACTGCTGCTGACGCTGGAAGATCGCCTCATGCGCGACCATTGCGTGGTGAATATTCTTGAGCAAACCACCAACAGCGCGGACTGGGAAATGAAATGCGAAAATCAATTCGTTACCCGCACGACAATCGGTTCGATCTCGTGGCGTGACGGCGCGTTCAAAGGGCAGGCGGTTCGCACAATGGGTGCCATCCGAATGGAGTTCCCCTACGAAGCGCAACGCAATGGAGATTGCAAATAAACAGCCTGCCATCGAAGGTTCGTCGGTCAAAAGGTCCATGAATCGACAACGCCACGGACCGGCAGGGCGATCCAGTTCCCTGCGGCGAATGACGAACCGATGGAGATGCCCTGAAACGCCTTTCAGAACAACGATTTCATAGGGAATATAGCGTGTCAGAGTCTCTGCGGGAACTGCTAATCGAACTCGAAAAATTCGGCTTGTGCAACGACGGCGCCATTGCTGAACGGCCGCGGCGAATGCTGAATATCACCCGAGACACCGGGGAGTTTCTTTCGGTGCTCGTTCAGGCGACGAATGCTCGGCGCGTACTCGAGATAGGAACATCCAATGGCTATTCGACACTCTGGCTTGCCGCGGCGGCGAAGGCAATCGATGGGCACGTGACGACCATCGAACCGTCCGATTTCAAACTCTCACTGGCCACAAGCAACTTTGAACGATCCGGTCTTGGTCGGTACATCACGCCGATTCACGGTGAGGCAGGCGCGATACTCATGCAGAGTCCCGAATCGAGTTTCGACCTTGTCTTTTTGGATTCCGAGCGCTCCGAGTACTCGGGTTGGTGGCCTGACATCAAGCGCATTCTTCGTAAAGGCGGGTTGCTTGTCGTGGATAACGCCACCTCTCACTCGGCCGAACTGGCGCCTTTCGTCGAATTGGTTTGCAAGGACCCTGAATTCACCACGTGTACCGTACCGGTCGGGAACGGCGAGTTCTTGGCAACACGCGCTTGCGCGCAGGCAAGCCTATTGATAACCAACCGTCCCGGCCACGAAAATAGTGGCCGGGACCGCTGAAACTCACGGCGACAAGGCGTCGTTGATGCTTCGTCGACTTGTGCCGGGAGAGTTGTGGAACACCGAATGCTTTAGAACTTCGCCGACCAAATCGCGCCGATGCTGGCATCGCGGCTGCCGGCCACGTTCATGACATCCTGGCGAGCACTGAACTGCAGGCTGAGCGACTGTGTCTTGCCGATGGGCGTGTCGTAGGCCATGGCGAAATCCAGTTCTCTGCCATTGGGAACGAGACTGACTTTCTCGGCGGCGTAATGCGCCACACCCAAGCTATCGATACTGGGCATGGTCACGCCAACCGTGCCGGCAACGATGCGCAACGGCTGCTTGACCGACACCGTCAGTTTGTCGTTCTGGTTCAAGAGTTGTTTCGACAGATAGGTCATGCCGTAGGATCGGGACTGTATGTCAGACGTCCCGGCCAACAGTCCGCCGCTATTGCTGCCTTGAGTGAATCCAAAGCCGACCTCGGCCAACAGGCTGTTGTTGGCGTCAATCGCATAACCCAATGAAAATCCAACGCTGTTTGTCCGGTTACTGCCCAGGCTAATGGCCGAACCCGACGCATAATTGGCACCCAGGAGACCGCTTTTCTCGTTCAATTGGCCAAGGGATACGCCGCCGGTCCAGCGCTCATTCAGCCGATGGGTTATCCCGAGCAGGACATTGGACGCGTTGGGCGCGCCACCGGTCTGTACCAAGGTCGGATTACCGGCGTAAAAAGTGGTCGGCGTCTGGCTGAACGCCACGGCGACACGGGTTTCCTTGTCGACTTTCGTTCCATAGGCCAGGTGATACCCTCCCTGAGAAAGATCCGACAAATTCGACATGCTCAGATCACCGGCCATCAACGACAAGTCGCTATCGCCATATAGCGCCTTGGCGAAAGAGAGTTGACTCGGAATACCGTAGCCCATGGACAGGGTACTGCCCGCACCATTGGTATATGTCATGTAGCCTGCTTCGGGTGCTTCTGGAAAATCGCCGTTCCAGAATACGCCCATCCGGTCCACCAGAGTGGTCGCGGTGGTCTGCCAGCGCGACAGTTCGCCGCCGTTGCTGAGCTTCATTACCGCCACGCCAGAGTTCAGATTGGACGGCAAGGGGTTCTGCTTGGCAGCGGTCGGCTTGGTTTGTATCAGGCCGGACAAGTCGACAGTGAAATTGCGCGCGTAGGTGTCCAAAGCCGTGTAGCTGGCCAGCTTTGAACGGACGGTCGACAAATTACCCAAAGCGCCACCGGTCAACATCGAACCGGTAAGGCTTGTAACGGGCACGGCCTTGCCGTTGGCCTGCGTGACCGACAGACCTCCCACGGGCTGGAAAGCGGTCGTCAGATTGACCAAGCCGGTTCCATAGACACTATCCACCCCCTTGGTTCCGAGATCGTTGGCCGTGCCGAGCAACAAGTTGGCGGCGGTACCGTTGGTTTTGAGAATCGGCCAGGCCGATTCCAACAGCAGCAACGACCCGCTGATCAGAGGAGCGGCCATCGACGTCCCGGACCACAGCGCCATGGCCCCCGGACCGTATTGAATTCCCGGCGCCATGATGTTGACCCCGGGCGCCGAAATCCAGCGCGAGGCATAGCTCGTCTTGCCACCCCCGGTGTCCACCAAAGACCCGGCACCGGGGGAACTGCTGAACGAAGCGGCCTTGGCGGCGGTGGTATCCAGCGCACCGGCGAATACAAGGTGATTGACGGCATTTTTTGTCAGCCCACTGGTATTGGCATTGGCCAGTAGCGCCTTGCCATCGTTTCCACCCGCCCAGACGATGAACACGCCTTTAGCCGCAGCGTTGTTGACGGCGGCAATGATGTCGGGAGTGGCCATGTAGGTCAGCGACAGATTGATGACGCTGACGCCGGCGGCGACGGCTTTGTTGATGCCGTTCGACACATCGGTGTTGTAGCCAGAACCGCTGGCGTTCAGCACTTTCTCCGCGACGATGTTGGCATTGGGAGCGACCCCGATGAAGCTGTTGGCCGCCACTGTGTAGCCAGAGTAAAGATAGGTGTAGGCGGTTGGCTTGTTGGCAGCGGCGATGGACGCCACGGCGGTGCCGTGGCCGTTGTCGTCCATCGCGCCGTTGGAGCATTTGAAAGAGGTCGCCGCGCAAGAACTGAGCACATTGGATACCTGGCCGGCGGCAAATACGGGATTGCTGGCGACGATGCCCGTGTCGACCACACCGAGCACCTGCCCCTTGCCCCAGTTGGCGGCCGAGAGGATGGTGGTGGTTTCTCCCATTTGCGTCAGCCACGGCGCGAGGCCGGGGGCGGCATGGAGATTCAGGCTGGCGATGGCGGACAAGACAGCGGCGGCTGTCGTTGAAAGTCTTGCTATCGGTTGTTTCATCTCGATTTCCTTTCAGTTAGGGAAATCGGGGATGCAAAGCGACTGACGGATGACGAAACGTCGTTGCGACGCCCCGGCGGCCCGGCTGGCATAGAGTTTCCTCCTTAGCCCCGCAGCTTTGCGCCCCCGGCTTTCGACGGGTTTGCCATTTGATTTGGTTTGCCATTTGATTTGTATAGAAAGGCTAGTTTACGGAGACGCGATCGTCAACGCGATTCTTGCTTCGAAAACAAAAATATTTTTGTTCGCCGCAAGGCCATGAGCGTAGCGCGACATAGCGGCACCCGTGGCGTTCTGTGGCAAGATCCGGCGATGCGCAGCCTTCATGGCCTGGACAATGACCATCGTCCCACTAAGTTGAGCAACAAGTTTGGCGTTCAAGAAAACGACGCCCTGGTTTCGAGAGTGCGTTGGTGAACACCCGATCGCGATTGACGGGTGTCGGCTTCGGCCTGCTTGCCTACGGGATGTGGGGCTTCTTTCCGCTGTTCTTTCGACACCTCGCGCATGTGCCACCAATGGATGTGCTGAGCAATCGCGCGGTCTGGGCCTGTTTTTTTGTCGGATTACTGCTGACGCTGCGCGGACAGTGGCGTCAAGTGGCGGCGGTTTGCCGAAGTTGGCGTCATCTGGCGTGGCTCTCCGTCGCCGCCGCGCTGATCGGCAGCAACTGGCTGATTTTCCTGTGGGCGGTCGCCAATCGGCAGGTCACGGCCTCCAGCTTGGGATACTTCCTCACACCTTTGGTCAATGTGCTGCTCGGCCTGCTGGTACTCAAGGAGCGCCTGAATCGCCTGGAATGGCTCTCTGTCGCGCTGGCCTTCGCGGCGATCGCTAACGAAATTCTGGTTATCGGACGCCTGCCATGGGTGTCATTGGCCCTCGCCGGCACGTTCGGCACCTACGGCTTGGTCCGCAAGCGCTTGCCGGTCGACGCGATGAGCGGATTGTGGCTGGAAACCTTGGCGATGCTGCCGGTGTGCGGGATATACGTCTGGTGGCAATGGCAACACGGTTTTCCGCCGGTATTCGGTGATCGCGATGCGACGACAACCGCTTTGCTGATCGGTGCCGGGGCGCTAACCGCGCTGCCACTGCTGGCCTTCGCGGCAGCGACGCGACGGTTGGACTTGGCGACGGTCGGCATGTTGATGTACATCAATCCCACACTGCAATTCGCAACGGCCATCGCGGTTTTCGGCGAACCACTGCAAACGGCACGTTTGATCAGCTTCGGTTTGATCTGGCTCGGCTTAGGGGTGTTCAGCGCCAGCGCCTGGCGAGCGTACCGCCAACCCGTGCAAAGACAGGCAACTAGGTGACGACCATGTTGTCGCGGTGGATAAGTTCCGGCTCGTCGATGTAACCGAGGATGTCTTCGATTTCCTGGCTGGCATGCCGTGCGATCCGTCGGGCATCGCCACTGCCGTAATTGACCAGACCGCGTGCGACTTCGTGCCCGTCACCGGAAAGGCAAGCCACGGCTGCGCCACGTTCGAACTCGCCCTGCACCGCCCGCACGCCAATCGGTAACAAACTCCGGCCCTCGCGCAAAGCGTCGATTGCGCCCTCGTCGAGCACCAGTTTGCCGTTGAGTTGCAAGTGATCGGCCAGCCATTGTTTACGGGCAGTCAGTGGTGGGGTTTCCGATACCAGGAGCGTCCCGAGCGATTCGCCGCGCGACAGACGCACAATGGCATCGCTCTCGCGACCGCTGGCGATGACCGTATGCGCGCCGCTACTGGCGGCGCGTTTGGCGGCGATCACTTTGGTAATCATGCCTCCCTTGCCAATGTGCGAACCGGCGCCTCCAGCCATCGCCTCCAGCGCCGATGCGCCGGCACGCGCTTCGCCGATCAAGGTGGCGGCGGCATCCTTGCGCGGATCGGCGGTATACAAGCCTTGTTGGTCGGTAAGAATGATCAGGCAATCGGCCTCGACGAGATTGGCGACCAGCGCACCGAGGGTATCGTTGTCGCCGAACTTGATCTCGTCGGTGACGACGGTATCGTTTTCGTTGATGATTGGCACGACGCCGTACCGTAGCAGCGTCGTCAAGGTGGAACGGGCATTGAGATAACGCTTGCGATCCGCAAGATCGTCATGCGTGAGCAGAATTTGTGCAGAATGCAGGTCGTATCTGGCAAAAGCACTTTCATAAACCTGTGCCAGACCCATTTGCCCAACGGCGGCGGCCGCCTGCAATTCATGTACCGCGTGCGGGCGCTTGCGCCAGCCAAGACGTTGCATGCCGCAGGCGATGGCGCCGGACGAGACGAGAATCACTTGTTTTCCCTCCCGGCACAGAACGGCGATCTGGCGCGCCCATTCGTCAATCGCCGTCAGGTCGAGTCCTTCGCCGTTGTTGGTGACCAAAGCGGAGCCAACCTTGATTACCAGGCGTTGGGCGGCGGCGATACGGGTAACGGTCATCTCAATCACCAGAGTCTTCGGCAAACGGATCGTCGGGCAAAACCGTCTCGTGGCGAACCGGCACAGGGATTTCGGCACGCATGGCGTTCAGCGCTTCCTGCAATTTGGCGGCCAGATCCCGACAACCCTCGCCGCTGATCGCACTGATGCGGAAACAGCGCCTATCGCCCTCCTGGTGAGTATCGTAAGCTTGCAGAAAATTGGCAACGCGTTGTTCGCGCTCGTCTTCTGGAATCAAATCAAGTTTGTTGAGCACCAGCCAGCGCGGCTTGCCGGCCAGTTCCGGATCGTATTTTTCCAGTTCAGCCACCACCGTGGCGGCATCGCGAACCGGATCGGCAACCGGATCGAGCGGCGCCAGATCGACGATATGCAGCAACAAGCGGGTGCGCGCCAGATGTTTGAGAAAGCGGATGCCCAGACCGGCCCCCTCCGCGGCACCATCTATCAGACCGGGGATATCGGCGATGACGAAACTGTCGTCCGGATCGACACGTACGACGCCGAGGTGCGGCTGGATGGTGGTGAACGGGTAATCGGCCACTTTCGGACGCGCCGCCGACACGGCACGCAGAAAAGTGCTTTTGCCAGCGTTCGGCAAACCGAGCAGTCCGACGTCGGCCAGAACGCGCAGTTCCAAGCGCAATTCGAACTGTTCGCCGGGATCGCCGCGCGTGCATTGCCGCGGCGTGCGATTGACGCTGGATTTGAAATGGATGTTGCCAAGGCCACCGCGTCCGCCCTTGGCCAGCAGGACTTTTTTGCCGTCCATGTCGAGGTCGGCCAGAATTTCGTTGGTATTAACGTCGGCGATGACCGTGCCGACCGGCACGCGCAAGGTCAAATCCTTGCCGCGCTTGCCATAACAATCGCTGGAACCGCCGTTCTCGCCACGGTGCGCGCGATGCCGGCGCGCATAGCGGTATTCAATCAGCGTATTGACGTTGCGATCGGCAACGAAATACACGCTCCCGCCGTTACCGCCGTCACCGCCGTCCGGCCCACCTTCCGGCTCGTATTTTTCGCGCCGGAACGAGACGATACCGTTGCCGCCATCGCCGGCAACAACCAGAATCTTGGCCTCGTCTATAAATCGCATCAATGGAACTCCCGTTCAGCCGGAAAAATAAAAGCCCTACCGGCTAGGATAGGGCTTGTTATAAACCGGGGAGCGCCCCCCAGCCAACATCGGCGCTTAAGCGGCGACCGGAACGATGCTGACCGTCCGACGACGCAAGGCGCCCTTCACCGCAAACCGCACGTGACCGTCGATCAAGGCGAATAAGGTGTGATCCTTGCCAATGCCCATGTTTTCGCCGGGATGATAGGCCGTGCCGCGCTGGCGAATGATGATGTTGCCGGCGCGAACCAGTTCCCCGCCGAAACGCTTGACCCCCAGTCGTTTCGCTTCCGAATCGCGTCCGTTGCGTACGCTACCGCCTGCTTTTTTATGTGCCATGAGTTAGCCTCTCTCAATCAGGCTGAAAGAGCAGGAGCGCCATCGGCAATGGCATCAATCCTGATTTCAGTGTAGTTCTGACGATGCCCTTGATGCTTCTGCGAGTGCTTGCGGCGACGCATCTTGAAGATCCGGACCTTGTCGTGACGGCCTTGCGAAAGCACAGTGACCTTGACCGTGGCCCCCGCGAGGACCGGCGTGCCGATCTTCACGGCATCACCTTCGCCAACCATCAGCACCTGATCAAGGGTGATTTCTGCGCCAACCTCTGCCGGTATCTGTTCTATTTTCAATTTTTCGCCGCTGACAACGCGATATTGCTTGCCACCGGTTTTTATGACCGCATACATGTTGGACTCCAAATAACGAGACAATTTTTGAAGCGAAGAACCGCGCATTATACGTATTTCTTCTCTTTCGTCAAAGACTTTACAATGCCCGCGACCATCCGTCGCTTGACGCAAGTCGAGGCGACGCCTAAGATTCCACGGTTTTTTGCCAAGGTGCCGCGTTGTGAGCAAGGATCTGTTCCATACCCTGATCGAATCGGACATGAAAGCCGTTGACGCGGTCATCCGTCGCAGCCTTCATTCCGATGTCACGTTGGTCAGGCAGGTGGCGGAGTACATTGTACACAGTGGCGGCAAGCGGCTGCGCCCGGCCCTGGTTCTGCTCGTCGCCGGCGCCCTGGACTATCGCGGCACACATCACCACGAAATGGCGGCGGTCGTCGAATTCATCCATACCGCCACCCTCCTGCACGACGATGTGGTTGACGAATCCGATCTGCGACGCGGTCGCGAAACAGCCAACGCGATGTTCGGCAATGCCGCCAGCGTTCTGGTCGGCGATTTCCTCTACTCGCGCGCCTTCCAGATGATGGTGGCGGTTAATGATATGCGCATCATGCGGGTACTGTCCGACGCCACCAATATCATTGCCGAGGGCGAGGTACTACAGCTGATGAACTGCCACGACGCCAACGTCGATGAAGCCGGATACGTGCAAGTCATCCGCTATAAAACAGCCAAGTTATTCGAGGCGGCCGCGCAGCTTGGCGCCATCGTCGGTGGCGGTTCGATCCTGATCGAACAAGGAATGGCCACTTATGGCATGCACTTGGGAACCGCTTTCCAACTGGTGGACGACGTGCTCGATTATTCGGGCGCGGAAGAGGAAACTGGCAAGCATTTGGGTGATGATCTGGCGGAAGGCAAGCCGACATTGCCTTTGATTCACGTCTTGCAGAACGGCACGCCAGAACAGGCGGCTTGCGTGCGCAACGCCATTGAAAATGGGGGACGTGAAGACTTCCCACGAGTTCTGGCCGCGATTCGCGACACCGGCGCCTTGGAGTATGCAAAACAGAAAGCCGCACAAGAGGCCGAACGTGCGGCTGCGGCACTGGATACGCTGCCGGCTTCTCAATACAAGGATTCCTTGCTAGAATTGTCCCTCTTCGCTGTCGCTAGACGTTATTAGGGCTGTCGTTGAGTTTCGGTCGGGGCGTAGCTCAGCCTGGTAGAGTACTGCGTTCGGGACGCAGGAGTCGGAGGTTCGAATCCTCTCGCCCCGACCACCAAACCTACATTCGATGGATCGCCACTTCTCGCGCCGCGTGGATTCAGTTCGTGGTCGTTGCTATCGCGAGTCACCGGATATTCCTGCGAACTATCGCCGTCCTCGGGAGTTTCTGCCATGCTGCAATGCTTAGCGGGACTTCATCGTCAATGACGAAAATTCTTCTGCTGACAGGGCTACTCCTGCTTGTCTGGTGGGGGTGGAGGAAGGCATGCGCTGCTCGCGCCTCTCGCAAGAGAGCGGTTTCACCATTACAGTCACCGAGATCGCCGCAAGTGGAGCCGATGGTGCGGTGTGCCCAATGCGGTGTCAATCAGCCGCTCAGCGAAAGCCTTTTGTCCGATGGGCGCTATTATTGCTCCGCCGCGCACCTGCGTGCCAGTCGATCAAGCAACACATGAATGGCAAACCTGATCGTGGCTGAATCAGGCGTGGAGCAATTTTCGGAAAGCCACTGGAAATCGCTCCGTTACTTCAATCTCTACCGTCTCGCCCTCGCCATCCTTTTTCTTTTCTCGGCATTACTAAATCCATCGATTTTCCCAGCGCTTAGCGCGCACAACTTATTTCGGCAGTTACTGGGCGGGATTTATTTGCTCGCCACACTGCTGGCCCTGGGCCTGTCCTATCGCCTTCGACGGCACTACAGCGCGCAATTGACGACCAGCGTGCTCGCGGATGTCGTTGTCGTTGCACTGCTGACACACTTCGGCGATGGTCTCGGCAACGGCCTGGGAGCGATTTTACTGTCCACTCTGGCAGCCGCCGGCCTTGTTGGTCAGGGTCGCCTGGTACTTTTTTACGCGGCGGCGGCAACGTTGTCGGTGCTGTTCGAACAGTCGTATCGCGCTTTCCAACACGGAGTCGATCAAGCGGGGTTTTTTCAGGCCGGCGTGTTCAGCACCGGCTGCTTCGCGGTCGCCATTTCTGCCCGTCTCCTCGCTCGCCGGGTATTCGCAAATGAACAATTGGCTCATCAACGCGGCGTCGATTTACGCAATCAAACGCTCATCAGCCAACGCGTGATCGAGGAAATGCATGATGGCGTATTGGTTCTTGGTCGTGACGGCATGGTTCGTCAAAGCAATCCACGTGCTCGGCGCTTCCTGGCATTGAGCAGCGGCACCGATGATCGGCTGGTCGCCGCCTCTCCTGATTTGGCACGCGCTTTCAACGCGTGGCAGCAGAAAACGAACGATGAAAATATATTGGTGCGCGTACCGCTTAGCGGGATGCAGTTGCGGGCACGATTCGTACGCACGCAAAGCACGCAAAACGATGTACTTGTTTTTTTGGAAGATATGAGCCGAGTACGTGACCAGGCCTTGCAGATGAAGCTGGCGGCACTTGGGCGGCTGACAGCCCATATCGCGCATGAAATCCGCAATCCGCTATCCGCGATCAGCCATGCCGGTGAGTTGCTGCGCGAGGAACGGCGCGGTGAGATGTACGAGCGCTTATTGCGCATTGTGCTCGACAACAGCCAGCGCCTAGAGCGAATCGTGAACGACATTCTGGAACTCGGCCGCCGAGACCGCACCTACCCTGAAACCCTAGACTTGCGCGAAGCGTTGCCGCTGTTTGTCGACGAATATCTGGTCAAGGAAGAATTGCCAGCCGAAACCGTGACCCTTGAACTGTCCGGCGTGGCGACACTTTGTTTCGATCGCTCGCATTTCCATCGCATGCTGTGGAATTTGCTTGGCAACGCGCTGCGTCACTCGCAGCGTTCGGCTGGCAGCGTCTGCCTACGGGTATGCAACGCCAAGATCCCGGAGCATATCGAATTGCATGTCATCGATGACGGTGAAGGTGTGGACGAAGTCGCTCGCGAGCACATTTTCGAACCGTTCTTTACCACTCACCACCGCGGTACCGGACTGGGACTCTATATCGCGCGTGAGCTTTGCGAGGCCAACGAGGCGCAACTCGAACTGCTCGCCAACCGGCCCGGTGCCGACTTTTGTGTCTTGGGAAGGGCAAGCGGATGTCGATAGGGAAGGTGGAACGGCGCCCTCGGGGCGCAATGCCCAGGGTGTTGATCGTCGACGACGAAACGGATATTCGTGAACTTCTCGATCTTACCGTCGCACGCATGGGCCTATCGGCTGATTGTGCGGCCAACGCAACGGAGGCGCGGCAGTTCCTCGGACAACATCGCTACCAATTGTGCCTGACCGACATGCGCCTGCCCGACGGCGACGGCCTGGAAATAGTGCGCTTGATCAGCGAACGCCATGGCGAAACACCGGTGGCGGTCATCACGGCTTTTGGCAGCGCTCAAAATGCGGTCGCCGCGCTGAAGGCGGGCGCTTTCGACTATCTGACCAAGCCAATTTCGCTGGACCATTTGCGAAGCCTGATCAATTCGGCGTTAAACCTGCCGCATCAACCGGGGTCGACGGACAGCAAACCGTCAGCCGAGGCAGGCGCCCAACTGATTGGCCAATCGGCGGCAATCGACCATGTACGACGCATGATCGACAAATTGGCCCGCAGTCAGGCGCCGGTTTACATCTCCGGCGAATCCGGCACCGGCAAGGAACTCGCCGCTCGCTTGATTCATGATCGCAGCGCACGGCGCGCAGCGCCTTTCGTACCGGTAAACTGCGGCGCGATCCCCGAAAATTTGATGGAAAGCGAATTTTTCGGCTATCGAAAAGGCGCGTTTACCGGCGCCGATGGCGATCGTGACGGTTTTTTTCAGGCGGCGAAAGGTGGAACGCTTTTTCTCGACGAAGTCGCCGACCTGCCGCTTGTCATGCAGGTGAAACTCTTGCGAGCCATTCAGGAGAAGAAAGTCCGCAAGGTTGGCAGTCCCACCGAAGAGGCCGTTGACGTACGTATCATTTCGGCCACTCACCGCGACCTTAAAGAATGCGTGGATGCCCGTACGTTCCGGCAAGACCTCTATTACCGTTTGAACGTCATCGAACTCAGAATGCCGCCTTTGCGAGAACGCCATGAGGATGTGGAGCCCTTGATCGTGGCCCTGTTGCAGCGTATTGGCGGTTCCCGGCCGCCGCGGCTCGACTCGGCGGCCCTACGCGCATTGACCGCCTACAGTTTTCCCGGCAACGTTCGAGAACTCGAAAACATTCTCGAGCGCGCAACCGCCTTGTGCGCCAACGACACGGTGAGCCTCGACGATCTGCATCTGGCGGCGGACGAACTGGTCGCGCAGAGCGGCGGCGGACGCGGCGGCGAAACACTGGACGATTACATCAATCGCATTGAAAAACAGGCCATTCTCGACGCCCTGAACAAAACGGCATTTAACCGCACAGCCGCCGCCAGACTGTTAGGCGTGAGTTTCCGCTCACTACGTTATCGTATCGAACGACTTGGCATCGAGGAGTAACAAAGCCAGCCACGTGCCAGTATTGGCGCGGGATTGCGCCCGCGTGCCGCCGTGACCAGTATCGCTTTCTTGTAAAAAACCCGCTTGTCGCGAAAAGCTGCGTTTTCAACCGAGAAAGTGCCGGATTCTTTCGACCGCCTCCGCCAGACGCTCGACATCTGTCGTGTAGGCGAAACGTAAATACCGTTGCGGCGCATTGACCCCGAAATCGATGCCCGGCGTAACCGCCACCCCGACCGACTCAAGCAAATCATGCGCAAAACGCGCACTGTCCATCGTCAACTGACTGCAATCGGCATAAATATAAAATGCGCCTGTCGGCTTGGCCGCTATTTGAAATCCCAGCGCCGTCAGTTCAGGCGCCAAAAAATCACGGCGGCGTTGAAACTCCAGCCGCCGCGATTCGAGAATGTCGATCGTTGCCGGAGCGAAAGCCGCCAGTGCGGCGTATTGCGCCGGTGTCGACGGAGAGATATAGAGATTCTGCGCCAGCTTTTCAATGTCACGGAGATGAGACTCGGGTACGACCAGCCATCCCAGCCGCCAACCAGTCATGTTGAAATACTTGGAAAAACTTTGCACGACGAAAATGTCGTCGCCGTGGCGCAAGGCAGTTTGCGCCTCGCAGCCATAGGTCAAGCCATGGTAAATCTCGTCGACGATCAGTCGTCCCCCCTGCCGGCGAATAAAAGTGGCGATCGCGGCCATCGTTTTCTCGTCGAGCAGCATACCCGTGGGATTGGCCGGTGACGCCAACAGCGCACCCGCTGTCCGCACCCGCCAATGCCGTTCGATGTCGGCCAACGTTGGCTGAAAATCATTTTCGGCGGACACCGGTACACCAATCGGAATCCCCTCGAAGCTACGCACGAAATTGCCGTTGCACGGGTAACCCGGATCGGACAGCAACCATTCGCTGCCGGGTGAGGCCAGACATGCCATGGCAAGCAGCAAGCCTCCCGAAGCACCCGCGGTGACGACGATACGCGCCGCCGGGATCGAAAGACCGTAGCGACTTTTGTAAAAAGCGGCGATGGCGCTACGCAGTTCCGGCAAACCAAGTGCTGGCGTATAAAAGACGCGCCCGCTAGCGATGTGCGCCTGCGCTGCGGCAATAATCGGCGCCGGGGTTGGAAAATCCGGCTCGCCGACTTCCATGTGAATGATGTGTCGCCCCTCGGCTTCCAGAGCCTTGGCACGCGCCAACAACTCCATGACATGAAAAGGGGCAATGCCGGCAAGCCTGGGAGCGGGAAACTGGGACATGTTTGACAACCGGATCGATTAAAAAAGGCCGCCCGAAGGCGGCCTTGGGAGTTCGCGGCGCAAAGCCTCGACGCGTGGATCAGAAGCTTTCTTCCAGCATGTCGCGGATCAGTGCGAGTTTCTTGGGCAACTTGTCGCCCATTTTGTCGAACCACTCCTTGACTCCAGTCAATTCACTCTTCCAGACATCGGCATCGATCTTGGTGACGGCGTCGAACTCATCCGTGGAGAACTCCAGGCCGGACCAATCGAGATCCTCATAATTCGGCATCCAGCCAAGAGTGGTTTCCCGGGCGGAAACCTTGCCTTCGCAACGCTCGATGATCCACTTGAGAACGCGGGCATTGTCGCCGAAACCCGGCCAGGCAAACTGCCCTTTCTCGTTCATGCGGAACCAGTTCACCATGAAGATCAGCGGCGCCTTGTCGACCGCCTTGCCCATCTTCAGCCAGTGGCCGTAATAGTCCGCCATGTTGTAGCCACAGAATGGCAGCATGGCGAACGGATCGCGACGGACCACGCCTTGAGCGCCAAAAGCGGCGGCGGTCGTTTCGGAACCCAGCGTCGCGGCGCCATAGACACCGAAATCCCAGTTGAACGACTGGCACACCAACGGCACGGTGGATGCGCGGCGACCACCGAACAGGAAGGCCGAGATCGGCACACCTTCGGGGCTTTCCCATTGCTCGTCGATACACGGGCATTGCGACGCCGGCGCGGTGAAGCGGGAGTTCGGATGCGCGGCCTTGGTGCCTTTTTCCTTGGCGATTTCAGGCGTCCAGTCATTGCCTTGCCAATCGATGGCGTGCGCGGGTGCCGGACCCATGCCTTCCCACCAGACATCGCCATCGTCGGTCAAGGCGACATTGGTGAAAATGGTGTTTTCGGCCAGCGACGCCATGGCATTGAAATTGGTCGAATCATTGGTCCCCGGCGCCACGCCGAAGAAACCCGCCTCCGGGTTGATCGCGTATAAGCGGGTCTTGCCGTCCTTGCCGACGCGCGGCTTGATCCAAGCGATGTCATCGCCGATGGTGGAGATTTTCCAGCCATTCAGGCTCTTCGGCGGAATCAGCATGGCAAAATTGGTCTTGCCGCAAGCCGACGGAAAGGCGGCCGCGACATAATGCTTGTCGCCCTGGGGCGATTCGACGCCCAAGATCAACATGTGTTCGGCCATCCAGCCGTCGTCGCGCGCCATGTTGGAGGCGATCCGCAGCGCCAGACACTTCTTGCCGAGCAGCGCGTTCCCGCCGTAGCCGGAACCGTAGGACCAGATTTCGCGGGTTTCGGGATAATGCACGATGTATTTGGTGGTCGGGTTGCACGGCCACTTCGGATCCTTCTGACCCGGCTCCTTCGGGGCGCCAATCGAGTGCACGCAAGGTACGAAAGCGCCATCTGTACCCAGCACGGGGAAAACGGCCTTACCCATGCGAGTCATGATGCGCATGTTCACGACGACATAAGCGCTATCGGAGATTTCGACGCCGATCTGTGCGATTGGCGAGCCAACCGGCCCCATCGAAAAGGGAATGACGTACATCGTGCGGCCCCTCATGCAACCCTTGAACAGACCATTCAGGGTTTCGCGCATTTTGGCCGGCTCTTCCCAGTTGTTGGTCGGGCCAGCGTTTTCCTTTTTCTCGGAGCAGATATAGGTACGGTCCTCCACGCGAGCGACGTCAGAAGGATCGGAGAACGCGAGGAAAGAGTTTTTGCGTTTCTTGAGTTTGATGAAGGTGCCGGCTTCGACCAATTCGTTGCACAAGCGGTCGTATTCCTCTTGCGAACCGTCGGCCCAGACGACGCTGGCCGGCTCGGTAAGTGCCGCGATATCGGCAACCCATTGTTTCAGGCGTTCGTGTTTGACGTAGTCGGGGGCGTTGATGGAAACAGTTTGGTTCATGGTAATCACTCTCGAAAGAAGGTAGAGAAGCGGAAGTTACCGTGACGCGGCGCAGGCGGAATCTGGCGACAAAAAGCGGCGATCCGGACGGATTGAACCCGCCCGGTCGGAGGCGACGCGTCGGTCGGGGCTGCTAGGAGACAAACCCAGTGCTGGGGAGTGCGATGGCATGCTAGGTGTGGGTGCTACAAGGATTTGAGGGTTTGTGTAATTATGCCACAGGTCCGACCGGCACTTGGCACTGATCGACAAGTGCAATAGGCTCGAAAAACGCGCAGTCGAAAAACTCGACGCCCGCCCGGTCATTGCGCGGCCACCGACCGATTGTGGTCAGACATTCCGTCAGGAGACGACACCATGCAAAAAGAAAAAAATCAGTTACGCACTGCCGCCCTTTTCTACCATCGCAATCCCAAGCCAGGGAAAGTATCGATCCAACCGACCAAGCAACTGACCAATCAGTACGACTTGTCGATGGCCTATTCGCCTGGCGTTGCCGCTGCTTGCGAGGAAATCGTCGCTTTTCCGGCGGAAGCCAGCACCCTGACTTCGCGTGCGAATCTGGTAGGCGTCATCACCAACGGTACTGCTGTTCTCGGCCTCGGCGCCATCGGCCCACTGGCAGCCAAACCAGTGATGGAAGGCAAGGCGGTCTTGTTCAAGAAATTCGCCAATATCGATGTCTTCGATCTTGAAATCGAGGAACGCGATCCCGATCGCCTTGTGGAAATCATCGCCTCCCTGGAGCCGACTTTCGGTGGCATCAATCTGGAGGACATCAAGGCGCCGGAATGTTTTCATATCGAGCAAAAGCTTCGTCAGCGGATGAAAATTCCGGTCTTTCACGACGATCAGCACGGCACGGCAATCGTCGTTGGCGCCGCCATCCTCAACGGCCTTTTTTTGCAGGGCAAAGAACTCGATGAAGTCAAAGTGGTTTCGTCCGGCGCGGGCGCCGCCGCTTTGGCCTGCCTGGACTTGTTGGTGATGCTCGGCATCCCGGTCGACAACATCTGGGTAACAGACATCAAAGGTCTGGTCTATGAAGGACGTGTCGAGGAGATGGACGACATCAAGGCACGTTACGCCAAGAAAACCACGGCGCGCACGCTAGGCGAAGTAATCGAGGGCGCGGATGTTTTTCTGGGCCTGTCGGCCGGCGGTGTCCTGAAACAGGAAATGGTCGCCCGAATGGCTCCGTCACCGCTGGTGATGGCCCTGGCTAACCCCAATCCCGAAATCAAGCCGGAAGACGTCAAGGCGGTACGCGACGACGCGATCATCGCCACCGGGCGTTCGGATTATCCCAATCAAGTCAACAACGTGCTGTGCTTTCCATTCATTTTCCGCGGCGCACTCGATGTCGGCGCCACGACCATCACGGAAGACATGAAACTGGCGGCGGTCAAGGCAATCGCCGAACTGGCCCGCGTCGAGCAATCGGAATTCGCGGTCAAGGCGTATGGTGAAAAAGTCACCAATTTCGGCCCGGATTACCTCATTCCAAACCCTTTCGATCCGCGTCTGATCAGCAAAATCGCCCCGGCGGTCGCCGAAGCCGCCATGGCATCGGGTGTTGCCACGCGCCCGATCAAAGATCTCGATGCGTATCGCGAAAGCCTGGATGATTTCGTTTACCACTTTGGTCTGATCATGAAACCGATCTTTTCTCAGGCCAAACAGGCGCCGCGCCGGATCGTTTTTGCCGAAGGCGAGGATGTTCGCGTGCTGCGAGCCGTACAGGTGATTGTCGACGAAGGCATTGCTCATCCGATTCTTATCGGTCATCCGGGCGAAATTACCGCCAAACTCGAAGCCATGAACCTCCGTGTTCGACCCGAAGCGGATTTTGAAGTGGTCCACGCCGAGAACAACGCCTTTTTCGATCAACATTTCGAGGCATACTGGCGGGAGTACCGCCGCTTGATGGAACGCAAGGGCGTTTCTGCCGACTTCGCCCGGCGCGAGGTACGGCGACGCGCCTCTCTGTTCGGGGCGATGATGGTGCGGATGGGCGCTGCCGACGGCCTGATTTGCGGTACTTTCGGGCAACACGCGGTGCACCGCGAATACGTCGAAGACGTGCTTGGTCTGGCACCGGGCGTAAGGAACCTCTACGCGATGAGCCTATTGTTGCTCCCGGACCGCACACTGTTCATCGCCGACACCTACATCAATTACGAACCGTCGGCGGAACAACTGGTCGACATGACCCTGCTGGCCGCCGACGAGGTGCGCCGCTTTGGACTCACGCCAAAGGTTGCGTTGTTGTCGCACTCCTCCTTCGGCTCCGAAAACACACCAACGGCCTTGAAGATGCGCGAAGCGCTGCGTATCTTGAAGGAACGCGCGCCGCGCTTGGAAATAGAGGGCGAAATGCACGGTGACGCCGCCCTCGACGATCACATTCGGCAACGAGTCTTCCCGAGCGATGCCCGCTTGAAAGGACAAGCCAATCTGCTGATCATGCCAACGCTTGATGCGGCCAACATCTCCTTCAACTTACTCAAGATCGCCGCAGGCGACAACCTGACGATCGGTCCCATCCTCCTCGGCGCCGCCCAACCGGTACACATTCTGACATCGACGGCAACGGTGCGGCGCATTGTCAACATGACAGCGCTGACGGTGGTAGACAAACTGATGAATGAGCGCTGAGCGACCACCGCGTGCCACAGTCGCCAATCTGGGCGGTGGAAACTCGGCCGGCAAAGACGTTTCAATGAACACACCATGGTAAAAAAAAAACGCATTGCCCTGATTCTTAGCGGTGGTGGCGCGCGCGCGGCTTATCAAGTGGGCGTGCTGCTCGCCATCAGGGAATTACTCGGGAACCCCGTCGGCAACCCTTTCGCCATACTCTGCGGCACCTCGGCCGGCGCGATCAACGCGGCGACACTCGCGTGTTATTCGCACAATTTTGCCGCCGCCGTCGAAGCCCTGACCGGCGTGTGGCGAAACATGCGCGCCGGCCAGATTTATCGCGCGGACCCGCTCGGCATGTGCCTTTCCGGCATCCGTTGGCTCGGTGCGCTGCTATTCGGATGGATCGTCAAATACAGTCCTCGCTCCATTCTCGACAACCGTCCATTGCGGAAATTACTTGAAAACGCTCTCGACTTCAGCACGATTCAACACTCGCTCGACAATGGTTCGCTTTACGCGGTAAGCATCACCGCCTCCGGGTATGCCACTGGCGACAGCGTCAGCTTTTACCAAGCGCACCCTGAAATCAAGAGTTGGCGACGGGCGCATCGCGTCGGCTGCCGCACCACGCTGTCGGTCGACCACCTGATGGCGTCGAGCGCCATTCCCTTCGTCTTCCCCGCGCTATATCTGAACCGGGAGTTTTTTGGTGACGGGTCCATGCGCCAGTTGGCGCCAATTTCGCCGGCAATTCATCTTGGTGCTGAAAAAGTCCTGATTGTCGGCGTCGCCCAACTAGCGGAACCGTTGCGGCGCCAAAGCTCCACGACCTACCCTTCGCTTGCCCAAATTGCCGGACATGCGATGGCATCGATCTTTCTCGATAGCCTGGGAAGCGACATCGAACGAATGGAACGAATCAACCGCACGCTTTCGAAGGTCCCGTCGGAATTACGAGACGGTGGCGATATTTCGCTCCGCCCGGTTCAATCGCTGACGATTGCCCCCTCCGAACGTCTCGAACCCCTCGCAGCGCAACATGTCCACTCGCTGCCCTGGGCGGTAAAGATTCTGTTGCGTGGCTTGGGAGCAATGAGCCGACGCGGCAGCGCTCTGGCAAGCTACCTCTTATTTGAAAAGCCCTACACCGACGCCTTGATTAACCTCGGCCACAAGGATGCGATGGCCATGCGTACGGAAATTGAAGCTTTTTTTCGCGCGGATCACACCTAACGCAGCACATCACATAACCACCCTATCTTCTTATTTTTCATGGCGGATTGTTCTGCGATCATCTACTATTGTAAAATCAAGGCCAATAGATTGACGCAGGAGACTCACGATGCAACGGATCAGATTGAGAACGGCAATACTACTCGGCGCTCTGGTAAGCGCCTGCGGACTGTCAACCGCGGCCGTGCACACCACGGAAAAAAACAAAGGCAAAACGGAATCGGTCAAAGCAAAAACAGCGCCGGTCGCACACAAAAATGCTGCACCGCGCTCGGCCGAAAAGCACAAGCCCGAACCTCTGGCCCGGAAAAACTTGACTCCGCAGGTAACAGCCAAAAATAAAACCGAGCCGGTGGCGGCGAAAGTGTCCGCAAAATCAATGGCAAGCCGCGGCAAGGCCGAACCAGTCGCCCGAAACGGAAAAACCGAGCCCGTCGTCGCGCGGCACGGCCGGGCAACCGCGGTTTTGGCACAGAAAGACAAACACAACACCCGTACAGCAAAGGCCGAGTCCTCCCACATCGCGAAGAGCAGCAAGGCAATCGCTGCGCTGGAAACCCGGCAAATGCAAATCGCTCAAAGAAAAAACCTGACGCGAATTCTCGCAAGCAACACCGAACTGTGGCACGAACCGGGAGGACATTTGGCCGTTCAGTCCGGCTCGGCACTGGTGGTTGGACAAGAAGGCGGCGAACCCATTTACGCGAAGAACGCCAACGCCGTGGTGCCAATCGCCTCGATCACCAAGCTAATGACGGCAATGGTGGTTCTCGATAGCATGCCCAATTTGCAAGCGCCGATTACCATCGGTGAAGAAGACGTCGATTACTTGCGCGGCAGCCGCTCGCGCTTGCAGGTCGGCACCGTCATGCCTCGGGAAACGGCCCTGCTGCTCGCCTTGATGTCATCGGAGAACCGCGCCGCCAATGCGCTTGGCCGCCATTATCCAGGGGGTCTACCGGCATTTGTCGCCGCAATGAATCGCAAAGCCGCGGCCTTGGGCATGACGCAAACCCACTTCGACGACCCTACGGGTTTAAATAGCACCAATGTTTCGACAGCTCACGACTTGGCACGCATGGTGGCCGCCGCGCATCGTTATCCGTTGATCCGCGAATTCTCGACCACTCCAGGCACGCGGACCGAAGTCAATGGCCGCGAACTAGAATTCCATAACACCAATCAGTTGGTTCATAGCCCGACATGGGAGATCGGCTTGTCGAAGACAGGTTATATCCAGGAGGCTGGCAAATGCTTGGTGATGCAGGCACGCGTTGCCGATAAACCCGTGGTGATCGTTTTATTGGACTCGGCTGGCAAACAGACCCGTATCGGAGACGCCAATCGCATCAAGCGCTGGATGGAAAGCGCCGGGGTGTCGGGAAGATCGCCAACTCGCGCGTAAACCGCGGAGTAGTCCGGGTTCCCTACATATACGCGCATCAGAGAAAGCCTTTCGATCATGAAAAAAGCCACGGGGGACTACCGTGGCTTTTTTGCAATTGCCATTCCATAAAATCAGCGGCGTCGAAAGACGGAAAGCATCTACGTCTACGTTTTCTTTTCCATCTTGCGTGCCGCGCGGATCATTTCCGCATCCAGAACGGCTGTGTCCGTCCCGTAGCAACGAGGCATGTCAATCTCCTCGAAAACGGGAAGATCGGGCCTGGAGGTGGCTGATTGAGAGGACTTGGCTTCATAGTGCTGCCCGCGCCAGCGTGCAACCAACATCTCCTGCTCCGTCAGACCGGTAACCATTTCCGGCGGCACCTTCGCGCCGAGTTCGATCAAAACCCTTACGACTTCTTTCCTCTCGCCACGAATGGCCATGGACAATGGCGAAGTCGACTGGTTATTGTCCGGCAAATTGACCTTCGCACCACGCGTGACCAGTTCCCGAACGATATCGACATACCCCATGAAACAGGCAACACCTAGCGGCAAACCCGGATCCCCGTGCCCGTCGTGAATCTCAACAGAAGCTCCTGCATCAAGAGCGGCTTGTACCGCTTTGAGGCGACCCGTCCGAATTGCCCTAAGCAAGTCCACAGAAGCGTTCAACTTTCCCCTCCAACATCCGTGGTGCCACGGCCCTTTTCACCATCGGCGCGTCAAAACATGACACCACGCAATACAAAAACATCAAATCAAAGGCTTGTCGCTGACAATTATCCCATCGCCGTCAACATAGATCCACTCACCCGGCTTGAAAGAGACGCCACCAAAAGTAACCGCCAGATTTTTGTCGCCGACACCTTTCTTGACGCTTTTCAGCGGATGCGTATTGAGCGCCCTAACCCCTAGGTCAATTTGGTTGATGTCTTCGGAATCACGGATGCATCCGTACACGACCACACCTTCCCAGCGATTTTTATGTGCCAGAATAGCTAACTGGTCCCCAACCAGGGCGCAACGTAAAGACCCCCCGCCATCGACGACCAGAACCTTGCCGTTACCGTCGCCTCCGAAAACTTCACGAACGAGTGAATTATCCTCGAAGATTTTTAGCGTGACGATTTGACCACTAAAGGAGGAGCGACCGCCGTATCGTTGAAACATTGGAGCAAGCACACGCACTCCGCCATTACGGATTTCTTCTTCATTGTCATCAAGGAGATCAGGCGTTTTGAAACTCATATGGTTTCCTTCCCGGCAAGCAAATGAAGCACGGCCAGATTCCGCCGAGCGTGGCCGTGCGTTGCGGTGTTGTTAGACGGCGATCAGGCTTTCTTCTTCAAAGATCAAATGGACTTTCTTTTCAGCGTCGACATCGATGGTAACGTGACCACCATTAACCAAACGCCCGAACAGCAGTTCGTCGGCCAGCGTGGCGCGAATCGTATCCTGAATCAGCCGGGCCATCGGGCGGGCGCCCATCAGCGGATCGAAGCCGCGCTCGGCGAGATGATCCTTGAGCGCGGCGCTAAATACCACCTCGACCTTTTTCTCATGAAGCTGCGCTTCAAGCTGCATCAGGAATTTGTCCACCACACGCAGAATCGACCCGTGATCCAAGGACTTGAACGAAATGCTGGCGTCGAGCCGATTGCGGAACTCGGGCGAGAATAGGCGCTTGATCTCGACCATTTCATCGCCAACCTGCCGATTCGGCGTAAAACCCATCGTCGCCTTTTGAATCGCCTCCTGTCCGGCGTTGGTGGTCATGACGATCACCACATTGCGAAAATCGGCCTTGCGCCCGTTATTGTCGGTCAACGTACCATGATCCATGACCTGCAACAGAATGTTGTAAATGTCGGGATGCGCCTTCTCGATCTCGTCGAGCAACAGTACGCTGTACGGCTTCTTGCTGATCGCCTCGGTCAGCAAGCCACCCTGATCGAAGCCGACATAACCCGGCGGCGCACCGATCAGCCGCGACACCGCATGCCGCTCCATGTACTCCGACATATCGAAACGCACCAATTCATTGCCGAGGCAATAAGCCAATTGTCTGGCCACTTCCGTCTTGCCGACACCCGTGGGACCGGAAAACAAAAAGCTGCCGATCGGTTTGGTCGGATTGCCGAGGCCGGAACGCGCCATCCGTATCGCCCTGGTCAAAGCGTCAATCGCCGCATCCTGACCAAACACCACTGCTTTGAGATCGCGATCCAGGTTCTTAAGGTGGTTGCGGTCGTCCGCCGTGACATGCGTGGATGGCACCTGGGCGATTTTGGCTACAATTTCTTCGATATCGATCTTGCCGATCAATTTCTTCTGTTTCGACTTCGGCAAAATCCGCTGCGCCGCGCCCGCCTCGTCAATGACGTCGATCGCCTTGTCCGGCAGGTGACGATCTGGAATGAAACGTACCGACAACTCGACAGCCGAAGCCAACGCCGCCGCCGAGTACTTAATGCCATGATGCGATTCGAAACGCGACTTCAAGCCCTTGAGAATCTCGATGGCCTCGGCGCTAGAGGGTTCGCTGACATCAATCTTCTGGAAACGCCGCGATAGTGCGTGGTCCTTTTCGAAAATGCCGCGATACTCGGTATAGGTTGTCGCCCCGATACACTTCAATTGGCCGGTGGAGAGCGCGGGTTTTAACAAATTCGACGCGTCTAGCGTACCGCCCGATGCCGAGCCAGCGCCAATCAGGGTGTGGATCTCGTCGATGAACAAGATCGCTTCCGGGTTTTCGCTCAATTGCTTGAGCACCGCCTTCAGCCGCTGCTCAAAATCACCACGATACTTGGTTCCCGCCAGCAACGACCCCATATCCAGGCAATAGACGTTTGCCTTGGCCAGGATTTCCGGAATATCGGACTCAACAATCCGTCTCGCCAAACCCTCGGCAATAGCGGTCTTGCCAACACCGGCCTCGCCCACCAGCAAAGGATTATTCTTTCTCCGCCGACACAGCGTCTGAATCACACGTTCGAGTTCCTGCTGACGACCGATCAACGGATCGATCTTTCCTTGTAAAGCGAGAGCATTGAGATTGATGGTATAGCTGTCAAGCGGACCGGCGGCATTTTGTTGTTCACCTTCCGTTTCACTTTCCGCCTCGCCACGTGGCGTACCTTGCGGAATCTTGCTGATGCCATGTGAAATGAAGTTGACGACATCCAAACGTGTAACACCCTGTTTTTGCAGGTAATAAACCGCGTGCGAGTCCTTTTCGCCAAAAATCGCCACCAGAACGTTGGCGCCATTGACCTCCTTGCGACCGGAGGACTGCACATGCAGGATCGCGCGCTGAATCACACGTTGAAAACCCAGCGTCGGCTGCGTGTCGATATCCTCCTCGCCGGCGACCGTCGGCGTGTGCTCGCCAACGAAACGCACAAGATCCTTGCGCAGTTGATCGACATTCGCACCACAAGCACGCAACGCCTCGGCTGCCGACGGGTTATCGAGCAAAGCGAGCAACAGATGTTCGACGGTGATGAATTCGTGACGCTTTTGCCTGGCTTCAACGAAGGCCATGTGCAAGCTCACTTCCAGTTCTTGCGCAATCATTCAGTTCTCCTCCATTACGCACGCCAAAGGATGCTGGTTGCTCCGTGCGAAGGCTGTAACCTTTTCAACTTTCGTGCTGGCGATGTCACGCGGGTATACGCCGCAAACACCGCGCCCCTCGGTGTGGATCTTGAGCATGATCCGTGTCGCCTGCTCCCGATCCATGCCAAAAAAACGTTGTAGCACGATGATCACAAAATCCATTGTCGTAAAATCGTCGTTCAGCAAAAGTACCTTATATAAAGGTGGTGGCTTGAGTTGCGCGCGCTTTGCTTCGAGGAGGGAGTTATCCTGATTCTTCGTAACCATGATCCAATTCTAACCAGTCCTACCGGATGCGCAATACCGGCCTTCACCCGCTTCCCGCATGAATAATCGCTTTGCCGGGAAGCGCCACTTAAAAACGCTTGACGCATCCGCCCGACTTGGCGTAAAAAGACCATATGTTTTTAATCAGGCATATGAGATCGGACCTTGGAAAACACGGTAACCGCCCTGAATGTCTTTGAGTTAGAAGCATGCATGTCGGGCTAGGCCCGGGTTCAGTCTTTTTTCAAGGAAGTAGCAATATGGCAACTGGTACAGTGAAGTGGTTCAATGACGCCAAGGGTTTCGGCTTCATTACTCCGGACGATGGCAGCGAAGATCTCTTCGCGCATTTTTCCGCGATCACCATGAGTGGATTCAAGACCCTCAAAGAGGGCGAAAAGGTTTCTTTCGACGTGACGCAGGGGCCGAAAGGCAAGCAAGCATCGAATATCGCGCGCGCCTGATTTTTTCGGGCGAGTAAATAGGGACCCGCCTCTGGCGGGTTTTTTTTCGCCTTTTCGTTTTGCCCTATCGCTTCATCTCTGCACCACGCGCTTATTCCGAACCGTCAGGCGGTAACTAGCACCGTTTCGTCACTCCGCTTTTCTCCTTTATTATCCAGCCATGCCACGGAGATACGATCGCCCATTTTCAACCCTTTGGCATAAAAAGAAAAGAGGGGATTGCGCGATATGGCGGTATTCAGTTGCCCGCGAACCAGGACATTGCCGTTGGCGCTAACGACAAACGTCTCGATGAAGTGGGCCGGAATCGTTCTGCCGCTATCCGGATCTTTGCGCTGTCCGGTTTCCATCGGATGGGGCATCAGAATACGAATCTCGGCGGTGTCCCCCTGCAGGGTGGCGCGCAACTTAATGGGTTCAGGCATGGCGCGGTGCGTTCAAGCGCCGCAGCCGCCGAGTGTGACTCGGACATCCCGGCTGGCATGATAGATTTTGCCGTCCATCGCTTTCACAAGCACGCGAATCCGTGAAGATTCCGCCATCTTGAGTTGCAAACGGGTGTGCGGCACAGCGCCATTGGCGAAAGCAAGGCTGGCCGCCAAGGGCATGGGGTTTTTGTCGACGAAAACCATGATCGTTTGACCGGCTGGAATAGCGCTGACGATTTCAATGGCCACCTGCGCACCGTTCTCGGCCACGTCTGGCGCCTTGATGACGATGCCGCCGCTCTCCATGGAACTGGTCCCGCCAACCGCCTTCAAGGCGTCGGGCAGATTGGTCGCCGTGAAAGCCGGTCGGTTCCAGTCAGCGGCCAAAACGCGCAAAGGCGTCAACAAGCCGCCTGCGAGCAGCGGCCCCAAGGTGCAGCCGGCACCGGCGGCCTTCAGTAACAGCCGACGCAGACGGTGGATTTCCAGAGCGGCATCGCGCATGGTGTCAGGTTGCCGTCCAATGCCCGGACTTGCCGCCGCTTTTTTCCAGCAAGCGGATGCCCTCGATGCGCATGCCACGGTCCATGGCCTTGCACATGTCGTAGATGGTGAGCAGGCCGACGCTGGTCGCGCACAGGGCTTCCATCTCGACGCCGGTGCGGCCGGAGCATTCGGCGCTGCTGGTGCATTCGACGGCATCGGCTTGCCGGTCGATCACGAAATCGACCGCGACCCTGGTCAGCGCGAGGGGGTGGCAAAGCGGAATCAAATCGGCGGTTCGCTTTGCCGCCTGAATCGCGGCGATTCTGGCGACGCCGAGCACATCGCCCTTGGCGGCGGAACCGGCGGCGATTTGCGCCAGTGTCTCGGGGCGCATCACGATGCGGCCCGTGGCCGTCGCCCGCCGGCTGGTTTCAGGCTTCTCGCCGACGTCGACCATCTGCGCCTGGCCTTGATGATCGAAATGGGACAGTGGATTCGGACTCGCGGACATGATCAGGAGGGAACCAAGGGTGGGACGCCGCCAGAGAGTGGCGCTCGGTAACGCGCGGTAACAATGGAAGGCATCCAAGTGGGTATCATAGCACCATCTCTCTTCGCACCCGTCGGAGCTCCGTTGAACAGAATCGTTACCACAGTCACTTCCCTGAGCCTGGCGGCGTTGTTGTCCCTGCCCTGCGCCTTGTCGTCGGCCGACGAACTGCCGGATTTGGGCGAGGCGGCGCGAGCGGAACTTTCGCCGCAGATCGAGCGCAAGATCGGCGAACGGATCATGAACGAAATCCGCCTGCGCGAACCCAGCTATGTGGACGACCCGGAAATCACCGACTACCTCAGCCGGCTGGGCAATCGTCTGGTGGCCGCCAGCGCCAATCCAACCGCCGATTGCCAGTTTTTTGCCATCCGCGACAACACGATCAACGCCTTCGCCATGTTCGGTGGCTTCATCGGTGTCAACACCGGCACGATTCTCGCCGCCCAGTCGGAATCCGAACTGGCGGGCGTGCTGGCGCACGAAATTTCGCACGTGATGCAAAACCACCTCGCCCGGCAAATCGCGCGCGAGAAGCAGAACTCGATCGCCACGATGATCGCCATGGCGGTCGGCATCCTGGCCGCCCGGTCGAATTCGCAGGTGGCCACGGCGACCATCGCCTCCGCGCAGGCCGGTTCGATTCAGTCGCAACTGGCCTACAGCCGCGATTTCGAACGCGAGGCCGACCGCATCGGCTTTCAAACCCTGAGTCAGGCCCACTACGACGTGCGCGGCATGGGCGATTTCTTTGCTCGCTTGCAGTTGGCCGGACGCGTCTACGAAAACAACGCGCCGGTGTATCTGCGCTCGCACCCGCTGACCGTCGAGCGCATCGCGGACATGCAGAACCGGGCGGAAAACGCGCCTTACCGGCAGGTGTCCGACAGCCTCGAATTTCACCTCGTGCGTGCCCGGCTGCGCGCCCAGATGGGGGCGCCAAGCGAGGAAATCGGCGAGTTCTCACGGCAGATTCAAGAAAAGAAATACGCCTCCGAAGCCGCCAGCCGCTACGGCCTGGCCTACTCCTGGTGGCGGGCCAAGGACTTCGTCGCCGCGCAACGCGAACTCGATGCGCTGCTCGCGCTCAAGGTGTCGTCGCCGATGATCGCCAGCCTGGCGGCCGAAATCAAACTGGCGCGTGGCGACAATGCCGGCGCGCTGCTCGGTTACCGCGAGGCGCTACAGCGCTACCCGCAAGCCAAAGCGTTGATCCATGGCTATGCCGAGGCGCTGCTCACCGCCAAGCAGTACGACCGCGGCCTACTGTTCCTTGAATCGCAGTTGCAGGCCAACGGCACCGACTACAAACTCTACGGACTACAGGCGAAAACATTCGCGCTCGCCGGCAAACGCCTGCAACAACACCGCGCCCAGGCCGAGTTTTACTACCTTCAGGGACAACTGGGACCGGCCGTCGAACAGTTGCAATTCGCGCAACAAGCGGGTGACGGCAACTTTTTCGAGCAATCGGTGGTCGATGCGCGGCTACGCGAACTGCGCAAGCAACAGGCCGAGGAACTGAAGGAAAAACGGCAGGGGAATGGCGTTTAGAATACGCCCTTGCGCTTTTCCATCCCATTGTCGCGGACCACACCATGCATTACGACCGAGAGCTAGACGTCAAGGGGCTGAATTGCCCCTTGCCCATTTTGCGCACCAAGAAAACGCTCGCCGAGATGTCGTCGGGCGAAGTTCTGCGGATACTGGCCACCGACCCCGGCTCGGTCAAGGATTTCCAGGCCTTCGCCAGGCAAACCGGCAACGAGTTGTTGTCCAGCACCGAAACGCAGAAAGTCTTCGAGTATTTCCTCAAGCGTAAATAGCGCCCTCCCCGACGGACGACGGACCGACGCCAACTCGCCACCGCGCCGCGCGCGCCGCTTGATGCCGACCGACGAACCCTTCGCGCTGTTCGACGCCGACGATGGCGGCGCCCTGCGGCTGACCGATTTGCGGCACGCCGTTACCCTCGACGCCGCCACCGACCCGAAAGCGCTGCTGACCGCGCTCGAAGCCACCGCCGCGACCGGCCTGTGGATCGCGGTCACCGCAGACTACGCGCTCGGCACCCGCTTTGAACCGGCGGCCGCGGCCCGGGCCGACCCGGCGCGGCCCCTGCTGCGGGCCTGGGCTTTCGCGCGCGCCGACAACCTCGATCGCCACGCCGTAGACGACTTCCTGGCCGAACGCTTGGCGGCGCTTCCCGAAGCGCAACGATGGGCCGGTGTCGCCGAACTCGCGCCGGCGCTGACCGAAACCGCCCACGCCGAGCGGGTGCGCCGGATCGGCCGCTGGATCGCCGACGGCGACTGCTACCAGATCAACTTCACCTTCCCGCTGAACTTTCGGGTGTATGGTCACCCGCTGGCGCTTTACGCCCGCCTGCGCCAACGCCAGCCGGTGCGCTACGGCGGCGCCTTGTTCACCGACGAGGCGACGATTCTTTCCTTCTCGCCGGAACTATTCTTCGCCCGTCACGGCACCCGGGTGCACACCCAGCCGATGAAGGGCACCGCGCCGCGCGGCCGCACGCCACGGGCCGACGCCGCCCGCCGCGACGCCTTGCTGACGTCGGCCAAGGAACGCGCGGAAAACGTGATGATCGTCGATCTGCTGCGCAACGACCTCGGGCGCCTCGCTCAGGCCGGCAAGGTGCGCGTGGAGGCGCTGTGCGCCGCCGAAGCGTATCCGACGCTGTGGCAGATGGTCTCCACCGTGTCCGCCGAATTGCCCGACGCCACGCTGGCCGACCTGTTCGGCGCGCTGTTTCCCTGCGGCTCGATCGCCGGCGCGCCGAAAATCCGCGCCATGCGGCGCATCGCTGAACTCGAAGACGCGCCGCGCGGCCACTACACCGGCGCGCTGGGCTGGCTCGCGCCCGGCGGCGACTGCCGCTTCAACGTCGCCATACGCAGCATCGAGTTCGATAGCGACGACGACGGCCAGAACCACCACCCCAAGACCACCGGTGGCGCCGGCCGATGCGCCCGGCTCGGCATTGGCAGCGGCATCGTCGCCGACGCCGACCCACGGCGCGAATACGCCGAATGCCTGCTCAAGGCCCGCTTCCTCACCGCCGGCGATCCCGGTTTCGAACTCTTCGAAACCTTGCGCCTGACGGCCGGCGGCTACCCGCTGCTCACCGCGCATCTCGAACGCCTGCGAACCTCGGCGCGCGCGCTCGGCTTCGCCTGTCCGTTGGCGACCGTCACCGCCGCCCTCGCCGAACAACATGCCACCCTCGCCGCCCGTCAAGCGTCGGGCGAGTTCCGCGTCCGCCTCACCCTGACGCACGACGGACGCTGCCGCGTCGTCGCCTCGCCGCTGCCGGACATGGCCGACAGCGGTCGCCAACGCGTGGTGCTGGCGATTGAAACGCTGGCGGCGGGCGACTACCTGCGGCGCCACAAGACCACGGCGCGCGGCCCCTACGACCGCGCCCTGGCCGCGCTGGCCGGGCAACCGGCGATTTTCGACGCCATTTTCCTCAACGAACGCGGCGAGGTCTGCGAAGGCGCGCGCAGCAGCGTGTTCGTCGAGCGCCAAGGCGTGCTGCTGACGCCGCCGCTGCATTGCGGCCTGCTGCCCGGCGTCTTGCGACGCACCCTCCTCGAAGCGGGGCGCGTCGTCGAACGGGTGCTGCGCGTCGACGACCTGCGCACGGCCCCGGCCTTGTACGTCGGCAACGCCTTGCGCGGCCTGCTGCCGGTAACCCTCGAAACGGCGATGCGGGTGTAAGCGCGCCTCGCGGGCGGGCTACGCGCGGCGCACCGGCAAGGAGCCGAAACTCTCGAGCGGCAGCAGCGTCGGCTGCCCGTCGCGTCCCGCAGCCGCAGGCAGCCATTCCCCCCAACCCACAACAGACTGCCGCCGTCCCCCACCGAGAACAGGCGCTCGCCGTCCGGCGAGAAGGCGCAGACGTTCACCGGATCCCGGTGAGCGTCCAGTATGGCCAGCGCGGCGCCGACGGGCGGGCCGGCAAGGGCAGCGTCAGCACGGGGCTGGCGTGCCGGTGACGGTCACCGATGAGCGCCGGCACGGCCGCCGGCGGGGTGCGGAAATGGAACTGCGTTCGATAAAAGCCGCTGTCGCGCCAGCGGCTGTCGGCGACCATGCAGTGGCGAAAGATCGTGCCGGCGAGGCGAATACCGTGCAGCATGGGCAGCTGCCAGCCGCTCTCTCGTGCGCGCAGCGCGTAGGCGAACAGCAATTCGCAGACCTCTCGCCGCTGGTCGCGCCGCCAGCCTTGCAGGGTGGCAAGCAGCGACGGCTCGGGGCCTCGGCGAGCAGATGGCCGAGAAAATCGAGCGTTTCGGGGCTCGGCGCCTGCATCGCCCAGGCCGCCGGTTCGTCGCGGCGCAACGCGGCGAACAGATAGTCGGCGAGAAAAAATTCCTGCGACGATCTGTGCGCGAAGCGGAAAGCGCTGGCGGGGCCATGGTCGACACCGGCGGGGAAGGTGGCGGTGCGCAGATCTTCTTCGGGCTGCTCGGGGTGCGGATCCCGGTAACGGCGGCGCAGTTCGGGCCGGCTGTCGAGCCAGGCGTGGAACTAGCTAGTCTTCGAGCTGGTCGACCGCCAGCGCGCGGTGGCCGCGCGCCCAGCGGTGAGCGGCGAGCCGCATCTTGTGGTCCGGCCAGATGTGATGCTTGCCGGCATCGCGCTCAAGCCAGCGCCGGGCCATGCGGCTCCTCGTGCTCCTCTTGCGCCTTGCGCAGACTGGTCGACCGACCGCTGATCGCCAGCCAGCACTCGTCGGGAATGGCCTAGACGATCAGCCAGTCGACCCGATGACGAATCGCGGCGAGGTGAATGCCGACGGCTTCCATTTCGCCGCCGAGCAGAGTGCCGAAGCGGAGCGTCGGCCAGGACAGGCAGGCGTGCGGATCGGCGGCGCGGCACTGGTCGAGGGAGTTAAAGCGTTGGAAGAGCCTCGGCGAAGCCGGCGGCTTGCTCCCGCGCACGGTGAGACGACCGTCGGCGTTGATCCGCCCGAGACCGTGGTCGCGGATGTCGTCGGACACCAGCACGTCGCCGATGCGCTGCTTGGCGGGGTTGACGCCGAAGGCGATGCCGACGCCGAGGAGCGCGCGCGGCCACCACGCCTGGAGGCGTCATGCGCCGCCAGTTACGCTTCCCCTTCGCCCTGCTTGCTGACCCGGTGCACCACGCGCATGCCGCCGTGCACGCCGAGCAGGTTGTAGATGATGCCGGTGCGCGTTTCGGTTTTCGGCGGCCCGTCGGGCGAAAAGACTTGCCCGTCGCCGGTGCCTACCGGCCGTCGAGGCGCGCGCGCCGCGGCTGGAGTTTTTCCAGCGTGGCGATGAAGTCCTTGAGGCGCTTTCTTTCCTGTTCGACCACGGCGGCGGGGGCGCGGGCGACGAAACTTTCGTTGGCCAGCTTGGCCTCGGCCTTGGCGACTTCGCCGGTGAGGCGGGCGATTTCCTTGTCCAGCCGCTCGCGTTCGACGGCGGTGTCGATCCGCACCTGCAGCATCAGCCGGGTTTCGCCGACGATGGCCACCGGCGCGCTGGCGTCGGCGGGTATTTCGTCGACCACCTGCACCGCCGACAGTTTGCACAGCGCGGTGAGGTAAGGGGCGTAGCGGTCGAGCGACTGGCGGTCGCCATGGACCAGCAGCGGCACGCGCACGGCCGGCGAGAGGTTCATTTCGCCGCGCAGGTTGCGGCAGGCGTAGGCCAGATCCTTGATCTGCCGCACCTCGGCTTCGCTGGCCGGGTCGAGCTTGTCGGCTTGCGGCCGCGGGTAGGCGGCGAGCATGATCGAGGCGTGCGTCTTGCGGCCGGCGATGGGCGCCACCGCCTGCCAGAGTTCCTCGGTGATGAACGGCAACAGCGGGTGCGCCAACCGCAGGACGGCTTCCAGCACGCGCGCCAGCGTCCGCCGCGTCGCGCGCACGCTGGCCTCGTCGCCGCCTTGCAGTTGAATCTTGGCCAGTTCGAGGTACCAGTCGCAGAACTCGTCCCAGATGAATTCGTGGATCGCGCGCGCGAGCAGGTCGAAACGGTAGTCGGCGAAGTGCTGAGCGATTTCGGTTTCGGTGCGCTGCAGCGTGCTGACGATCCAGCGGTCGGCGAAGGTGAAACGCAGCGCCGATGTGCATTGCGCGGGTGTGCGGGCGTCCAGGGCGAGGTCGTGACCGGCGGTGTGCATCAGCACGAAGCGGGTGGCGTTCCACAGCTTGTTGCAGAAATTGCGATAGCCTTCGCAGCGGCCGAGGTCGAACTTGATGTCGCGGCCGGGGCTGGCCAGCGACAGGAAGGTGAATCGCAAGGCGTCGGTGCCAAAGGGCTGGATGCCTTGCGGAAATTCCTTGCGGGTGCGCTCTTCGATCTGTTTGGCCTGCCTGGGATTCATCAGGCCGCTGGTGCGCTTTTCGATCAGGTCGTCGAGGCCGATGCCGTCGATCAGGTCGATGGGGTCGAGAACGTTGCCCTTCGATTTGCTCATCTTCTGGCCTTCGGCGTCGCGGATCAGGCCGTGTACGTACACATGCTTGAAGGGGATCTTGCCGGTGATGTGTTTGGTCATCATCACCATCCGCGCCACCCAGAAGAAGATGATGTCGAAACCGGTGACCAGTACCGTCGAGGGCAAATAAAGATCCAGCGCCGGGTTGGAAACCGCCGGCCATTCCGGCGTCCAGTCGAGGGTCGAGAAGGGCCACAGCGCCGAGGAGTACCAGGTGTCGAGCACGTCCGGATCGCGACGCAGCGCGCCGGCATAGCCTTGCGCGGTGGCCTCCGCGCGGGCTTCGTGTTCGTCGTGGGCGACGAAAATCCGGCCGTCGTCGCCATACCAGGCGGGGATCTGGTGCCCCCACCACAGTTGCCGCGAAATGCACCAATCCTGAATGTTGTTCAGCCACTGGTTGTAGGTGTTGACCCAGTTCTCGGGGAAAAATCTGATCTCGCCGTCGGCGACGCAGGAGAGCGCCTTGCCGGCGATGCTGCGGCCGTCGACGCCAGGTTTGCTCATGGCGACGAACCATTGGTCGGTGAGCATCGGTTCGATCACCACGCCGGTACGGTCGCCGCGCGGGACCTTGAGCGCGTGCGCCTCCACCTTGTCGAGCAAACCTTGCGCCTCAAGGTCGGCGACCACCCGCTTGCGGGCGTCGAAACGATCCAGCCCGCGATAACAGGCCGGGGCGTTGTCGTTGATCCGGGCGTCCAGCGTCAGGATCGGAATCGTTTCGAGCTTGTGGCGCTGGCCGACGGCGTAGTCGTTGAAATCGTGCGCCGGCGTGACCTTGACGCAGCCGGTCCCGAAGGCGAGGTCGACGTAAGCGTCGGCGATGATCGGAATCTCGCGGTCGCAAAGCGGCAGCTTGACCGTTTTGCCGAGCAGGTGCCGATAGCGCTCGTCTTCCGGATGCACCATCACCGCGGTGTCGCCGAGCATCGTCTCCGGCCGGGTGGTGGCGACGGTCAACGTCGCGCTGCCATCGGCCAGCGGGTAGCGGATGTGCCACAAGTGGCCCTGCTCTTCTTCCTGGACCACTTCCAGGTCGGAAACGGCGGTTTGCAGCACCGGGTCCCAGTTGACCAGCCGTTTGCCGCGATAGATCAACCCTTCGCGATAGAGGCGGACGAAGGTTTCGGTGACGATTTTCGACAGGCCGCTGTCCATGGTGAAGCGTTCGCGCGTCCAGTCCGGCGAGGTGCCGAGGCGACGCATCTGCTTGGTGATGGTGTTGCCGGAAAACTCCTTCCACTCCCAGACTTTTTCGAGGAATTTCTCGCGCCCGAGGTCGTGCCGCGAAAGGCCTTGCGCGTCAAGTTGGCGCTCGACGACGATTTGCGTGGCGATGCCCGCGTGATCGGTGCCGGGTTGCCACAGGGTGTTGTCGCCACGCATGCGGTGGTAGCGGGTCAGCGCATCCATGATCGCCTGGTTGAAACCGTGCCCCATGTGCAGCGTGCCGGTGACGTTGGGCGGCGGCAACAGGATGCAGAAGGCTTGTTCGGTCGCGGGGTCGAGACCGGCGGCAAAATGGCCGGCGGCTTCCCAGGCGGGGTACCAGCGACGCTCGATGTCTGCCGGTTCGAAGCTCTTGGCGAGTTCCATGGGGGTTTACTGGTGAATTTCGGGAGCCCGCATTATACCGGAACGCCCCGCGCGCCCGACGGCTGGCCATCCGGCCGATCGATTCGGCGCGCCGGCCGCGGAGGCGTTCAGCCGTCAACGGCCGCAAAAAGGCGCCACGCCATCCGGACCGCGCAGATCCTGCCGCTGGTGGCTGGTGCGCACGATACCCGTCGAGGCGTCGAACAACACGTCGAAACGCGCCAGCTGGTTCCAGCCATCGCAGAACGGCCATTCCCAGACCAGTTCGTCGCGCGCCTGATAGTAGTCGGTCCATTGCGGAACGGGCGGGCCGATCAGGCGCAGCACCGACGCCTGATTGTCCCCTGGCCGAATGCGCGCGAAGTGCGCCATGTCCAGCACGTTTTCGATACGCAGCAGCCGCCCATCGGGACCGACGAAGACCATATAGGTGTGCGGCCCCCCAGGCCCGCGCGGGTAAGCGAGCTGCACGCCGCCGTCGGCGTCGCGCCAGTTCATCGCCGGCTCGCCCATCGTGGCCATGATTTCGGGCAGCGTCGCCACTCCCGGCTGCAAGCCTCTGCCGCTGTAGCCCGCACACGCGGCAAGCGACAGCGCGGCCCACGCGACGAGCGGGCGGCACCCGCGCCAGTTTCGAATCAATCCAGGGTTCATTCGACATTCCCCCGCGAATAGCCGCCGTCCGCGTCTTTGACGCCAGCCCTTGCCCGGACCGGCGCATCGGCGTTACATTAGCATTTTATGATCAATGAAGGTCGCCACCGATGAGTAAATCCTTTACCACGATAACACACGATGTCTCCAAGGCGCTGGGCACCCTGCGCACTGAAATTCCAGAGACGATGCAAAGTTTTAACGCCATGGGCAAGGCGGCGCTGGCGCCTGGCGTCCTGTCGGCGCTGGACAAGGAACTGATCGCGCTGGCGATCGGCGTCAGCAGCCGTTGCGACGCGTGCGTCGGTTTTCACATCAAGGCGCTGGTTCGTCTGGGGGTCAGCCGCGAGCAATTGATGGAAACCCTGGCGGTGTGTACGTACATGGGGGGTGGCCCGTCGCTGATGTACGCCGCCGAGGCGGTACGGGCCTACGAGGAATTCACCGCCGGCAAGCCGGCGGCGCCGAGCGCCTGAGTCGTCCGTGTCGCGTCAGAGGCTGCTTGAATCAACCAAATCCTGTAGCAGCGTCTGCAGTTCGCCGGCGGCATACATTTCGCGCAGGATGTCGCAACCGCCGATGAACTCGCCGCGCACGTAAAGCTGCGGAATGGTCGGCCAGTTGGCGTATTCCTTGATGCCATTGCGAATCGCCGGGTTTTCCAGAACGTTGACACTCAGATAATTGCGCAGGCCGCAGGCTTTCAGAATCTGCACCGTCGTCGCGGAAAATCCGCACTGTGGAAATTGCGGCGTGCCCTTCATGTACAGGACCACCGGGTTGCCGGCAACCTGCTCCTTGATCAGTTGTTGTACGTCCATTGTCACGCCTCGTCCGCTATTAGTTGATAAAAACAATCAACAACCAGTCTACCGGCTAGCAGCGACCACCGTCAACGCGAGCGGCCACCGCTGACTCTTTCAATGCCGCCAAGGTCGCGCCAGGAAGCGATCTCGACAAGGCCGTGCGCGCGCAGCAGCTCGCGCACGGCATCCGCCTGATCGTAGCCGTGCTCCAGGAGCAGCCAGCCGCCCGGCGCCAGGTGCTCGCCGCTGTCGGCGACGATCGCCTGGATGCAGGCCAGCCCGTCACCGCCGGGCTGGCCGTCGGTAAGCGCCATCCGCGGTTCGTACGGCAAGCCGTCGCCTCGCAGATGCGGGTCGCCGTCGGCGACATAGGGCGGGTTGGCGACGATCAGGTCGAAACGGGCGTCTCCCAAGGGGAGATACCAGTCGCCCTGGCAAAAGCGCACGGCCACGCCGTGGCGAGCGGCGTTGGCGCGAGCGACATCGAGCGCGGCGGGAGACAGGTCCACCGCCGTCACCGTCGCCTGCGGGCAGTGTCGCGCCAGCGTGATCGCCAAAATCCCGGAACCGGTGCCGAGATCGACGATCCGTGGCGCCGGCACGGCCGGTAAGCGTTCGAGCGCCAATTCGACCAGGCGTTCGGTTTCCGGGCGCGGAATCAGCACGTCCGGCGTGACGGCGAATTCCAGGCCGTGGAACCCTGCCGATCTCAGCAGATAGGCCAGAGGCTCGCCCCGAGCGCGGCGCGCGACCAACGCCGCCAGTTCGCCGGTTTGCGCGGCCGACAGCAGGCGCTCTGGATGCGCCAGCAGTTCGGCGTGCGTGCACGCCGCGACATGCTCGACGAGCAAACGGGCGTCCAGGCGGTCGATGCGCTGTCGCGCGGCGCGCCATGCGTCGCCGATGCCGGCCGGCATCGCTTCAGCAATGGCGGGCGTCGTCGGCCTCATTCGCTCTCGGCAAGCAGCGCCAGCAAATCGGACTGATGTTCGTTGCTCAGCGCGCCGATCAGCTCGTCCAGATCACCGTCCATGATCGCGTCGATCTTGTACAGCGTGAGATTGATGCGGTGATCGGTAACCCGCCCTTGCGGGAAGTTGTAGGTGCGGATGCGCTCGGAGCGGTCGCCGCTGCCGATCAGATTGCGGCGTTCCGAGGCGATGCTGGCATGCTGTTCGCGCTCCTGCATGTCGCGGATGCGCGCCACCAGCACCGACATGGCTTGCGCCTTGTTCTTGTGCTGCGAGCGGTCGTCCTGGCATTCGACGACGATACCGGTCGGTAGATGGGTGATCCGGACGGCGGAGTCGGTTTTATTGATGTGTTGCCCACCGGCGCCGGACGCGCGATAGGTGTCGATGCGAATTTCGGCGGGATTGATTTGCACGTCCTCCAGCGCGTCGGCCTCGGGCATCACGGCGACCGTGCAGGCGGAGGTGTGGATGCGGCCTTGCGTCTCCGTTTCCGGCACGCGCTGCACGCGATGGCCGCCGGATTCGAACTTCAAGCGCGCATAAACACCTTGTCCGGCGATGCGGGCGATCACCTCCCTGTAACCGCCGAGGTCGGAAACGCTGGCCGAAATCACCTCGATCTGCCAGCGCCGCCGCTCGGCATAACGGGCGTACATGCGAAAGAGGTTGCCGGCGAACAGCGCCGATTCGTCGCCGCCGGTGCCGGCACGGATTTCGAGGAAAACGTTGCGCTCATCGTTGGTATCTTTAGGCAGCAACAGTTTTTGCAACTCGCTTTCGATTCGCGGCAGTTGCTCCTTGCCGGCGACGACTTCGAGTTCGGCCAACTCCCGTAATTCCGGATCGGCGAGCATCTCCACGGCTATCGCCAGATCGGACTCGGTTTGCCGCCAGGTTTGATAAAGCGCAACCACCGGGCTGAGTTCGGCGTGTTCGCAGGACAGTTTGCGATAACCGTCGATGTCGCGGGTGGCTTCGCCGCTGGCCAGCATGCGGTCCAGTTCTTCGAGACGCCCGCTGAGGTGTTCCAGTTTGTCGCGGATGCTTTGTTTCATGAGGAAATCTATTCAAGGTTCAGGCGGATGCCGTCACGACGCGTCGGCAAGTGGCCGAGACGGCGAGGCGAACGACTATTCGCCGAGGTGAGAATCGGAATGGAGATGAAACAGGTGTTCCACCAGGGACTGCAATTCGTTCCGGTCGCCGTCGGCCTGACTCAGCGCCTGCGTCGGCGCGTGCAGGAATTTGTTGGTCAAGCGATGCGAAAAGTGCGCCAGCACCCTCGCGGGATCGTCTCCCCTGGCCAGACGCTTGAGTGCGTGTTCCATTTCATGTCGGCGCACCCGCTCCGCCGCGTCGCGTAGCGAACGAATCACCGGCACTGTACCACGCGTCACCAGCCAGTGCAGGAAAGCGTCCACCCGCGCGGCGATGATCGCCTCGGCATCCAGAACCGCGGCCTGCCGAGACTCGAGACCCGATTCGACGACTTGCGCGAGGTCATCGACGGTGTAGAGAAAAATATCGTCCATTTCGCCGACTTCGACTTCGATGTCGCGTGGGACGGCCAGATCGACCATGAACACCGGCCGATGTCGACGCGCCTTGATCGCGCGCTCGACCATGCCCAAACCCACGATCGGCAAGGGGCTGGCGGTACAGGAAACCACGATATCGAATTGCGCCAGGCGCTCGCCGATTTCCTCCAGGCGGATCGCCGTGCCGCCGAGGCTCGCCGCCAGCGCCAAGCCTCGCTCGACGGTGCGGTTGGCGATGACGACCTGCCGGGGATGCTGCGCGTAAAAATGCTTGGCGCACAATTCGACCATTTCGCCGGCGCCGATGAACAGGATGCGCTGATCGCCGATGCGCTCGAAAATCCGTTCAGCCAGCCGAACGGCGGCGGCGGCCATGGAAACGCTATTGGCGCCAATCGCCGTTGTCGAGCGAACCTCCTTGGCGACGGCGAAAGCGCTCTGGAACAGCTTGTGCAGCGTGGTGCCGAGCGTGCCGGCCTCGTCGGCGACTCGCGCCGCCTCTTTCATCTGACCGAGAATCTGCGGCTCGCCGAGGACCATCGAGTCGAGACCGCTGGCGACTCGAAACGCATGGCGAATGGCCTCGCGCTCCGGGTAGGCGTAAAGATACGGCTCGATGTCGCGATGCCCCAGGCGATGGTATGCCGCCAGCCACTGGGTCGCGGACTCTGGGCGATCGGTGTTGAGGTACACCTCGGTGCGATTGCAGGTCGACAAAATAGCCGCTTCGCGAACCGGCTGGCTGCGCGTCAGGTCGGTCAGGGCCAGACGTAGCCGGTCGGCCTGAAAAGCGAGCTGTTCGCGAACCGCGAGTGGCGCGGTATGGTGGTTGATACCGAGGGTGAACAGCGCCATTCTTGGAGCAGCGGCGGGGCCGAAAGGGGGAGGATCAGGGAAACGATTATATCACCCGCCCCCGGGCCACTTCTGGCAAGGCAATTCACCGCCGACTGGCGGGTCATGACACATCGGGCTGGGGCTTGCCGACAAAATAGCCTTGCGCGTAATCGACGCCAAAATCACGGATCATGTTCAAGGCGCTTTCGTCTTCGACGAATTCGGCGACGGTTTGCTTGCCGAAGCCGCGCGCCACTTCCGCCAGCGCACGCACGAAGACCTGGTCGTCCGGGCTGTCGACCAGGGTACGCACGAAAGAGCCGTCGATCTTGACGTAGTCGACGGGCAATTGCTTGACGTAACTGAACGACGAAAAGCCGACGCCGAAGTCGTCCAGGGAAAAGACACAACCGAGTTCGCGCACCGCGTTCATGAACGTTCGCGCGGCGGAGAAGTCTGAAACAGCGGCGGTTTCGGTGATCTCGAAAATCACGGCGCTTGGCAACAGGGGATCGCGGGCCAGTTCTTCCCTGATGAAGGACAACAGCCGTGGATCATTGATGCTGACCGCCGAAAGATTGATCGAGAACTTGTAGTGCTTGCCGGCGGCGAACAACTCCTGCATCTTGCTGAAAACCTGCTGGATCACGCAACGGTCGATTTCGCGGATCAGGCCGCTGTTTTCCGCCACGTCCATGAACAAGCCCGGGGGAATCACCGTGCCATCCGCTGTTTGCATGCGTACCAGTGCCTCGTAATGGCTCACCCGTTGCGCACGAATATCGAGAATCGGCTGGTAGTAGGGAACCAAGCCACCGTCCATCAACGCACTGGTGATCATCTCTTCCCAATACAAACGGCTCTGCATTTTCTCCTGCACGCCTTCACCGTCGGAATAGAGATGCCAACTCGCGCCGCCGGTGGACTTCGCCTGATACATGGCGATATCCGCATTGGCCAACATTTGCTTGACATCCATCCGGGTGTCGGAAAACACGACGATCCCGATACTGGCGGAAACGCGGTGGTTGGTACCGAAATCCGGAAATTTGATCTCGGCCAAACGACGGTTGATCGTTTCGGCGATCGCGACGGCGCCATCGCGATCGCAGTCGCGCAACAAGACGCCCAGCTCGTCTCCTCCCAGCCGGCCCAGCAAGTCGGACGGTTGAACCACCCGACCCACCTCGTCGGCCACGATCCGCAACAAGGCATCGCCAGCCTGGTGTCCGCTGAGGTCATTGACGTATTTGAAGCCGTCCAGATCAAGATACAGCAGAGCGCCGCTTTGCCGCAGTTGGCGCGCATTGGACAATGCCTGATGTAATTCGTGCTGAAAATGCTGGCGGTTGATCAGGCCCGTCAGCGGATCGTGCTCGGCGAGATAGCTGATATGCGACTCGGCGCGCTTGCGCTCGGTATGATCGATGCCGACGGACAAAATGACCAAGGCGTCGTCCGCCCGCCCGGAAAGTCGGGAATGATTCCAGGTGATTTCGTACGTCTGGCCGTTGGCGCCGACCAGAATCGACTCCAGTTGGGTATGTTGCCGGCTGCCGACCGCAATTCCGCGCAAAGCCAATTGCATGGACGCCCGCGACTGTACATCCGGCCCGACGAGTTCGAAGAAACGCTTGCCGAGCAGATCGTCGTTGCCCCAACCGGAAAGCAGCCGGCCATAGCGATTCAGCGTCAGGATTCTCCCATCGACATTTTGCGTCAAGATAATCACCTGCGCGGTGTCGAGCAGGTTTTGTCTGAAGTCGCGCTCCACCGAAATGCGGCTGAGCATGCTTCCCATTTCAGCCGCATGCTCGGCAACACCTTTTTCCAGCGCCTCCAAACGGTACGACAGCGCAATGGCCGCCTCGTCGAGGCTGTCGAGTTCGTCGTCAAGCAGATGCCGCGAACGCGGAGCGATTTCCTGTCGCGCCTCGGCAAAGGCGCCACGACCAAGCAGGGGAATAGCACGCCCGGCGCGGGTCATCCGCCGCAAGGGGCCGTTGACCAGCAGACCCAGCAATCCCAGCGAAAGCAGCGATGCCAGCAACTCACCCAACAAACGATTCCAGACCGCGGTTCGGATGTCGGCGAGCGCCTGGGTCAAATCGTCGATGACCACCAATAACGCCGGCGAAGAGTTGACGTCGGTGTCATTCAGCGCCAAGAACGACAATTCGTAATCCCGGCCCTCGTGGGTCAACGAAGTCCACGCCCGGCCGCTGGGCATGCGCGGTATCGCGGTCAGTGTCTGGAGTAGCGGCAGATTGCGGTCGGCATTACTCAAGGCCACCACTTGCAGACCGACAACCGGCAGAAGATTCTTGCCCTCCTGGCTTGCCGTTGGCGTGAGAACCCCCAGATTGCTACCCGACAATCGATTGAAGGAGACCACCAGATCGGCCAAAGAACTGCTCAACACCACCGCGCCAGCCACTTTACCGGCGGACAGGATTGGAGCGGCGGCGAACTGTGAACAAACCTCCCGACAGTTGGTCCAGTAAATGGCGCGTTCGTTGGCGATGACCGCCCGCACATTCGTTTCTTGATTTTCGACGGCCAGAACGTTGGTGCTCCAGGTACCGATCGGAGGACCGACGCTGGGGTAAATCTGAAGAGAGTCGACACCCAGGTCGAGCTGGAGTACCGACCAATAGCTGTCGAAAAGTTGCTGCAGCACCATGTGGCCGGATTTGTTGGACATCATCCGGGGGTCGAATGCATCCAGGGCTGCCAATACGCCTGCCAGCGCCTGTAGATGCAGACCAAAATCGGTACGCAACGACAAGGCCTCGCCGACCAAGCGTTCGCGGGTTGCCGCGCGTTGCGCATCGAAGCGAGAGCGCAAATCGTTGAAATGCAGCCACGACAACGCCCCATTGACGGAAAGCATGACCAAGCCGAGGGCCAACATGACTTTCCACTTGAGACTCAAAAAATGGATGCCGCGACGCACACTGGGCGAACTGGGAATATCCGGCATCGGAGAAAATGGGTGCTGACGACTAGAAGCGGAAGGAGCCGAGCAGCATGAACAAATTCCACTTCTGCCGCAAAGCCAACGGATTCGGATTGTCTTGCGCGGGCAGGAAGCCGGCACCATCCACGCGATGCGCCTCCGCTCGCAGCATGAATGCTGGCGTCACGTCGAAACGGACACCGGTTGTCCAGTCCTTGGCGAAACGGGTGAAGGCCGGAACCCTGGTGGCGGCCGCGAAATCCCGGCCGTTGCGATCGCTTCTATCCGCATAGTACGCATCGTAGCGAAGCAGTGCTTCCCAGCGCGGAGCCAGTTGATAGGTCCCTTGCAAATAATAGCTTTCCCCGTCGGCGCGACCGTTGTAGAAAAACGGCCCGAAATCGCGGGCCGATGTCCTGCGCACGGCGTATTCCCCCGTCAAGCTCCACTTCTCCGCGTTGTACTGGGCAGAAAAAACGACTGGCGTCAGCCCGAGCCTGCCGGCACGAAGGCTGTCGCCCGCACCGGGTTTATAGCGAAGATCGAGGCGAGCGGCCGTGAGACTCACGCGATATTTGCCACCGGCCTCTTCGTAGAGAAGTTGGAAATTGGACGCCAGATCCGATTCCAGCCGTCCCGGACGGTTCAAGCCGACCAAGGCCACTCGTGCCGACTCGGTATCGGCGTGCGGCAACCCCAAGGCAAAGCTGGCGGATAGCAATCCACCGCCGCCGTAGTTCTCGACGTAAATCTCGCCGCCATCCGCTGAAACGGTCAAATTTCGCGTGCGTTCGAAATAAATCGATTGCGGGAGAATGACGCTTGGCCTCGTGAAAGGCACGTCGCGAGTCTTGTTGTACAAACCGTAGGACGTCTTGACGCGTCCAAACCGCACTCCGCCACGTCCGCTTTCGCTTGAGTAAGGCGTCCAATCGACCAATCCGTAATCCAGTCGCAGATCTCCGTCGTCGGTCCCCCCGGCGCGGTGCGACAGGAGTTCAGCCGACAACTGCACTTCGGGCGTTGCACGCCAGGAGGCATTGACGCCGATTTCCCGAAAATCGGTGCTGAATCGGTCCTTGCTTCGGCCAAGAAAATTGTTATCGTCAGTGTTGATCAGGCTTTGCATCAAAAAACCATGCACCTGCAAATCACCATCGAACAAATCCAGCGCACGCGCCAGCGTCGTCGTCAATGAAAGCGCGCCGATCAAGGCGACGGTTACCGCACTTTTAGCGAATCCGGAGTACGCGTACATTCTGATTCACCTCATTGGCCTTGACGTAACCCATTGCCCCGGGAGTGGTAGCCACGCGGACCAGTATCTCCTGCGTCGACCCGAGTTGCTCGGGATATTGCCCTTGCCCCGAAAAGACCTGTCGGTCCCACGCCATGCGTAGCTGGTGAGGAAAAACTTGCAGGATCGTTTTACTGAAGGTTGCATGTTCCGGCGCGTCGTCGCGCAAGACGAAAACCCTGACCGGTGTGTCGGCCGGCCATTTGTGCAACAACATGCCAAAAATGGCGCGCAACGACTCCCGCGGAATCGCGTCCCGGCTCGTTCCGGGATGAGCGATCACAACCATCGGAACCTCGTCGTTCTGAGCCTGCGCCACATTACACAGCAAGCAAGCCGCAAACACCCGCACCGCGCAGGAGCGCAACAAGGAAACAACGTATTTAATAAGGAGATTCGTTTGCATTTCCGCGTATCCTACCAGACAACGCGGTGAGAAAAACACCCTTCGTCGGACGCACATACCCTTCGTCGGACGTATTGCGCTACTGCAAGCCAAACTTGTGCCGCGTAAGCGTTTCAACGCGCCTTAAATTCCCGATCCGCCTTCTTCCAATACTGCCTCCGGCGTCGCGAACACACGCAACTGGCGTGGCTTCAGCCACACTTGCTGCCCTCTAACCAGCGCCAGTACCGTCGCTCGTTCACGAGAAAGCTCCGCTTCGATCAATTCGCTGGCATGCGCCAGTTCGATGCGTACGACTGGGCCGACCGCATGCACCTCCTGAACCGTCGCCTCCAGGCTACCGATCACCGGAAAACGCTCGATTTCGATATCGTGCGGTCGCACGAAGGCCATCGCCTCGCCACCCGGCGCCTCGCCGGCGGAGGCGCGACCGATGTCGGCCCACGTACCATGCACACGGCTATGGAAGACGTTGACGTTGCCGAGAAATTGATAGACAAACGGCGAGGCCGGGTTGGTATATACGGCGTCCGGCGAGCCGATCTGCTCGATTTTGCCGTGGTTCATCACCACCACGCGGTCGGCGACCTCCAAGGCCTCTTCCTGATCGTGGGTGACGAAAACACTGGAGATATGCATGTCGTCGTGCAAGCGACGCAGCCAACGACGCAGTTCCTTGCGAACCTTGGTATCCAGAGCGCCAAAGGGTTCATCGAGCAACAAGACCCGAGGTTCTACCGCCAAGGCGCGCGCCAGAGCGATCCGCTGCCGTTGCCCACCGGAAAGTTGGGACGGATAGCGGTCGGACAGCCAGTCGAGCTGCACCAGCTGCAGCAATTCATTGACCCGACGGCGAATATCGGCTTCCGTCGGCCGCAGCGCCCTGGGCTTGACGCGCAAGCCGAATGCGACGTTCTCGAACACCGACATATGTCTGAACAAGGCGTAGTGCTGGAAAACAAACCCGACATTGCGATCCCTGGCATGCAGGTGCGTGGCGTCCTCCCCGGCGAACAGTACCTGGCCGGAATCGGCGCTTTCCATGCCGGCGATGATCCGCAGCAAGGTCGTCTTGCCACAGCCCGATGGACCAAGCAGGGCCACCAACTCACCGGTCGGAATGTTCAGATTGATGTCATCGAGGGCAACGAAGTCGCCGAAACGTTTTCCGATGTTGCGGATTTCGATACTCATGACCAGATTCCCGGAAATTTCAGGGTGAACGGCGAAATAAAAAATGGGCTGCTTGGCGGCTGGAAAAAGTCACGGCACGACTCCTGCCTTTTCCGGAGGCAATTCAGCCGCCAGCATCCGCGTTTCGCGCCGCATGTGCCATTCGACAACCGCCTTGGCAACCAAGGTAACCAATGCCAGCAGGGCGAGAACGGAGGCCGACGCAAACGCGCCGACCGCGTTGTATTCGTTGTAGAGGATCTCGACATGCAACGGCAAGGTGTTGGTCTCGCCGCGAATGTGACCGGAAACCACCGAAACGGCGCCGAATTCGCCCATCGCGCGGGCATTGGCGAGAATCACGCCGTAAAGCAAACCCCAGCGGATATTCGGCAGCGTCACCCGACGAAACATCTGCCAACCGGTCGCCCCAAGGGAAATAGCCGCCTCTTCCTCGTCTTTGCCTTGCGCCTGCATCAAGGGAATCAATTCGCGGGCGACGAAGGGAAAGGTGATGAACATCGTGACAATGACGATTCCCGGCAACGCGAAAACCACTTTGACGTCGTGCGCGGCCAGCCAGCCGCCGAACAGCCCCTGCGCCCCGAAAATCAACAGGAAAACCAGGCCGACGACCACCGGCGAAACGGCGAACGGCAGGTCAATCAAGGTGATCAACAAGCTTTTGCCACGAAAATCGAATTTAGCGATGGCCCAGGCCGCCGCCACGCCGACGACGACATTGAACGGCAGCACGAAAAGCGCCACGAACACGGTCAGCAAAATCGCTGAACGCGTTTCGCCATCGCTCAGTGCGTCGCGATACGCCGGCCAACCGGCGGCGAGAGCCTCGACAAAGACCGCCAACAAAGGCAGCGCGAGGAAAAAGAACAGAAACCCGAGCCCAAGGCCGAGCAGCAATGACCGCAACCAGCGCGGCTCGGTATTGGCACGTCGCAAGGCTGGCGCGCTCATCATGCCCCCCTGCCGGCACCACGCCCGCCGTGGCCGCTGTGGCGATTGGCCGCCCACCATTGCAAGGCGTTGACCGATAAAAGAAGCACGAATGAAATCAACAGCATCACTACCGCCAGGGCAGTGGCGCCAATCACATCGTATTGTTCCAGTTTCGAAATGATCAGCAGTGGTGTGATTTCCGAAATCAACGGCATGTTGCCGGCGATGAAGATCACCGACCCGTATTCGCCTATCGAACGCGAGAAGGCCAGGGTGAAACCGGTCAACAAAGCCGGAAAGATTCCCGGCAGAAGCACCCGCGTGAACGTCTGCAAACGTGAGGCGCCCAGCGACGCCGCGGCCTCTTCGACTTCGGGTTCGATGTCTTCGATCACCGGTTGCAATGTCCGCACGACGAAGGGCAAGCCGATGAAAGTCAACGCCACGACGATGCCCACGGGCGTGAAGGCAACCTTGATGCCCCACGGCTCGAGGTGTTTCCCGATCCAGCCGTTACCCGCGTAGAGAGTCGCCAAGGTGATGCCGGCAACGGCCGTCGGCAGGGCGAAGGGCAAATCGACCAGCGCGTCGATCGCACGCTTGCCAGGAAACGAGTAGCGGACAAGGACCCACGCCACGATCAGGCCAAAAACGGCATTTATCGTTGCCGCCAAAACGGACGCCCCAAAAGTGACGCGATACGACGCCATCGCCCGTTCTCCGCTGGCGATGGCCCAGAACTCGCCAAGCGTCAGATTGCTGGCCTTGAACGCCAAGCCGGAAAGCGGTAGCAAAATCAGCAACGACAGATAAACCAGAGTACACCCCAACGACAGCCCAAAACCGGGCAACACCTGGCGGCGGTAAGCGGCGGTGACAAACATTTCGATAACCGATCACAGAAAAATGCCGGCGCACGACAAGTCGCTCCGGCGGCCAGCCCGCTTATTTTTGCTGATAAATTTGGTCGAACGTACCGCCATCCTTGAAATGCGTGGGGAACGCCTTGCTCCAACCACCGAACATTTCATCGACGGTGAACGTCTTGATGGGGGGAAACTGGGCGGCGTACTTTTTAAGCAGCGCCGGATCGCGCGGGCGCAGATAGTTTTGTGCGGCGTTTTCCTGGCCCACCGCCGACCACAGATAGTCGAGATACGCCTGCGCCAACTTGCGGGTTCCCCGTTTATCCACCACGCGCTCGACGATAGCCACTGGAAATTCGGTGAGAACCGATAGCGACGGGTAAACGATTTCGAATTCGCCCTTGCCAAATTCGCGGGCGATCAACTCGGCTTCGCTTTCGAAGGAAATCAGGACATCGCCAATCCGCCGTTGCATGAACGTCGTTGTCGCGTCGCGACCACCGGCGGCGAATAACGGTGCATTTTTCAACAAGCGACCCACAAAATCCTGCGCCGTGCGCTCGTTGCCGCCCGCTTGCCGGAGAGCAAAGCCCCAGGCAGCCAGATAGCTATACCGACCGTTACCGGTATTTTTGGGATGCGGCAGGATGACCTGGACGCCGGGTTTAACCACATCGCCCCAATCCCTGATCGCTTTCGGATTTCCCTTACGAACGATGAAAATCATCGTCGACGTGTAAGGAGAGGCATTGTTGGGAAATTTCCTCGCGTAATCCTTGGCCACGAGACCTTTGTCGACCAGAAAATCGACGTCGGAGGCTTGATTCATCGTCACGACATCGGCTTCCAACCCGTCGGCCACCGCTCGCACCTGCTTGCTGGATCCAGCGTGCGACTGCCGGACTTCGACCGTTTCGCCGGCGACCGCTTTCCAGTGCTTCAGAAAGAGGGGGTTGTAATCCTTGTAAAAATCGCGCGCGACATCGTAGGAGACATTGAGCAGACCACCGCCGTCGGCAATGGCGGCGGTGGCAAACAGCATGGCGAAAAACCCCGCCAACAACGACCGAAACTTTCGGAACATGAACACACTCCGCATCGAACAGCAAAAGAACCCACTATAACGACACCAAATAGAACAACAAAGTATCTTTATTTATTTATTTATTCCAATTTCGAATTTTGATGGCCAAGACGAGCCTCGCGAACCCACGGCAAGCAAACGCGCCGGAATCCGCGCACTGCATCAGCCCGGCACCCGTCATGGAACCCGGCAACCGTTGGCCGGTGATCAGACGAGGTATACGGGTAACTCGCCTTAACGTTTCAGCCAAATGGACCCCGTTCTCGGGGGATTGACCGGCAGCTTGCCGAAAGGAATATTGCCCACATAAACAGGTGGTTTCGCCGCCTCCGCAACGGGCTTGCCGGCCTCTGGGGCGGGGGCGGGGACGGGCCCGACCTCGGGCGTGACCTCGCCGTGTTCCACTTCCGGCTGGGGGGCCGGCGACCGTGGTGACATTTTTTTTCGTGGTGCGCCCTTATCGCCAGAGCCGCGATCACCATGGTGCTCGGAATAGTCAGGGGGAATTTCCCGAATTCCAGACAGGGCGCCGCCGGACTGCTTCTGGCTCCAGTGACGCCCCACCAGCAACGCGATCTGGCCGATGATCGCCAAAATGATCACGACCCACGCCAAGGGGTATTGGAGCATCTCGCGCAATAAGCGGGACAAATCGGCAATTGGGTTAGAGGCGCCAGCCGCGCCCGCCGACCAGGAGCCTTGGCCGGCCGACGCATCGCGCCGCCCCCAGGATCCGCCGTTGTAATCGGCCACCGTCAACGCGAAATCGCCTTGCGCCAGCGAGATTTCCCCTCCTTGCGCAATAAGACGAAATCCGTCAACACCCGCCAGTGAAAAGGTCCGCCGCCCCTCTTCGTCGACGCGGAGATCCACCGCTTCCGATACCAATTGGGCGAGCGCCATGCGCAGATCGTATACGGCGGCGGAGATTTCTTCGCCAGGGTCAAACGCCAGTTCGTGCCGAGCATGTCCAGTCTCTCGCCAAAAAGCGCGCGGATTGCTTTGCTGCTTGATATTGAGCAGATTGTGAAACACAGCCGACAACGGATCGGCGTGCTCAATTCCCCCTTCGACGGTCGTGGCGTGGCTGGCGACCGACGCCCGAAGCAATTCGACGAGAGGCACGGCGTGCGGCGCTTTCGCGCGAGACTCCCAGGCTTGCGGATTGCCCCCTTCCAGCACCGACACCCGCAACTCCTCGTGCGAATCAAATGTGCCAAGGCCAATTAAACCAGAAAACGAAAATATGTCGTTACGGCCGGACGATTCGCCGACGGCGTCGGAGGACCATGTCATCAACGGATCGTTGATAGCCAAAGGCAAGGCGACAACGGCGCTGGAAAACCACGTCAAGTGCAATAAACCCGACAGTGCGCAGCACTTCATCAGCCGCAACATTATTTTTCGCATCACAACATACCCCACGAGCTCACGCAAGAAACGTGCATTTCCAACAAACATAGTCGAGCCAATTGTATCGCCAGCAATCAAATGCAGCCAATTCAACCGTCTTTGTGCCGCGTTGATGGAATTCTAGTAACACGAAACTCCTTTTGTTTCAGCGTGCCGGCCATCGTAAAAAATGTTTTATCAAGATGCCGGTGCGCGCGGTTGTCAAATCCCGATCCACAAACGGCGAAAGCGCCACCTGCCGTTTATCGCCCTCCGCCAAACAGCCGTTGTCCCCACAGTTAAAGGACGCAAGTCTCTTCCCGCTATTTTGTCGGCCGCCGACGAAATCACGAAAGCGGAACTGGCATCAAATGACAACTATTTCACATACTTGCAGCCGATCGCATGGCACCATCGCCTCGCGCGGACACGGCGATGTCCGGTGAATGGCGAGGCTCGCCCAAGCCAAACTCGCAACCGATGCTTCCAAGCTGTGACGATCACTGAAACGCACGTCGGCCATGACGTTCGCGGACAAGGGCAACCGCCACGCGTGGCCAGATTTCTTCCTGGAGAGATCCAGAAAACTCGACATGTCCAACTTATTTCGCATCAAACTGACCGGCAGAATACTGCCCGGACACACTCGCGACAGCACAGCCATCAGCCTGTCCTCCTTGATGGGCATCAATTTGGAGCGGGCATTGGGTCTTCTGACCGGTCGAGAGGAAATCGTCAAACACAATCTAACCGGCGAGAAAGTGCCGCGTTACGTGATGGCCCTGGAGAAGAGCGGCGCCGAAGTGCGTGTCGAACGAATGGACGCTTCCGACGACGACGATCCGCCCAGCCCGTGGATGACGTCGACCTCGACGCTGCCGGTACTCGATTTCCCGACGTTGATCATGTCAGAAGTGGAAGAAGCTCCGCCGGCCACGGCTTCCATGGCACCGAAGGTCAAAACGTGGCCTTCGACTCCCCCTCCAGAGCCACGGGCGCCAACGGAAACCATGCATTGCCCGGCTTGTGGGACCCGGCAAGCAAAACGTAATCTCTGCACCGCGTGTGGTATAGATATGTCGCGCCTGTCGGCGACCGAAAACAAGAACAATAGAACGCTCGCTCCCGCCTTTAAATCGGCCTACACGCCGCCCCGGGCGGACGTAAGAGACGCCGTCGAGCGGCCAAGTTACAGCGCCACGCCCCATCCGCTGGCCTTGTCGACACAGGGACGCATTGGGCGCTTGCGGTATATGGCATATTCGATTCCCGCCTACCTGCCCTTGGCCGCGACCTCGCTGATTGGCCTCATCCTGACCGCCATCATCGACTCAAAAGCGATCCTCATTCTGTTTATCGGCATTGGCTGGTTGGTGACGTCGATTCTTGGCATTCGGATACTGATTTTGCGGCTACACGATCTTAATCGTAGCGGTTGGTGGATTCTGGCCGGTATTCTGGCCGGGGTGGCCGGAGTGACCAGCGGCGCGCCGTGGCTGCTGATTATTCCCGGCGCCGGTTCACTCGCCCTGCTGTTCTGGCCCGGCAAACACGCAAGCAACGACTACGGACCGCCGTCAGGCGAAAACACGATCTGGACAATCGTCGGCGCCGTTACCATGGTCGGCCTGACGCTCATCGGCAGTACGATTTCGCCCGCGAAGAAATTCATCGGCCCCGGCGGACTCCCCGATGTCCGCCTTTCGCAGCTATCGAACAAAAGCCAATAAAAACCTCGAATACCTCGTCTTCCGCGACGTTTCCGGCTACTTGACCTTGGTTTCGGGAACGATTTCCAGCAAGGTGACGACTTTCTTGACGTCGCTGGTCGTGCGTGCCACCTGAACAATGGCATCCGCTTCGCGCTGCGTAACCAAACCGAGCAGATATACGACGCCCGCCTCGGTCACCACCTTGGTATGTACCGCTTTCAAGGAAGTGGTGTCCAACAAACGGCTCTTGACCTTGGTTGTGATGTAAGAATCGTTGCTACGCGCCGAGAAAGAACTGATTGGCGCAATTGCCAGTTCGTTATATACCCCTTGCACCTGTGGTACGGCAACAACGATGCGTTCCACATCCTTTTTCATCTCTTCGTTGAATACCTCTCCGGAAATCAATACCTTGCGATTGTAACTGGTGTAGTTGGCGTGTACTTTGTCACCCAGTTTCTCGCTGACACGCGAAGCGGCTTTCCATTCGATGGCTTCGTCTTCTGTTTGCGTGCCGAGCGTGCGCCGATCCACCGCCACCAGCGCGCCACCGGTCGCACCGGCAGCCACCATCGGCAGACACCCTTGCAGTAGCGGCAAAATGGCAACACCGAGCAACAGGCTGGCGGTCCGAATATTTTTCATTCTTCGACTCCCATGAGTAAGCAGTCGATGCCATCGCAAAGGCAATGGATCGTGAGCAAATGAATTTCCTGAATACGCGCCGTCCGCGCGGCCGGCACGCAAATATGGACATCGCCTTCGTACAGCAGTTCGCCGATCACGCCCCCTCCCTTGCCGGTCAGAGCAACGACGCGCAAGTCGTTTTCGTGCGCGGCATTGATCGCTTCAAGGACATTCGCCGAGTTACCCGAGGTGGAAATCGCCAATAGCACGTCGCCGGCCTGACCAAGCGCGCGCACTTGTTTGGCATAGACCTGGTCGAAGCCGTAATCGTTGGCGATGGCCGACAGGATCGAACTATCGGTCGTCAGCGCGATCGCCGCCAATTCGTGGCGTTCGACTTCGAAGCGCCCCACCAGCTCGGCGGCGAAGTGCTGGGCATCGGCGGCCGAACCGCCGTTGCCGCAAGCAAGAAGCTTGCCGTTGTTGAGAATGCAACCCACCATGACCTCGATTGCATCGGCGATGGGTTCGGCCAACACCTCCATGGCCTCGATCTTGGTCTGCACGCTTTCCTCGAAATGCTGGCGAATGCGGCTGATCGAATCCATGGGCTGCGTCTAAGGGTTGAATGTAGAGCGCCCGATTCTAACATCAGAGAATCAGGAAGACCTCGAACTCGACGCGCCGCCACGGATTGGGGTCGTCGCGCAATGCCGACACCCGCGCCTCAAGCGGTTCTCCGTTGTCGAGCGCTCTGGCCACCGCGGCGTTTTCGGCACGCGGCACATAACCGAGTTGTCGGCCGTGCCACTCGACACGAACCGCTTTCGGATCATGGCGGTTCCGTGGCTCGCGAACCAACACCAAACGATCACCTAGCTTGATCTGCGACCAAAGCTCGCCCACGGCGTAGTACTGACTGCCGGCCAAGGGCGAGCTTTGCACCAGCACCTTCACCGACTCGGCCCCACACGTGGCCGACAACACAAACAGCCACCAGGCAACACTACGCCGCATCGAACGCATCGCGTATCCATTCGATGGCGCTTTCCGACAACGCGTCGAGAACAAGGCAATCGAAGCGGCAATCGCAATCGCCGTGCGCATGCCCGGCGAGATAGTGCCGCGCCGCCAGGATGAGTCGGCTTTGCTTGGAGGGAACGATACTGGCGGCCGCGCCACCATGACTGGCGCTACGCCGGAAACGCACTTCGACGAAGACAAGCCCTCGCCCGTGCCGGCAGATCAAATCCACCTCGCCGCCACGACAACGGTAATTGCGCGCCAGCACGACCAAGCCCTGCCGCTCCAGGAAACGCGCGGCCAGATCTTCGGCGCGCGCACCAGAGACGCGGGAACGGTCGGAATGCCCGAACGCTTTGCGCGTGTTATCTTTGTCGTTCAATTTCAAGCTGATCGCCATGACGGAAGAATCTCCCGCATTATATTTGGTTCCCACGCCGATCGGTCATCTCGGCGATATCACTCAGCGAGCGCTGGAAATCTTGCGACAAGTGCCCTGGGTCGCCGCCGAGGATACGCGTCACAGCGGTCCCTTGCTGCGGCAACTGGGCTGCACGGCGCGCTTGCTGGCAGCCCACCAGCACAACGAGGAAGCGGCCGCGCAGCGGATCGTCGGCAAACTCACCGCCGGCGACTCGGTCGCTCTGGTAGTGGACGCCGGCACGCCCTGCGTTTCCGACCCCGGCGCGCGGCTGGTGGCGCGTGTCCGTGCCGCCGGCTTTCGGGTGGTACCGTTGCCGGGGCCTTGTGCGGCCGTCGTCGCGGTGTCGGCCGCCGGGCTGAATGACACACGCTTCCTGTTCCATGGTTTCCTGCCAACCAAATCCGGGCAACGAACCGAGACCCTGCGCGAGCTGGCGGCGCTACCTTACTCACTGGTCTTCTACGAAGCGCCGCATCGTATCGTCGACACCGTCGCCGCCCTTGCGGAGGTGTTTGAGCCATCGCGGACGCTGATCCTGGCGCGCGAACTCACCAAGCTGTTCGAGCACATTCATAGCGGCCCGCTCGGCGACGCCTCCGCGTGGCTGTCCGCCGACCCCAATCGGCAGCGCGGGGAATTCGTGCTGATCGTCGACGGCGCCCCGGCGCCGGAGGACGACCGCACGGGCGAACGCGTCTTGCGCCTGCTGCTCGACGACGGCCTGCCGGTCAGTCAGGCCGCGCGTCTGGCCCACGCCATCACCGGCGTCAGCAAAAACACCTTGTACCGGCTGGCGCTGGAATGGCGGCAAACCTGACGACGTGCGCGTGGATGTCGCCAATGGGAAGAAAAGAAATCAACTAAAATGGGTTATTCCTTCGGCGAGGCGCGTCCATGCACATCACCCTTACCCGGCCCGACGACTGGCATCTTCATCTGCGCGACGGTCAAGCGCTGGCGGCAGTTCTACCGCACACGGCGCGCCAGTTCGCGCGCGCCATCGTGATGCCCAACCTGCGACCGCCGATCACCACGGTAGCGGCGGCGGGGGCCTACCGTGGGCGCATTCTCGCCGCCGTGCCGTCAGGCATGGCTTTCGAGCCGCTGATGACGCTGTACCTCACCGACAACACGCCGGCGGAAGAAATTGCCAAGGCCGTCGCCAGCGGTTTCGTCAAAGCGGTCAAACTTTATCCCGCCGGCGCGACGACCAACGCCGATTCGGGAGTCACCGGTCTCGACAAGTGTGCGGATGCGCTGGCGACCATGGAAGAACTGGGCTTACCGTTGTTGCTTCATGGCGAAGCCACCGACCCGGCGATCGACATTTTCGATCGTGAACAAGTGTTCATCGAGCAAGTCCTGCAACCCTTGTTGCGGCGATATCCGGGACTCAAGGTGGTACTCGAACACATCACCACCCGCGACGCCGTGGAATTCGTCAGCGCTTGCGGCGCCAACGTGGCGGCGACCCTCACCGCGCACCATCTGCTCTACAACCGCAACGCCATTTTCGCCGGCGGTGTCCGCCCGCACTACTATTGCCTGCCGGTACTCAAGCGGGAAACACATCGTCAGGCGCTGCTGCTCGCGGCCACCTCCGGCAACAGTAAATTCTTTCTTGGCACCGATTCGGCGCCGCACGCGCGAACCGCCAAGGAAGCCAGCTGTGGCTGCGCCGGCTGCTACACCGCGCATGCGGCACTGGAACTCTACGCCGAAGCCTTTGAATCCGTGGCGGCGCTTGACAAGCTGGAAGCGTTTGCCAGTTTCCACGGCGCCGATTTTTACGGTTTGCCGCGCAATACCGGCCACGTCACGCTGGAAAAAACCGATTGGCACGCGCCGAATTCCTTTCCTTATCTCGACGACGACACCCTGTTGCCCTTGCGCGCCGGCGAGTCGCTACGCTGGCGCATGCGCGACGATTGATGTCGGGATCTAACGCCAGATCGAAAAGGCTCGAGGAGAACCACCGTGTCGCCCAGAAAAGTACTGCCACTCTTGCTACTGCCGCTACTGTCGGCCTGCTCGGATCAGCGCGCGACCTTCGAAATCGACAGCGACGGCAAACATTCGCTGACCTTGATCCGCTTGCATGACCTGCCCTGGGAAAAAACCGCCAAATACGCCGTTGTCGCTACCCACATGCCCACCTGCATGCGCAGACATAGCGTTGGCATTGGCAGCGCCCTGGGCAAAACGGAAGTTTATGCCCCGGGAAACGACGCCTGGATTCTCAAACAAGGCAAGCGGATGTATGTTGTCGAGACTCGGACTTGCGAGGGTTTCGCCAAGCTCGACAACGAACCGGAAGACGGCATGGGACCGCTGCAAGGCGCGTTCGTGATGCGTGACGGCACCCTCGTTTTCGTAGCCGCAAAAAAGGGCGATGCGGCGCCAAGGGGCGAAAAACCGGGCCCCCTCCAGAAAACCGATGACGCCGACGAAAACCCGCCGCCGACCACGAAATAAATGACCGCGTTTCCGTCGCCTGGCGGCCTGTTGGCACCGTTGTCGCCTTTGCTCGCACACATTCCCTTCGCACCCCAATTGGCATCAATCAATTTGCTGAATGCCACGCACGAACTGCGCACACGCAGCGGGCAACGCATCCGGTTCGTGCCGCCGCCCGCCGACGGCCTCGGCTACGAAGCGCGGGTGTGGCAAAGCGGTCAGGTGGCCACCCGTCCGGACAACTGGCACGACTTTTTCAACGCCTTGGTTTGGCTCACTTTTCCGCAAGCCAAGGCGGCGCTGAACGAATGCCATATCAGCGCCGCGTCGCACCTCGCGCACGGGCGCGGGGCCACACGCGATGCGATCACCCATTTCGACGAATGCGGCGCGATTGTCGTCGCCAGCGACCCGTCGCTGCTGGATCTGCTACGCGCTTTCGCCTGGAAAACGCTGTTCTGGGAACGCCGGCGCGATTTGGGCCGGCATCTGCGCTGCTTTGTCTTCGGACACGCCACCTATGAGCAACTATTGCATCCGTTTCATGGCCTGACCGCCAAAACCATCCTCCATGACGTCACGCCGTCATGGCTACGGCTACCGCTAACCCAGCAGCTACACGATCTCGACCGGCACCTGGCCACTCAATTCCTGGCCGGCGAACACCTCGGACCGCGCGCCTGGCAACCCCTGCCTTTACTGGGTTTGCCAGGAGTCACCCCAGAAAACGAGAACGCGGCCTACTACGACGATCCAAGGCAATTCCGGCCCGGACGCCGTCGGCGCGTATAATCGCGGCGGGAAGTCGGTTAGGCAGCCGCTGGACAACAGGTGCGAACCTAGCGTCGAGAGGAAAGTCCGGGCTCCGCAGAGCAGGATGCCGGTTAACGGCCGGGCATCGCAAGGTGACGGAAAGTGCAACAGAAAACAAACCGCCGATGTCCTCGCTCAAACCACAGGGCAAGGAACAGGTAAGGGTGAAACGGCGAGGTAAGAGCTCACCGCGGCCGTGGTAACACGGACGGCACGGCAAACCCCATCCGGAGCAAGGCCAAATAGGGAAGCATGGGCGTGGCTCGCGCTGCTTCCGGGTAGGCTGCTTGAGCGTGCTGGCAACGGCACGCCTAGAGGAATGGCTGTCCACGACAGAACCCGGCTTATCGACCGGCTTCCCCCTTTCCACGACAGCGGCCCACCGCCCCAACGCGCGTTCAACACCAAAATCACCACTGATTTAATAGCGCTCGACACCGCAAGGCACGTCGAAGGCTCACTTGCGCGCCAACTTTAAGCAATCACTTTAAGTTAGCCGATTTGTACACTGTTTTTACGTATGATTTTTTGCCGTGATTTTTTTCACAAACCCGGTAAGTCTTTGTCGTTATTAAGAAAACCCGAAAAAAGCTATTGCTTTGGTCGAATCTTTAACGTAAAGTGGGGACATGTGGTGAAAAGTGGGGCAATTGTCCACTTTTCGGGAAACGACGGAAGGAGAATTTCAGCTTGATGTTCCAGGGTGCGGCGGCGCTAAGTCTCGATGTGAAAGGCAGGCTCGCCATACCGGCACGCCATCGGGAAGCGCTTGTCTCGGCGGCGAACGGCCAGATGATTCTCACCGCGCACCCGCATCGCTGCCTGCTGCTCTATCCCGAGCCGGCTTGGCAGCCGATTCGAGACAAGGTGCTGGCGGCCTCCAGCCTCAACCCGAAATCGGCGGCGATCAAACGCCTGCTGGTCGGTAACGCCCGCGAAGAAACGATGGACGCCGCCGGGCGCGTGCTGGTCGCGCCCGAGCTGCGCCGGTTCGCGCAGTTGGAAAAACAGGTCTGGCTGGTCGGCCAGGGCAGCCATTTCGAAATCTGGTCGGATGCCGGCTGGCAACAACAGCAGGAAACCTTCATCGCTCTCGGCGACGACCAGTCGCTACCTCAGGATCTTGAGGATCTGGCGCTGTGAGTTCGGCGTGGCGGCATCAAACGGTTCTGTTGCGGGAAGCCATCGATGCATTGGCAATCAAACCCGCCGGAACGTACGTGGATGGCACTTACGGTCGTGGCGGACACAGTCGGGCCATTCTCGAGCGCCTCGGCCCACAAGGTCGGCTGTTGGCACTCGACCGTGACCCGCAAGCGGTGGCGTCGGCTCGCGAGATCGATGATCGGCGACTGTCGGTCGCGCATCGGGATTTTGGCGACTTGGCCGGCGCCGTGCATGAAGCCGGTCTGACGGTCGCGGGCAGCCTGGACGGCGTACTGCTCGACATCGGCGTTTCGTCGCCACAACTGGACGATGGCGACCGAGGCTTCAGTTTTCGTCACGACGCGCCTCTCGACATGCGCATGGACACGACGCGGGGCGAAACGGCGGCACAGTGGCTGTTTCGGGCCAGCCTGCAAGAGATTACGGAGGTGATTAGGAGTCATGGTCAAGAACGGTTTGCTTTCCAGATTGCAAAGAAGATTGTGGCTGCTCGGAGCGAACGGCCGGTTGCAACCACGGGGCGCCTGGCCGCGCTCGTACGCGAGACCGTGCGGACCCGCGAGCCCGGCCAGGATCCGGCAACGCGTACCTTTCAAGCTCTACGGATTCATATCAATCAAGAACTCGAGCAACTCGCGCTAGCTTTACCGCAAGCGATGACGGCATTAAAACAAGGAGGACGCTTGGTGGTGATCTGCTTCCACTCGCTGGAGGATCGCATCGTCAAACACTTCATGCGCGACGAAGCGTTCCCCGACCGCGCTTCGAAAAAACTGCCTCTGCGCACGGCGGATTTGCCGGAAGCGCGTCTCCGCTTGGTCGGCAAACCGACCAAGGCCAGTCCCGCCGAGATCGCCGAAAACCCGCGCGCGCGCAGCGCTGTGATGCGAACGGCCGAGAAACTCGCCCTGAAGGTGGCTTGAGATGGTTCGCCTGAACGTATTTTTGTTGCTGGCCGCCTTGCTCTGTAGTCTCGGCGCGGTCACCTCGCAGCACAAGGCGCGCAAGCTTTTCCAGGCGCTCGAGGCGGAACAGGAGCGCGCGCGGCAACTCGATGTCGAATTCGGCCAGTTGCAGCTTGAACTGTCGACGTGGGGCACCGCGCCGCGCATCGAGAAGATCGCTCGCGAAAAACTCAAGATGAGCCCCCCGGAGGCCAGCAGGACGATTTCGGCAACCGCTGGCGACGGAGGTTCGCGATGATGCGCTTCAAGGGAAATGTCGCCCACAAGTTCGCCGAGAGTCCTCTGCTGCAACTGAGTTTGCCGCCTTGGCGATCGCGCCTGATGGCCTTGCTGATTCTCGGATCGTTCGGGGCGCTGATCGGGCGCGCGTTTTATCTGCAAGTCCTGAACAACGATTTTTTGCAGGAAAAAGGGGAGTCCCGCTACCGTCGAGACATCGAGATTTCCGCTTCCCGTGGACGCATCGCCGACCGGCATGGCGACGTGCTGGCGATTTCGACGCCGATGAAATCGATCTGGGCGGTTCCTCAGGCGGCGAACTTGACGCCGGAGCAAACCAAGCAATTGGCGACCATTCTGGAAACCGATGCCAAGCAACTGGCGCACAAGCTCGACAAAGAGAAGAATTTCGTCTTCCTGCGCCGTCAGATTCCGCCGTCGATCGCCGAGCAGGTCGCGGCGCTCAAGCTGCCGGGAATCGGTCAGGACAAGGAATACCGCCGCTTCTACCCGACCGGGGAAATGACCGCGCACATGGTGGGCTTCACCGGCGTGGACGACAAGGGTCTGGAAGGCGCCGAACTGGCTTTTCATGGCCAGCTGCTCGGCCAGACCGGTAGCCGTAGCGTGATCAAGGACCGTCGTGGTCAGATCGTCGAGGATGTCGGATCGATCAAGGCGCCGCAGGACGGTCAGGACATCCATCTGGCACTCGACTCCAAAATCCAGTATCTGGCTTACAGCCAATTGAAGCAGGTGATTGCCGAGAACAAGGCCAAGGCTGGCGGCGTGGTGGTGGTCGACGTGCGCACCGGCGAAATCCTAGCGCTGGCCAACTGGCCGACGTACAACCCCAACAATCGGGAGAGCCTGTCCGGCGCCCAACTGCGCAACCGCGCGGTCACCGACACCTTCGAACCGGGTTCCACGCTCAAACCGTTTACCGTCGCCCTGGCGCTGGACAACAACAAGGTGCGTTTCGATACGATCGTCAATTGCGCGCCGGGGAGGCTCACCATCGGCACGGCGACGATTTCCGATGCCCACCCGCACGGCGCGTTGACCGTCGCGCAAGTGATACAGAAATCCTCCAACGTCGGCGCGGCGAAAATCGCGGCCATGCTGCCGGCGCAAAAAATGTGGCAAATGTTCGACGACATCGGCTTTGGGCACACCCCTCATCTCGGTTTTCCCGGTGAGGTGAGCGGCCGCGTCCGGCCATGGAAAAGCTGGCGCCCGATCGAGCAGGCGACCATGTCTTACGGACACGGCATTTCGGTATCGCTGATTCAACTGGCGCGCGCTTACACCGCCTTCGCCCGCGACGGCGATGTCCTGCCGCTCTCCCTGACGCGCATCGATTCCGGAAAGCCGGCTGGCACCCAGGTCTTCACGCCAAGGACGGCGCGCGAAGTGCGCACCATGCTCGAAATGGCGGTACAAACCGGCGGCACGGCGCCCAAGGCGCAAGTGCCCGGCTATCGCGTCGCCGGGAAAACGGGCACCGCCTACAAGCTCGAACACGGCCGCTACGCCAATAAATACGTTGCCTCTTTCGTGGGATTCGCGCCGGCATCCGATCCGCGGCTGATCGTCGCGGTGATGATCGACGAACCGGGTGCCGGTCAGCACTATGGCGGCGATGTCGCCGGACCGGCTTTTTCCGCGGTCATGGGCAGTTCCCTGCGGACGCTCGGCATCACGCCCGACGCGCCACTGCAAGTCGCGCAAAGCCCGAAACCCACCACCGGCCCCAAGGCGAAATTGTGATGGCACCAACCAGCGATACCAGCGCCGCCTACATCGAACGTCTGGCCACGCTCGGCGTTCTGCCTGGCGGCGTCACCGACGATAGCCGGCAAGTGCGACACGGCGATCTATTCCTCGCCTATCCCGGCGAGCATGCCGACGGGCGACGTTACATCGCCGAGGCGATCGCCAATGGCGCGGCGGCGGTTCTGTGGGAGAGCACGCCAGGCAAAGACGACGCTTTTGTCTGGCAAAGCACCTGGGGCGTGACCAATCTGCCGGTTCCCGGCCTGCGAGCGCTTTGCGGCCCCCTGGCCCACATCGTTTACGGTCGTCCGAGCGAGCGGCTGCCGCTGCTGGCGGTCACCGGCACCAACGGCAAAACCAGCGTCAGTCAGTGGATCGCCCAGGCGCACCCACGCCGCTGCGGAGTGATCGGCACGCTCGGCGCCGGCGTGGCGGGCGACTTGCACGAAACCGGCTTCACCACGCCGGGAGCGGCAACCTTGATGCGCTATCTGGCGGAATTCTCCGAGAGCGGCGTACAAGCCTGCGCGCTGGAAGCCAGTTCCATCGGCATCGCCGAAGGGCGGCTGGCGGGCGCTCGCGTGGATGTCGCGGCATTCACCAACCTGAGTCGCGATCATCTCGACTACCACGGCACGATGGAAGCCTACGCGCAGGCCAAGGCGAAACTGTTTACCTGGCCGAAACTCCGTCTGGCGATCTGCAATCTCGACGATCCCTTTGGCGTCGAACTGGCGGCGTTGACCACCGCCACCAAGGTGATCGGCTACACCCAGCAGGCCACGTCGGACAATCGGCTGGGAACGATACGCGCCGAGAACATCGCGGAAACCTTGGACGGACTCCGCTTCCGGCTTTGCGCACCGAATGGCCGCGCCATCGTCGAAACCCGCTTGCTCGGCCGCTACAACATTTCCAATTTGCTGGCCGTCGCGGCGGTGTTGATCGACGCGGGCCTGACACCGAAAGACATCGCCGGGCGTTTCGCGGCCCTGACCTCGCCACCTGGACGCCTGGAGCGCGTTGGCGGCAACAACGAGCCGCTGGTCGTCGTCGATTACGCACACACGCCGGATGCCCTGCGCAACGCGCTGTCGGCTCTGCGGCCGATGGCGACAGCGCGCGGCGCGGGCCTGACAGTCATTTTCGGCTGCGGCGGCGACCGTGACCGTGGCAAGCGGCCAATCATGGGACACATCGCCACGCAGCACGCCGATCATGTGGTGCTCAGCAGCGACAACCCTCGCAGCGAAAACGCCTTGGCCATCCTGGAGGAAATCGCCGCCGGCGCGCCGAAGGCCGACATCCTCGTCGACCGCAAGGAAGCCATCAGGCAGACCGTGCTTGCCGCACACCCGGCGGATGTGATCCTGATTGCCGGCAAGGGCCATGAACACTATCAGGAGATTGCCGGCGTGCGGCAGCCCTTTTCCGACATCGCGGAGGCGCGCGCCGCCCTCGCCGCCCGCCCGGTCGCGTCGTCATGACCATCGCCATGGACCTTCAAAGCGCCGCACGGGCGACCCGGGGCGGTGTTGTCGGCGACAACACGACCTTTCGCGGCGTGTCGACGGATAGCCGGTCGATCGTCGCCGGGGAACTGTTCGTCGCCCTTCGTGGCGAGAATTTCGACGGCCACGATTATCTGACGGCAGTCGCCGAACGCGGCGCGGCGGCGGCGCTGGTCGCCGACGATACCGCCGGCAACGCCTCGATTGGCCATTTGCCGCTGTTGCGGGTCGCCGACACCCGACTGGCGCTCGGCGCCCTGGCCGCCGACTGGCGCGGCCGCTTTACCTTGCCGCTGGTCGCGGTTACCGGCAGCAACGGCAAAACCACCACCAAGGAAATGATCGCCAGCATTCTGCGCGCCGCTTTCGGCGACGCGGTGCTGTCCACGCATGGGAATTTCAACAACGACATCGGCTTGCCGCTGACACTTTTTCGACTGAATGCCGAACATCGCGCCGCCGTCATCGAAATGGGGATGAACCACCCCGGCGAAATCGCCTATCTGGCCGGTATCTCACGCCCAAACGTCGCCCTGGTGACCAACGCCCAGCGCGCGCATTTGGCGGGCATGGGATCGCTGAAAGCGATCGCCACGGAAAAAGGCAGTATTTACAAAGGTCTTGCCGAGAACGGCGTCGCCGTGTTCAACGCCGATGACCAGTGGGCGGGTCTATGGCGCGCGCAAAGTCGCGGCGTCAAGACCATGACTTTCGGTATCGACCGCGCCGCCGATGTCAGCGGCGAATTCCATATTCACGGCCTGGAAAGCCGCTTGCGTCTGCAGGCACCGACGGGCGAAATGGAAGCGACGCTTTCGCTGCCGGGTCAGCACAACGCGCGCAACGCTCTGGCGGCGGCCACCGCTTGCCTGGCGGCGGGAATTTCCCTGGCCAACGTGCAGGCCGGGCTCACCGCCTTCCGCGGCTTGAAAGGTCGTCTGCAACAGCGCGCGGCGCGGCGCGGCGCGATCCTGCTGGACGACACCTACAATGCCAACCCCGATTCGGTGCGTGCCGGAATCGACGTACTGGCGGCAACCATCGGCAAGAAAGTACTGGTGCTCGGCGACATGGGCGAAATCGGCGACATGAGCGCCCAGTTCCACGACGAGATCGGTGGCTACGCCAAGAGTCAGGGCATCGACCGCCTGCTGGCGCTGGGCAACGCCACGGCCGTCGCCGCGCGCAATTTCGGGGCCGGCGGCGAACACTACAGCACCGTCGACCGCTTGATCGAAGCCCTGACCGCAGAATTGACACCGCAAACCACCGTCCTGGTCAAAGGCTCCCGTTTCATGCGCATGGAGCGAGTGGCCGACGTGATCGCCGCCCCACAATCCACCGGAGGCCAGTAATGCTCCTACTTTTGACCCAGTGGCTGGCGCAGGACGTACGCACCTTCAACGTCTTCAACTACATCACCCTGCGCACGGTGCTGGCCGCGATGACCGCGCTGATCATTTCCTTCATCGCCGGCCCACGAGTCATCCGCTGGCTGGCCGCCAAAAAAATCGGTCAGGCGGTGCGAAACGATGGGCCACAAACCCACTTGGTCAAATCGGGCACGCCAACCATGGGCGGCGCGCTGATCCTGATCGCCATTGCCGTCACTACCCTGCTGTGGGGCGATCTGAGCAACCGCTACGTGTGGGTGGTGTTGCTGGTCACCCTGGGTTTTGGCGGTATCGGCTGGTACGACGACTGGCAAAAAGTGGTTCATCGCGACCCGCGTGGCCTGCCGGCGCGCTGGAAGTACTTCTGGCAGTCGGCATTCGGCATGTCGGTGGCGGTTTTCCTCGGCCTGACGGCCAACACGCCGGCGCAACTGGAATTGATCGTCCCCTTCTTCAAGACCGTGTCCTACCCGCTCGGCGTGATCGGCTTCATGATCCTGAGTTATCTGGTGATCGTCGGCACCAGCAATGCCGTCAACCTCACCGACGGTCTCGACGGTCTGGCGATCATGCCGACGGTGATGGTCGCCAGCGCGCTGGCAATCTTCGCCTATGTCGCCGGCAACGCCGTCTATGCCAAGTATCTGCTTCTGCCGTATATCCCCGGCGCCGGCGAACTGGCGGTATTTCTCGGCGCCATGGCTGGCGCGGGACTCGGTTTTTTGTGGTTCAACGCCTACCCGGCCGAAGTGTTCATGGGCGACGTCGGCGCGCTGGCGCTCGGCGCGGCGCTCGGGACGGTGGCGATCATCGTCCGCCAGGAAATCGTGCTGGCGATCATGGGCGGCATCTTCGTCGCCGAAACGCTATCGGTCGCCGCGCAGGTCCTCTACTTCAAGTTCACCGGCGGTCGGCGGATTTTCCGCATGGCGCCCTTGCACCATCATTTCGAACTCGGCGGCTGGAAAGAAACACAGGTCGTCGTACGCTTCTGGATCATCACCATCATGCTGGTGCTGGTCGGTCTGTCCACCTTGAAACTGCGCTGAGATGGAACTCGACGGCAAATCGGTGCTGGTTCTCGGCCTTGGTGAAAGCGGATTGGCCATGGTCAAGTGGCTGACCCGGCACGGTGCGCGCGTGCGCATCGCCGACAGCCGCGAAACGCCGCCGCACGTCGAGGCACTGCGCGCCGTCGCACCGGATGCGCCACTGTTCGCCGGCCCGTTCGCCGCCGCGGCCTTCGCCGCCATCGACCTGATCGCCATCTCTCCGGGCGTGCCTGTCGAGGAGCCGCAAGTTCAGGACGCCTTGGCGCGCGGCGTGCCGGTGGTGTCCGAAATCGAATTGTTCGTCTGGGGCATCCGGCGATTGACGCCGCGGGCGCGAGTGATCGCCATCACCGGTAGCAACGGCAAGACCACCACCACGGCCCTGACCGGCGCCCTCTGTCGGGCCGCCGGTCGCCGTACCGCGGTCGCGGGCAACATCAGCCCGGCGGCGCTCGATGCGCTGATGGCAGCGGTCGACAGCGGCGAGCTTCCGACGGTGTGGGTCCTGGAATTGTCGAGTTTTCAACTCGATACAACGTATAGTCTGAACGCGGACGCGGCAACCTTGCTGAACGTCAGCGAGGATCATCTCGACCGCTATCCGGGCTACGAAGACTATGCCGCCAGTAAAAAGCGGGTTTTTCAAGGCCAGGGCGCGATGATCCTCAATCGCGACGACCCGCGCAGCCTGTCGGCGGCGAGCAGCGGGCGCCAACGGATCACCTTCGGTCTCGACCGGCCCAAAAAGGTAGACGATTTCGGCGTTGCCGACGGTTATTTGCTACGCGGCGACGAGAAACTGCTGGCACTCGCCGAAATGCGACTGGTTGGTTCGCACAACGCGGCCAACGCCTTGGCGGCGCTGGCGCTCTGCGCGGCGATCGGCATCGAACCCTCCGCGATTCTGCCGGCGCTGGCGGCGTTCACCGGGCTTGCGCATCGTGTCGAATGGGTCGCCACCATCGGCGGAGTGGACTATTTCGACGACTCGAAAGGTACCAACGTTGGCGCGACGCTGGCCGCGCTGCAAGGACTTGGGCGCCCGGTAGCGATCATCCTTGGCGGCGACGGCAAGGGACAGGACTTTTCGCCACTGCGCGCCGCGGTGACGGCGCATGCCCGCAGCGCGGCCCTGCTCGGACGTGACGCCGCGACCATCGCCGCCGTCCTCGATGGCTGCGGAGTCGCCTTGCACCATGGCGACGACATGGCGGACGCCGTCCGCTGGAGCGCCTCGCGGGCGTTGCCCGGCGATGCGGTGCTGCTTTCGCCCGCCTGTGCCAGCACCGACATGTACCGCAATTACGCTTGGCGCGCCGCCGCCTTCGTCGACGCCGTCAAAGCGCTCGCCAAGGAGGTGGGCTGATGCCGCGCGCCCTCGACATGCCCCGCCGCCTGCCCGCCGAAATCGATCTGGCGCTGCTCTGGAGCGCGTTGATGCTCTTGCTGATCGGCATGGTCATGGTCTATTCGGCGTCGATGGCCACGGCCGAGGCGGGCCGGATGACCGGCAATCAGCCGGCGTACTTTCTCATCCGCCACGCGGTTTTCCTGACCATTGGCCTGGTGGCCGCGGCGGTCGCGTTTCAGGTGCCGTTGTCCACCTGGCAACAATGGGCACCATGGCTGTTCGTGGCCGGATTCGTCCTGCTGGCGCTGGTGCTGATCCCGGGAATCGGACGCGATGTCAACGGCGCGCGCCGCTGGCTGCCGCTACTGGTCGTCAATCTTCAACCGTCGGAATTGATGAAATTTTTCGCGGTTCTGTACGCCGCCGACTACACCACGCGCAAGATGCCGCACATGCACGACCTGAAAAAAGCGTTCCTGCCGCTGGCCAGCGCGATGGTCGCCGTCGGCATCCTGTTGCTCAAGGAACCCGATTTTGGCGCCTTCGTCGTGATCATCGCCATCGCCATGGGGATACTTTTTCTTGGCGGCATGCGGGCGCGCCTGTTCGTGGTGCTGATTCTGGTCCTCGGACTGGCCTTTGCCGCGTTGATCATTTTTTCACCTTATCGGCGTGATCGGATTTTCGGTTTCATGGACCCCTGGGCTGACGCGTTCGGTCGCGGTTATCAACTGTCGCATGCGCTGATCGCCTTCGGGCGTGGCGAATTGTTGGGCGTCGGCCTGGGCGCCAGCGTCGAAAAACTGTTTTATCTGCCTGAAGCGCATACCGACTTCCTGCTGGCGGTCATCGCCGAGGAACTCGGCTTTTTCGGCGTTCTGGCGGTGGTGTTCCTGTTCGCACTGCTGATTCAACGCGCCTTCGCCATCGGTCGGCAATCGGTCGCGCTCGACCGCCTCTACTCCGCGCTGGTCGCGCAAGGCATCGGGGTCTGGATCGGCGTGCAGAGTTTCATCAACATGGGCGTCAACATGGGTCTGCTACCGACCAAGGGGCTGACCTTACCGTTGATGAGCTTCGGCGGCTCGGGAATTCTCGCCAACTGCGTCGCTTTGGCGGTGCTGCTGCGAATCGACTGGGAAAATCGTCAACTGATGCGCGGAGGCAAGGTATGAGCAAGACCTTGCTCGTCATGGCCGGCGGCACCGGCGGTCACGTTTTCCCTGGACTGGCGGTCGCCGACTTGCTACGCAGCCGCGATTGGCGCGTGGTGTGGATGGGCGCGCCCGAGTCGATGGAAGCCAAGCTGGTCCCGGCGCGCGGCTACGAAATGGCCTGGGTGCGCTTTGCCGCCCTGCGCGGCAAGGGTCCGATGCGTAAACTGCTACTGCCCTTCCACCTGTTCTCGGCCTGCCGGCAAGCGCGGCGCGAAATCCGGCGCGTCCGGCCAGACGTCGTGCTCGGCATGGGCGGCTACGTCAGTTTCCCAGGGGGCATGATGGCGGCGCTACAGGGTTGCCCGCTGATCATTCACGAGCAGAATTCGGTGGCCGGGCTGGCCAATCGCGTGCTGGCCAACGTGGCCGATCGGATCGCTTGCGGGTTTCCGGCCGCCTTGCGCAAGGGCGAGTGGGTCGGCAATCCGCTACGCCCCGAAATGAGCGAGGTCGTTCCGCCGAAACAACGCACGGCCGACCATTTGGAGCCACCGCACTGGCTGATCCTTGGCGGGAGCCAGGGCGCGGCGGCGCTCAACGAGATCGTGCCGCAAGGCCTGGCGCTGATCGATCCGGCCGAACGGCCGCTGGTGGTTCATCAAGCCGGCGAACGCCATCTGGCGCAACTGCGCGAGAACTACGAGACCGCCAACGTGCAGGCGCACTGCACCGCTTTCATCGACGACATGGCCGGCGCCTACGCCTGGGCCGATCTGGTGATCTGTCGCTCGGGGGCCTTGACCGTCGCGGAACTGGCGGCCACCGGCGTGGCCAGCGTGCTGGTTCCTTTTCCGCACGCGGTTGACGATCACCAGACGCTGAACGCGAAATTTCTCTCCGATGCCGGCGCGGCGATCCTGCTGCCGCAACAGCAATTGACCCCGGAGGCAATCAGTCTCCTGCGCCAATACACACTCCCGCAGTTGCGGGAAATGGCCGAAAAGGCGCGCGAATTGGCCAGACCGCAAGCAACGGCGGACGTTGCCCGGATGTGCGAGGAAATTGCCAAGTGAAACACAAAGTCAAGACGATCCATTTCGTCGGTATCGGCGGCGCCGGTATGAGCGGCATCGCCGAAGTGCTGGCCAATCTCGGATTTTCGGTCAGCGGTTCCGATCTGGCCGACAACGCGACGACCCGCCGTCTGGCGGCGCTCGGGGTGCGGACGATACGCGGCCACGCGACGGAAAACGTCGAAGGGGCCGATGCGGTGGTGGTGTCATCGGCGGTGAAGGCCGACAACCCGGAAGTGATCGCCGCCCGCGCGCGCCATGTGCCGGTGGTGCCGCGCGCGCAAATGCTTGCTGAACTGATGCGCCTCAAACAGGGCATCGCCGTCGCCGGCACGCACGGCAAGACCACCACCACCAGTCTGGTGGCTTCCATTCTCGCCCAGGGCGGCATGGACCCGACCTTCGTCATCGGCGGTCGGCTCAACGCTGCCGGCGCCAATGCCCGCCTCGGTTCTGGCGAGTTCCTGGTCGCCGAGGCCGATGAATCCGATGCCTCCTTTCTGTTCCTGTCGCCGGTGGTTTCGGTGGTCACCAACATCGACGCCGACCACATGGAAACCTATGGCCATGACTTCGATCGGCTGAAGCAAGCCTTCGTCGACTTCCTGCAGCGCCTGCCCTTCTACGGCGTGGCGGTGCTGTGTTCCGACGACGCCAATGTGCGGGAAATCATGCCACGCGTCAGCAAACAGATCGTGACCTACGGTTTGCAAGCCCCGGCCAACATCGTCGCCGAAAACGTCGTCGCCGTCGCCGGTCAAATGCACTTCGATTGCATGCGGACCAACGGCAGCATCAGCCGCCTGCCAATCGTCCTCAACCTGCCGGGCTTGCACAACGTGTTGAATGCGTTGGCGGCCATCGGCGTGGCCAGCGAACTCGGCGTCGCCGACGAGGCCATACAGAAGGCACTGGCGGAATTCGACGGCGTCGGGCGCCGATTTCAACGTTACGGAGAGATCGCCCTGCCCGGCGGCGGACATTTCACCCTGGTCGACGATTACGGTCACCACCCGGTCGAAATGCGGGCCACCCTGGCCGCGGCGCGCGGCGCCTTCCCCGACCGCCGCTTGCTGCTGGCCTTTCAGCCGCACCGCTACACCCGGACGCGCGATTGTTTCGAGGACTTCGTCAAGGTACTGGGCGGCGCCGACGCGCTGGTGCTGACCGAAGTCTACGCCGCCGGCGAACACCCCATCGTCGCCGCCGACGGCCGCGCGCTGGCCCGGGCCTTGCGCGTCGCCGGCAAGGTCGAACCGGTTTTCGTGGAAAATATCGGCGATTTGCCGCAAGCGATTCGGGATGTCGTCCGCGACGGCGACGTGGTGATGACCATGGGCGCCGGGTCGATCGGCGGCGTTCCCGGTCAACTGGCTAGCGCATGAGGGGCGAACGATGACAGCGATCAATGTCCGGGACTTCGGCAAGGTGGCAGTGCTTTTTGGCGGTCGCTCGGCCGAACGCGAGGTGTCGCTAAACAGCGGCGCGCGCGTTCTGGACGCCTTGCGACGCCAGGGAGTCGACGCACATCCGTTCGACCCGGCCACCAGAAAACTTGACGAGTTGTCCAACTACGCGCGCGCCTTCATCGTCCTGCACGGTCGTTACGGTGAAGACGGCACCATTCAGGGCGCGCTCGAACTGATGGGCATTCCCTACACCGGCAGCGGAGTGATGGCTTCGGCGCTGGGAATGGACAAGTGGCGCACGAAAATGCTCTGGCGCGCCGTCGGCCTGCCGGTTCCCGACCATGCCTTGCTCGACGGGAACAGCGACATGGCGCGCGTGGAAGCCGAACTGGGCCTGCCGCTGTTCGTCAAACCCGCCTGCGAAGGGTCGTCGATCGGCATCAGCAAGGTCCGGCGACCTGGAGAACTCGGTGCCGCCTACGCCGAAGCGGCCAAGCACGATGCGCTGGTGATCGCCGAGCGCGCGATTCTCGGCGGCGAATACACCGTGGCCATTCTTGGCGATGAAGCCTTGCCGATCATCAAAATCGAACCGAGTAGCGAGTTCTACGATTACGACGCCAAGTATCTGCGGGACGACACCGTTTACCGCTGCCCCTGCGACCTCCCCGAAGAGAGCGAACGGGAATTGCGCGCACAAGCCCTGGTCGCCTACCGTGCCCTTGGCGGTCGCGGCTGGGGACGCGTCGATTTTCTGATGGATGGACCCGCCAACGACAAGGCCAGCCGCGCCTATTTTCTCGAGATCAACACCTCGCCGGGAATGACCGATCATTCCTTGGTGCCGATGGCGGCCCGCGCGGCGGGAATATCCTACGACGAACTGGTCGTGCGCGTGCTATCGCTTGCCGCGCTGGGATGAGCGATGTGGCACAAACCGCACTTGCTGACGGCAATTTCCGACCTGCTGTTCCTGATGGCGGGCGCGGCGCTGCTGGTGGCGGCCGTTCTCTGGGCCGCGCCACGGATGCAAGTGTTGCCAATCGACGAGTTGTCGGTCACGCACGAATTGCGCGAAGTGCGTCGCCAGGAAATCGATCTGGCGCTGGGACCGCTGCTGCGTGGCAATTTCCTGACGGTGAACGTCGACGCCGTGCGGCTGGCGCTCGAACAGTTGCCGTGGGTACGCCGTGCCGAAGTGTGGCGGAAATGGCCATCGATCATCGAAGTCCGTATCGAAGAGCATCAAGCCGCGGCATTTTGGGGCGATGGACAGGACAGACTGGTGAATACCCACGGCGAAGTCTTCGCGGCGTCGCTGTCCCGGGAACAGCCGTTACCGAAGCTGAGCGGACCGGCGGGTTCGGCGGGCGAGGTCTTGCGCCGACAGGAGGAGTTCACGACGATTTTGCAACCAACAGGACGCCAGCCGACACAGTTAACCCTGTCGCCGCGGCTGGCCTGGCTTCTGAAACTGGAGGACGGACTGTTGGTTGAATTGGGTCGCGAGCAGGCGAAAGCGCCGATTCGTGCGCGTCTGCAGCGTTTTGTCGACTATTACCCGACCTTGTCCGACACTCGCCACGGTCGCCCGATCGCGGTTGACATGCGGTATCCGAATGGTTTTGCGTTACGTTTCGCGGCCGGTACGGTTCAAGACATCAAAGGAAAGAAATGAGCAGGGATAGCAAGGATTTGATTGTCGGTCTCGACATCGGCACCTCGAAAATTGTCGCCTTGGTCGCGGAACTCACCCCTGAGGGGCGTGTGAACGTCATCGGCATGGGTTCGCAGGAATCCAAGGGGCTGAAAAAAGGCGTGGTGGTCAATATCGAGGAAACGGTGGCCACCATCTCGCGCGTGCTTCAGGAAGTGGAACTGATGGCCGACTGCAAGGTGCGAGACGTCTATACCGGCATCGCCGGCAGCCATATCCGCAGCTTCAATTCGAACGGGATGGTGGCGATCAAGGACAAGGAGGTCACGCCGATGGATGTCGACCGGGTGATCGAAACCGCCCGCGCGATGCCGATTCCGGCCGATCAGGAAATTCTGCACATCCTTACCCAGGAATTCATCATCGACGATCAAGACGGCATCCGTGAGCCGATCGGCATGAGCGGCTTCCGTCTCGAAGTGAAAGTGCATATCGTCACCGGCGCGGTGTCGGCGGCGCAAAACATCGTCAAGTGCGTGCGGCGCTGCGGACTGGAGGTCAACGACCTCGTCCTGCAACCGCTGGCATCGAGTTGCGCCGTGCTCTCGGAGGACGAAAAAGATCTCGGCATCTGCCTGATCGACATCGGCGGCGGTACCACCGATCTGGCGGTATGGACGCAGGGCGCGATCCGGCACACCTCGGTCATCCCGATCGCCGGCGACCAGATCACCAACGATATCGCCATGGCCCTGCGCACGCCCACCCGCGAAGCCGAAGAGATCAAGCGCAAGTACGGTTGCGCGCTGGCGCATCTGGCCGACGCCGAAGACGTGCTCGATGTCGCCGGCGTCGACGACCGGCCGTCGCGCAAGCTTTCGCGTCGCGCTCTGGCCGATGTCATCCAGCCACGCGTGGAAGAACTTTATGAACTGATCCAGGCGGAGCTTCGCCGCTCCGGTTTCGAGGACGTTCTCTCGTCCGGAATCGTCCTGACCGGCGGCGCGTCGGTCATGCCGGGGATGATCGAGCTTGGGGAAGAGATTTTCCACATGCCGGTTCGCCTCGGTGTACCCAAATATCAAGGCGCGCTCGCCGATGTGGTGCAGAACCCGCGTTTCGCCACCGCGTGCGGCCTGTTGATGGAAGCGCAGACGCAACGCAAGCGCGGCTTGAAAGTGCGGGAAACGCGCGACGTCAAACAAGTCTTCGGCCGAATGAAATCTTGGTTTGAAAAGAATTTTTAAATAGGTCGTCTGTTGGAAAAAAAATCGATTGTTCACCAGTTTGAAACTTTTGCAGAGGAGGCAACAATGTTTGAGATCATCGACAACGAAGAGCGGAGCGAACTCGACACCATCATCAAGGTGATCGGTATCGGTGGCGCGGGCGGAAACGCCGTCGACCACATGATCCGCGAAGGTGTGAACGGCGTCGACTTCATCGCCGCCAACACGGATTCGCAAGCGCTCGGCCGGAGCATCGCCATCGAGAAACTGCAACTCGGCAAAAGCGGCCTCGGCGCCGGCGCCAAGCCGGAAGCGGGGCGTAGCGCCGCGATTGAAGAGCGCGAAGCGATCGCCGAATCGCTACGCGGCGCGCACATGGTATTCATTACCGCCGGCATGGGCGGCGGCACCGGCACCGGCGCAGCGCCCATCGTTGCCGAAGTCGCCAAGGAATTGGGCGTGTTGACCGTCGCCGTGGTCACCAAGCCGTTCGGTTTCGAAGGCAAGCGGCTGAAGGTGGCGGAAACCGGGATCGCCGAATTGCAGAAAAGCGTCGACTCGCTGATCGTCATCCTCAACGACCGCTTGATGGATGTCCTGGGCGACGATGTGTCGATGGATGACGCCTTCAAGGCCGCCGACAATGTTCTGCGCAACGCCGTTGGCGGCATCGCCGAAATCATCAATTTCCCCGGCCTGGTCAACGTCGACTTCGAAGATGTGCGCACGGTGATGGGCGAAATGGGAATGGCGATGATGGGTTCTGCCAAAGCCGCCGGAGTCGACCGCGCGCGCATCGCCGCCGAACGCGCCGTCGCCTCGCCGTTGCTCGAAGGAGTGAACCTTTCGGGAGCCAAGGGGGTGCTGGTCAACATCACCGCCACGCGCTCGCTCAAGATGAAGGAAGTCAACGAAGTGATGAATACCGTGCGCGCCTTCGCCGCCGACGACGCGCACATCATCTTCGGCGCGGTGTACGACCAGGAAATGGGCGAGGAGATCCGCGTCACGGTGGTCGCCACCGGTCTGGGTCAAGCGCAGGCCAAGCGGCAGAACTTCGAAGTCATCAATACCCTGTCGGCAACCGGCACCGATCACCGCCACGGTAGCGGCCCGATCGACTATGCCAGCCTCGATCAGGTACCGGCCATCGTCCGCAAGGGACGCAGCGCGACTGTCGAAGCCCTGGCCAACAGCGGCGTCGATCGTTACGACATTCCGGCCTTTTTGAGAAAGCAGGCGGACTAAGCCTTTCCGGCGGCGACGCCTCTGCGGGGAATCGACCTGTTCCGGGCACGCCGAGGCTGTGCTAGAATCGGTCGATTATTCATTTTTTTCAGACACATGATCAAGCAGCGCACTCTAAAGAGCGTGGTCCGCGCCGCCGGTGTCGGACTGCATTCTGGCGTCAAGGTCACCATGAGCCTGCGCCCGGCCGCGCCGGGGACGGGAATCGTCTTTCGGCGGATCGATCTTGATCCGGTGGTTGACCTGCCTGCATCCGCCTTGCTGGTCGGCGATACGCGGATGTGTTCCTGTCTTGAGCGCGACGGCGTGAAGGTCGGAACCATCGAGCACCTGATGTCGGCCTTTGCCGGCCTCGGGATCGACAATGCCTTCGTTGACCTCGACGCGGCCGAGTTGCCCATTCTCGACGGCTCGGCGGCGCCCTTCGTTTTCCTCATCCAGTCCGCCGGCATCGAGGAACAAGCCCAGGCCAAGAAGTTCATTCGCGTCAAGCGACTGATCGAAGTACGCGAGGAGGACGCGACCGGCGAAAAATGGGCGCGCTTCCAACCCTACGAGGGTTTTCGACTGTCGTTCTCGATCAGCTTCAATCACCCGGCGATCAATCGTACCGGCCAGCAGGTCACCATCGATTTCGCCGAACAGGCGTACTCACGCGACGTGGCACGGGCGCGAACCTTCGGCTTCATGCAGGAAGTCGAGTGGCTGCGCGAAAACGGACTGGCGCAGGGCGGCGGCCTGGACAACGCCGTGGTTCTCGACGAATACCGGGTGCTGAATGCAGACGGCCTGCGTTACAGCGACGAATTCGTCAAACACAAGGTGCTGGATGCCATCGGCGATCTCTACCTGCTCGGCAGCCCGCTGCTGGCGTCGTTTACCGCCCACAAATCGGGGCACGCGTTGAACAATCTCCTTGCGCGCGAGTTGCTCGCCAACCCGGATGCCTGGGACTATGTCACTTTCGAAGAACAAGCGCTGGCGCCTCCGGGCATTTCCCGCTGGTTAACGACCCCGGCTTTCTAAAGGCCACGCTTCCCCAATGTGGCTTTTGCGTTTTTTGGCGGTGCTGACGGCGACTGGCATCGCCGTGGGTGTCGCGGTTTCGCTCCTAACCGGCGATAGGCGCTACCTTCAGCTTTCCTGGCGCGCGCTCCGCTACGCGCTGCTCGTCGCGCTGCTGGTTTTCGCGCTGCTGATACTCGAACGAGTCGCCGTTATTCCGCTTTAGCCGCTCGCTCCAACAGCGCCTCCAGCGCCGTCCGCAACGAAGACGCCGGCAGCGAATCACCCAGCGCGGCCAATTCACGACAAGTCCTGGCGCCAAGAGGTTTTTGCGCGGGTTCACGCACCGAAGCGCGCGGCTCCCACCGGCTTTGCACCTTGATCTGTACGCCCGTGCAGTCGACGCCTTGGCTGAGAAATGTCTCCTGCAGCGTCCGCGTCATCTGGCGGAGTTTGGTGGCTACGGCACCGCTATCGGCGTGAAGCAGAACGATGCGGGATTTGTAATTGGCCACATGACTCACCTCGGCCAGATGCGCCGGCGCGATTTCCCTATAAATCGCACCGATCTTGATCAACACCTTGGCGTGCGCCAAGACCTTGCCCGGCCCCTCGCCATCGTCCAGTTCGAGATAGCGCTGTAGCAAGGCCGACATCATCGCCCTCCACGATCCCGGCGACGCTCGTAAACCACGAAATCATATACCGGGCCGCTTTCGCTACTTAGGCCACCGCGACGCGACACTTCGCGCCATTCCGCCGGCGATACGCCCGGGAAAAAAGTATCGCCGACACCATCGACAGCCACTTCCGTGAGATATAAGCGCTCGGCCAGTGGCAATGCTTGCCGGTAAAGGGTTCCGCCACCAATGACGAACACCTCATCCTCGGCGCCGGCGAGTGCGATGGCGTCTTCGAGCGAGGTCGCGACGCGCGCGCCATCGGCCATGTAGTCCGGGTTGTGGCTGACGACGACGTTGTTTCGTTGCGGTAGCGGCCGAAAAGCCGCGGGCAGCGATTCCCAGGTTTTGCGCCCCATGATCACCGTTTTCCCCGAGGTCGTCTGTCGAAAGTGGCGCATATCCTCCGGCAAATGCCAGAGCAGGCGACCGTCATTGCCGATCACGCGATTGTTGGCAACGGCGGCAATCAGTGACAGCATTTCTCGACCTTTATTAGCCTGAAAACAGGGAGTTCCCCGGTGGGAGCGCCAGAAACCCTAGACGGCAACTGGCGCCGCGATATGAGGATGCGGATCATAGCCGTCGAGCGTGAAATCCTCGAACCGAAAATCGAACAAATCGCGCACCCGCGGATTGAGCCGCAAATGCGGCAAGGCGCGCGGAGCACGTGCCAACTGCAAACGTGCCTGATCAAGATGATTGCGATACAGATGCGCGTCGCCGAAAGTATGCACGAACTCCCCCGGCTGGTAATCGCAAACCCGCGCCAAGATCGTCGTCAACAGCGCATAAGAGGCAATGTTAAACGGAACACCCAGAAAAACATCCGCACTCCGCTGATATAACTGGCAAGACAATACCTGTCGACGGTCCGAGGCAGATGGCGAAGGGGCGGCGACGTAGAGTTGGAAAAAAGTGTGACAAGGCGGCAAGGCCATTCGGTCAACGTCCCCAGGATTCCAGGCGGTGACCACGTGACGACGTGAGTCAGGATTGTTTATCAGGCCGTCGACCAACTGTTTCATCTGATCGATTTCACGCCCATCGGCTGTCTTCCAGTGTCGCCACTGGTGCCCGTAAACCGGGCCAAGCTCACCGTTTTCGTCGGCCCATTCGTCCCAGATGCGCACGCCGTTGTCACGCAAGTAGGCCACGTTGGTTTCGCCGCGCAGAAACCACAACAGCTCGTACACAATCGACCGAAAATGCAATTTTTTGGTGGTCAGCAGGGGAAACCCCGCCGCGAGCGCGAAGCGCATTTGCCAACCGAAGACCGAACGCGTGCCGGTACCGGTACGATCCGTCTTGTCGGCGCCATGTTCTAGCACGTGCCGCATCAGATCGAGATACTGCTGCATGCGATTCCTTTGTTGTTGATCCACTCCCGCCGCAGCGGCAAGTTATCGAGTCAAGACAAGGCGATAGCATCTCTGCGCGTCACGCCCCATCTCGCGGACACCGCCAAAAAACGAAGGCGACCCCTTGCCGGCACGACGCGCCATCCTGATTTACAATTGCCCGCTTGGCGAACCCTGACGAGGATGGCCCGCAATGCTTTTCAACATCTTTCCGCGTCGTCCAGACCACCCGCTGGCGGACGGTAAGGAACTCAAGCGGATTTTACTCGAACTGCGTCCGCAAAAAGCCGCGCCGGCAATCGATGAGATCAGCAGTTGGTTCGACTCCTTGAAAGATGCCGAGCACTTTCGTCTCGACCACTATTTCGACCTGCTCAGCCAACTCGACAACGCCGCACAAGCGCATCTCCGGCGCCTGCGGCGCGACTACCTGCAACCGACCTGGCTTTCGAAGCCCGAAGAAGAGAGGCAGTGGCAGCGAAGTTACGGATATTTCGAGAAAATCGCCGTACTGTACGCCACTTGCCTCGAACGCGCCCGCCTCGATCCAAAAAACAAGGGCAGCGAAGCTTTCAAGGCGAACCAAACGCTTACCGAAACGCGTTTGCAAGCGGCGCGTTGCCAGCAATTGAAGTGGCTCGCCTATCGTTACACGCCCGCCGAAAACCGGCTATGGCGTGAACTCGGGCAAACTTATCTGGCCGCGGAAGACGCCGGCCATGCGCAGAGAACGGTCACGCTTTATACATCGCAACGCGGCGCCGGCAGTGTCGCACAGCAGTACTTGCATGCGCTGGTGCATTTTATGTCGGGTATGGACAGCCTGGTTCCCAATCAGATCGAACTGGCCGACCATTTGATTACGCATTTTCTGCCCGGCTTTGCCCTCTCGTCCGACCGTCATCCGGAAAGCATCTACTCGGTAGACACCATCGCGGGCGCGACACCCACCCGCCTGGTCGGGCGACCGGCACCGACACGCGCCGGGATGCGTTTTTTTTCGGCCGGCAACGCCGTCGTCGCGGTCGAAAACCTGCTGCACCTCGTCGAGCGCGGAAAAATGCCGGCGGATCTCGATCTCGGCGGGGAAACGTCTCCGCAACAGTTGCTGCCGGTATTGCATCATCTGCGAACGCACTGGACACATCCCGCGCCACAGCGGGCGCACGTGCGCCATCGCGTAGCCACTCGAATGACGGTGCTACACGGCTTCGACGCGGCCTACAGGATCTTCGGCGGCGCCAGGCAAACACCGCGCCCGACCCAACGGGCGGCAAACTGGCTGGCCGACAATGTCAGCCTAGGAGGATTCCGGGCGTCCTCCGAGGACAAAGACACGGACTGGATCACACTGGGCACCCTGATCTGCGTGCAGGCGGAGGGAAGCCAGACTGTGCTGCTGGGCACCATCCGGCGCTTCTGCCGACGTCGCGACGCCCGCGCCGACCTCGGGGTTCAGCTTCTCGCCAGGCACGCGCAAAGCATCGACCTGCAACCGCGACGGAGCGGCTTCTCGGCAGCCACCCGTACCCACGGCATCTGGCTGCGTGACGACGAACCGGCAGGCTTGATGCGCATCGCGCTACCCTTGGGGAGTTTCAATGTGCGCGAATCAATGGCGTTCAGCCAAGGGGAGCGAAATTATCTGTTAACGCCGATGGAACTCGAAACAAGCGGCATCGATTACGAAATCGCCCGGTTTCGCGCGGATTCCTGACCGACCCAAATAGCGACGCCTCTACTCGGAAGCGCGGGAGAGCCGCGCGGACTTGGGCCGAAACACAGGCACGACCGAGGCGACCGTTTCCACGTATGGCCCGCCAAGCAGATCGAGACAGTAAGGAACGGCGGCAAAGATGCCGTTCGCCACGCGAGTGCCGTCGGCCGCGCTCACGCCCTCCAGAGTTTCCCGAATCGACTTCGGTTGCCCAGGCAAATTGAGAATGAGCGCCTGACCGCGAATCGCGCCCACCTGGCGCGAGAGAATCGCCGTCGGCACGAAATGCAGGCTGATACGCCGCATTTCCTCGCCAAACCCCGGCAACAGTTTATCGGCAACCGCCATCGTCGCTTCCGGCGTGACATCGCGTGGCGCCGGCCCTGTACCGCCGGTGGTCAACACCAGGTGACACCCGACATCGTCGACCAATTCGATCAAGGTGTGCTCGATCGTGGCCTGCTCGTCGGCAATCAGACGCGTGACGCTTCGCCACGGTGTCGACAACGCGTCGCGAAACCACGCTTCCAGTGACGGAATGCCTTGGTCGACGTAGATTCCTTGCGACGCGCGATCGCTGATCGACACCAAACCGATCAACAATGTGTCAGAGTTCGTGCGCATGCGGGTCACCAATGGTTGAAAGCGCTTCTACCTCCGACTCCAGCGCCTTGAGAAACTGGAAGATCTCGCGGTAGCAGCGTGGCGGCTTGCCTTGCGCCTGCTCAAGCAAGGCGCGACGCCGCAGGGAGCGCAGATGTTGCAGATCGATGGCCGGCGTTTCACTTGCCAGCCGGAACAGAACTTTCTCGTCGGCCAGAAGTTCGCTGCGTAAGCGTTCCAGACGATGCAAGCGGGCGGTTTCATCCGCCGAATCGCCGCGCACCACCGCCAGCGAACGCCGAATCGGTTCTGCATCGACATCGCGCATCAAGCGGCCGATGAATTGCAATTGCCGTCGCCGCGCGTCGTCCTGCCGCCGCATCCCTTGCGCGACCCGCACCGCGGCGCGCAGATCCTCCGGAAGATCGATCTTTTTAAGCCGATCGGGCGAGAGATCCACCAGATCCTCGCCGAGCGCCTGCAACTCCGCCATGGCTTTCTTGCGTTGCGTCTTCGACAACAGCGCTTGCTCATCGGCTGAAGTGGTACTCGTCATACGCTGACTCGCTTTTCAGGATAACCGCGACACCGAGAAAGCGTTGGATCGTCACGCGGGCGCCTCTCGGGGAACTGCTATGATAACGGCTTTTCACCCTCGCCACCCCACCCGATCATGTCCTCTCCAGCCACTACCGGCACCACCGAATCGCGCTTCAGCCATCGTTTGGAAACTTTGCAGGAATTGGCGCGAGACGTCCTGGCCCACGCTAAAAAGCAGGGCGCCAGCGCCTGCGAAGTCGATATCTCGGATGGTTTTGGTCAATCGGTGACGGTTCGCCATGGCGAGATCGAAACGATCGAATACAACCGCGACAAAGCCATCGCGGTGACTGTCTACCTCGGCCAACGCAAAGGCCAGGCCAGTACCTCGGTATTTTCGCCGACCGCCTTGCGCGAAACGGTGGACGCAGCAATCAACATCGCCCGCTTCACCGCCGCCGACCCGTGCGCCGGCTTGCCCGATGCTGACCAGTTGGCCATGGCCACCGGCAACTTGCCTGATCTCGACCTGTACCACCCTTGGCTGCTGTCGGTCGAACAGGCCGTCGATCTCGCCCGGCACTGCGAGCAGGCGGCTTTTGCGCTAAGCCCGCGGATCACCAATTCCGAAGGCGCGTCGGTGTCCATTCAGGAGGGGCAGTTCATCGCCGCCAACAGCCTCGGCTTCATGGGCGGCTACCCGACATCGCGCCATTACCTCTCCTGCGCGGTGATCGCCGGCGCCGACGACAACATGCAACGCGACGACTGGTATTCCACCGCCCGTGACCCCGCCTCGATCGAGTCGCCGGCATCGGTCGGCGAACGCGCCGCGCAGCGCGCCCTGTCGCGACTTGGGGCGCGTAAAATCAAAACCTGTAAGGTGCCCGTGATCTTTGAAGCACCGTTGGCCGCCTCGCTGATCGGCGGCTTCGTGCATGCGGTGAGCGGCGGCAGCCTATACCGGAAGACATCTTTTCTGGTCGATAGCCTCGGCAAGCGCGTCTTCTCGAAAAAAATGAGCATCAGTGAACGGCCGCATTTGCCGCGCGCCCTGGCCAGCAGCTATTTCGACAACGACGGTGTGGCGACAGTCAACCGCGAGGTGGTCGTCGACGGCCGGTTGCAAGGTTACTTCCTGAGCGTATACACCGCACGCAAGCTGGGCATGCAAACGACCGGCAACGCCGGCGGCTCGCACAATCTGGTGGTCCATCCCGGCAAGCGCGATCTTCCGGCCTTGCTTAAGAAAATGGGGCGTGGCCTGCTGGTTACCGAACTCCTCGGTCACGGCGTCAACTATGTCACTGGCGATTATTCGCGCGGCGCGGCGGGCTACTGGGTCGAAAACGGCGAAATCGCGCACCCGGTCGAGGAAATCACCATCGCCGGCAATTTGCGCGAGATGTTCCGGAATGTCGCCGCGATTGGCAACGATGTGCTGATACGCGGCTCGAAGCAGGTTGGTTCCCTGCTCATCGAAGAAATGAAAATAGCGGGCAAATAAGTTGTCAGGCCTAGCGACCATCCATATATTCTTCGGTCGTCAAAAACATCCAAGTAGGCCGCACCACACTTGTTTCCTTTCGTTATAATCATCGAGCATTTCTTCGAACAACAATATTCATAGGAGACAAAACCGTGGAAAGACGTTCATTTTTAAAGACTGCCGGTGTTGGTCTGGCTGCCGGCACGACGGCAATGCCGGCCATTGCCCAAAATGCCCCAACCATCAAATGGCGCTTGGCATCCAGTTTCCCGAAGAGCCTCGACACCATATACGGCGGTGCCGAATACATGGCCAAGCGCGTGGCCGAGGCCACTGGAGGCAAATTCCAGATCCAGGTTTTCGCCGGCGGTGAAATCGTTCCCGGACCAGCGGTATTCGATGCCGTCAAGGACCTGACGGTCGAAATGGGGCATACCGTTTCCTACTATTTCTTCGGCAAGGACCCCACCTACGCACTCGAAACAGCGGTTCCCTTCGGCATGACCACCCGCCAGATGGATGCCTGGATGCGTTATGGCAACGGCGGCAAGCTGATGGCCGAAGTCTTCGGTAAATCCAACATCCTGACGATTCCCTGCGGCAATACCGGCACGCAAATGGGCGGCTGGTATCGCAAGGAAATCAAGACAATCGCCGATTTGAAAGGCCTTAAAATCCGCATCGGTGGCTTTGCCGGCGCGGTTTTGAGCAAGCTCGGCGCGGTACCGCAACAGATTCCCGGTGGCGACATCTATCCGGCGCTGGAGAAAGGCACCATCGACGCCGCCGAGTGGATTGGCCCGTACGATGATCAAAAACTCGGCTTCAACAAGGTAGCCAAGTATTACTACTATCCCGGGTGGTGGGAAGGTGGGCCGCAAGTCTCCGCTTATGTCAACACCAAAAAATGGGCGGAACTGCCCAAGGAATACCAAGCCATTCTCCAGATCGCCTGTGCCGACGCCCATGTGGACATGATCTCGAAGTACGACGCCAAGAATCCGACGGCACTCAAACAACTGGTGGGTTCCGGTACGCAGTTGAAACCGTTCCCGAAAGAAGTCATGGATGCCTGTTACAAGGCGGCGATGGAACTTTACGCGGAAACATCGGCCAGCAACCCGCTGTTCAAAAAGGTTTACGACGATTACAAAAAATTCATGGACGACCAAAACCTGTGGTTCCGCATCGCCGAGGGAGGGTTCGCGAACTACATGTACAGCAAGCGTTAGGCGGATTCGTCAATCCCGACGGGGGTGTGGCTCGCTCCGTCGTTCAGGCTCGATTTCCACCCGCAATGAAAACGGAGGCCAGTCACGCCTCCGTTTTTTCTTCCCGGCGCGGGACGTTATTTGGTCTGCTCGTGCTTCACGGCATCAAGAACCGCCTTGCCGGCCATATCGCTCGACGATGAGGGCGACCCGTCCACCGGGGAAGCGGATTCGCCATAGTCGGAGGTCGGCACGTCAATGATCACCGAATCGATATCGACTTTTTCATCTTGATCGAGACCGACTGAAACCAACTGGGGAAAGGTAATCAGCACCGCCACCATCACGATTTGGATACAGACGAAAGGAATCGCCCCCCAGTAGATATCGGTGGTCTTGACGGACGGCGGCGCCACCGAGCGCAAATAAAACAATGCGAAACCGAACGGCGGGTGCATGAACGAGGTCTGCATGTTTACCGCCAGCAGAACGCCGAACCAAATCAGATCGATTCCCAGCGCTTGGGCAACCGGTCCCAGCAGCGGCACGACGATGAAGGATAATTCGAAGAAATCAAGGAAAAATGCCAGCAGAAAAACCAAAACGTTGACCACCACCAGAAAGCCTACTTGACCGCCCGGCAGGCCGCTGAGCAAATGCTCGACCCATTTGTGACCATCAACGCCATAAAAAGTCAGCGAGAACACCCGCGCGCCCACCAGTATGAAGACCACGAAGGTCGTCAGTTTCGCGGTGGACTCCATCGCTTGCCTGAGCAAGCCCCACGACAAACGCCGGCGTGCCAGGGCCATGGTCAAGGCACCGGTGGCGCCCATCGCGCCTCCCTCGGTAGGCGTGGCGATGCCGAGAAAAATCGTGCCCAGCACCAGGAAAATGAGAAACAGCGGTGGCACCAGTGTCGTCAACACGCGCAGCAGCAACTCGCCGCCGCGCAAGGTCCGTGCATCCGCCGGCAGCGCCGGGGCGCGGGCCGGTTTGAAAATCGCCACGACAACCACGTACACAACGTAAAACGACGTCAACACCAGACCAGGGATAAAGGCGCCGGCATACATATCGCCAACCGACTTGCCCAACTGGTCGGCCATGATGATCAACACCAACGATGGCGGAATGATCTGCGCCAAGGTACCGGACGCGGCAATCACGCCAGTGGCGAGCTTGGTGTCGTAACCATAACGCAACATGATCGGTAGCGAGATCAGACCCATCGAAATGACCGACGCCGCCACCACGCCGGTGGTCGCCGCGAGCAAGGCGCCAACGAAGATCACCGCGAAGGCCAAACCACCGCGTAACGGTCCGAAAAGCTGCCCGATGGTATCGAGCAAATCCTCGGCCATTCCTGATCGTTCGAGGATCAGCCCCATGAAAGTAAAGAACGGGATCGCCAGCAAGGTGTCGTTACTCATGATCCCGAAAATGCGGTCCGGAAGCGCCTGGAATAATTGCGGGCCGAGCATGCCAAGTTCGATGCCGATCAGCGCGAAAAATATCCCGTTGGCCGCCAAGGCAAAGGACACCGGAAAACCGACCAGCAGAAAGATCACCATCGAAACGAAAATGATCGGGGCCATATTAGCCATCGCAAACTCAGCCATTACAGATCCCCCTTCCGCGCCTTGATCGCCAGCGCCAGTTCTTCTTCAGCCGTCATCGCATGCGACTTGGCGGTCGGGTCGGGGCACAGGCCCATCAGAAATCCGATGCGTTTGATCAATTCCGAAAATCCCTGAATCACCAGCAGGAAAAATCCGATCGGCACCAGCAAGCGTACCGGCCAAACCGGTAAACCGCCGGCATTGCTCGATTGCTCATTGTTTTGCAGGGCAAGCACGAATATCGGCCACGACAGATACATCACGGCAATCGCCATCGGCATCAGGAAGAAAATAATGCCGAAAACGTCGATCCAGGTCTGTCCGCGCTTCGAAAATCGACCGGCGATCAGGTCGATGCGCACGTGCTCGTTACGCATCAGGGTATACCCCGCGCCAAGAAGAAAAATGGCCGAGAATAAGTACCACTGGATTTCGAGAAAGGCGTTTGAACTGTAGTTGACGGTATAGCGCATGACGGCATTGGTGGCGGCAATCAACGTCACGACCAGCACCAACCAGATGATGGACTTGCCGACGCGCTCGGTCAGCCAGTCGATTTGCCTTGAGAGCTTGAGCAAACGATTCACCGAATGTTCCTCCAAAAAACGGTCTTCCTCCTTGGTCCGATCTCTGACACCTTGTGTAGTCGGGCAGTCGTATCGGTTCTTCGCCATCGATACCAGCGTACGCGCATCCGGCATCATGATGACGACAAGATTATTGCACATCCGGCAAGCGAGAAATAAGCATTCCCCAGCGCGGGACAGTGTCTCGGCACCTGATCTGTTTCAATTAGCAATCAACGCATTATGAGCGCTAACGGCGTGACATGTTGGTACCGTGCTCCACAGCGAAAAAATAGTTCGCTCACTTTTCAGCATCGACTTGGCGGCTTGGCGCAAACTCATGGCAACCCTTTCGCCCATCCCGCGCGTTGCCATGACCGACGGAAGCGGAATTACTGACTGGCTTGATAAGTCAAGGCCGAAGAAAGCAGCTTGGCGGTAATATCAACAATCGGGATCACGCGCTCATACGCCATGCGCGTCGGGCCGATGACACCCACCGAACCAACGACTTGTCCATCGACCGCGTAAGGCGCGGTAACGACACTGCATTCGTCGAGTGGCGCGAGACCCGATTCACCACCGATGAAGATCTTCACGCCCTCGGCACGATGCGACAGATCCAGAAGCTGCATCAACGATGTGCGCTGCTCGAAAAGATCGAACAACTCGCGAAGCCTTTTCATGTTCGATGAAAACTCCTCGACCTCAAGCAGGTTTCGCTCGCCGGAAATGACATACCTTTCGTCGCCACCCCGCAGTGCGTCATCACCCGCCAGCAGCGCCGCCGTCATCAAGCTTTGCAGATCGCCGCGCAGCTGCAGCAGTTCGTCCTGTACGTGCTGACGAATGTGTTCAAAATCGCGGCCGGCAAAATGCTGATTCAAATAATTTGTTGCCATGACCAATTCCAACGGGGTGTACGGTCGCCCGGGAAAAAGCAGCCGATTCTGAACGTCGCCGTCCGAGGTAACCAGTATCAGCAAAATACGCCGTTCCGAAAGGCTGACGAATTCCATTTGACGAATTTGTGGTGTCACACGCCGTGGAGTCAGCACAATGCCAGCAAAACGTGTCAGCCCCGACAGCAAATGGGAGGCGTTGCTAATCAGCTGCCGCGGATGCGAGGGCGGCAACAGCCCTTCGATGGCGTCGATTTTTTCCTTGTCGAGCGGACGTACCGTCAACAGGCTATCGACAAAAAGGCGATAGCCGCGCGCGGTAGGCACCCGACCCGCGGAGGTGTGCGGACTAGCGATCAAACCAATGTCTTCCAGATCGGCCATGACATTGCGAACGGTGGCCGCCGACAAATCGAGACGTGAATGTTTCGACAAGGCCCGCGAACCGACCGGTTGCCCTTCGGCAATATAAAGTTCGATCAGGGTCTTGAGCAGTGTTCTGGCGCGTTCGTCGATCATGGGAGGGATTCTACAAAATTCCATCGCGCAAGGGCGGCGCGGAAGACAGCCGAATTGTGGTTTAATTGACCCATGAATAATGCTATTCCTCCAGCTTCGGCTGATAGCGCGCCGCCTTCCCGGACAATCGCGCTGATTGGAAAGTACCACAGCCCCGAAATTGCCGAATCGATCCGTCTCCTGGCTCGCCATCTTCATGAACGTGGCATGACGGTGCTGATCGAAGAAGAAACCGCACGCCATGTCGTCTCGCAACTCGATCTACGCAGTTGGTCAAGCGGCAATTTCTCTTGGCTAGGCGCGCATGCGGACATGGCGATCATCGTGGGGGGCGATGGCACGATGCTCAATGCGGCCCGTCAGTTGGCGCGTTACAGAGTGCCGTTGGTCGGAATCAACCAGGGACGCCTGGGTTTCATGACCGACATATCTCGCGATGATATGTTGAACTCCATGGACGATCTGCTGGACGGCAGGTTCACACCCGAAACCCGCATGTTGCTCGACGCGGAAGTCCTGCGCGACGAGCGCGCTATCGTTTCGAATCTGGCGCTCAATGACGTCGTCGTAGACAAGGGCGCGATCGGGCGAATGATCGAGTTCGAACTTTCGATTGACGGTGAATTCATCTACCGCCTACGCGCCGACGGCCTGATTGTCGCCACGTCCACCGGATCGACGGCTTATGCCTTGTCGGCCAACGGTCCGATCCTTCATCCGCAAATCGCGGCCATCGCCTTGGTGCCGCTTTGTCCGCACGCGCTGACCAACCGACCGATCCTGATCGGTGATCGTAACGAGATCGAAATCCGCATTGTCCACGCCACCGACTCCCGTGCCCACTTCGACGGCCAAGTAACAGTGGATCTTCGAAACGGCGATACTGTTCGAATCCGCCGCTCGGAATACCCGATTTGCCTGTTGCACCCGCCGGGTTACAGTTATTTCGCCATGCTCCGCCAGAAATTGCATTGGAGCGAGCGTCCCAAGGAACATTAGTCTTCACCTGCGGAAAGCGCCATGCTGTGTCGTTTGACCATTCGCGACTTTGTGTTGGTAAACCGGCTGGAACTCGAGTTTCGGCGCGGTTTCGGGTGCTTGACAGGCGAAACCGGCGCCGGCAAATCCATTTTGGTCGATGCCCTGGCGTTTGCCTTGGGCGAACGAGCGGACGTCAGCCTGATTCGCCAAGGTGCCGATCGGGCGGAGGTCAGTGCGGAATTCACTCTCGACGAAGCTCCCGCTGCGGTTTCGTGGCTGGAAGACCACGATTTGGACACTGGAGAGGGCTTGTTGCTAAGGCGACTGGTCGACGCCAGCGGCCGTTCACGCGCCTATTTAAACGGCTCGCCAGTCACTGTTCAACAACTGCGCGAAGTTGCCGAGGCATTGGTGGATATTCACGGCCAACACGCGCACCAATCGCTGCTGCGTAACGATTCACAACGAGCACTGCTTGACGCACACGCCCAACTCACGCCCCTGGTTGCGGAGGTCACCCTCGCCTGGCGCCACTGGCGAGAGGCACAGTCTCTCCTCGATACGACGATCAATGGAATAGAAACACTTGCCGCCGAACGCGAACAACTGTCCTGGCAAGTTCGCGAGGTTGAAGCCTTGGGATTTTCAGGGGAGGACTGGCAACATCTCAACGAAGAACACAAACGACTTGCGCACGCCGCCAGCCTGATTGATGGCGTGGAATTTTCCCTGCAAATCCTCGGCGAGGGCGATACCGCCTGTGAAGCACAATTGGGCACCGTGCTTAATCGCCTCACCGATCTGTCGGACTACGACTCGTCGCTTTCCGATGTCGCCACGTCGCTGCGCTCGGCACAGGCTGAACTCGGCGACGCCATCTCCACCCTGCGACGCTACAGCAACCGTGTCGACCTGGACCCAAAGCGCCTCGCACACATCGAGAGCCGCATCGAAGGAGTGCTCGGTTGCGCGCGCAAGTTTCGTTGCGCGCCAGACGTTTTACCCGAATTGCTGGCACGCTGGCGCGACAGGCTCGGCGCACTCGGCGAAGCTGCCGACATTGAGGCGCTGACCAAGCGGGTCGCTTTCTCCCGCGCGCGCTACGAACAACTCGCCAGACGCTTGTCTCAAGGTCGACAAGAGGCAGCAGCCACGCTCGGTCTGGCCGTCAGCCAAGTGATGCATCAACTTGCTCTTGGGAATGGCCGCTTTGAAATCGGCCTGCTGCCCATTGAAGGCGGCAGCGCTCATGGGCTTGAGCGCGTCGATTTTCGCCTCGCCGGTCTGGCCGGCAGCGAGTCGCGACCCTTGGCCAAAGTGGCTTCAGGAGGTGAGCTTTCCCGAATCAGCTTGGCGATTCAGGTGGTTACCAGTCAGGCAGCGAGTGTCCCGACACTGATTTTCGACGAAGTCGATGTTGGCATCGGCGGGGGGGTGGCTGAAGTCGTCGGTTGCCTGCTTAGTGAACTTGGTGAAGAGCGGCAAGTTCTTTGTGTAACCCATCTTCCCCAAGTAGCGGCGCGCGCAAAGTGGCAATGGCAAGTGACCAAGAGCGTTGAAACGGGCCAAGCGCACAGTAACGTCGTTGCCCTCAATGACCATCAGCGAGTCGAAGAAATTGCCCGCATGCTAGGTGGCATCGAAATCACTTCGATTACACGTCAACACGCCAGAGAACTGCTGGGGCTTTCTACACTTCCGTTGGTTTGACCTAGGCAGGCCGGACTGGCAGTCGAATTAGCGGAACATTCGCAAGAAAAAAAGCGTGCGTCTGATTGGCTGCGCATGCTTTCCAAATCCGGACAGCCTAGATCAGGTAGTCTCTAGCTGAGATCTCTCCGCACGCCGTTCACTCGGGTTGTCTCTCCGGAAATTGGAAGCACCAGCCAACCAGTCTCCGAAACGTAACCGTCCGGCCACCACCGTCTTTTCGCCGAATCGCGGTTGGCTGATGATTGCCCGTGGATGGGCGCCTCAAATTTGTGCCCACAAAGGGATTTATGGACACAAATTCAAAGGCAGTCATTGTCTCGAAACCACGAGGCCCCTACCGGCATCACGAGCTGGCGCTGAAGCGGTTGATTGTTGAGGAAACGCTACAGCC
>JAKOTN010000057.1 GCA_029776255.1 Pseudomonadota bacterium
GGGACCTCGATGCTATAGGTGTTGCCGGCCAGGACCGTGCCGGTGAACGCCTTGCCGTTGATCGTCAGGGTCACGGTATCGCCGACCTTGGCATCGCCGCCGACCGTGCCGGTGACGGCGATGGTCTGGCCGCTCTCGGCGGCGTTGAGCACATTGTCGGCGGTGATCTTGTCGACCGTGATCGTCGCCGCGGCGGTGGTCTCGGTGGTGTACGCCTGACTCCCGCTGGCGGTGAAGGGCTTGCCGTGATCGTCGGCCCCGGTGGCCTGGGCCTCGACCGTGTGATCGGCATCGGCCGCCAGCTCGCTGCCGGGGACCTCGATGCGGTAGGGGTTGCCGGCCAGGACCGTGCCGGTGAAAGCCTTGCCGTTGATCGTCAGGGTCACGGTATCGCCGACCTTGGCATCGCCGCCGCCCGTGCCGGTGACGGCGATGGTCTGGCCGCTCTCGGCGGCGGTGAGCACGTTGTCGGCGGTGATCTTGTCGACCGTGAGCGTCGCCGCGGCGGTGGTGGCGGTGGTGCGGGCGTCGCTGCCGTGCGGGCCGGCGTTGCCGGCGGCGTCGGTCACCGGTGCCGTCACGGTCAGGGTGCCGTTGGCCGGGACCTGCGCCGCCGGGATGCCGACCGTGACCTTGCCGGCCGCGATGTCGGCCGCGGTCAGGACATGCGTGACGTCGATCGTGCCGTCGCCGTTGGTGTCGACCTTCAGTGTGTCACCGGCGACCGCGCCGCTCGGCAGCGCGATGTCGGCCTTGACGCCGGCGGCGATCTCGGCGGCGCTGAGCTTCCCGTCGTTGCCGTCGAGGATGGTGACGGTCGGCGCGCCCGGCGCCGTGCTGTCGGTGGTGGCGCTGTCCGTGCCCGTTACCGGCGGATTGCCGTTGGATGGGGTGAGGGTGGCGGTGACGGTGAGCGTCGCGCCCTCGGCCGGCAGGGCGACGCCGCCGATGGTCTGCGTGCTGCCCGCCGCGTGGGTGGTGCCATCGACCGTGTAAGTGGCCAGGATGTTGCCGGCGCCGTCCTTGACGGTGATCACATCGCCGGGCTTGGCATCGGTCGGAATCTTGACCGTCACATTCGTGGTGGTGGCCGTGCCTTTTTCACCGCTGCTGATGTAGCCGTCGTTGTTGGTGTCCAGGGTAATGGTGACCGTCGGTGGGTCTTGCGCCGGCGGTTTGGCGACGGTGTCGGCATCGTTGCCGGTGTTGCCGGCCGGGTCGGTGGCCAGAGCGGTGACGGTGCTGCCGTCGGCGACGGCGGCGGCGGCGATGGTGGCCACGCCAGTGGTCGGGTTGACGGTGACCCGCGGGTCGTTGGAACTCCACAGACCGGTGGTCGGGTCCTTGGTCAGGATGGCGGTGACGGGCGTGCCGCTGCCGGTCGGGGTGTAAGTGACGGCTTCGGTGCTGACGTTGCTGGTCGGCGGGTTGATGGTCACCGAGCCGTCGGTGTTGGCGACCACGTCGGGCACCGGGGCGATGGTGTCGGTGGTGCTGTTGCCGGAGTTTGTCGGGCTGCTGCTACCGCTTGTGTTGGTGATGGTTGCGCTGACGGTCAACGTTCCGTTCGCCGGGATGTCGCCTGGCGGGATCGTGACGGTGACCTTGCCGGCAGCGATATCGTCGGCGGTCAAGGTGTGGGTCATATCGGGGATGCCATCGCCGTTGGTGTCGACTTTCAGACTATCGCCGGCGGTGGCATTGCTCGGGAGACCGATATTGGCTTTGACACCCGCCGCGACTTCGGCGGCGTTCAGGACGCCGTCGCCGCCATCCGGAATGCTGACCGTCGGCGCGCCGGGAACCGTTGCCGGTGTCGCGGGTGTCGTCGGCGTTGTGGAAGGCGTTGCCGTGTCGGCCGCGGCCGCGCCGATGGTTCCCGTATCGACCGGTTCGGCTGATGGGGTTCCGAAATTGAACGCCAGGGGGTCGACGCTTTCGGCGATCCGTAGCAGGCGGACGAACGATGGTCCGCCATTGGCGCTGCCGCCACTTTCGCCAGCCGCCGGTTCTTCGAGCAGCGCGTCGAGGTCTCCGCCCTGATTGATGGCTTGAATGACGCGGTTGACGTCCTTGGCGCCCGATACCAGCGCGGCGTCGGTGGCGTCCGGCTTGATGGCGGCGACCGCTTCGGCATCGACGGTGAGCGTCTCGTTGCCACGCATCACGTGCGACAGGCCGTCGGGGGTGGCAAGATCGACACGGCTTGCGCCGTTGGTGACCACCACATCGCCTTCGTAGATCACGTCGCCGACGCGCAAGGGGTGCATCGTGCCGTCGGCCGCTTTGACAAAAGCCTTGCCTTGGATTGCCGAAACGCGCGCTACGGGAGTCTTGTCAGCCATGGTGTCGCCTCTAAACGTAATTGTGGACGTCTTCAACATAGGCGACGGAAAAGCGCTTTCCTACTGTACCGAAGTACGGTAGGCGAAAATTTTTTACGTGCGGGAAATCAGGTGAGGCGGGGAACGCCGTTGATGATCAACGACAGTTGCAGACGGTCGCGGGCGCCGAGCTTCTCCAGGAGAGCGCTGACGTGGAACTTGACCGTGCGTTCGGTGATGTTGAATTGGCGGGCGATTTCCTTGTTGCTGGCTCCCCGTGCCACGGCAAGGGCCACGTCTTGCTCGCGCGCGGTGAGGGTGTCACGCCAGACTTCGTTGGTCGCCGGGCGCTGCTTCAACAGACTGGTCGTGGTGCTTAGCAGACGTTTCATCAGCGCCTGACCAATCCACATGCCGCCATTTTCGACGACCGTGGCGGCTTGCTGAAGAACTGTCGGCGCGGCGTGCCCGTTGCAGTAGCCGGCGGCTCCCGCCGCCAGGGCGGCGAGAGCCTCGTCTTCGTCCGGCTCGTCGGACAGGAGGATCAAAAGGGATTCCGGCGCACGGGCGCGCAACGGCGACACAACCGTTTCGGGCGACGTGCCGGCGGGAGGAAGCGCCCAGATCAAGGCCGTTGGGGGGAGGTGGCTTTCCAGGAATCCGACATTCAGGTCTGGAAAGGCTTCCCGCCAGGAGTCGCGCCGCTGCGCGTCAACGGAAAGAAATAGCTGTTGCATCGTTCAACGTTCTGAAAACGCGCGTGCCTTGGCGCGCAGGACGGGCTTAAGCAGATAGGACAAAACGCTCTTTTCGCCGGTGACGATGTCGACCTCGGCAACCATGCCGGGAATGACGGGGAGGTTGTTGCCCAGGGTCGACTGATTGGTGCGCACGCGCACCACGTAAAAGGCGTTACCTTTTTCATCGATGACGGTGTCGGCGCCGATATGTTCGAGCTTGCCCTCGAGGCCACCGTAGATTGAAAAATCGTAGGCGGTGAACTTCACCATGGCTTTTTGCCCCGGATGCAGGAAGGCAATATCGCGCGGTTGGACGCGTGCTTCCAGCAGCAGGTTGTCTTCGAGGGGAACCACCTCCACCACGTCCTTGCCGGGTTGCACCACGCCACCGACGGTATTGATCAACAGGCGCTTCACCGTTCCCTTGACCGGCGAGCGCAGGACCGAGCGGCTCACCTTGTCGGAGAGGCCGACGCCGGATTCGGCCAGACTGTTCAGTTTGGCCATGGTGTCGGCGAGATCCTTGCCGGATTCGTTGCGGAAGGCGAGGCCGACTTCCTCTATTTTGCGGTTGGCTTCATTGATCGCCGATTGCAGGCGCGAGATTTGCGCCGCCGCCATTTCGCGTTCGCCGCGGAAACGCGAGACATCGCGTTCGAGGCGCAGCAGTTCCACTTCCGAGACGGCGCCGGAGCTGATCAGCGGTTTGGTGACCGACAACTCGCGGGCAGCCAACTCGTACGCCTTGGTCGCCTGCTCGTGCTTGGCGCGCATTTCGGCCAGTTCCTGTTGCCGCTGCGCCAGTTGCTGCCGGGCGATCGAGGTGGTGGTTTCCAGTTCCGAGCGGCGCGATTCGTAGAGGCGGCGTTCTTCCTCGGCCGTTCGCGGGTCTTCCTTGAGCACCTCGTCCGGGAGCTTGAACGGCGTGCCTTCGGTCAAGGCGCGCAGGCGGGCGGCCTTGGCCAGCAGCGCGGTGTATTGCACGCGACTCTCGCGCACCGAGGAAACGAAACGCGTTTGGTCGATCCGCAACAGGATTTGATCCGGTTCGACGACATCGCCTTCGCGGACCAGGATTTCGGCGACGACACCGCCATCGAGGCTTTGCAGAACCTGTAGCTGCCGGGACGGAATGACCTTGCCTTCACCGCGAGTGACTTCGTCGACCCGGCTGACCGCCGCCCACATCACGAACAGGGCACAGGCAATCCCGATCGATTTCAGCAACACGCGGGCGCGCAACGGTTCCTGATGCAGGATGGCGTAATCGCTGTCGGCGGCGAAGCCGCGCTCTTCTTGTTCTTTCTCGATGGCGGCGGCGCGGTCGGCCCAGCGGTCGAAGCGCGGCTGCAGGCCGGCGCGAAGCGTGTCGAAAGCGCCGACCGTCCGCCGGGCAAGGTTCAGGAGACGGTTGCTCATGCGTTGGCCCGCCCGATACGTCCAGACTGCAAGGCGTCGACGACTTGCTCGCGCGGTCCGTCGGCGACGATTCTGCCTTCGTCGACCACGATGATTCGCGTCGCGAGATCGATCAGGCTGGTCCGGTGGGTGACGACGATCAACGTCTTGTTGCCGGCGAAACGTTTCAGGCGTTCCTTGAACGCGTGCTCGGTGGAAAAATCCATCGCGCTGGTCGGCTCGTCGAAAAGCAAGATCGGTGGTTCCAGCAGCACGGCGCGGGCAATGGCCACTTGTTGCCGCTGACCGCCGGAGAGCGATTCGCCGCGTTCGCCGATCGACATGTCGAATCCTTTCGGGTGACGATTGACGAACTCGGCCAGGCCGGCCATCTCGGCGGCGGCGACGACCGCCGTGTCGTCGGCATAGGGTGCGCCGATGGCGATGTTTTCGCGCAAGGTGCCGTAGAAAAGCGTCGGGTCCTGTCCGACGCAACCGACGTTGCGGCGCAGATCGGCCGGGTCGAGTTGTCGCAAATCGATACCGTCGATGCGCACCACGCCATCGCTGGGTTGGAAAAGCCCGAGCATCAGTTTTTGCAGCGTGCTCTTGCCGGAGCCGGTGCGTCCCAGGATGACGACCCGCTCACCCGGCGAGATGCGCAATGACACGTCCCGCAAGGCGGCCTCGCCCTGCTCGGGGTAATGAAACGAGACTTGCCGGAATTCGATCTCGCCACGCAGTTCTGGCCGGTGAATGAAGGCGGTGGCGTCGGGACGCTCGATGGGCTGGGCCATGATCCGGTCGAGGGAGGTCAAGGCCATTTTCGCGTTCTGGTATTGCATCAACAGCGCCACGACTTGTCCGAGCGGCGAAATGGCTCGTCCGCCGAGCATGGTGACGGCGATCAGCCCGCCCATGGTCAGCAGGCGCTCCTGAATCAGGTAAACGCCGGCGATGACCAGCAGCACGTTGACCACCTGTGTGATTGCCGCCGCGCCATTGCTGGCCGACGACGACAGCAAGCGCAATTGCACGCCGGCGCGGGCCAGGAAAGTCGTGGTGTGTTCCCACTTCTTTTGAACCACGCCTTCGGCGTTCTGGGTCTTGATGGTGTCCAGCGCGGTCAGGCTTTCGATCAGCGCGGCGTTGCGCAAGGCCGCCGCGCGATAGGTCGTTTCGGCCAGTTCATGCATGCGATGTTGCACGAGGTTGGCGTACGTCACTCCGATGAGCAGGCCGATCAACGGAATCAGCACCAGCGGCCACGAAATCCAGACGATCACGATCAGGAAAATCAGTGCGAACGGAAAATCGATCAGCGCCGAGACCGTTGCCGAGGCGATGAAATCGCGGACCGATTCGAAGGAACGCAGGCTGGAGGCGAACGAACCCACCGATGCCGGCCGTGCCTCAAGGCGCATCCCCAGGACACGTTCCATGATCAGCGCCGACAACTTGACGTCGATGCGCGCGCTGGCCAAGTCGATGAAACGGCCGCGCAACAGGCGGAGCATGAAATCCATGCCGATCACCAGCAACACGCCCAGCGCCAACATCCACAACGTGTCGGTGGCGTTGTTGGGAACGACCCGGTCATAAACGTTCATGGTGAACAGAGGCATCACCAGCGCGAAAACGTTGACCAATAGCGCCGCGCCGAGCACATCGCGATACAAGGAAAACTGTTCCAGAAGCGCCCCCCAGAACCAGTGGCGTTCGGCGACGTCGCTAACCTCCGGCGTGCGCGCGTCGAAACTGAAGCGCGGTCTGGCAAACAGGGCGATGCCCAGATAGCGCTCTTCCAGGGCCGCGCGTCCGAGCAGGATTTCGCCTTGGCCGGTTTCCGGAAACAGCAACCGCGCGGTCTGTCCATCGTCCTCCCAGTTCAGCAACACGCAGGCCTCGTCGCCCTTCAGCAGCAATACCACCGGCAACAGGGCGCTGTCGATGTCGGCGAGGGCGCGGCGGACAATCCGGCTGGCAAGGCCGGCGCGAGCGGCCGCGCGGGCGAACAACGACGGCGAAAGCACGCCGGAACCCAGCGGCAGACCGGCCGCCAGCGCGGCGCGGGTACTGGGACGACCGTGCAACCGCGTCAATTCGACCAGACAGTCGAGTAGCGGGTCGTGATGCAACAGATCTTCACGCAAGCCGGCGGCGAGGGTGTCCTGATTGGGGGCTGGCGAGGCCGGAAGCGGGTCGGCGGCGGTCATGGTCATATGATCGGGATCAACGGAGCACCCCGAACGCCGGCTGGCGACGGGTGACGGCAAGCGGGTCTCAAGACACTTTTCTCCTGATGGATTTGTTTTCTTATAACTGTAACTTACATTTATAGCTAACGGCCGGCGCCACGCAATGTTTAAGCCCTTTGCCGGTGACTGTCGGCCGTGCTGCGATGCTGCGGCGCAATAAGCTAGAATGCGCCTTTTGCCGTGGCGGGGAATGCCGATGGACGTTCGTTTACGCGAAATTCCCTATAACTACACCTCGTTTTCCGACCGCGAAATCGTCATTCGCCTGCTTGGTCCCGGCGAGTGGGCCATTCTGGACCAGTTGCGTGGCGAACGCATCACCGGCCGCTCGGCGCGGATGCTCTACGAAGTCCTTGGCGACATCTGGGTGGCGCAGCGCAACCCCTATCTGGAGGACGATCTGCTGGCCAACGCGCGGCGTCGCGCCGCGCTGGTGGAGGCGCTGCGTCATCGCTTGCGGGAAGTTGACAAGCGGCGTCAAGGAAACGAAAAAGTTTGGCAATTGATCGCCGCGGCCAATGCGGCGGTGAATCGTTTCGAGCGCCACTTCGACGAGACTGCGGTTCTGCGCGCCAAGGTCACGCGGCGGCTGGCACGCCACACGCGCCGGGACAACATTGCTTTCGACGGTCTGGCACGGGTGTCGCATGTCACCGATGCCACCGACTGGCGGATCGAATACCCGTTCGTGGTCCTCTATCCGGATAGCGAGGACGAGGTCGCGCCACTGGTGCGCGGCTGCATCGAACTCGGTTTGACGATCATCCCGCGCGGTGGCGGTACCGGTTATACCGGCGGCGCGATTCCGCTGACACCGTTGTCGGCGGTAATCAATACCGAAAAGTTGATCGACACCGGTCCGATCGAAGAATTGCTTTTGCCGGGCTGCGATCATCCGTACGCCACCGTTCGCACCGGTGCCGGCGTGGTCACGGCGCGCGTTTCGGAAGCGGCCGCGGCGGCCGGCCGGGTTTTCGCCGTCGATCCGACTTCGGCCGAGGCATCCTGCATCGGTGGCAACGTCGCCATGAACGCGGGCGGCAAGAAGGCGGTGCTGTGGGGAACGGCTCTCGATAATCTGGCCTGGTGGAAAATGGTCGATCCGAGCGGTCACCTGATGGAAGTGACACGCATCAACCATAATTTCGGCAAGATTCACGAGCAGGCGGTGGCCCGTTTCGAGATCAAGCGTTTTCGCGGCGATGGCAAGACGCCTTACGGTGCGCCGGAGGTTCTGGAGATTCCCGGTTCGCGCTTCCGCAAGGCCGGTCTTGGCAAGGATGTCACCGACAAATTCCTCGCCGGTTTGCCGGGCGTGCAGAAGGAAGGCACCGATGGCCTGATCGTTGCCGCTCGCTGGGTGTTGCATCGCATGCCGCCGCATACCCGCACCGTTTGCCTGGAGTTTTTCGGCCAGGTTAGGGAAGCGGTGCCGGCGATCGTCGAGATCACCGACTATTTCGCGCCCGGCGGCGGCGGTCGACAGGCGGGCGTATCGCTGGCCGGTCTGGAACACCTCGACGAACGTTACTTGCGGGCGGTCGGGTACGCCACCAAAGCCAGGCGTCGGGCGGAAACCGCCGGTCGGCCAAAAATGGTGTTGATCGGCGATATCGTTGGCCATGACGAAACGGCGGTGATGGGCGCCGCTTCGGAAGTGGTCCGGCTGTGCAACCTGCGCGGCGCCGAGGGCTTCATTGCCGTGGATGCGGAAACACGCAAGAAATTCTGGCTGGATCGCTCGCGGACCGCCGCCATCTCGCGGCACACCAACGCCTTCAAACTCAACGAAGACGTGGTGATTCCGCTGCCGCGGATGGGCGAATACTGCGATGGCATCGAACGGATCAATATCGAGCTGTCGATACGTAACAAGCTGGCGTTGTGCGATGCGTTAGTCGATTTTTTGCGCGGCGATCTGCCGGTGCACAGCGGGGCCAGCGATCTGGACAAGGAATTGCTGATCGGTGACCGTCGCGCCTTGGCGCTCGACGCCGTTGCTCGGGTGCGGACGCGCTGGCAATGGTTGCTCGATCACCTCGATCAGCCGCTGCCGGTCGTCGAGGAGCAGTTCTCCGTTCTCGGCGTCGACGCCACACCGCTGAAGAATCGGGCGCCGGAACCGACCTTGTTCCACCGCTTGCAGGACTACTCGGTGCGTGTGTCGTGGAAAAACGAACTCAAGCCACAACTGCAAGACATTTTCGATGGCGTCGTCAGCCGGCCGGTTCTTGAGCGCATTGTCGCCATTCATGGGGAAATCCTGCGTGGCCGCTTGTTCGTCGCCTTGCACATGCACGCCGGCGACGGCAATGTGCACACCAACATTCCGGTTAACTCGGACGATTACGACATGTTGCAGGCCGCCTATGCCGCGGTCGAACGGATCATGGCGCTGGCGCGACGGCTTGACGGCGTGGTGTCCGGTGAACACGGCATCGGCATCACCAAGCTGGAGTTCTTGACCGAGGAGGAGATCCGGCCGTTCCGCGATTACAAGGCGCGAGTCGACCCGCATGGACGTTTCAACAAAGGCAAACTGTTACCGGGCGCCGATCTGGCGAACGCGTATACGCCGTCATTTTCGCTTTTGGGTACCGAATCGTTGATCATGGAGCAATCCGAGATCGGCACCATTTCGGCGATGGTCAAGGATTGTCTGCGCTGTGGCAAATGCAAGCCGGTCTGCTCGACGCACGTGCCGCGCGCCAATCTGCTGTATTCGCCACGCAACAAGATTCTCGCCACCTCGTTGCTGATCGAGGCTTTCCTTTACGAGGAGCAGACCCGGCGCGGTGTTTCGCTGCGCCACTTCGACGAATTCAGCGATGTCGCCGACCACTGCACGGTGTGTCACAAATGCGTCAAGCCGTGTCCGGTGGATATCGATTTCGGCAATGTGTCGGTTCGCATGCGCAATCTGCTGCGCGAACAGGGCAAAAAGAAGTTCGTGCCGGCGAAAGCGGCGGCGATGGCCTTTCTGACCATGAAAGACCCGGCGACGATCAAGCTCGTTCGCCGGCTGATGATCGGCTGGGGTTATCGCGCGCAGCGCCTGGGGCACCGCGTTGTCAAATCGTTGCATCTGTCGCAGGGGCAGACCCGGATGCCGCCGACGACCTTGGGCGCGCCACCCCTTCGTGCCCAGATCATCCACTTCGTCAACAAGCCGATGCCGGCCGGGTTGCCAAAACGTACCGCACGTGCCTTGCTCGACATCGAAGATCACAAGATCGTGCCGGTGATTCGCGATCCGGCGAAAGTCGGCGCGGCCGATTACGACGGCGACGCGGTGTTCTATTTCCCGGGTTGTGGCTCGGAACGCCTGTTTTCGCAGGTCGCCTTGGCCACGCAGGCGATTTTGTATGAACTCGGTACCCAGACCGTGTTGCCGCCCGGCTATCTGTGTTGCGGGTATCCGCAGACCGCCGCCGGCGACGCCGACCAGGGACTGACGATTACCACCGACAACCGTGTCCTCTTTCATCGGGTGGCCAATACCCTCAACTATCTCGACATCAAAACGGTGATCGTCTCCTGCGGCACCTGCCTGGATCAGCTCGAGAAATACCATTTCGAGAAAATTTTCCCCGGTTGTCGCCTACTCGACATTCACGAATACCTCCTCGAAAAAGGCGTCAAGCTCGACGGGATTGCCGGTTCGCGCTATCTCTACCACGATCCCTGCCACGCGCCGATGCGCACGATCCAGGGAATCAAGGTAGTCAACAACCTGATGGGACAAACCGTGGAACTTTCCGATCGCTGCTGCGGCGAATCGGGAACCCTGGCGGTGAACCGTCCGGATATCGCCACGCAGGTGCGCTTCCGCAAACAACAGGAAATCGAGAGTGGCGCCGGCAAGCTGCGCACCGACGGTTTTGCCGGTGACCTCAAGATCCTGACCTCCTGCCCGTCGTGCCTGCAAGGTCTATCGCGCTACAACGACGACGCCGGCACCACAGCCGACTACATCGTCGTCGAGATGGTCAAACGTCTGCTGGGCGACGATTGGCTGATAAGTTATGTCGAGAAGGTCAACAAAGGCGGCATCGAGCGCGTGTTGTTGTAATTTTTTCAATGGGAACGAGGCGCGTAACTATTTGTCAGATCGGTGTTTTTTCTATTTGATTCTGTCTTTTGAAAGTGAATTGATACTATTGTCATTCCCCGTCTCGTGGCGCTTTAGCCCTTTGTCACCTTGTCCGTGACCTATTTCCTGGTGGTCGCTGGCTCTGCCGCTTATCGTATAGGTCACGACGGCACATTTGCGTCGGGATGTCAATAGGGGGTGGACGTGGGCGAAAATGCTGGTCTTGATTATTGCGAGCTTTGTGGTTCTCCAGGTGGGGAGGTTGTCTGGGAAAACGGCTTGTGTCGCGTGGTGATGGTTGATGACCAAGAGTATCCCGGTTTTTGTAGAGTGATTCTGCATCGCCATTTGCGCGAAATGACCGATTTGACGCAAAAAGAGCGCGCTCAGCTAATGAATGTTCTTTTCGCGGTTGAGCACGCTGTCCGCTATTTGTATCAACCCGACAAGATCAACCTCGCGAGTTTGGGGAATATGACCCCGCACGTGCATTGGCATTTGATTCCCCGCTGGCGCGACGACCGGCATTTCCCGTATCCTGTGTGGGCGACACCGCAACGGGCGCACACACCGCAGAGGCAGCGGATAAACGGACGGCAATTGGGCGATCAAATCATCGCCGCGATGCGTACGACTGTTTGATCACTCTCCTTGAGCGTTGCCAGGGGCGATATGACCACAATCTTCAACGACACCCTTGGCGATGGATACCGCTGACCCGCATCCCGGATTTCAGATTCTTTCCCGACTTTCGTTGGCGAATCTAGCGCGGGCCCGCGTAGATCTCGATTATCTGCTCGATAGTGTATTGGCGGCGCCTCCGGCTGCCGACGTCTACCTGCAACTGCTCGAGCAGGCGCGTTTGCCGCTCGGATTCATTCAAGATCATCTTGCGCAATCCTACGCCAACAAATCGCTACCGCTGGATGAAAATGAGGAAGAGGTTTTTCAGCGTGTGGTAGCGATGTGGCGCAAGATTTCTTTTCTTTACGCCGATTGCGCGCGAAAGCATCACTGGTCGTCGGGCAATGGGAATGCCGAACGGGCGGCACTGATTTTCCATCGCTGTATTTATTACAACGGTATGGCTGTTTTTGAGCACCATCGTGCGCGCCGGACGTTGCCCGCCGGTCTATGGCTCGAACTTCACCGCTATTACGCAAATGCCGAAAAATGGGGACTCGCGACTATTTTTGTTCCGGATGCGCTTGATCACATTGCGCGCGGATCGCATTGCGCGGCGCTGGTCGCAGGATTGATTCTCGTCGAACTCGCGGGCTCCTACAGTTTGCCGGTCCGCGATCTGATGCTGGTTCGGCGCTGGTCGATCCAATGGGCTCATTTGGTAGCCATCCACCCGTTCGGACCGGAGGAGGCATTGCCATTATTGGTCATCGATCTGGGTCAAGACTCCGGGCTGTCCGTGATGCCGGATCGCACGCGGCGGGAAAATCTGCGGCGACTCGATGTCTCCCTCCTAAGGCAGCGGATCGGTCATGTGCGAAGCCTGTTGAAGGAAAACATCATTCCTACGGAGTTTGTGGCCGATAACGATTATTCCGCCGAGCACTACGGCCGATTGCTCAAGAATCTTGCCAGACCGTGGTCGCTTTTTCGTCCCGCTCGTGCTTATCGCCGTCACAAGGCGAGTGGGCCGTCGAAAATCTGTGCGGGAATCGAGGCCATACACTATTTTGTCTCTGGTAAGGAATTCGCTCAGCCGGTGGAGGCGAATCTCTACTCGCGGCAGGATTTCGAGGCGTTATTTGCTTTTCGTCGCACGATCCAGACCACGCAACCCATGGTATATCTTCAGGGGTCTATGGGATTGGCTTGCGAAACCTGGGAAATGCTTGATCAGAGCGCGACCGGTTTTCGATTGATGCGCGCATCCTTCGGCAGGCGAATCGAGCCGGGGCAATTGCTAGCCATTCGTGCCGGCGACAGTGAGGCATATTTATTGGTCACGGTGGCATGGTTGATGCAGGAGCAAACTGGCGCTCTGCTGGCTGGCCTTGCCGCACTCCCGGGTAAGCCGCAAGCCGTTGCCGTTCGACGGGTATGGCAACAGTCCGAGAGCGCCGTGCCGTTCGAAAGAGGTTTTCTCTTGCCCGCCGTACCCGCGATCAATGCCGAGCAAACGATCATTCTGCCGCCAGGGTGGTTTCACCCTAATTCCCTGGTGGAGGTCTACACTGACAAAAGTTGGTGTGTCAGATTGGTGCGTCTGTTGGCGGACGGTCCGGATTTCGAACGTGCGACGTTTGTCGCCTCGTGATCCGTGGAGGCGTGGTATTGGAAATATAGCTTTACACACCTGGTGCTTGTTGTTAGCATCTAAGGCAAAATGTCTATAATTCAGATAACTACAAATTAAACAAAGCTTTTTTCGCGAGGGGTGGCGATTTGCGGCTTGATTTTTCGATCTTTAATCCCAAAGCCCGTTCACTGATTGGTCTCGACATCAGTTCGTCGTCGGTGAAGATGGTCGAGTTGGCAGGCGATGGTAAGGGGGCTTACCGCGTCGAACGTTACGCGATTGAGGTGTTGGCCAGGGATGTCGTGTCGGACGGCAATATCGTCAATCTCGAGGCTGCGGCGGAGTCCGTCAGGCGGGCGTGGAAGAAGCTCGCGACATCGACGCGGCATGTGGCCATTGCCTTGCCGGCGTCGCATGTGATTACCAAAAAAATCATCGTCGCCGCCGGACAGCGAGAAGAAGACCTGGAAGTGTTGGTCGAGTCCGAGGCGAACCAGTACATTCCCTTTCCACTAGAAGAAGTCAACCTTGATTTTCAAGTCTTGGGGCCGGCGCCGTCTTCCCCGGACGAGATTGAGGTTCTGATCGCCGCCTCTCGCAAGGAAAAAGTGGAGGATCGCGTTGCTGTCGCGGAATCGGCCGGCCTTAAACCGGTGGTGCTGGATGTGGAGTCCTATGCGGTCTTGGCGGCCTTCGAGTTGATCGAAAAGCAGCTCCCTAATGGTGGTCGGGGTCAAATCATCGCCTTGGTCGATATCGGCGCCAACGTAATGAATCTGAACGTTTTTCGCGATGGTCAACAGCTTTATGTTCGTGAGCAGGCATTTGGCGGCAATCAACTGACGCAGGATATCTCGCGTGCTTTCGGGATGAGTTTCGAGGAAGCCGAGGCGGAGAAACGTCGCAACAATCTACCGGAAAAGTATGAATCGGAGCTTCAGCGGCCATTTCTTGAATCCTTGGCCTTGGAGTTGTCACGCGCGCTGCAATTTTTCTTTACGTCTACCCAATTCAATCAGATCGACCATATCGTTTTAGCGGGTGGTTGTGCCGTCATGGCGGGGGTCGACGAAATCGTCGCCGCGCGTACGCAGATTGATACGATTGTTGCCAATCCGTTCGTCGGCATGTTGTTGTCCGATCGCGTACGCGATAAGAGTTTGCAGGCCGATGCGTCGTCCTTGATGGCTGCTTGTGGTTTGGCGCTACGGAGGTTCGACGCATGATACGCATCAACCTTCTCCCTCATCGGGAAGAAAAGCGCAAGGCAAGGCGACAGCAGTTTTTTGCCTTGCTCGGTTTGGTTACAGTGCTGGCAAGCCTGATTGTTTTTCTGATTTATTCGATCATCGGTGGATATATCGCCGCGCAGGAGGCCAGGAACGACTTCCTGAAAAAAGAAATCGCCGTTCTTGATAAACAAATCGATCAGATCAAGAAGCTGAAAGAACAAAGTGATGCCTTGATGGAGCGGAAGCGGATCATTGAATCCCTGCAGCGAGACCGCGCTGAGGCGGTGCGTTTATTGAGCGAGCTGGCCAAGCAAATGCCGGAAGGAGTTTATGTCCGGTCGCTCAAGCAGGAAGGGCAAAAAATTTTCCTCAACGGATTCGCGCAGTCCAGCGCGCGGGTATCTACCCTGATGCGCAATATTGAGGCTTCTCCTTGGCTTGAAAAACCAGTCTTGGTTGAGATCAAAGCTGCTGCCGTGGATAAGCGCCGTTTGAACGAATTCAGTCTGAATCTCTCTTTGAAGCGGGCCGTCATTGAGTCGGCGGCTATTCCGAAAAGCGCGAACCCCGCTACGAAAGGAGGGGGGAAATGAAAACCCCGAAATTTCCGGCGGTAGACTTCCAAGCGACACTAAGAGATTTTCAGAATCTCAATCCAAAAGATGTTGGGGCTTGGCCGCTGGCGCCCAGGATTGCTGTTTTGCTTGGCGGTTTTGTCGTTATTCTAATCGCCGGCTGGTGGTTCTGGTGGTCGGAGCAGTTGGATATGCTGGAAAGCAAACGGCAGGGAGAGGTGAAGTTGCGCGATGAGTACACGTTCAAGAAAAGCCAGGCAGTCAATCTCGATCTCTATGTTCAGCAACTTAATGAAATTGATCGTTCATTCGGTGCGTTATTGAAACAATTACCAAACAAGTCCGAAGTCGAAGCGCTATTGGTTGAAATAAATCAAGCTGGCTTGGGAAGGGGCCTGCAGTTCGAATTGTTTAAGCCTGGTGCTGAACAAATCAAGGATTTTTACGCCGAGCTTCCCATAGACGTCCGAATTACAGGGACTTATCATGATTTCGGCGCTTTCGCGGGGGATATCGGTAAATTGTCGAGAATCGTCACCCTGAACAATATCTCGATTACTCAGAATTCCCAGTCCAAGGACGGATCATTGACGATGGACGCTGTTACCAAAACATTCCGTTACCTTGACGAGGAAGAGCTGGCGGCGAAGAAAAAAGCCGCCAAGGCGGCGAAGGAAGGGAAGAAATGAGGAAGCTTCCCATCCTGTTGACTATCCTTGTACTTGTTGCGTGTTCCTCTGACGATAATGACGAGTTGCGAGCGTGGATGGCCTCCGTCGCACAAGACGCTAGGGGAAGAATTCCTCCTCTGCCGGTGGTCGAGCCGTACCAACCGGTTTCTTATGATGTGGGTGGCCTTATCGATCCATTTAAGCCAGCGAAGATTGCGCCAGAAGAAAGTAAAGGCGGTGGCGGTTTCCGGCCCGATCTCGATCGACCGAAAGAGCCGCTCGAAGCCTACCCGCTTGAGTCGCTCAAATATGTCGGAGTGATGACCCGGAAAAAAATTTCATACGCGATCATTCAGGTCGACGGTTCGTTGTATCAAGTCAAGATCGGGAATTACATGGGGCAAAATTTCGGTGTTGTGGTTGGCGTTTCAGAGGCGGAAGTGACTTTACGAGAGCTTGTTCAGGATTCCACGGGTGATTGGGTGGAAAAAACCAGCGCCTTGTTGTTGCAGGAGAAGGGGGCGAAATAAATGAAGCGGATCAAATTTTTACTGCTCGGCTTTATTGGCGCTTTCACTTTTCTGGTTGCAATGGGTGCCGCGAATGCGCAGGACATCGCGCAGCCGAACGCGATTGAATCGATTTACGTTGCCCAGCAGGGAGCGGCGATCAACATCCGCCTTTCCTTCAAACATCCTTTGCGGGCTTTGCCGCCGGCTTTTAGCGTCGCCAAACCGGCGCGTATCGCCTTCGATTTCGCCAACACCGTCAATGGCCTGGGTAAGTCCAGTCAGACGTATGATGAAGGCGATTTGAAAAGCGCCAACATTGTTCAGGCGGAGGATCGGACGCGCCTTGTCCTTAACCTGCACAAAGCGATGACTCATGAAGCTGTAATTGAAGGCAGCAGCTTGTTGCTGACGCTGTTGCCGAGTGCCACCAGCATTGGCAACACGCCGGCGGTCGAGCATTTCGCGAAGGAACGTCCAACAAATGCAGTCAACACGATTCGGGACATCGCTTTCCGGCGAGGCAAGGATGGCGAGGGCCGGATCACGGTCGATTTGAGTGACCCCAACGCCGGTATAGATATTCGTCAACAAGGGCCGAATCTGGTGGTCGATTTTCTCAAGATCACCGTGCCGGAAGCCCTGCGGAAAAAACTGGACGTAACGGATTTCGCGACCCCTGTACTTCATGTGAATACGGTGCAAAAGGGCGCGAGTGCCAGGATGACGATCACTCCGCGAGGTTTGTGGGAGCACAATGCCTATCAAAGCGACAATCAATTTGTCATTGAAGTCAAGCCGATCATTGAAAATCCGAATAAATTGGTACAGGGTTCCAGAGGCGGTTACCAAGGCGAAAAATTATCGTTGAATTTCCAGAATGTGGACGTCCGCCGTCTGCTGCAAGTGATCGGTGAATTCACCGGGATGAATATGGTTGTCAGCGACTCGGTTGGTGGTTCAATTACGCTGATTCTAAAAGATGTTCCTTGGGACCAGGCGCTTGACATCATCATGCAGCAGAAGGGTCTGGACATGCGAAAAAACGGGAATGTGATCCTGATTGCGCCGCGTGAAGAAATCGCTACCAAAGAGAAACTCGACTTCGAGTCCAAACAGCAAATCGGCGATCTCGAGCCTTTACAGACCGAGAGTTTCCAGATGAACTACATCAAGGCTGAAGCAGTGCAAAAACTTTTGGTCGACCCGAAGCAGACACTGCTTTCGAAAAGAGGTAGCGCTTTGCTTGACGACCGTTCGAATATGATGTTCGTCAAGGACACCCCAACCCGTTTGGACGACGTGCGGGCGATGATCGCCAAAGTTGACGTACCTGCTCGACAGGTCATGATCGAAGCTCGTATCGTTGAGGCTGGCGATTCGTTTGCGAAGAACTTGGGGGTACGTTTTTCGTTTGGCGGTACCACGTCGACGTACACCAAGGACTCAATAACAGGATTGATTACGAGAACAATAACTGATTCGCCAAATACAAAGACTTATATTCCTGATACGACTTCCGCAGCGTTTGGAGCCTTGAATCTGCCTGCCGCACCACGCGCCGGAAGCCCTGGCACGTTCAATCTGAGCCTGTACAACAACAGTTACACGCGTTTTATCAACGCGGAAATTTCAGCGCTAGAGGCCGACGGTCGTGGCAAAGTGATTTCTAGTCCCCGCGTGATGACTGCGAATCAAGTGGAGGCGCTCATAGAGCAAGGCGTTGAAATTCCTTATCAGCAGGCGACGAGTTCAGGCGCGACCAGTATTTCATTCCGCAAAGCGAACTTGTCTCTGAAGGTAAAACCGCAGATCACACCGGATGGTAAGATTACAATGACCCTGGATGTCAACAAGGATACTCCGAACACCTTGTTGTCGACAGGAGCTGGCGTGGCTATCGACACCAAACATGTCAAGACCGAGGTGCTGGTGGAGAACGGGGGGACGGTGGTAATCGGCGGCATCTATACCCAGACCGTACGAAATACGACGCAAAGGATTCCGTTTTTCGGCGATCTTCCTTATATCGGCTTCTTGTTCAAAAACCGGGAGATTATTGACGATAAGACTGAACTCCTGATTTTCGTCACACCGCGAATCGTCAGCGAGACGCTTACCCTTCGGTAAAAAAACCCGAGCCACACTGAGCGAAGCCGGTGTTGAGCCGGCTTTTTTGCGCCAATCAACGTCTTGGCCAACGATAGAATCGATAAAATACGGTCGTGAGCAGCGAAAGAAATAAACAGAATATCTATCTCGTCGGCCTGATGGGCGCGGGAAAAACGACTATCGGTAAGGCGCTGGCGAAACGGTTAGGCTATGTCTTCGTCGATTCGGATCATGAAATCGAGGCGCGTACCGGTGTAAAGCTGCCGACAATTTTCGAAATCGAGGGCGAGGACGGTTTTCGCAGGCGTGAAGCGCAAGTCATTGCCGACATGACAACGCTTGCGCATCATGTGGTGGCGACTGGTGGCGGTGCCGTGTTGAAGTCAGAAAACCGCGAGAATCTGCGTGGCAGTGGAATCGTCGTTTATCTCGATGTTCCTCTGTTTACACTCTTTGAGCGTACGCGGCATGACAAGAACCGGCCATTGTTACAGGTTAGCGACCCTTTAAGAAAAATGCAGGAGTTGCACGCGCAACGTGATCCGCTTTATCGCAGTATCGCGGATCTTGTCGTCAGTGGTAGTCGAATTACCGTACAGACTGTCCTGCCGTTATTGAAAAAGGAAATTGGCGAACCATGGATACTTTGACCGTTGCGCTTGGAGAAAAAGCGTATCCGATCCACGTCGGGTCCGGTTTGCTTGGACGATCTGAGTTTCTGCTGCCGCTCCTGCGCTATCCAAAGACCGTCATTGTCAGTAACGTCACGGTGGCGCCCTTGTATCTTAAACAGCTAGCCGAACCTCTTCGACAGGCAGGTATCGATGTTGCCGAAGTGCGCCTACCGGATGGGGAGCGGTTCAAGAATTGGCAAACATTACAAACCATCTTTGATGTGCTTTTGCAATCGCATTGCGAGCGGACAACAACTTTGATTGCCTTGGGTGGCGGTGTTGTAGGCGATATGGCTGGTTTTGCCGCCGCATGTTTTCAGCGCGGCATCCCTTTCGTGCAAATTCCAACGACACTACTCGCTCAGGTCGACTCCTCGGTGGGTGGCAAGACAGCCATCAACCATCCCTTTGGGAAAAACATGATCGGTGCTTTTCATCAACCGAGCTTGGTTCTGACCGATACCGATACCCTGAATACATTGCCTGATCGCGAGTTGCGATCAGGGTTGGCGGAAGTTATCAAGTATGGCTTGATCAAAGACTTGAGTTTTTTCGAATGGCTGGAAGCAAATATTGAGCGTTTATTGGTGCGCGAGCCAACCGCGCTACGAGAGGCAATACTCCGGTCGTGCCGAAACAAGGCTGCTGTGGTTATTGCCGACGAGCGTGAGCACGGCGAGCGTGCGTTGCTAAATCTTGGACATACTTTTGGCCACGCCATTGAAACTGGCGTGGGATATGGAGAGTGGTTGCATGGTGAAGCGGTGGCCGTTGGAACAATGATGGCTGCCGAACTTTCCTTGTGTCACGGTTGGCTCCTTCGCGTGGATGTCGAACGCATGGAAAACTTGTTTAAGCGCGCGGGGTTGCCCGTTTACGGTCCCCGATTGACCACGGAACGTTATCTTGAACTCATGCAGCACGATAAAAAAGTACAAAATGGCCGGCTCCGTCTGGTTCTCCTGCGGGCGCTAGGGAATGCGGTGGTTAGCGATAGCGCGTCGTTGAATGACATCCAAAGTGCCATTCTTGCTCGTTCGCCACATGTCTGAGTTTTTGGCTCCGTACGCCGTGAGCGAAGCAAACTCACGTGGACGTCAGTGGCCGGATGGCGAAGCGTTGCACCGGAGTCCATTTCAGCGTGACCGTGACCGTATTGTGCACTCGACGGCCTTCCGCCGTCTCGAATACAAAACTCAAGTCTTTGTTAATCATGAAGGCGATCTATTTCGCACTCGCCTGACACACAGTCTTGAAGTGGCTCAAATTGCCAGGGGAATTGCTCGCGCGCTGCAATTGAATGAAGATTTGGTGGAGGCAATTTCGCTTGCGCATGATCTTGGCCACACACCTTTTGGTCACGCTGGACAGGATGCGCTGAATCGCTGTATGCGCGATCATGGTGGGTTTGAGCACAATCTCCAGAGCCTTAGAACAGTAGACCTCTTGGAAGAACGCTATGCGGCGTTTAGGGGACTAAATTTGTGCTTCGAGACACGGGAAGGGATTGTCAAGCATTGTTCACCTGACAATGCGCGTGAATTGGGTGAATTAGGAGAGAGATTTCTCAATCGGACACAACCGTCTTTGGAAGCACAGATCTGCAATCTTGCCGACGAAATTGCCTATAACAACCATGATGTTGACGATGGTCTGCGTGCTGGTTTAATCACACTTGCGCAACTGGAGGAATTGGAGCTTTTTGCACATCATGTCGCCGAAGTGCGTCGCGCCTACCCAACGCTAGAATCAAGGCGTCTAATCCACGAAACCATACGCCGAATGATCAACGCCCTGGTTTGCGATCTCATAGAAACCACGCAAGGTCGTATCGCGGAAGCGTCTCCAATCGATTTGCGGGAGGTGAGGCTAGGCGAACGACTAGTCGCCTTTTCCGCTTCCATGCATGGTGCTCAGCAGCAAATGAAGACATTCTTGCGCAAACAGCTTTATCAACATTATCAAGTTTTGCGGATGACCAGCAAAGCGCAACGTGTGGTTAATGATTTATTTTCTGCTTTTGTCAGTAACCCACGACTGCTGCCGCCGCAATATCTCGCTTTCGAAGACGAAGAACAGACGCGGAGGATCGCTGATTACATCGCTGGCATGACCGACCGTTACGCCATTCGGGAGCATCAGCGCCTGTTTGAGATTGGAGAAAGCTGATTTGATCAATATCTTGCCGTGTCAAAGTGTGTCCAAATGGCTTGATTTGGAAAAGCACCGCGTGCCAAGCGTCAGGGCGATGGCCAGTCTTTGATATAGGCCTTGAGCAGTTTGTTCTCCATGTTGCGCTCCTCGAGAACAGCCTTGGCGACATCATGGAAAGATACGATGCCGACAACCGCCTCTCCCTCCATAACGGGAATGTAGCGCGTGTGTGTATCGACCATCATCCGGCGCAACTCGTCAACATCCATATCCGGGTCGCTGGTCGGTGGATTAGCATCCATGGCTTCTTTGACCTGAATTTCCGCTATGGGCGGGGTGGGGCCGACGCGGCGTTCGGTTTGGCGTTTCGCCAGTAGGACGAATACTTCACGGAACGTCAACATGCCTACCAGTTTTCCTTGGTCCATGACGATAACCGACCCGATGTCATGCTCGGTCATCATGATCACCGCCTCGGAGAGAGGAGAGTCGGGATGTACGGCGAACAACCTCGAATCTTTTACTTGCAGAACCTCTTTTACCTCCATGTTACCCCCCGGAAATAGGATAGCTCGCGGATTTGCGCTCTCTTTAAGACGATTGCGATTCTAGCAGATGTCGAACGACATCCGAAAAATCCGACGGACTTGTTGTGTGGTCTGTAGCGAAACCGGTCCTGCGCTATAAAGCCATAGTGGTATGCCAAATTCGCATCGTCCGTTTTTTTTGGACGATGCGAACGACTTTAAAAGCAAGTTTTCAGGATTTCAGCGCGACCAGTGTTTCGTCCAGCATTTTCTTTGCATCGCCAAAAAGCATGCGGTTGTTATCCTTGTAAAACAGTGGATTGTCGACGCCAGCATAGCCGGATGCCATGCTGCGTTTCATCACGATCGAGGTCTTCGCTTTCCACACCTCCAGCACCGGCATTCCGGCGATTGGGCTGTTGGGGTCGTCCTGAGCGCCTGGATTGACGATGTCGTTGGCTCCGATGATCATCGCCACATCGGTTTGTGGAAAATCATCGTTAAGCTCGTCCATTTCCAGAACGATATCGTATGGCACCTTGGCTTCAGCCAGCAGCACGTTCATGTGGCCTGGCATGCGGCCCGCGACCGGGTGGATGCCGAAACGCACATTGACGCCTTTCTCGCGCAACAAACGGGTAATTTCATAAACCGTGTGCTGCGCTTGCGCCACCGCCATGCCATAGCCGGGAACGATGATCACATTCTTGGCTTCCCGCAGTAATTCGGCAGTCTCCGCGGCACTGATCGCAACCACTTCACCCGCAGGTTCGGTGCCACTTCCCGCTGCTGCCGGTGCGCCGCCCGTGGTGCCGAAACCGCCGGCGATCACGCTGATGAAATGGCGGTTCATCGCTGCGCACATGATATAAGAGAGAATTGCGCCACTTGAGCCGACTAGGGCGCCCGTGACGATCAGAAGATCATTCGACAGCATGAACCCGGTTGCCGCCGCCGCCCAACCGGAATAGCTGTTCAGCATCGACACGACCACCGGCATGTCGGCACCGCCAATGGCCATGACCATGTGAATACCGAATAGCAGGGCGATGACGGTCATTACTACCAGCGCGGTCATGCCGTCGTTGATCGTGTGCGCATGCAGGAATTCTCGGCCGAAGTAAATGACCACCAGGAGTCCCGCCAGGTTGATCCAGTGACGCGCCGGCAACAGCAAGGGGTTGCCGGAAATCTTGCCCGACAGTTTGCCAAAGGCAATCACCGATCCCGAGAAAGTTACCGCGCCAATGAAAATGCCGATATAGATTTCGACCTCGTGGATGGCCTTCTCCGCACCGCTCATGTTCGCCGACGCGCTCGGATCGACATAATTGGCGAAGCCAACCAGCATCGCAGCCAGACCGACCATGCTATGCATCAACGCGACCAGTTCGGGCATTTGCGTCATTTGCACGGTGCGGGCGGCGTAAACTCCGATACTGCCGCCGATGACCATTGCCCCGATGATCCAGGCGTAGCCGGCATTACCGACACGCGGTCCCAGGACGGTCGCAAGAACCGCGATGGTCATGCCAACGATGCCGTATAGATTGCCGCGACGGGAGGTTTCCGGGTTGCTCAGGCCACCCAGGCAGAGGATGAAAAGAATCGTTGCTCCTAAATAGGAGACAGTTGCCAAGCTTTCAGACATCTTTATCTACTCCTATTTACGAAACATGGCCAGCATGCGCTGGGTGACGGCGAAGCCGCCGAACATATTGATCGTTGCCAGCACGATGGCGCCAATCGCCAACCAACGAATCCAGTCGTCCGGGCGGTCAAGTCCGCTTGCCATGGGGGGGGCGATCTGTACCAACGCACCGATGGCAATGATGCTGCTGATGGCATTGGTGACGCTCATCAGTGGCGTGTGCAAGGCGGGGGTGACGTTCCAGACGACCATGTAGCCGACGAAGCAGGCCAGCACGAATACCGTGAAGTGGCCAAGAAAAGCGGTTGGCGCACTCGCGCCGATAAACCACAAACACACCGCCGCCGCGGCAAAAATCGCTGCCATTCGGCCGCTAGAGGTCGGTGCGCCGCCCTTGCCGTGTCCGTGTGACTTGCCACTCGCTGCGACCACCGGCTTGTCCGCTGCTTTCGCCGCCGCGGGCGCGGCCGAGAGTTTTGGCGCCGGTGGGGGCCAGGTGATGGCGCCTTCCTTGACGACCGTGGTTCCGCGAATCACCTCGTCGTCCATGTTGACGTCGACCGTGCCATCCTTGGCTTTACAAAGCTCCTCGGTTAGACGCAGCAGGTTGGTGGCATATAAAGTGCTCGACTGCTTGGAGAGGCGGCTTGGCAAGTCGGTGTAGCCGATGATGGTGACGCCATGCTTGACTGTCACCATTCCAGGCTCGGTCAATTCACAGTTACCACCTTGTTCGGCGGCCATATCGACAATGACACTGCCGGGTTTCATGGAGCGCACCATTTCGGCGGTGATCAACTTTGGCGCCGGCTTGCCGGGGATCAGCGCGGTAGTGATGATGATGTCAACGTCCTTGGCTTGTTTGGCAAAGACATCGTGCTGCGCTTTTTGGAAGCCTTCGCTCATTACTTTTGCGTATCCGCCGACCCCGGAGCCTTCTTCCTCGTAGTCGACGCCGACGAACTCGCCACCCATCGATTTCACCTGGTCACCAACTTCGGGGCGCGTATCGTTGGCGCGAACCACCGCGCCCAATCCGGAGGCCGCGCCGATAGCGGCCAAACCGGCGACACCAGCGCCAATGATGAATACTTTTGCTGGTGGAACTTTGCCTGCGGCAGTAATCTGGCCGGTAAAAAAACGCCCGAAATGATGCGCGGCTTCGATGACCGCCCGGTAGCCGGCGATATTGGCCATCGAACTCAGCGCATCAAGTTTCTGCGCCCGGGAGATACGTGGAACGCTGTCCATGGCCAGGACAGTGACCTTGCGGGCGGCGAGTTGTTGGAGTAACTCAGGATTTTGTGCGGGCCAAACAAAACTCACGAGAATCGTGCCCTCGCGCATTCGTTCCACTTCCTCAACCGATGGTCCGCGTACTTTGAAAACGATATCCGACGCTGACCAAAGTTCGGCGGCGCTGTCGACAACCCTCGCGCCAGCGGTTCGATAAGCCTCGTCTGAAATGTTGGCGGCGTCGCCAGCGCTCGTTTCGACGAGCACCGAGAAACCGAGTTTGATGAGTTTTTCAACCACTTCGGGAACCGTTGCCACCCGCTTTTCGCCGGCGGCAATTTCCCTTGGGACCCCAATTGTTAGTGCCATTCAGTCCTCCAATGCTTATTTGTTGTGTTGGTATATACAAAAAACCGGCCCGCAAGTCGCGGAGCCGCATCTCTGCAAACGCAAAATCGCTATTGTCGTTCTGGAAATTTGAAGAAAGTCCTGCCCCACAACGCCCTACGAAAAAGTCTCTCCCGAATTCCGTGACGTTGTCGCCAGTGATCTGGCGTTTGCTTTCGCAGCAGCTTACCACAAGGTGGGAGCAAACTTTACCATGTTAAACAATAAGAAAACGGTGGTTGACAGCGGCGGAGGCTCTTGGGAAGCGCGAGAAAATAGGTTGTCGGATGTCGATGGTGCCGTATTTCGATGCGATTAACGCCGGTAGTCGCCGAAAATTGGCGGAGCGATTTTCCCTGCTCTTGGTGGGTTCGGTTATGGCATGATTTTTGCTTATGGTTTCGAAAACCCAAAGCGCACGCATTATCGCGATGGTTTTCGCTCGACACGCCCCGACGTGGTGCCTGAGTCGTACAACGACGCACGCTGTTGGTGCGGCGCAGCATCTTGAATGGTCGCCGCATTGAGGGTATAGTCCGCAGTCCCCAAAGTGGCCTCATTTCGGCTGCGTGCCGGGTGAGACGAGGGTTAGGGTAGAGGGGTCGCCAGGGACCGTTTTAGTTTTTTTGAGGATTCGAGTGTGATGGATTCGGCCATACCAGAAGGACAGGGGCTTTACGACCCCGCCAACGAGCACGATGCCTGTGGCGTCGGTTTTGTAGCGCACATTCGGGGCAAGAAAAGTCACTCGATCATTGAGCAGGGCCTGCTGATTCTCAAAAACCTGGATCACCGGGGGGCTGTTGGGGCCGATCCTTTGATGGGCGATGGCGCCGGGATTTTGATTCAGATTCCCGATACGCTCTTTCGTGAAGAAATGGCCAAGCAGGGGGTTCATCTGCCGCCGCCGGGCGATTACGGTGTGGGCATGGTTTTCTTGCCCAAGGAGTCCGCATCGCGACTCGCCTGCCAGGAGGCCATTGAGCGTGCCGTGCGTCTGGAGCAGCAGGTCGTTTTGGGGTGGCGTGACGTGCCGATTGATCACGCTTTGCCAATGTCGCCAACGGTGCGTGCCAGAGAGCCGGTGATTCGCCAAGTGTTTATCGGGCGCGGGCCGGACATCATGGTCACGGACGCATTGGAGCGCAAGCTGTATGTGATTCGCCGGAGCGCCGCCAATGCTATCCAGGCGCTTGGCTTGCAACACGGCAAGGAGTTTTATCAGCCCTCGTTGTCGGCGCGAACCATTGTTTACAAAGGATTGTTATTGGCCGATCAGGTCGGGAAATACTATTCCGACCTGGAAGATCCGCGTTGTATTTCAGCCATGGCGCTGGTTCACCAGCGGTTCTCCACCAATACGTTTCCGACGTGGCGGCTTGCCCACCCATTCCGGATGATTGCCCATAACGGCGAAATAAATACGTTGCGTGGCAATTACAACTGGATGCGGGCGCGTGAAAAAGGGACGTGGTCGCCTTTGCTCGGGGCCGATCTTGAAAAAATTTGGCCGCTGATATACCCAGGCCAATCCGATTCGGCGTCGTTCGACAATGCGCTCGAATTGCTGGTCATGGGGGGCTACTCGCTGGCGCACGCCATGATGATGCTGATTCCGGAAGCCTGGGAGTCGCACACCTTGATGGATGAAAAACGCGGCGCTTTCTACAAATATCACGCGGCGATGATCGAGCCGTGGGACGGTCCGGCCGCGGTGGCGTTCACCGATGGGCGCCAGATTGGCGCGACGCTGGACCGCAATGGATTGCGCCCGGCGCGTTATCTGGTGACCGATGACGACTTGGTCGTCATGGCGTCGGAGGCTGGTGTTTTGCCGATTCCAGAAGAGCGGATCATAAAGAAGTGGCGGCTGCAGCCTGGCAAGATGTTCCTTATCGACCTCGATCAAGGGCGCATCATCGACGATCACGAACTTAAAGAAACCCTGTCTCTGACAAAGCCCTACCAGGATTGGCTGAGCCGCATCAATATCAAGCTCGATGACTTGCCTTCTCCGCCTACTGGCGCGCCGGCTTCGACTTCTCCCGCTTCTCTGCTTGATCGGCAACAGGCTTTTGGCTACAGCCAGGAAGACATCAAGTTCATTCTCGAGCCAATGGCCACCTCGGGCGAGGAGGCCACTGGCTCGATGGGGAACGACTCGCCGCTGGCGGTGCTTTCTGACAGAAGCAAGCCGCTATTTAACTACTTCCGGCAACTTTTTGCTCAGGTGACGAATCCACCGATCGATCCGATTCGCGAGCAACTGGTGATGTCATTGGTGTCTTTCATCGGACCCAAGCCAAATCTTCTGGGGATCAATGAGATCAACCCGCCGTACCGTCTGGAAGTCGCGCAGCCGGTGTTGGACTTCGACAACATGGCGAAGCTTCGGCGCATCGCGACCTATACCGGCAACAAGTTTCACTCCGCCGAACTCGATATCTGCTATCCACTGGTGTGGGGCCGCGAAGGTGTCGAGGCGCGTTTGGCGTCGCTATGTGCCGAAGCCGAAGACCATGTTCATCAGGGTTCGAGCATTTTGATTGTTTCCGATCGCTGTATCGACCGCGAACACGTGGCGATTCCGGTCTTGTTGGCGACTTCCGCCGTTCATCAACATCTGGTTGCCAAAGGGCTGCGCACGCGAGTCGGTCTGGTGGTCGAGACAGGCGCCGCCCGCGAGACGCACCATGTCGCCGTATTGGCGGGCTACGGTGCGGAAGCCGTTCACCCCTATCTGGCCCTGGAAACGCTCCAACAGATCGCGGGTGGCGATGCGGCAAAGGGTGACAAGGCGGTCAAGCATTTCATCAAGGGGGTCGGCAAGGGGTTGCTCAAGGTAATGTCCAAGATGGGCATATCCACCTTCATGTCTTATACCGGCGCACAGATTTTCGAAGCCGTCGGTTTGCAGAAAAAGCTGGTCGACAAGTACTTTACCGGCACGTCTACCCAGGTCGAGGGGATCGGTGTATTCGAAATCATGGAAGAGGCCATCCGTCTTCATAAGCAAGCGTTTGGTGACGATCCGGTTTTGGCGGACATGCTCGATGCCGGAGGTGAATACGCCTATCGGGTCCGTGGCGAAGAGCATATGTGGACGCCAGACGCGATTGCCAAGCTCCAGCATTCAACGCGTGCCGGCAAGTACGAGACATATAAGGAATACGCCAGGATCATCAACGACCAGTCACGGCGCCATATGACCTTGCGCGGCTTGTTCGATTTCAAGGTCGCCGGACCGGCCGTGCCACTGGCGGAAGTCGAGCCCGCGAAGGAGATCGTCAAGCGCTTCACCACTGGCGCGATGTCGCTGGGGTCGATTTCCACCGAAGCGCACAGTACGCTGGCCATTGCCATGAATCGCCTTGGTGGGAAATCGAATACTGGCGAGGGTGGCGAAGATCCGGCGCGTTTCCAAGTGCTCAAGGGCAACGAAAAAGTCTCCGATGTCGTCGGAAAGTCGCGCATCGAGCGTGATTACCAGTTGCAGCCTGGCGATAGCTTGCGTTCGGCGATCAAGCAGGTTGCCTCCGGACGTTTTGGTGTTACCGCCGAATATCTGGTCAATGCCGACCAGATCCAAATCAAGATGGCGCAAGGCGCCAAGCCGGGCGAAGGTGGGCAATTGCCGGGTCACAAAGTGTCCGAATACATTGGATTCCTGCGGCACTCGGTGCCTGGCGTCGGCCTGATTTCGCCGCCGCCACATCACGATATCTACTCCATCGAGGATCTCGCGCAACTCATTCACGACCTGAAAAGCACGAATCCAAAGGCCTCGATCAGCGTCAAGCTGGTTTCCGAAGTGGGTGTCGGTACCGTTGCTGCCGGTGTGACCAAGGCAAAGGCCGACCACTTGGTGATTGCCGGTCACGATGGCGGGACGGGCGCCAGTCCGCAGTCGTCGATCAAACATGCGGGTTCGCCATGGGAACTTGGTTTGGCCGAGACGCAGCAGACGTTGGTGCTCAACAGTCTGCGAGGGCGTGTTCGTGTGCAAGTCGACGGACAGATGAAGACAGGGCGCGATGTGTTGATCGGTGCTTTGCTTGGGGCGGATGAGTTTGGTTTTGCCACCGCGCCACTTGTTGTCGAAGGCTGCATCATGATGCGTAAGTGCCACCTCAACACGTGTCCGGTTGGCGTCGCCACCCAGGACCCCGTTTTGCGTCGCCGTTTTTCCGGCCAGCCGGAGCATGTCGTTAACTATTTCTTCTTCGTTGCCGAGGAGTTGCGCGAGTTGATGGCCGAACTGGGCATTCGCAACTTCAACGACCTGATCGGCCGGAGTGACCTGCTGGACATGCAAAAAGGCATTAGTCACTGGAAGGCGAAGGGGCTCGATTACAGTCGGATTTTCTATCGTCCGGAAAATAAAGCCGGCAGAGCCGTGTTTCACTGCGAGGAGCAAAATCACGGACTCGCCGGTGCTTTGGATAACCAGTTGATCACGCTTGCCGCGCCAGCTCTCGAAAGATCTGAAAAAGTCAGCATCGAGTTGCCGGTGCGCAACATCAATCGCACGGTTGGCGCAATGCTCTCCGGCCGTGTGGCTGAACGCTATGGTCATGCCGGTCTGGCCGATGACACCATCGGCATCCGGCTCAACGGTACGGCTGGACAGGCCTTTGGCGCCTTTTTGGCACGCGGTGTGACGCTTGATCTAGTTGGCGAGGCAAACGACTACGTCGGAAAGGGGTTGTCAGGAGGGCGGATCATTGTCCGGCCTGGGTCCGGCTTTCGCGGTACCTCACCGAACAACATCATTATCGGCAATACCGTGCTCTACGGGGCGACCGAGGGTGAGGCGTTCTTCGCTGGGGTGGCTGGCGAGCGTTTTGCGGTCCGTAATTCCGGCGCGACGGCGGTGGTTGAGGGGGTTGGCGATCACGGTTGCGAGTACATGACCGGCGGCACCGTCGTCGTCCTCGGACATACCGGCCGCAACTTCGCTGCCGGTATGTCCGGTGGTGTGGCCTATGTGCTCGATGAGGACAATAGTTTTGAGGCGCGGTGCAATATGGCCCAGGTGTCGCTCGAGCCGGTCGAGGAGGAATTCGTCGCTCGCCAGGGCAGCGAAGCCGGAGATGACCTGGAAAGCCACGGACAGGTCGATGTGCGCCACTTGGGCGTCATCGACGAAGTGTTGCTCAAGGGGCTGATCGAGAAGCACTTCCGTTATACCGGCAGCCAGCAGGCACGTCGCCTTCTCGACGACTGGGCGAATTGTCGCGCGCGCTTTGTCAAGGTCATGCCGCACGAATATCGGCGCGCGCTCTCCGAACTGGCGGCGCAAAAGCAACTGGAGGCAGCATAAGCATGGGTAAGCCGACTGGATTTCTTGAGTACCAGCGCCTTGTCGAAGTCAGTGAACCGACTGAATCGCGTTTAAAGCATTACCGCGAGTTCGTACAAGCGCTGACCGACGAACAGGCGAGCGTGCAGGGGGCGCGTTGCATGGACTGCGGTATTCCTTTTTGCAATAGCGGTTGCCCGGTGAACAACATCATTCCCGACTGGAACGATCTGGTTTATCGCGGCAAATGGCAGCAAGCGCTGGCCGTGTTGCATTCAACCAACAACTTCCCAGATTTTACCGGTCGCATTTGCCCCGCGCCGTGTGAAGCCGCCTGTACGCTCAACATCAATGCCGACCCGGTCGGGATCAAATCGATTGAACACGCGATCGTCGATAAGGGCTGGGATGAAGGTTGGATTGTTCCGCAACCGCCAAAGGCCAAGACCGGCAAGAAGGTTGCCGTGGTCGGTTCGGGTCCAGCGGGATTAGCGGCCGCGCAACAGTTGGCCCGGGCCGGTCACCAAGTGGTGGTCTTCGAGAAGAGTGACCGTCCTGGTGGGTTGCTGCGCTATGGCATACCTGATTTCAAGTTCGAAAAAACGCATATCGACCGTCGAATCAACCAGATGCAGGCGGAGGGTGTTGAGTTTCGCGTGAACCAGCATGTTGGCGGTAGCGGTGCCCATGCTGTTCCGGCAGAGCGTCTTCTTGCCGAATTCGACGCCGTTATTCTCGCGGGCGGCGCGGAATCGCCTCGCGATCTACCGGTTCCTGGCCGCGAGTTGAACGGCGTGCATTTCGCCATGGAATTCCTGCCGCAGCAGAATAAAGTCAATGCTGGCGATAGTTTGCCTGAGCAAATCGTTGCAACCGGCAAAAACGTGGTGGTCATCGGCGGTGGCGACACCGGTTCCGATTGCGTTGGCACCAGTAACCGACACGGTGCGTTGTCGGTCACGCAGTTTGAAGTGATGCCGCAACCGCCCGTGCAGGAAGAAAAAAGCCTGACTTGGCCTTATTGGCCGTTGAAAATGCGTACCTCTTCGTCGCATGAGGAGGGGTGCTCCCGTGACTTCGCCGTTTCGACCAAAGCGTTTCTTGGCGAGAACGGCAAAGTCACCGCCTTGAAAGTCGTTCGCGTCGATTGGAAAGACGGGCGTATGAGCGAGATTGCCGGCAGTGAATTCGAGGTAGCCGCCGACTTGGTGCTCTTGGCCATGGGCTTTGTCGCACCGGTCAAAACGGGTTTGTTGGAGCAACTGGCCGTTGCTCTCGATTCTCGCGGTAACGTCCAGGCCACGACCGAAGGCAACGGCTGTTATGCCACAAGCGTGCCGAAAGTCTTTGCCGCAGGCGACATGCGGCGGGGCCAGTCGCTGGTCGTTTGGGCGATTCGCGAAGGTCGGCAATGCGCGCGGGAGGTCGATATCTTTTTGATGGGGCGTTCCAATCTGCCCCGTTGATGACGGGTGTCCGTCGAGTCCGTCGTCGATCCACGGCAAGACCTGACGTTCAGGTCTTGCCGTTTTTGTTATTGCCATTTCGTTTTTCGAAAATAGCGAGCAACCGTGACAATGTTGTCGGTCCGTCCCTTTGGACCTGCGACAATAGCCGTGCAAGCGATGTGAATGTAGCCCGTAACGCTTCGCGAAGCGACATCTCCGGCAGTGCCGTTTGACGCTATGCCGCAGGTGAGCGATAAAAGATCAACGTTCCGTTTTAACGAGTGTTTTCCATGAATATTGTCATTCTTGCCGCCGGGCAGGGTAAGCGCATGCATTCGAATCTGCCGAAAGTACTGCATCCGCTTGCTGGCAAGGCGTTGGTTTCACACGTGATAGATACCGCACGTCGCCTCGACCCGCAAACGCTGTGTCTGGTTCATGGGCACGGCGGCGACATATTGCAAAAAACAATTTCGGCACCCGGTTTGGTGTGGGCGTTGCAGAATCCGCAGCATGGTACCGGCCATGCCGTCATGCAGGCCTTGCCGCATCTCGGCAACGCACCGACCACCCTGGTGCTTTACGGCGACGTGCCGCTGATTCAGGCCGACACCCTGCGGCGTCTGGTGCATGCCGCCCGGGATGCGTTGGCGATTCTCACCATTGAACTCGCCGACGCCAGCGGTTACGGGCGCATTGTGCGAAATTCCGTCGGCGATGTATTGCGGATTGTCGAGCAGAAGGACGCCAGCACCGAGGAACTGGCGATTCGCGAAATCAACACGGGTATTGTCGCCGTGCCGACGAAACGCCTTTCTGAGTGGCTGGGCCGGTTGTCGAACGACAACGCGCAAGGCGAGTATTACTTGACCGACATTGTCGGGATGGCGGTTGCCGCAGGCGTGCCGATTCGCACCACGCAGCCGCAAGGTGAGTGGGAGGTGCTTGGCGTCAATAGCAAAGTGCAACTCGCCGATCTTGAACGCGTTGCGCAACGCCTCAATGCCGAGCGCTTGATGGAACAAGGTGTGCGTCTGGCCGATCCGGCACGCTTGGACGTGCGTGGCGAATTAATTTGCGGACGCGATGTTTTCATCGATGTCAACTGCGTTTTCGAAGGCCAGGTGGTGCTCGACGAGGCGGTCGAAATCGCTTCGACTTGCGTCATCAAGAACTCACGTATTGGTCCCGGCACGCGCATCGCCGCATTCAGCCATATTGAAGACGCCGTGGTCGGGCCCGATGCGGTCATCGGCCCCTTCGCCCGTTTGCGCCCCGGGACCGAACTCGCGGCCGGTGTGCATGTTGGAAATTTCGTCGAACTAAAGAACAGCAAGTTCGCCGCCAACTCCAAGGCGAATCATCTGGCTTACGTTGGTGATGCGGTTGTCGGCAGCCGTGTCAATATCGGTGCCGGTACGATCACCTGTAATTACGATGGCGCCAACAAATTCACCACCGTAATCGAAGACGATGCCTTCATCGGCTCCGACACGCAGTTGGTCGCGCCCGTGACTGTTGGACGCGGCGCCACGCTTGGTGCGGGAACCACGTTGACCAAAGATGCCCCGCCGGACATGTTGACCATCTCCAGAGCCAAACAGCTTTCCATCCCTGGCTGGCAACGGCCGAAAAAAACGAAAAAGTGACCTGACTATGTGTGGCATTGTTGCTGCGGTCGCCGACCGCAATATCGTCCCAGTTCTTCTTGAAGGGCTTTGTAAGCTCGAATACCGTGGCTACGATTCGGCCGGTCTGGCGTTGATCAACGCTTTCGGCCTGCACCGCCTGCGATCCGTGGGCCGCGTCGCGGAACTGGCCGCACAAGTCGACGGCTCGTCGCAAGCAGTCGGTAACACCGGTATTGCCCACACTCGATGGGCCACACACGGCGTTCCCTGCGAGCGGAACGCCCATCCGCACATTTCCGATGGTCTGGCGGTCGTTCATAACGGCATCATTGAAAATCACGAAGTGCTGCGAGCGCGTCTGAAAGCCGTGGGTTACGAATTCGTCTCGGATACCGACACCGAGGTCATCGCCCATCTGATTGCCTATGAGTTGAAAACTGCTGCCGATTTCCTGACGGCGGTCCGGCAGGCGATTGCGCAATTGCAAGGAGCTTACGCGATTGCCGTCCTCCGCGAGGCCGATCCAACGAGTCTAGTCGTCGCCCGAGAAGGGGCGCCGCTGCTGCTCGGTTTGGGAGACGATGGGTACTATGCGGCCTCTGACGCGTCTGCCTTGATCCAGGTGACACGCCGGATGGTCTATCTGGAAAACGGCGATTGCGCGGAACTGCGGCGTGATGGCTACCGTATTGCACGCGTTGACGGTACACCGGTCGATCGGCCCGAGAGCGAATCGCAACTTTCCGCCGATGCCGTCGAACTCGGCCAATATCGGCATTACATGCAGAAAGAAATTTTCGAGCAACCGGTTGCCTTGAGCAACACGCTCGAAATGCTTGGTGCCGCCCGAAGCATACAACCCGGAGTGTTCGGGGCCACCAGCGAGGCGACACTAAAGGAGGTCAAAAACATCCTGATTATCGCTTGCGGCACCAGCTACCACGCCGGCCTCGTCGCACGCTATTGGCTTGAGTCGATCGCCGCGATTCCATGCGCTGTGGAAGTCGCCAGCGAATACCGCTATCGCGAGTCGGTTCCCGATCCCGATACGCTGGTGGTGACGATTTCGCAATCGGGTGAAACAGCCGATACCCTGGCCGCGCTGCATCATGCCAAGTCATTGGGCATGCATCGCACCCTCTGTATTTGCAACGTTCCCGAATCGTCGCTGGTCCGCGAGAATCCCTTGCGTTTTATCACCCGCGCCGGGCCGGAAATCGGTGTGGCGTCCACCAAGGCCTTCACGACCCAGTTGGCCGCGCTTTATTTACTCACGCTGGTGCTGGCCAAAGTGCGTGGTCGTCTCGATGCGGAAGCCGAAGCGGTTGAATTGCATGCTGTTCGGCACCTGCCGCTGGCCGTCGCCAAAATCCTCGAACTGGAGCCTGAGATTCGTCAATGGGCCGAGAACTTCTCGATGAGGCAGCATGCGCTTTTTCTGGGGCGTGGCCGGCATTATCCGATTGCACTGGAGGGCGCGCTCAAACTCAAGGAAATTTCCTACATTCACGCCGAAGCTTATCCGGCTGGTGAGCTCAAACACGGTCCGCTGGCGCTCGTCGATCGCGATATGCCGGTAATCGCCGTCGCCCCAAACGACGCGCTACTCGAAAAACTCAAGTCCAATCTCCAGGAGGTACGCGCGCGCGGCGGGGAGCTATATGTTTTTGCCGATGCCGACAGCGAAATGAAGGAATCGGACGGTATTCATGTGCTCCATTTGCCAGAGCACTACGGCGCGTTATCCGCGCTTCTGCATGTGGTTCCGCTGCAACTTCTGGCGTATCACGTCGCGCTGGTGCGCGGTACCGATGTCGACAAGCCGCGTAATCTAGCCAAATCGGTGACGGTGGAGTAACTGGATGGGGTGTTTTGGAATCGAGTCGATCAACATCTGAACAAGTAGAAGGGGCTGTAAAGCCCCTTCATCATTGTTGGCGCGTGGTCGAACGTCGGTTTCTCGGCCAAGGCCGGAGTTTATGCGCCATAGGCCTACGTGGTTTCGATCACTGCTTTCGATCCGCAGAACTCCCGAAATAAACGAGAACTGGTGTGTTCTCGTTGCCATTTTCAGTGGGAAAGCAGTTGCAAGATGCCACGGGATAGGTTTTAAGATGCGAATTTATTGGTTGTTTTTTGAAAGACGTATCCGGGAAGACGTGGTGTTCTCGTTCGTGTGACCACGGGTCGGAGGCCTTTTTTGGGAGTGTTTGGCAAGCTGTTGTTGTCACTATGGTTTTTCAAGGGCGTAAGCCGTAAGTAAGTAAAGGTTATTACCATCCGACCTTGGTCATGATAAGTGACTTGATACCAGTCTCTTTCGGAGGAGGAAAACTAAAGTGAACGACGACATCGTTGCACGGATTGAAGCCAATCCAAAATATCACGAACTGGTCAGCAAACGTTCCAGCTACAGCATCGTCATGTCCATTCTGATGATCATTGTTTATTACGGCTACATTCTGTTGATCGCCTTCAACAAGGAGTGGCTGTCTACGAAGCTGGCTCCTGGCATGGTGACATCGGTCGGTATCCCGCTGGGCGTCGGTGTGATCGTGTTCACTATCGTTATCACCAATATCTATGTCCGGCGCGCCAACACCGAGTTCGATGAAATGAGCGCCGCGCTTCTCAAGGAGGCGAACAAAAAATGATCAGTAAATCGACTCGCAATGCCCTGGCGCTGACGCTGGGGCTGATGGTGGCGGGCGGCGCGATTGCCGCTGGCGCCGATTTGGGCAACACCACCAAACAGGCGACCAACTGGGTCGCTATCGCCATGTTCGGCATTTTCGTCGCTGGTACGCTATGGATTACCAAGTGGGCCGCTTCGAAAACGAAATCCGCCGCCGATTTTTATACCGCTGGCGGTGGAATCACTGGTTTTCAGAATGGTTTGGCCATCGCCGGCGACTATATGTCGGCAGCTTCCTTTCTCGGTATTTCCGGTTTGGTTTTTGCCAATGGCTTCGATGGGCTGATCTTTTCCATCGGCTGGTTGGTCGGCTGGCCGGTAATCACCTTCCTCATGGCGGAGCGCCTGCGCAATCTGGGTAAGTTCACTTTTGCCGATGTGGCGGCTTACCGCTTCGCACAAACGCCAATGCGCAGCTTCGCGGCTACCGGTTCACTGGTCGTCGTCGCCTTCTATATGATTGCCCAGATGGTTGGTGCCGGCCAGTTGATCAAGGTGTTGTTCGGTCTCGAATACACCTATGCCGTTATTATCGTCGGCGTGTTGATGATGTGTTATGTGCTGTTCGGCGGCATGACCGCTACCACCTGGGTGCAGATCATCAAGGCGTGCTTGCTGCTCACCGGTGCGACTTTCATGGCGCTGGCCGTGCTCTGGCAGTTCAATTTCAACCCTGAGGCTTTGTTTGCCAAGGCCGTTGAAGTCCACACCAAACATGACGCGATCATGGCTCCTGGGGCGCTCATCAAGGATCCGGTGTCGGCAATTTCAGTCGGCATGGCCTTGATGTTCGGAACGGCAGGTTTGCCGCACATCCTGATGCGCTTTTTCACGGTGCCGAGCGCCAAGGAAGCTCGCAAATCCGTTGGCTGGGCGACCACTTGGATCGGTTATTTCTATATTCTGACCTTTATCATCGGCTTTGGCGCGGTGGTCATGCTGACACAAGCCCCTGAGTTGTATTACGTCGATGGCGATCTGGCCAAGGGCTTGAAGGGTGGCGGCAACATGGCGGCTATCCATTTGGCGAACGCGGTTGGCGGCAATGTCTTCCTCGGGTTCATTTCGGCGGTGGCTTTTGCGACGATTCTGGCGGTTGTGGCCGGTCTGACCCTGTCTGGCGCTTCGGCGGTGTCGCATGACTTGTACGCCACAGTGTTCAAGCACGGCAATGCCGATTCGGCCGCCGAGTTGCGTGTGTCGAAAATCACCACAATTTGTCTGGGCATCGTTGCGGTGTTTCTCGGTATCGCATTCGAGAAAGAGAATGTCGCGTACATGGTGATGCTGGCTTTCGCCATCGCATGTTCAGCCAACTTCCCCGTTCTGTTCATGGCGGTGTTGTGGAAGGATTGCACCACCAAGGGCGCGGTTGCGGGTGGCGTGGTTGGTTTGATTGCCTCTGTGGGGTTGACCATTCTTTCGGCGTCGGTGTGGGAAGCCGTTCTGCATAATCCGAAGGGGAGTGCCTTGTTCCCCTACTCGTCGCCAGCGCTGTTCTCAATGTCGGCTGCGTTCCTGGTGATTTATCTGGTCTCCAAGATGGACAACAGCAAGCAAGCCCAACTTGAGCGTTCGCTCTATCCGGCGCAGAAAGTACGTTCTGAAACCGGTATTGGAGCCGCAGCGGCATCCGGCCACTAGAAAATCCGACTCAAACGGCTGATCGGATCGGCTGTCGCGGCCCGGGGTTCATTCCTCGGGCCGCTTTTTTTTAAAGTGTTTTTTACCGATCTTGTTTCAAGGAAGGAAACGGCTGTCAGCAAGTTTGGCGTCGCGCTTTGAGTTTATCGGTTGGTGCTCGTCGGCGACCGCATGCCGGAGGGTGGGCGATGCTGTGGTAGACTTTCCACAAACCTTAACGCTCGAAAGGACGCCATGTCCGGCAACACTATTGGCACTCTGTTTGCAGTGACATCGTTTGGCGAATCGCATGGTCCGGCGATCGGCTGTGTCGTCGATGGGTGCCCTCCCGGGCTGGCGCTTGAAACAGCCGATATTCAGGTGGAACTTGATCGCCGTAAACCGGGCACCTCGCGGCATGTGACACAGCGGCGTGAATCGGATGAGGTTGAGATTTTGTCGGGTGTTTTTCAGGGCAAGACAACGGGAACGCCGATTGCCCTGTTAATCCGTAACCAAGATCAGCGCAGCAAGGACTACGGTGACATCGCCGAGACTTTTCGGCCGGGGCATGCCGACTACGTGTATACGCAGAAATACGGTATTCGTGACTTTCGCGGCGGAGGCCGCTCGTCGGCGCGCGAGACGGCCGTGCGTGTCGCGGCAGGCGCCATCGCCCGTAAATGGCTGACCGAGCGCCATGGGGTAAACATCTTTGGCTGGATGAGCCAGTTGGGGCCGATTGAAATCCCCTTTGTTGCCGCCGCTGAAATTGCCGGCAATCCATTCTTCGCTCCGAATGCGGCGATTGTCCCGCGGCTAGAGGAGTACATGGATCAACTGCGTAAATCCGGGGACTCGATTGGTGCGCGCATCTCCGTTTGCGCGACCGGGGTGCCGCCAGGTTGGGGGGAACCCGTTTATGGTCGCCTGGATGCCGAGATTGCCTATGCAATGATGGGAATCAATGCCGTCAAGGGCGTCGAGATAGGCGCCGGTTTTGCCAGTGTTGCCCAGAAAGGTAGTGAGCACGGCGACGAGATGACTCCTCAAGGGTTTCTCGGTAATCAGGCCGGAGGGGTGCTTGGTGGCATCTCGACCGGTCAGGACCTTCTTGTCAATGTGGCGATCAAACCGACGTCCAGCATTCGTTTGCCGCGTCGTTCGGTTAATCTGGCTGGTGAGGCGACGACGGTTGAAACGCATGGTCGTCACGACCCCTGCGTGGGCATTCGCGCGACGCCGGTGGTCGAAGCCATGTTGGCCTTGGTGCTTATCGACCAGGCACTTCGCCATCGCGCGCAATGCGCCGATGTGCGTTGTTCAACGCAGCGAATTGGCACTCCGGCATCGGGATGACGGGCGATCTCCGCCGTGGTTATAATCGCGTGCACCGGTCGCGCATGGGGCGGATCGGGATCAGCGAGAGGCGATGATCATGCAAGTTGAACACCACGACCTTCACCATGAATTTCCCGAGTATCTGGAGTCGATTCAAGCGTTGAAAACCGCCAACGAACTGTTTGGCAATTTGTACGAAGAATATGAGGACCTGACTAAAGAAGTCGAGCGCCTTGAAGAAGAAGACTTGCCGGTTGACGATTTCACTATCGAAAACATGAAGAAACATCGTGTGCGCTTGAAAGACCAGATGTACAAAATGCTCCGCGCTTTCCAGAACGGCGGTTAAGAGATCGCGGTCGGCCTTGCCCGAGGCATCCGGTAAAATCGCCGGATGCACGTACTTCCTTATTGGCGCCTTTCGGGCTACTACTTCTTCTACTTCGCCTTTATCGGCGCCTTCTCGCCTTATTTTGGGCTTTATCTCCAGTCGTTGTCGTTTTCTGCCTGGGACATTGGCTTGCTGATGTCGCAGATGCAGTTGATGCGTTTGTTTGCGCCCTATTTGTGGGGGGCTTTCGCCGATCGCCTGGGGCGACGAGTGGCCGTGGTGCGCCTCGCCGCGGTGCTCAGTCTTTTCGGCTTCAGTGTGTTTTTCTTCGTGCGCGGCTTCGCGGCGATGATGTTGGCCATGACATTGCTCGCTTTTTTCTGGAGCGCCGCGTTACCTTTGGTGGAAACGATTACTTTCAGCCACTTGCGTGACGCATCATCGCGCTACAGCCGTATCCGTCTATGGGGATCGATCGGTTTCATCGCTGCGGTGATGGGCGCCGGCGCGTTGCTCGACCTTGTGCCCTTGCCGGGTTTGCTGTGGGTGCTGGCGGTTACCTTGAGCGGGATTTTCATTTTCGCGCTGACCATTCCTGAAGCGCCAATGCATCAAGCGGCTGGCGAGCAGCTTCCCGTCGGTCGAATACTCCGTCAGTCGCGCGTCAAGGCTCTGTTTTTCGCCTGTTTTGCAATGTCTGCGGCGCATGGCGCACTCTATGTTTTTTATTCGATTCACCTGTCCAATCACCACTACAGCAAATTTCTGGTTGGCTGTTTATGGTCTTTCGGCGTGTTGGCGGAGATTGTGGTGTTTTTGTGCATGGCCGCTCTGTCACGGCGTTTCGGACTGCGTACCGTTCTGTCGCTGAGTTTCGCCGCCGCGGTTGTCCGCTTTCTGATGATTGCCTGGGGAGCGGACTGGTTGTCGATACTGGTGTTGGCGCAGTTGTTGCACGGTCTGACTTTCGGGGCGTATCACGCGGCGTCGATCGCAGCGGTCAATCGCTGGTTTCCGGGGCGTGCGCAGGCACGTGGGCAGGCGTTGTACTCGAGTCTGTCGTTTGGTGCCGGCGGTTTGCTCGGCGGATTGTTGAGCGGTTGGACCTGGGAGGCATGGGGAGCCGCGTCGACATACGTTTTGAGTTCCGGATTCGCCGCGCTTGGCTGGATCTGCGTTACGCGTTGGGTAACGATCACCGATCTGGCCCACGCCGACGGACGTTCGGCTTAACGCGGGTTCAAGGAAATTGTGGCGACCAGGCATCAGGCATGTCGAGGAGGCAATTTGTAATGCCACGCCATTTGCGTACCGTTCCGTGCTCGTCGGTGCGGTCGGGTACTGGCTGGCGCGTCGCTGACAGCGGGAAGGTCGCTGTGACATAATCGGCCCTTCGATTTCGTGTGACGGGCCTGGACCCGACGGATTAACACCATGCCGCAGACTCTTTACGAAAAACTTTGGCAGGATCACGTGGTGCATCAGGAGGCTGATGGCACCGCATTAATTTACATCGACCGGCATTTGATTCACGAGGTGACCAGTCCGCAAGCCTTTGAGGGCCTCAAGCTGGCTGGCCGCAAGCCGTGGCGAGTGTCGTCGATCATGGCGACCGCCGATCACAATACGCCGACCGATCATTGGGATCGGGGCATCGAGGACCCGGTGTCACGGCTCCAGGTCGAAACGCTCGACGAAAATATTCGCGAATTCGGTGCCTTGGCATATTTTCCATTCAAGGACCCGCGCCAAGGCATCGTTCATGTGGTCGGTCCGGAAAGCGGCGCCACCTTGCCTGGAATGACGGTCGTTTGTGGCGATTCGCACACCAGCACGCACGGGGCGTTCGCGTGCATGGCGCATGGCATCGGTACGTCCGAGGTCGAACACGTTCTGGCGACGCAATGCCTGCTGCAAAAACGCTCTAAAACAATGCAGATTCGCGTCAGCGGCGTGCTTGGCCAGGGTGTCACCGCCAAGGATCTGGCCCTGGCGGTCATCGGGCGCATTGGTACGGCGGGTGGTACCGGGTTTGCCATCGAGTTCGCCGGCAGTGCGATTCGGGGCTTGTCGATGGAAGGGCGGATGACCCTTTGCAACATGGCCATCGAAGCGGGCGCGCGCATGGGCATGGTGGCGGTCGACGAGGTGACGATCGACTATCTACGCGGTCGCCCCTATGCACCGCAAGGCGCGGCGTGGGATCGCGCGCTGGTCGTCTGGCGGAAGTTGCACAGCGACGAGGGTGCCCGTTTCGATAGCGTGCTGGATTTCGTCGCCGAAGACATTCGACCGCAGGTGACGTGGGGAACGTCGCCGGAAATGGTCGTGTCGATCGACGCCTGCGTTCCCGATCCGACCGATCAGCCAGACGCCGTGAAGCGCGAAGGCATGGGGCGTGCCTTGCATTACATGGGCTTGCAGCCAAACATGCCGATTCGGGACATTCGGCTCGACAAGGTTTTCATCGGTTCATGCACCAACTCGAGGATCGAGGATTTGCGAGCGGCGGCGGATGTCGTCCGGGGTCGAAAAGTGGCGAGTAGCATTCAACTGGCCTTGGTCGTGCCGGGTTCCGGCCTGGTCAAGCAGCAGGCGGAAAGTGAAGGGCTCGACCGCGTTTTTCGCGCGGCGGGTTTCGAATGGCGCGAACCCGGTTGTTCGATGTGCCTGGCAATGAACGCCGATCGGCTGGAGCCTGGCGAGCGTTGTGCATCGACATCGAACCGTAACTTCGAAGGTCGGCAGGGGGCGGGCGGGAGGACACACCTGGTGAGTCCCGAAATGGCGGCCGCGGCAGCGATTGCCGGGCATTTCTGCGAACCGGCGATGTTGGATTCTTTGTCTGAAATGAGGAAAACACCATGAAAAACTCGATGTTGATCCTGATGGTTTTCGCCAGTGCCTTTTCCGTTGTCGCCTGCAATACGGTACAAGGCGTCGGAAAGGATATTCAAAAAGGCGGCGAAGCGATCGAGAGGGTGGCCAGATGAGGGTTTTTTCCAGGGAGGCGCATGGACAAGTTCGTTTGCCTTGACGGGGTGGTGGCGCCACTGGATCGCGCCAATGTCGATACCGATGCCATCATCCCCAAGCAATTTCTGAAGTCGATCAAGCGCGCTGGTTTTGGCCCGAATCTGTTCGATGAATGGCGCTACCTCGATGTCGGTCAGCCGGGGCAGGATAATTCGTCGCGCCCGCTCAATCCATCGTTCGTTCTCAACCAGCCGCGCTACCAGGGGGCGACGATTTTGCTGACGCGCAAGAATTTCGGTTGCGGCAGTTCGCGCGAGCACGCCCCCTGGGCGTTGCTCGACTTTGGTTTTCGTGCGGTGATCGCCGAGAGTTTCGCCGACATCTTTTTCAACAACTGCTTCAAGAACGGCATCTTGCCGGTCGTACTGTCGGCATCGGAAATCGACGATTTGTTCGCGCTGGTCGAGGCGACACCGGCTTGCACATTGCTGATCGACCTGGAACGACAACTGGTGCGCCGCCCGGACGGCCGGGAACTATCGTTCGCGGTAGACCCGTTTCGCCGGGAGTGCCTGTTGAACGGCTGGGACGATATCGGGCTCACCTTGCGGCATGCCGATCTGATCAAGGCTTTTGAAGAAAAACGGCGCATCGAACAGCCTTGGCTGTTTGCTTGAGGGAAGAGGGAATGAAGATTTGTGTACTTCCGGGCGACGGCATCGGGCCGGAAATTATCGCTGAGGCCGTGCGTGTGTTGCGGGCCCTGGATCTCGGTTGCGAGATGGAGGAAGCGCAGCTTGGCGGCTGCGCGGTCGACGCCACTGGCGATCCCTATCCGGAAGCGACCCAGCGCATCGCCCGGGAAGCCGATGCGGTGTTGCTCGGCGCCGTCGGTGGTCCACGATGGGATACCTTGCCGCGGCCGCAGCGACCGGAGCGAGGTTTGCTTGGCATCCGCCAGCAACTCGGTCTGTTTGCCAATCTGCGTCCAGCGATCCTCTATCCCGAATTGGCCAACGCCTCGACACTGAAATCCGAAGTGGTGGCCGGACTCGATATTTTGATCGTCCGCGAACTGACCGGCGATATTTATTTCGGACAACCGCGCGGTATCGAGATGCGCGACGTCGCCGGTCGGCAGGAGCGCTACGGTTTCAACACCATGCATTACAGCGAAAGCGAAATTCGGCGGATCGTGCGCGTTGCTTTCGAGGCGGCGCGCAAACGGGGCCGCAAATTGTGTTCGGTAGACAAGATGAACGTTCTGGAAACCACGCAATTGTGGCGTGATGTGGCGAATGAGGTCGCTGTCGACTACCCTGATGTCGAGCTCAGTCACCAACTGGTGGATAACGCCGCGATGCAACTGGTGCGCAATCCAAAGCAGTTTGACGTGATCGTTACCGGCAACCTTTTCGGCGACATCTTGTCCGACGAAGCCGCGATGCTGACCGGTTCGATCGGCATGCTGCCTTCGGCTTCGCTGGACGCGAACAACAAGGGCTTGTACGAGCCGTGTCACGGTTCGGCGCCCGACATTGTTGGTCAAGGCGCCGCCAACCCCTTGGCAACCATCCTGTCGGCGGCGATGATGCTGCGTTACACCTTTGCCCAGGACGCCGCGGCCGTGCGCATTGAAGCCGCCGTCAAGAAAGTGCTTGCCCAGGGTTACCGCACGGCCGACATTTACGAGCCGGGGATGCAAAAGGTGGGCACCCGGGCCATGGGCGATGCGGTTCTGGCGGCGCTGTGAGGTTTTGAATCGATTTTGTAAGTTGTTTTCTTGGTAAAGGTCATGGCAATGATGAAGGTCGGTCTGGTGGGTTGGCGCGGCATGGTCGGTTCGGTGCTGATGCAAAGAATGGTCGATGAAGGCGATTTCGCACACATCGAACCGCTCTATTTTTCGACTTCCGCCGTTGGCGGCAAGGCGCCCGTTCTTGCCGGAAAGGACGCCGGAACGTTGCAGGACGCCATGTCAATCAAGGCACTGCAACAGATGGATGCTATCGTGACCTGCCAGGGCGGCGATTACACCAAGGAAATCTTTCCAAAACTTCGTGCTGCCGGCTGGAATGGTCACTGGATAGATGCCGCATCGACCTTGCGCATGAACGATGAGGCCGTGATCGTTCTCGACCCGGTCAATCTGGACGTTATCCAGGGCGCGCTCGTCAAAGGTGGGCGAAACTGGATTGGCGGTAATTGCACGGTTTCCCTGATGCTGATGGGTTTGGGAGGACTGTTCCGCCACAATCTCGTCGAGTGGATCAGCGCCATGACTTATCAGGCCGCGTCTGGCGCCGGGGCGCAGAACATGCGCGAATTGTTGGCGCAGATGGGAGCCTTGCACGAGGCAGTCAAGGCTGAACTGGCGGACCCGGCCAGCGCGATTCTCGATATCGACCGCAAGGTGGCGGAAGCGATGCGTTCCAGTCACTTTCCGACCCGCCATTTTCGCGCCACGGCGCTTGCAGGCAGTTTGATTCCCTGGATCGACGTGCCGGTGGAAGGCGGTCAATCGAAGGAAGAATGGAAAGGCGGCGCCGAGTGCAACAAAATTCTCGGGCGCCCGCCATTCCGTACACCAGGCAGCATTCCGGTGGACGGGCTGTGTGTACGCATTGGCGCCATGCGCTGCCATTCGCAAGGGTTGACCATCAAGCTGAACCGCGATCTTCCCCTCGATGAGTTGACGGGTATTATTGCGCAAGGCAATCAGTGGGTTAAGGTTGTTCCGAACGAGCGCGAAATCAGTGAGCGCGATCTGACTCCCGCAGCGGTGACAGGTACCTTGTCGGTCCCCGTGGGACGCTTGCACAAGTTGGCGATGGGTCCCGAATACCTGGGTGCTTTCACCGTCGGCGACCAGTTGTTATGGGGTGCCGCGGAGCCGTTGCGACGTATGTTGCGCATTCTTATCGAGAGATGATTTAAGTAAAAAAACCTGCTGCGCATAAAATCGGTTCGTGGCGTTGGTGAATCACCGAATAGAAACAGGTATAGCTTGCATGGCTAACACCGCGATGTTATTTTAATAATTCCGATTTCGACGCTCAGGGTTGCGCCGTGGCCAAAAAAACAGATCAAAAACCAAAGAACCCCAGGCTCAAGGCGTCCGCGTGGGTGGTCGCGTCGTCTCTGATGATTGCGGCATGCCCTTTCACTGCGGATGCGGCTGGTTTGGGCAAGGTCACCGTCTTTTCCGCTCTCGGGCAGCCCTTGCGAGCCGAGGTGGAAGTTTTCGCCTCCCGCGAAGAACTCGCGGGAATGAGGGCACAACTCGCCGCGCAAGACGCTTATAAACAGGCTGGCGTGGACTACTCTCCCTCGCTGGCTGGCATCGGTTTCAGCATCGGCAAGCGTGCGAATGGGCAGCCGGTCATCCGGCTCAGCTCCGACAGAGCGATCAACGATCCTTTTGTGGATTTGTTGCTTGAACTGAATTGGTCGGCGGGCCGTTTGGTAAGGGAATATACCTTCCTGCTCGACCCCCCTGAATTTGCCGCGAAAAACGCTATTGCGCCAACGATCGCCAAGCCTGTGGTCGCCAGCCGGTTGCCGCCGGAGGAAAAACCTGCCAAAACCGACAGGGCCGACAAAACCGATCACGTGCGTGCGCGACCCGTTCGTCAAGCGGCAAAACCGGCGGCGGAGGGCGGGACAGCCTACGAAGTCAAGCGGGGTGAGACTCTCGGCAAGATTGCCAATGAAACGCGCCCCGAGGGTGTGTCGCTCGATCAGATGCTGGTTGGAATTTTCCGGGCCAATCAGGAGGCTTTCGATCGTGGCAACATGAATCGCCTGCAGGCCGGAAGAATTCTCACCATTCCGGAGAAACAGGCGCTTGAAGCGATCCCGCGCGATGAGGCGAGACGCTCCGTACTTGCCCAGTCGTCGGACTGGAGTGGCTATCGTCGAAAACTAGCCGCCGGTGCCGTGGATGCGCCCGTTGCGGAAGCGGCGCCAACGCGGCAGCAAGCGGCTGGCAAAATCACTGCCAAGGTCGAAGACAAGGCGGCGCCGGCAGTCGAACCCAAGGATCAGTTGAAAGTTTCGAAAACGGAGGGGCCGGGTAGCAGGTCCACTACCGCGAAGCGTTCTGACGAAGACTTGATCGCCAAGGAAAAAGCGCTTCGTGATGCCAACGAGCGTTTGGCGAGTCTGGAGAAAAACGTCGCCGAGTTGCAAAAGCTCGTCGAGTTGAAGAGCAGGACGTTGGCCGAGCTGGAAAAACAGTCGACCGGCAAGCCGGCCGCCAGTATCGAAACCAAAAAAACGGGAGACGACAACCGTCCGCCGAGTCCCGTCGCGCCACCACCAATGCCCGCTGCCGCTCCGGCGCCAGTGGCCGCGCCCGCAGGTGTGACGCCGCCGTCGCCACCGCCTGCGACAGCTCCTGCGACCAATGTGGCGCCACTGGCTTCGACGCCGCCTGTCGCCGCGCCGGCGGTCGCGCCAAAACCGGCCGATCTGCCGGTGGAGGTTGCCAAACCAGTGGAGGGGACGAAGCAGGAAGACGCAAAACCAGCCGAGCCGCCGCCGGTGGAGCCGCCCAAGCCGGTTGAACCACCGAAACCGGTAGAAAAACCGAAGCCAAAGGTGGTGGTGGCGCCGCCGGAAGAGCCCGGTTTTATCGAAGAAATGTTGACCAGCACGCCGTTTCTCGCTGGTGGTGGCGTGCTTGCTGCCTTGGGAATCGCCTACTGGCTTGCAAGACGCCGGCGGCAGGGCGAGGCGGAACGCTCGCTCGATGCGACCAGTACTCTGGGACCACCATCCGACGGCTTGGCCTCGAATTCCGTGTTTCGCAGTGCCGGCGGGCAGAGTGTCGATACCTCGCATTCGATGATGTCGCAAACCGATTTCAGTCAGGCAGGTCCCGGTAGCATCGACACCGATGAGGTGGACCCTGTCGCCGAAGCCGATGTTTACATGGCGTACGGCCGCGATGCGCAGGCCGAGGAGATTCTGCTCGAAGCCAAACAGAAAGATCCTGCCCGGCATGCGATTCATACCAAGCTGCTTGAAATTTACCTGGCACGTGGGGATGTAAAACCGTTTGATATAACGGCTACGGAATTGTTTGATGCCACCGGTGGCGTGGGGCCCGATTGGGAGAAGGCGGCGGCAATGGGCCGTCAACTGGATCCCAAGAATCCAATGTTCGGAGGCGCGGCGACTGTCGATTCCGAGCCTGCCGACGCCGCGACGACGATGTTGGTTCGTCCCGAAAAATTGGTGGATACGGTCACGCGGCCGGGCGAATTGTCCCAGATAGCGCAAGAAGCCTCCGCGGCGGTGGCGATTTCCCGGTTCGTGTCCGAAGGCAACGCAGCGTCAATGGCGCGGCAGTCGTTGACAAAGGACGATCCGGCGGATTTGCCGTTCGATCTGGGTGAGCCTTTACCGGAGGAACGCGGTTTTGGCGACATGCCGCGTCCTGACGCGACGGTGACCACAGCCACGCCGCCGCCGAACAGTGGGCCAATCGATTTCGATCTCGCATCGTCCTTCTCCACGGGGTCTGGCGTAGACACCTTGGATTCGCAAGCAGCGGAAATCGATGACGATGTCACGGAATTCGTTCACGACTTCGACATTCCGGAAGTGACCATGCTGATCGCGCCGGGAACAGTCGCCGAAAGCGCGGCAGCGGCCAAGGCCGATGATTCGGGTCTTGGTTTTGACTTCGATTTAACGACGGATCTGCCGAGCAAGGCGTCCTCTCCGACGCAGGTCATGGCATCCGCGCCAACCCAGGTCATGGCATCCGCTCCGACGCAGGTCATGGCGCCGATGGGTCTGGACGATGTGCTCGATATCGGTAGTTCGGATGCCCAGGGACTGGAATTCGACGTCAAGCTGACCGAATCCACTGTTCTCGGTCAGCACTTGCAGCAGTCGACCTTCGATATGTCGTCGATCAGTCTCGATCTGGACGATATCGACACCCCCGGTTCGCCGCTGGAGGACTATGCGCTGGAATCCGAGCATGAGGATACCCTGGTCAACCCGGGTTTCGCGGACGACGAGGCGGAGACGGTGGTAAATCCACAGCTAGGCGAGGCTGCATTGTCGATGGAACCGGAAATCAGTTCTAACGAGGAAGTGGCCACGAAACTCGATCTGGCTGCCGCTTATCACGAAATGGGCGATTTCGAGGGGGCTCGCGAACTACTGCAGGAAGTCTTGAAGGATGGCGATCCTGCGCAACGCGAAAAAGCAAACGCAATGATCGGCAAACTTCGCGAGTAGACTGCCGCGATACAAGCCAATAGCGGGCCGTAGCGCTTCCAGGGCTACGGCCCTTTGTTATATGGTTTCCGACAACAGGACAAGCTGTCGCCGTGCATCCAACTACCCGCCTCGTCGTCTGGTTTTTCGTGTTACTCGGTAGTCAGTGCCTGACAGGCGTTCCCTTGCTACTGGCTCTTCTGGCGCTGCCGGTGTTTGGCACGCTGGCATTGCGGCGCTGCGCGTGCCTTGTCTGGCGAATGCGCTGGTTGCTGATCGCGCTGTTGTGCATTCTTGGCTGGGGAGGGGCGGGCGAGCCGCTCTGGAACGGTGTACTGGCGCCGAGTCGCGAGGGAGTCGCTGCCGCATTGACGCAGATCGGGCATTTGCTGCTGGTGTTGATGGGAGTGACCGTGTTGCGCGAGTTGTTACCGTTAAACGACCTGATGACCGGTGCGCATCGACTGTTTGAACCGCTACGACGGGTAGGATTCGATCCGGATCGAGGATTGGTGCGGCTTCTGCTGGTGTTGCGTCACCTTGAAACGATGCCGAAACGGACCGACTGGCGGGGGGTGCTCGATCAACCGGCTGTTGTCACCGTCGAGGTTTTTGAAATGGCCGATCGACCGTTAGGTTTGGCGGACTACCTGACCATGGTGGGTGCGCTGGCGATGCTGGGAGTGGCCGTGGTCTTCTGTTTCCGGTTGTATTGAAACATGCGAATCGCTTTGTTGGTTGAATACGACGGCAGTGCTTTCCGGGGTTGGCAGACGCAGCCGGGTGGGCGGACGGTCCAGGACGCCTTGGAGGAGGCTTTGCGGCAGTTCGCGGCCGTGCCGATTCGTGTCGTCTGCGCGGGGCGCACCGACGCCGGCGTGCATGCCACTGGGCAAGTGGTGCATTTCGATACCGCGATTGATCGATCGATGTTCGCTTGGGTGCGTGGCGCCAACACGTTCTTGCCGCCGGCGGTGGCTGTTCGCTGGGCGCACAAGGTGGGCGACGATTTTCATGCCCGTTCGTCGGCGTGTGCCAGACACTATCGCTATGTATTGATCAACCGGGCGCATCGTACCGGGGTTTGGCATGGGCGGGCGGGATGGTACCACCACCCGCTCGATACCGCGACGATGCAGGCCGCAGCGGATCTGTTGCTCGGTGAGCATGATTTTTCAGCGTTCCGGGCGGCCGAATGCCAAGCCCAATCGCCGGTCAAGATCTTGCGTCGGGCCGTCGTCCGGCGTTTCGGCGACATGGTCGTTTTCGACTTCGAAGCCTCGGCGTTTTTGCACCATATGGTCCGCAACCTGGTCGGTAGCCTGATTCATGTCGGCCAGGGCAAGCGTTCGCCGGAGTGGATCGCCGAATTGCTGTTGGCCGGCGACCGCCGTCTGGCGGCGCCGACGTTTCCGGCCGCCGGTTTGTACCTCGTCGAGGTTCGCTATCCGCCGCGCTGGGGGTTGCCGCCGGTCGAACCGACACCATTTTTCACTTTTCTTCCCGATTTCAGGGAGCCGGACACAAGAACGCCATGACTCCACGGATCAAGGTTTGCGTGCCGGTTGATGATGGTTGGTCAAGAATTCGGTTGCGTAGCAGAGGATGGATTGCTAGACGAAAAATGTTTCAATCAGTCTGGCTCCCGGAAAAAGAGATCAATCCCTTCAAACGCGTCAGTGCATTTGCAACGATATCTCCCTGAGCTTCGATGCTTTTAATGATCTCGCCGGGTGTGCGCTCGTCCACAACCGCCACCGCATTGGGATTGGAGTTGACCCTTTTCGGTGGACACCTGATGCTTACGCAACAAGGAGTCCAAGATGCCGAAAAGCAGACCACCGTAGCCGGCGGAATTTCGCCAACAGATCGTCGAACTGGCCGAGGCCGGCCGAAGCCCGCAAGAGTTGTCTCGGGAGTTCGGGCCGACCAGCCAGACCATTGTCAATTGGCTGGCGCAAGCAGCCCGCGACGCCGGCAAGCCCTTGCCTGGCAAGGAGGGCTTGAGCAGTACCGAGCGGGCTGAACTGGCCAAGCTGCGCCGGGAG
>JAKOTN010000071.1 GCA_029776255.1 Pseudomonadota bacterium
TCCCGCCTTATTCGCCGGAGATCAATCCCGACGAATACTTGAATCGGGACTTCAAAACCGAGTTGCGTTCCTCTGATCGCGCCACCAGCAAAAAAGCGTTGCTGCAAAAGGCGAGCCAATTCATGGAATTTCTCAGCAAAACACCTGAACGGGTTATGGCTTATTTCAATCATTCGGCTGTCCAGTATGCCGCAAGTCAGACTATTTGATTGCCGGGTTAATAATGCGCATGGCATATCGACCACTCACTGCAGCTGTCTTGTGCTCTATCTCTATTAGCGCATCGGCGGCACATACATTCAACGAAACCGGCTTGCTTGACGATAAACTCCAGGTGAGGATTGAGCCGAAATACAGTTCAGGAAATCTCATTGGAATAGATGTTTACGAGTTGTGGCCTGAAGACGATGTTGGACATGCCTTCCTTTCAAAACGGTCTTATTATCGATTCGATACCCAACGGGTTACTGAAGACAGGGATTGGTATTACGTAAAAGGCCTTATTGGCGACAAGACCCTAGAAATCGAAAACCGATATGAGACACAGCACTGGAGCATTACCCAAGACCTTGCTTCTGGTCTTGATCGTGCAGCTCGGTTAGCTGCCAATCCAAAAGCATCTGTTGATGAATTGAGAAAACTCTATCGCTCATTGCGCGGTGCATTCACTGTAAAAGCCGGAGAAACCGAGCGCGAGGGAAAAAGCCAGTGGAAATGGCTATCCGGCTTGCAACGCATAGGTGACGTCGAAATCATCCTCGACAGATCGCAGAAGTTTGGCAACCGCTACAACGCCAAGTTTGCAAATTAACTTGCCCAACAAACGCTTCGAGAGGGACGCTCCAACAGCCGGCTTCGCCGCCTGTTTCCGCGCCCCTCAAGCTAGACGTTAGGCATCACACCATGGGGCTTCGGCAGACTTTTCAATTCGCGGCTCAGTCAGAAACTCTTGTGGAAGAGTTTTTGCGTGAGCTTGGAGCAGTCGCGGACCTCGATGAAGAGCGAGAGAGTTTTCTGTTTAGGAACAAAGACGGCGAACCACCATTCGAGTTCCACTGCATCATTGTAAGAGGTGGAATCGACGCGCATCGATCCGGGGAGTACTTCAAGTTCCTCGGCATGTTCATCGAGGGCCTGACCGGCGAGTTCGGGAGCGTTATGGTAGAGGACGCGTGATGCATAGTCTCAACACTGAAAGCGCAACGAAAATATGAAGAATCTGCCTAAAAATGAGGGGATTACCATGCCAGCGACCCGTTTGTGAAGGGTGTCCATGAGTCCTCTCCCGTGGTTAAAATGCACCATGGGAGACGGCGGACAAGGCGAACAACCCGGCCAGTTGTGCCTTGCGTCGAAAATCGGCGCCGGCTTCTTTACCGTGCATCCTACAAACCGCGCAGTGAACAATCGGGGGGACGGACTGCCCAGTCGGGTTCGGTTAGACTGCGGGGTATCACCACCAAATGTTAATCAACCTCTCGCCCACCGTCTCCTACCCCACATCGCCCATCGCGCGGCTTTCATGGTTGGGAGCGAGACTCTGAATCATGATGGTTGGACCCGTCAATCGCCCCCCCAGCTAGACTGGACGCATGCCCCCTGAGTTCGTACTGCTGCTTGCCATTGGCGTGTTCGCCATCGCGGTACTCTATTCCTCCGTGGGTCACGCTGGCGCGTCAGGCTACATCGCTTGGATGTCGCTCCTCAGCCTCGCACCAGTGGTCATTCGGCCCACCGCCCTTGCGCTTAACATTCTCGTGGCCTCTATTGCCACTTGGCAATTCGTGCGCGCTGGCCACTTCAGCTGGCGTCTCTTCTGGCCATTCGTAGTCTTGGCCATTCCTGCTGCCTACGTCGGCGGCTACATCACGCTTTCAACCAACGCGTTTAAGGTTTTGCTCGGCTTGGCCCTGCTCAGTTCTGCCGCCCACTTTGCGCTGTCGTCGTCCAAACAACCTGCAGCGTCGTCCAAGCCTCCACTGTGGGCAGCTCTGGCTGCAGGTGCAGCCATCGGCCTGCTGTCCGGCCTCACGGGTACCGGTGGCGGTATCTTCCTCACACCTCTTCTTCTGTTTTTGGGCTGGGCAGCGCCAAAACAGGCCGCAGCAGTGTCAGCCCCTTTCGTGCTGCTCAACTCAGTATCAGGAATCCTGGGCAACCTTTCCGCAACCCGGAGTCTTCCGCCCTTCCTCGTTGCGCTCTTTGTCGCTGCAGGTGTCGGCGGTCTCGTCGGCTCGCGGTTGGGAAGCACGCGACTTTCTGCGTCGGCAATCAAGAGTTTCCTTGCAGGCGTCTTGGTCATCGCAGGCGGCAAGCTGCTATTCACGTGAGCGCGGGTGGGCCTAAGGACACGCTGAAGTAATGGCCATTCGGACGGAATCGGCGGTGACGTCTGGACTTTTCCAGAGGACCGTTTGAGTCGTCACGGGAATGAACTGCCCCAGATGAGGTCGGTTGCAAATGATGGAGTCCAACGGGTTAAGCGACGATCTGCATCGCATAGTAGTGCTGACTGAAAGCGGCGGGCGACAGATGGCTCAATCGTGCCTGCTTCCGAATTCTGTCGTAGAGATTCCGATGTATTCCATGACCTCGGATTTGGCCTGTTCGCGGATGGCAAATCGGCTGTGATGGACGAGTTCGGTTTTCAATGAGCCCCAGCAACTTTCCATCGGTGCGTTATCCCAGCAATTGCCCGTGCGACTCATTGATGCCTGCAGACCGAACTGGCGAAGCAGTTTCTGGTAAGCATGTGATCGATACTGGCCACCCTGATCGGAATGGTGAATCAGCCCCTTGTCTGGGCGCTTGGCGGCAACAGCCCGGAAAAGCGCCTGCATAACCAGGTTCTGTGTCATGCGGCGATCCCGCGCGTAGCCAACCAACTCGCCGTTGAACAAGTCCTTGATGCCCGCAAGCGTCCTCAATTCCCGGGACGAACCAAGTTCCGGGAAACCGAATGGCGGCGACCGATTCGTGGTCGGCTGTCGCCGCCGTATCGCTTACCGCCGCCGACGTGCCGCCATCATCTCATGCAGGGTGCGTGCCGCCGGCTTCATTGGCGTGCGGCTGAACGTCCAACCGGCTTGTTGCGACGGCGTGAGCGCCCGGAACCGGGTCGCCAGCCAGCCAAAGGCGCGATAGAGCGCTGGCCGGGTGTACAACGCGGCCCAACCCGCCCAGACGGCGTCGACCAGCGCGCTCTTGGCGGCGCCCTGACCGCGCAGGGGTGGCCGGCCGGGGTGGGCGTCGTGCTGCCCCTCGACCCGTAGACGGACCAACAGTTCGGGAATCGGGATTTTCACCGGGCATACCTCGCCACAGGCGCCGCACAGCGTCGAGGCGGTGGGCAGAACGTGCGTGGCGTTCAGTCCAAGCATGTGCGGCGAAACGATCTCGCCAATCGGGCCGGGATAGGTGGTGCCGTAGGCATGACCACCGATACGGGTATACACCGGACAGTGGTTCATGCACGCACCACAGCGAATGCACTGCAAGGTCGAGCGTAGTTGCTGATCCCGATAGGCCTGCGTGCGGCCGTTGTCGACCAGCACCAGATGCATTTCGCGCGGACCATCCTTTTCACCCGGCCGGCGCGGGCCGGTAATCAGGTTGAAATAGGTGGTGATTGCCTGCCCGGTGGCCGAGCGGGTCAGCAAACCGAACAGCGGCGGCACATGCTCCAGTTTTTCAACGACTTTTTCGATGCCGGTGATCGCGATGTGCACGTCCGGCACGGTGGTGCACATCCGGCCGTTGCCTTCGTTTTCGACCAGACACAGGGTGCCGGTTTCGGCAACGGCGAAATTGACCCCGGAAAGCCCGATTTCGGCGCTCATGAATTTCTCGCGCAACACCGCGCGACCAATGCCGATCAGTTCATCCACCGATTCGGTGTAAGCCACGCCCGGTACCTTGTCGGCGAACAGGCGGGCGATCTGCTGCTTGGTCTTGTGAATCGCCGGCATGATGATGTGCGATGGCTTCTCGCCGTCGAGCTGGACGATGTATTCGCCCATGTCGCTCTCCAGCGCCTCGATGCCGACCGCCGCCAGCGCATGGTTGAGTTCGACTTCCTCGCTGACCATCGACTTGCCTTTGACCATCAGCCGGGTGGCGTGTCGCTGGGCGATGTCGATGATGATCCGGTTGGCGTCCTCGGCGTTTTCGGCCCAATGCACGTTGACGCCGTTGTCGGTCAGCGTGCGTTCGAGTTGTTCGAGAAGATCCGGCAGGCGGGCCAGACTGTATTGACGAATCTGCTCGGCCAGCGCGCGTTGCCGTTCGAGTGCCGCCGGATCGGGAAACTGCGCCGCGCGCTTGCCGATCAGGAAATCCATCGCGCCACGGAAACTCTGACGCAGATGCGCATCGTCGACCGCCGTCGCGGACCGCCGTTTGAATTCGCTGGCGGGAACGAATTGCAATTCATGCAACGCCGGTGCGCTCATGGCAATTCCTCCTCGTTGACCAGCAGCAGAATCACCAATTCCTTCGGGCCGTGCGCGCCGTAAGCCAGCGTCACCTGAATGTCGGCCGTTTTCGAAGGACCGGAAATCAACAAGGCGTTGGTCGGCATCTGGCTGCGCCAGTCCTGCTCGTCGATCGCCTGCGACAAGGTGTCGTGAATCCGGCCGGCATCGAGCAAGGCGAAGTGTATCGGCGGCACCAGCGACAGCAGGCGCGGTTCGTCGGCATCCGGCCAGACGATCAAGGTCCCCGTTTCGGCGATGGCGCCGCGTGTCGCGGTGAAGCCCGCATCGGTGTCGCCGAAGAGTTCCGCCTTCCATTCCTCGACCGGGCGTCGATAAGGCTTCAACCCGACGATACCGGCCGTGCGCAACATCGCCGCGTGCGCGCCCTGTTCACCGTAAAGCAGCGAACGAACGCCCTTGGCGATGCACAACTCGCGCAGCTTTTGTGGCCAGTCACTGCTGGTGACACGCACCACTTCGCCACGCCAGAAAGCCATTTTCTCGCAAAACAAAGCGATGCGTTCGGCGCGCGTGCTCGCCGGCCGATCGGCGGCAAGCGCCGCCTGAACGCCTCGCACATCCGGTGGCGACGGTAGCGGGCCCTGTGGCGCGGCGCGCAAACGTCGCAGAATGTTGTCGCGCGCGCTCATTGTCGCTCCTCGCCGTTCGTCCGTTGCCAGAGAAAACTGGCCAGGTGTTGTCCCTGGAGGATCTCGCCGCGCTTCTGCAAGGTATGGTTGAGGTTGAGCAGGCAACCGCAATCCGCCGAAATGAAGGTTTCGGCGCCGGTTTCCTTGAGCGCGTCCACTTTGTCGCCAGCCATCGCCGAGGAAATCGCCGGATGCTTGAGCGAGAAGGTGCCGCCGAAGCCGCAGCATTCAGACTCGTGACCGTGAACCGCCAGATCGACTCCCGGTAACTGCTCAAGCAAGGCGCGACCGTGCCGATGGGTACCCATTTCACGGCGTGCCGCGCAGGAGGTGTGCAAGGCGACGCGCAACGGCGCACCCCGGTCGGTAAGGCGTATTTTCACCACCTCCGTCAAAAACTCCGACAATTCATACACCCGCTCGGCCAACGCCCGCGCCTGCGCCTGCAGGCGTGGATCGTCTTCGAACAGCGACGGATAGTGATGACGCATCGTGCCGGCGCAGGAGCCGGAAGGCACAACGATCGGCCACGGTTCCGGAAACAACGCGAACTGCGCCAGCGCCACCGCTCGCGCCTGTTCGGGAAAACCGCTGCTGTGCGCCGGCTGCCCGCAACAGGTCTGGTCGGCCGGGAAATGGACCTCTATCCCCTCGCGCTCGAGCAAATTCAAGGCATCCATGCCCGCCCGCGGGCAAAACATATCGATCAGGCACGTTCCGAAAAGGTAAACCCGGGCCGGTTTTTCCGGGTAGCGACGAGCGCCGGTCTCATGCATGGCTGCCTCCTGTGATCTGGAAATCGAAGCGGGAAAGCGAAGCGAAACGTCAACTCCAAACACCGAAAAAGTGGTAAGACCAATTTTTCGGTTACTTTATGGCCAGCATTCTGCGTTGTCAATACGGTTAAGGCATTTACCCAAGCGGTGAGCCAAACCGACCACCCTCGCCATGACAACTGGTCAGACCTGCCAATTCCTGCAATAATTCTCATCCACGGCACCGTCCCGGAAAACCGCATGACTTACACCAAACTCAACCTGCCGCGCATCCCCGACGCCATCGCCCACCAACTGGAAACACGCATTCTCGAAGGTTCGCTGAAGCCTGGCGACCGACTGCCGGCCGAGCGCGAACTGGCACTCGAACTCGGCGTTTCTCGCCCCTCGTTGCGCGAAGCCATCAAGAAGCTGGTGTCTCGCGATCTGCTGGTCAGCCGGCAAGGCGGCGGCACGTATGTCACCGATCGGCTCGACGCCGGCTTCATCGATCCGTGGCAACAATTGCTCGACCAGCATCCATTTTTACAGAACGATGTTTTGGAATTCCGCTTTCTGCTGGAAGCGTCGGCCGCCGAACTGGCTGCCGAACGCGCCACCGACAGCGATCTGGCGCGGTTGGACGAAGTGTATCGGCGCCTCGACGCCGCCTACAGCGGTGGCGACCGCGGCACGCAGGTCGATGCCGACGTCGCCTTTCATCTGACCATCGCCGAGACGGCGCATAACGCGTTGTACGCGCACCTGGTTTCGAGCGTGATGCGCCTGCTGCACGAGCATGTGCGGCGCACGCTGCGGGAAATCGCGCTCAGCGCCGAAACCGGCCAACAGTTGATGGCGCAACATCGCGCCATCCGCGACGCCATTGTCGGTCGCGAGCCGGCGCTGGCCCGGCAAGCGGCGCAGGCGCATATCGACTACGTTCGTCAGCGGCTGGATAACGCCGCGAACACCGCGACGCGCCAGCAGCGCTCGTTGCGCTACTTCAGTTGAGACCGTCACCACGGCCGGCGATTCGCCGACCGCGCGCGCTCAAACCTTGACGCGCATCAGCCGGGCTTTCTCGCGAACCCAGTCGCGTTCTTTCTCGGCTTCGCGCTTGTCGTGCTGTTTCTTGCCCTTGGCCAACCCGATTTCCACCTTGATCCGGCCGCGCTCGAAATGCAGATCCAGCGGCAGCAGCGTATAGCCGGCACGTTCGACCTGGCCGATCATTTTGCCGATCTGCTTGCTGTGCAAGAGCAATTTACGAGTGCGGACCGGGTCCGGCCGTACATGCGACGAGGCCGCCAGCAAGGGTGTGATATGCATGCCGAACAAAAAGACCTCGCCGTTGCGGACAACGACATAAGACTCCTTGATGCTCGCCCGCCCGGCGCGGATGGCCTTGACTTCCCAACCTTCGAGGACCAGACCGGCCTCGACCCTCTCCTCGATGAAATAGTCATGGAAAGCCTTCTTGTTGGCGACGATGCTCATGGTGCCGTTTCTCGCGAGTTGCGTTTCTGGAGTGCTAGAATCCGTGATTCTACAGGATACACGAGGCACGGCAGAGGATGGCCCTGGTCACCAAATCGGTACTGATCACGCGTTCGTCGCGGCAGATGTTCGACTTGGTCGATCGTGTCGAGGAGTATCCGAAGTTCCTGCCCTGGTGCAGCCAGACCCACTGCAAGTTCCGGGACGACCGCAAAACGGTGGCGACGCTGCATATCAACTACCGCAGCGTCAAATCGCACTTCACCACCGAAAACGATAAGGACTGGCCGCGGTCGATGAAAATACGGCTGATCGACGGCCCGTTCCGCCGCCTGGACGGCCTGTGGCATTTCAAGCCACTGGCCGACCAAGCCTGCAAGATCGAATTTCAGCTCTCTTACGAGTTTTCCAGCAAGATGTTCGAAAAGGTGATCGGTCCGGTGTTCAGCCAGATCGCCAACACCTTCGTCGACGCGTTCGTCCAGCGCGCCGACGAGGTTTATGGAATGCACAATGTCTGACACGCTGCGCATCGAAGTCGTTTATGCCTTGCCGACCACGCAACAGATCGTCGGTTTGAAATTGCCGCCGGGCAGCACCGTTCGCCAGGCGATCGACGCGTCCGGTTTGCTGCGAAAACACCCGGAAATCGATCTGACCAAGTACAAGGTCGGCGTTTTCGCCAAGTTGGCCAAGCTCGACGCGGCGCTGCGCGACCAGGACCGGGTGGAAATCTACCGGCCGCTGATCGCCGACCCCAAGGAAGTACGCAAGCAACGCGCGGCCGAGGGCAAGGTCATGAAAAAAGGCGCCGGCGAGGCCGACAGCGAGTAAACAGCAATGCGCTCCACGCGTTTTGCGCGTTTTACTTGCAACTCTCCTGCACCACTTGCCGCGTTCGGGCCACCTCCTGGGCACGTTGCGTGTCGTCCATGAACGCCCGTTCGCCGTTTCTGTCGCGTGTCGCCACGCGCTCGCCGGATTCCAGAACTTTCAACGCCCGTCGCGCCACCTCGCAGTTTTCCTGCTTCTCGGCATTCGCGCGTTGCTCCTTCTCCGCCTTCTCGGTGTTATCGCGCGCCGTTTTCTGACGCTTGCGAAATTCCATGTCACGATCGGCCAGCGTTTTCCCGGCGTCGCCTTCCGGTGGCTTTTCGGCCTCGATCTTCTTCTGATTGCGGACATTTCCGGGCGGCGGCCGATCGGAAATGATCGTTCTGTTGTTCTCGTCCTGCCAACGATAGATCTGCGCTTGGGCGGCAAGAATCGGGCACAGCAGAACGGCGGCGAGGACAAGGCGTTTCATGGTCGTTCAGTGGTCGGAGAGCAAGCTGTATAATACTTTTTTGTGACCCCGGATCAAAGGCCATGCGTTTAATCCAAAAGGCGTTGACGTTCGATGACGTCCTCCTGGTTCCCGCCCACTCCTATGTCGTACCGCGCGATGTCAGCCTGAAAACGCGCCTGACCCGCAACATCAGCCTCAATCTGCCGCTGGTTTCGGCGGCCATGGATACGGTGACCGAAAGTCGCCTGGCCATCGCCCTCGCCCAGGAAGGCGGCATCGGCATCGTGCACAAGAATCTCGGCGCCAAGGCACAGGCGGCGGAAGTCGCCAAGGTCAAGCGCTTCGAATCCGGCATTCTGAAGGACCCGATCACCGTGCCACCGAGCATGTCGGTTCGCGATGTGCTGACCTTGACCCGCCAACACAAGATCTCCGGTGTGCCGGTGGTCGACGGCGAAGTGGTGGTCGGCATCGTCACCAACCGCGATCTGCGTTTTGAAACCAAACTCGATCAGCCAGTCCGCAACATCATGACCCCGCGCGACCGCCTGGTCACGGTGCGCGAAGGCGCGACAATCGAGGAAGGCAAGGCGCTGATCCACAAGCATCGCCTGGAACGGGTACTGGTGGTCAACGACGCGTTCCAGTTGCGCGGCCTGATTACCGTCAAGGACATCATCAAGACCACCGAACATCCAGAGGCCAGCAAGGACAGCGCCGGCCGTCTGCGCGTGGGTGCCGCCATCGGCGTCGGGCCCGGCACCGAAGAGCGTGCCGAGCTGCTCGCCGAGGCAGGCGCCGACGTACTGATCGTGGATACCGCGCACGGCCATTCGCAAGGCGTGCTCGACCGCGTCGCCTGGATCAAGAAACATCTGCCGATGGTCGAGGTGATCGGTGGCAACATCGCCACCGCCGACGCGGCGCTGGCGTTGCTGGCACACGGCGCCGATGGCGTCAAGGTCGGCATCGGACCCGGTTCGATATGCACCACGCGCATCGTCGCCGGCGTTGGCGTGCCGCAGATCACCGCCATCCAGATGGTATACGACGCGCTCAAGGGCAGCGGCGTCCCGGTCATCGCCGACGGCGGAATCCGCTACTCTGGCGACATCTCGAAAGCCATCGCCGCCGGCGGCGATGCGGTCATGCTCGGCGGCCTGTTCGCCGGCACCGAGGAAGCACCCGGCGAGGTCGAACTGTTCCAGGGGCGTTCCTACAAATCCTATCGCGGCATGGGTTCGATCGGCGCCATGGCGGCCGGCGCGGCGGACCGCTACTTCCAGGACGCGACGGCGAACATCGACAAACTGGTGCCCGAAGGTATCGAAGGCCGCGTGCCCTACAAGGGTTCGGTGCTGGCGGTGATCCATCAATTGATGGGTGGCTTGCGCTCGTCGATGGGTTACCTCGGCTGCATGACCATCGAGGAAATGCACGACAAGGCATCTTTTGTCGAAATTACCGCCTCCGGCGTCCGCGAATCGCACGTTCATGATGTGCAGATCACCAAGGAAGCCCCCAATTACCACGTCGACTGAACGGCAATCGACCCATCGTGAAAGTGGTGCGCCATGAGCACCCACGGCTTTGAGGCCTCGGCATGTCCCATCAAAAAATCCTGATTCTCGATTTCGGTTCGCAAGTCACGCAATTGATCGCCCGCCGCGTTCGCGAACAGCACGTGTATTGCGAATTGCACCCCTACGATGTCGGCGAACAGTTCATCCGCGATTTCAAGCCACAAGGAATCATTCTCTCGGGCGGTCCGAACTCCGTATACGCGGTCGCGGACTTCAAGGCGCCGCAGGTGGTCTTCGAACTCGGCGTGCCGGTTCTCGGCATCTGCTACGGCATGCAGACCATGGCCGCGCAACTGGGTGGCACGGTCGAGAGTTCGAGCACCCGCGAATTCGGCTATGCCGAAATGCGCGCCCACGGCCATTCCCCGCTGCTGCAAGGACTCGAAGACCGTCGCAACGCCGAGCAGCACGGCCTGCTCGACGTCTGGATGAGCCATGGCGACAAGGTCACCGTCCTGCCACCGGGCTTCCAGGTCATTGGCAGCAACGCGGCGACGCCGATCGCGGCAATGGCCAACGAAAGCCGCCGCTTTTACGGCGTGCTTTTCCACCCGGAAGTCACGCACACCTTGAAAGGCAAGGAAATCCTTGGCCGCTTCGTTCGCGACATCTGCGGCTGTGGACACGACTGGAACATGCCCGATTACGTCGGCGAGGCCATCGAAAAAATCCGTCGGCAGGTCGGTAAGGAAGACGTCATCCTGGGTCTTTCAGGCGGCGTCGACTCCTCGGTGGCCGCTGCGCTGATCCATCGCGCGATCGGCGACCAATTGACCTGCGTTTTCGTGGACAACGGCTTGCTGCGCCTCAACGAAGCCGCGCAGGTGATGCAAACCTTCGCGCACAACCTGGGCGTCAAGGTGATTCACGTCGACGCCACCGCGCAGTTCATGGGACACCTGCAAGGCGTTACCGACCCGGAACAAAAACGCAAGATCATCGGTCGCGAGTTCGTCGAGGTTTTCCAGGCCGAAGCGGCCAAACTCAAAAACGCGCGCTGGCTGGCGCAAGGCACGATCTACCCCGACGTGATCGAATCGGCGGGTGCCAAGACCCAGAAGGCGCACACCATCAAGAGTCATCACAACGTCGGTGGTCTGCCCGAGCAACTCAACCTGTGGTTGCTCGAACCGCTGCGCGAACTATTCAAGGACGAAGTGCGCGAACTCGGCATCGCCCTCGGCCTGCCGCACGACATGGTTTATCGCCACCCCTTCCCCGGCCCTGGCCTCGGCGTGCGCATTCTCGGCGAAGTAAAACCGGAGTTCGCCGACCTGTTGCGCCGTGCCGACGCCATTTTCATCGACGAATTGCGCGCCGCCGGCTGGTACGAAAAAACCAGCCAGGCGTTCACCGTTTTTCTGCCGGTGAAATCGGTGGGCGTCATGGGCGACGGCCGCACCTACGAATACGTTGTTGCGCTACGTGCCGTCGAAACGCAGGATTTCATGACCGCGCAATGGGCGGAACTGCCCCACAGCCTGCTCGGCAAGGTCTCGAACCGGATCATCAACGAAGTGCGCGGCATCAACCGGGTGGTGTACGACATCTCCGGCAAACCGCCGGCGACGATTGAATGGGAATAAAGCAATATCGGTCAGCACCGTTTCACAACGTTCCAAAAATCCTGTTTTCCCCAGGTAAATCAACGGCTTTTCGTTCCACAACGTTCCAAGCCGTTCCAGTAGTGATTTATTTGGGTGACGGTATTTAGGTCGGTAAATTTTCGGTGTCTCGAAACTGCCCGAGTCGATACCGTCAGGCCCTTCTAACGGTATCGAGAGGCAGCAAAAGGAACCGATATGCTGACCGACTCACAACTTAAGAGCCTCAAGCCAGGGGACAAGGCGTACAAGGTTGCCGACGCCCTTGGCCTGTACGTCACCGTCGCCACTTCTGGCACTCGTTCGTTCCGGTACGACTACCGCTTTGACGGTAAAAGGGCCACGCTCACCATTGGCCGCTATGAGGACGGCACGCCCAGCAGGACGGCCAAGGAACTCGACGTCCTAGATTTTGGCGACGTGCTGTCTCTTGCAGATGCCCGAATGTTGCGCGACCGTGCGCGGCGAATGGTGGCCGCTGGACAGTCTCCTTCCAAGACCAAGGTGGAAAATCACACCGAGGCCGCCGACGCCCAAACCTTCGGCGCCTGGGCCGACAAGTACTTCGAGTTCAAGGCCGACCCCAAGAGCGGGGGCGAGCAACTGGCAGACTCCACCCTGGCGCTGCGCAAGTCGATTTATCGGCGCCTGCTGGAAAAGCCCCTCGGCAAAAAGAACCTCGACGACATCAAACCGAAGGTGCTCACCGAGCTATTCGACAAGGCCAAGGCCGAACGCGGGCCGGGGCCGGCCGTGCATGCGCGGGAATTGGTGCTGCTGGTCTATCGCTTCGCCATCGGCAAGGGGGTGGAAGTCACCAACCCGGTGGATTCGATTCAGCGCAAGACCATCGCCACCTTCCAGCCTCGTGAGCGCAATCTCGACCGCAGGGAAATCAAGACGTTTTTTGACGCCTTGCAGCACACGGCCACGCTGCCCACGCTGCGCCTGGCGGTCAAGTTCATGCGGCTGACCATGGTTCGCAAGGGCGAGTTCATCGGCGCCACTTGGAAAGAGATTGATTGGGATCGCGCGACCTGGACGATTCCGGCCGCGCGCATGAAGGCCGACCGCGCGAACACGGTCTATGGACCTTTGAAGCTGTCTCGTACTTGCCTTTGTCTGAATTTAACCCCTTGCGTTTAACGACAAGCGTTATATAATCTCCGCATGACGATTCGCTCATTCCGGTGCGCCGACACCCAAGCGCTTTATGAAGGGGCAAGCCCCAAACGGTTTCGGAACATCGAAAGCGTCGCGCAACGCAAGCTGCAAATGCTGGACGATGCGGTGGAGTTAAAGGATTTGCGCTCACCCCCAGGCAACCGCCTGGAAACATTACGCGGGAATCGCGCCGACCAATACAGCGTCCGCATCAATGACCAGTGGCGCGTATGCTTCGTTTGGACTGCGGCTGGCCCGGATTGCGTTGAAATCGTGGATTACCATTGAAAGAGAGGTACAGCATGGCTCCAAACAAGATGCGCCCGATTCACCCCGGTGAAATCCTCCGGGAGGAATTCCTTGTTCCCCTGGGAATGAGCGCCAATGCGTTGGCGCTGGCGCTGCACGTACCGGCGCCGAGAGTCAACGACATTGTGCGCGAGCGCCGGGGGGTGACGCCGGACACCGCCTTGCGGTTGGCTCGCTTCTTCGACACAACCGCGCAATTCTGGCTCAACCTGCAGACCGCCTTCGACCTGAAACAGGTGGAAAAGGAAGCAGGCGGGAAGATCGCCGAGGAAGTGCGCCCGATGCAAAGGGCTGCGTAAGAGTTTCACCCGCTCCCGGTGCGGGTTATCACCGGGAAAGTCGGAAGGTGCTGCGCAAACAGCCCCCCGACCCTAACCACAATCGACTATTGACCCGGCACGATAATGCCTGAAATATTGGCATTCATCCCCAGAGACATTGATAAGCGCCCGGAGCAGTTGAAGATGGAATTCGCGCTGTGGAACCGGGCGGCGGTCATGCAACTGATCGAACGGGAATACGACATCAAGCTGTCGGTACGCGGTGTCGGCAACTATTTGTCGCGCTGGGGATTCACCCCACAGAAACCGATCAAGAAGGCCTACGAGCAACGGCCGGAAGCCGTACAAACCTGGCTCAACGAGCAATACCCGGACATTGAGAAGCGTGCCAAGGCCGAAGGCGGCGAGATTCACTGGGGTGACGAGACGGCATTGGTCAATACCGATGTGCGTGGTCGCCGCGACGCGCCGGCAGGCAAAACGCCAGTCACCTACACGGTGGGCGGCACGCGGCAGAAACTGTCGATGATTGCCACGGTGACGAATTAGGGCAAAACGTGCTGGATGATCATTGACGAGGCCTTCAACTCCTACAAGCTGATCGAATTCCTTGAAGCGCCGGTCAAGGAGGCTGGCAAGAAGGTGTTCTTGATTCTCGACAATTTGCGTGTCCACCACAGCAAACCGGTCAAGGCATGGCTTGCAGAGCGTCAGGACAAGATCGAACTGTTCTACTTGCCCAGCCATGGCCCGGAACTGAATCCGGAAGAGATCCTCAATGCCAACCTCAAGCATGCCATCGGGACGAAAGTGCCGGTGCGCACCAAGGCAAAACTCAAGCTCGCGGCAACCGCGCACATGACAACCCTTGAACAATCACCCGAGCGCGTCAAAAGCTTCTTCCAAGACCCGCGTGTCAAACATGCCGCTTGAAACTTCAAACTTCATTTGGCCGGATCAACAGGCATATCAGCCAATGAGGGTAATAGTTGATGGCGCGCCTATTCTTGTTGTCTAAAACAGATAAAGGCGGGAAAATAACGGCCGTTTTCCGTTGTCGGCAACGCAAATGTCCGCTGTTACTGCTATCCAGTTCACTCAGGACCAGATGCGCACCCTCACCGGCGTGTCTGTAGAGACGCTTCGGCATTGGCGCAAAACAGTTCCCTACCTCGCTTCAAAGACGGGGAAGGCTGCACGTTTCAGCTTTGCTGACTTGCTGGGATTAGCTGTCGCGAACGAGTTGGTGAGCTCGCTGGGAGTTCACATTGGTTCGGTAAGCGCCGGCGTCGATGCACTGTTTAACCTGCTCGCCAGTGCAAATACGCCAGAAATGGATGGCGCTATCGTGTTTATCACCTCCACTACGGCGAGTCTTCACGAATCCAGTTCTTGGAGCGCTGAAGGACTGCTTTCGCAACCAACGCTTGCCATTCCGATTGATCCACTGATCGCGCGGCTACAAAAGCACATGTTGCCCGTGATGCCAACGCCCGCCCAGGCCGCACTTCCATTTCCGCCTAACGAACATGGTGGCTGGCATCCCCCCTGAAGATGAAAGAGACTTCGGGGTGGCAGGTGTTGGGTAGAGGTCGTGATGGTTTTTGGCGGCTCGCCCCCGCGTCTGACTTGACCCGCCGGACTGACGCGCCCCCCGGATTGCGTCGATAGAGAGCGCACGCGAAACAGGCCGTTGGCGACTTGTCGCCTTCAGGCACATTCAGTTCCGGCACCCGCCACCTTCCGCCCTTGAGTGTCAATCGACAGGAGGTGGCGTGGAACGGGTGGCGCTGTACAAACGCGTGATCGGTCTCGGCATCCATCAGGCGCGGATCACGGCCTGCGCAGGGA
>JAKOTN010000085.1 GCA_029776255.1 Pseudomonadota bacterium
CCAAACTAAGTCGCACAGCGACAAACCAAGTATGCAGTATTCACGAATCGTGTGTAGGGATACAGGAAAATACGGCTTCAATCACGTAGGTGCAGTAATTTCGGAAATATCGACGTTTTTTACTTTTGCTCTACTGTGGAACAAAAAACGCCGATTTCAGCCAAACTAAGTCGCACAGCGACAAACCATGTACGCAGTATTCACGAATTGTGTGTAGAAATACAGGAAAATTTGGTTTCAATCAAGTAGAAGCAGTAATTTCGGAAATATCGACGTTTTTTACTTTTGCTCTACTGTGTAACAAAAAACGTCGATTTCAGCCAAACTAAGTCGCACAGCGACAAACCAAGTAAGCAGTATTCACGAATCGTATGTAGGGATACAGGAAAATACGGCTTCAATCGCGTAGGTGCAGTAATTTCAGAAATATCGACGTTTTTTACTTTTGCTCTACTGTGGAACAAAAAACGTCGATTTCAGCCAAACTAAGTCGCACAGCGACAAACCAAGTATGCAGTATTCACGAATCGTGTGTAGGGATACAGGAAAATACGGCTTCAATCACGTAGGTGCAGTAATTTCGGAAATATCGACGTTTTTTACTTTTGCTCTACTGTGGAACAAAAAACGTCGATTTCAGCCAAACTAAGTCGCACAGCGACAAACCAAGTATGCAGTATTCACGAATCGTGTGTAGGGATACAGGAAAATACGGTTTCAATCACGTATGTGCAGTAATTTCGGAAATATCGACGTTTTTTACTATTGCTCTACTGTGGAACAAAAAACGTCGATTTCAGCCAAACTAAGTCGCACAGCGACAAACAAAGTATGCAGTATTCACGAATCGTGTGTAGGGATACAGGAAAATTTAGTTTCAATCACGTAGGTGCAGTAATTTCGGAAATATCGACGTTTTTTACTTTTGCTGTACTGTGGAACAAAAAACGTTGATTTCAGGCAAACTAAGTCGCACAGCGACAAACAAAGTATGCAGTATTCACGAATCGTGTTTAGAGATACAGGAAAATTTAGTTTCAATCACGTAGGTGCAGTAATTTCGGAAATATCGACGTTTTTTTCTTTTGCTGTACTGTGGAACAAAAAACTTTGATTTCAGCCAAACTAAGTCGCACAGCGACAAACCAAGTATGCAATATTCACGAAT
>JAKOTN010000084.1 GCA_029776255.1 Pseudomonadota bacterium
TGACGCACCTTGCCAACAAAGGCCTGCCGGTGCCGCGGCCGCTGACCGACCGCAAGGGCGTGGCGCTGCAGACGCTCGTCGGTCGCCCGGCCTGCCTGATCGAGTTCCTGCGCGGTGTGTCGGTGAACGAACCCAGCCCGGCCGAATGTCGCGCCGCCGGCGAAGCGCTCGGCGCGATGCATGCCGCGCTCGCCGACTTCAAGGGCCACCGCATCAACGATCTGGCGCTCCCCGGCTGGCACGACCTCGCCGATGCCTGCGCCGCGCGCGCCGATGAACTGCCGCCGGGGCTGGCAACACAAATCGCCGACGAACTGGCATTCCTCGATGCGCATTGGCCCAAGGGGCTGGCGACCTCGACGATCCACGCCGACCTGTTCCCCGACAATCTGATGTTCAACGCCGGCAAGGTCAGCGCGCTGATCGACTTCTATTTCGCCGCCACCGACATCCGTGCCTATGATCTGGCGGTCATGCACACCGCCTGGTGCTTCAGCAGCGACGGCGCCACCTACTTCCCCGAACGCGCCGCCGCACTGGTTGCCGGCTACCGCGCGGCGCACGGGCTGACCGATGCCGAGCTGGCGGCGCTGCCGGTGCTGTGCCGCGGCGCGGCGCTGCGCTTCCTGCTGACCCGCGCCTTCGACTGGATCAACACGCCCGCCGGCGCGCTGGTGACGCGCAAGGACCCGCTGGCGTTCGCGCGCCGCCTCGACTGGTATCGCAATGCCACTATGGAAACGCTGACCGGCGCATGACGCTGCCGCATTTCCCCGACCTGCCCAAGGTGATCATCGCCACCGACGGCGCCTGCAAGGGCAACCCCGGCCCCGGCGGCTGGGGCGCGCTACTGCGCATGGGCACCAAGGAGAAGGAACTGTCGGGGTCCGAAGCGCATACCACCAACAACCGCATGGAGCTGATGGCGGCGATCCAGGCGCTCGCCGCGCTGACCAAGCCGTGCCATGTCACGCTGACCACCGACAGCGTCTATGTCCGCGACGGCATCACCAAGTGGGTTCACGGCTGGGTCCGCAAGGGCTGGCGCACCGCCGACAACAAGCCGGTCAAGAATGTCGAGTTGTGGCAGGCGCTGCTGGCGGAAGCCAAGCCGCACCGCATCGACTGGCGCTGGGTCAAGGGCCACAGCGGCGACCCCGACAATGAACGCTGCGATGCGCTGGCCAATGCGGCGATCGAGATCATGCGCGCGAAAGCGCGCGGCTAGCGCGTCGCTACAGAGGCTTGTCGTAGCGCGAAGCCTGTGACAGTCTCCCGCCCGGTAGCAACCCGTGGGAGGAGCAGCACATGAAGTTCGAAGTCTATCAGGACAAGAAGGGCGAGTGGCGTTGGCGCCTCAAGCACAACAACGGCAACATCCTCGCCACCTCGTCCGAAGGCTATAAGGCCAAGGCCGATGCGCTGAAGTGCGTCGACAACGTCAAGAATTCGAAGGACGCTGCGGTCAACATGGTCTGACCGATTGCGCTGAATGATACCCCCGTGCCGCTTCAGCCGAAGCGCGCGGGGGTATAGTTTTGCGGGTCGAGCCCGAACGGCGCCGCGCGGTTTTCGACCAGCGCTGCCGCCAAGGCACCCGCTGCCGGCGCGGTCTGGATACCGAAGCCGCCCTGCCCGACGCACCAGAAGAACCCCGGCATGACCGGGTCATAGCCATAGACCGGCAGCCGGTCGGGCGCGAAGGTCCGCAACCCCGCCCAGCTGCGTTCGACGCGCAGGACGCGCAACTTGCACGCCCGCTCGAAGGCATCGACGGCGATATGGGAATATAAAAATTAAAAGTTTCTCACAAATATTATTTAACCCAACCTCAATATATAAAAAATTTAGTATTGATCCTTTTCTATTATTTTCGTTTAATGAGTTTTTATAAATGAATTAATAGAAAAAAGAGTAATTTTAATGCCTTATTTAGTAAAACACAGTTTAAAATACTTTAAATACTTTGCTTATCACCTATCACTTATCACTAATCACATATGTTCCAAAATATTTATTTATTCTATATATGCTCTAAAGTGGCTACCTTCTTTAATATAAGTGCCAGATGTTAGAATTATTTTTTCTTTAGCATGCATATTTACTG
>JAKOTN010000087.1 GCA_029776255.1 Pseudomonadota bacterium
GGGGGGGGGGGGGGGGGGGGGGGGGGGGGGGGGGGGGGGGGGGGGGGGGGGGGGGGGGGGGGGGGGGGGGGTGGGGGGGGGGGGGGGGGGGGGGGGGGGGGGGGGGGGGGGGGGGGGGGGGGGGGGGGGGGGGGGGGGGGGGGGGGGGGGGGGGGGGGGGGGGGGGGGGGGGGGGGGGGGGGGGGGGGGGGGGGGGGGGGGGGGTGGGGGGGGGGGGGGGGGGGGGGGGGGGGGGGGGGGGGGGGGGGGGGGGGGGGGGGGGGGGGGGGGGGGGGGGGGGGGGGGGGGGGGGGCGGTGGGCCTTCAATCGGGGGCGGCACCGCCGGCCCAGCTGCATTCGCGGGCGATCCGGGTGGTGGCCTCACAAAAATGGACTGAACTAACGTGGTTGAACGCGGGTTGACACCGTATCCACGAGCGGTTATGCGATAGGCCAAGCTCTGTAGCACACTGTCTTCCGCATTTTTGATTTGCTCGAGTATGTAAGCGGGTTGCTTGACGAGTGCCACGCCGCGAGAGTCAGCGATTGGCGCGGCACCCGTGTATGTGCCGTACGCTATTGCCAAGCCGGTGTTCGACGTGGTCGTGAGGTTCGTCCAGACGTTGGGGACCTGCCACGCCTTGGTATCTCCCACGGCGGCAAGCGCATCCAAATCGCAAATGCCGACACCACATCGAACACCTGGCGTGCCGAATGCGAGAAAGTCGCGACCAATGCCTTGATCATCTTGATGCAGGGAGCCTGCCAACGTACGGTTGACGCCAATTGGAATACGACAAGTGTTGCCCCCGGGATTAACACAATAGTGTGTTGAGGTTGCGGGGCCACGAGGGAGGGAGCGCACGCTCATCAAGTCTCTTTCCCCCTCCTGAGCGGCAGCCTCTGCGGCACCGAGAGCGACCAGGTGATCGCGATCAACTGCGCCCATGCGCTCTTGAAAAACGCCGGATTGCATCGTCGAAAGCGTGAGTAAAGTTGCCGCGACGATTAACAGCAGAGCGACTACCAGCACAAAGCCGCGCGAGCGCGTCGTTACGAAACGACGCGGATGGCGCATCGAGCCGCGAACGCTTATGCGGGTGTTTATCAGAGATGATTTGGGATTTTGCATAATCAAAACACGAGTACCGAGGGCGTGCTCGTTCGGTTGCGTAAGTTGAAGGTGAACCAGTTGGCCTTGCGCAGACGGTTGTCCGGGCTATTGCGCGCAACGCCGTCGCAATCCGTGTAAGGCGCACCGCCGACAAGTCCATTGAGCGACACACGGGAGGGCGATTGCATCACGACGCAGAGGTCAACGGCATCTACGTTATTCCACTCGTTGCCGACACTTGCCGCGTCCAGTCGCCGCATGACACGATTGACGCCGATACCAGTCCCAACATGAAAAAAAGCTCGCATCTGCTCTACGCCTTGCGCCATGGGCTGTGGGGCTGCGCGGGCTCCGTTGCCGCGACAGTAGAGCTCAGGAATCTGAACAGACTGCCCGCCTTGCGTGGTGGTGACGCCGCGCCCCACGTAGAACTCATTAATCGCGATAGGCAATGGGCCGGGCATTTCGCCGGCGTTTGCGGCCGCAGCCGCGAGCGGGTTGTTTCCGTTGCAGTCACCGCCAACGCCCCCTGCGAACGGAACCAGCCCGCTCCCAGCGACGGCCGCATTTGCGGGCTGACTTTGGTAACTGAGGACGATCGCGTCAGTGGGAAGTTGTCCCATGACCGCAGGGTTTGGCGTACAACTCCACGGCACTGTGTAGTTAATCGTGCCGTTTGCACACGCGAACACCGGTACGATCCCAGTGTCGACACCGAACGGCGGGCGGGCTATGTCGTCAAAAATAATAGGGAAGTTCGTACCGGCGGGGGTGTTCGCGATGTCGACGAAGCCAGCCTGACGCACCATTGAGCCTACGACGTCATGTACGAGGCGCGAGGCCTCGTGGACTCGACCGCGTTGGTCCGACGAGACGAAGGTCCGCTTTGTAGCCATAAAAATAGAACCCACAACAGCAAGCAAAACTAGCCCAATGGACATCGCCACCATGAGCTCTACAAGCGAGAAGCCGGAAGGCAGCGCCGCGGCCCGAGGTGATCGCATCGGAATTTTGGACGCTGTTTTCATTTGGCAGGAATTACGACGGTTAAACATTGGTTGACAGAGCCCGGAATGACCCCCGCCAACCCAGTGCAGCCGCTCCCCGCGTCGAGCGTCGCGGTGCGTGTCGCAGCGTCGAAGCCGCCGCGGTCACGTTGACTCTGCTCCATCCATGCCACTGTGATGGCGATCATGGGAGGGTTGTTGCCAACGGCCTGAACGCGCATTAAACCGCCGGGGAGTGCTGCCGCCACGTTGCTACGGAAGGCCGCAAGATGCTTGAGTCGCAGATCGTTGATGTTGCAGCCAGTTGCCGGACAAACCGGAGCGGCAAAAATTCCGTTGAATGGAGAGCCGTACCCTCCACCAAGGTTGTCGGTCCGCTCCTTCAACCACAGATTGGTGTTCATCACCTCGACGAACGAGGCGATTTGCTGGGTCGCGATCGTCCGCTCCGCAGCGCCGACGGTCGCTTGCAAGCCGGTCAGAATCGTGCCCGCAATGCCTAGTGAGCCGATGGCCACGATAAGGATGGTGATGAGGATTTCGAGCAGTGAGAAGCCGCCTTGCCGGTCGCGGCGGGAGCTAACACGGATTGGAGAGAAGGTAGTATTCATACGCATGGCATTTCGTCCACTCGTGGGCGTCCGGAACGGTCGATACAAACATAGCGCTGCTCTTGGCTGGTGCTCGGCGTAAAAGCGACTGTTCCTATCATGGTGCCCACTTCAAGCCGTCCGCTGGCCAAATAGCTCACACGGCGAACTGTCGCTGAACCAACGACCGTCGCAACACCCGCCCATTCGCCACGTTGCTTGATAACTTCTTCGCCCGCGTCTAGTGTGCCGGGAGTGCCGGGATCACCGGGCGCAGGCCCGTCGTCGGCAAAAACGATGTATCCGGCAGTCCAATCACCTGCTCCAGCTTTACAGACTGTCGGCGATTGCGCGGCGCAGATGGTTACACGACTGCCACGGCGCACCGCCTCGGAACGGGCGAGGTTTATCGCGGCAACGTACTCCGACACCGTGCCGGAAACGCGCGAGTTGTCTATCAACCGAATCATCGATGGCATGGCGAGCGCGCTCAAAATGGCGAGCACCGCCACGGTGACCATCAGCTCAATGAGCGTGAAGCCACGTGACAGACGATGTCTCAATTGCGCTAGGCGTGGGAATGCGGATTTACACATGCCGACATTGTGTATCTGCCGCTCGGGCGCGTCACAAACGCCCGATGTGCGGCAATTGTGACGGGATATCCGGTGAACAGTCGTTTGAACGCAGACTCGAAGCCGGCGAGTTATGCCATTGGCTTGGTGCCGCTAGCGCAATCCCACGGGCAGGTTGAACTCTACGGTTTCGTCGTCGCCATCGGAAATCGTCAAATCCGTAACGCCCCATTCGGCGAGTTTGGCCAACACACCCTGAATCAATGCCTCCGGCGTCGACGCGCCGGCGGACACACCTACTCGCGCACCCTCGCCTATCCATTCTCGGCTTAACCCATCGGCGTCGTCGACTAAATACGCCTTTGCACCCAAGCGTTCGGCCACTTCACGCAGGCGATTAGCGTTCGAGCTGGCCCTCGACCCGACGACTATGAAAACGTCGACGTTCGGGGCGATCGCCTTCACGGCGTTTTGCCGATTAGTCGTGGCGTAACAGATATCGTCCTTACGTGGCGGACGAATGGCTGGAAAGGCCACCTGTAGGGCCGCGACGACCTTAGCCGTGTCGTCGACGGACAGCGTGGTTTGGGTGACGAACGCCAAATGTGTTGGGTCTTTCACTTTGCCCGAAGCAGCGAGCTGAGCCACGTCAGCCTCGTCTTCCACGAGATAAATCCCATCGGTCGCCTGCCCCATCGTGCCTTCGACTTCGGGGTGGCCCTCGTGCCCGATCATGATGATCTCGACGCCGGCTTTACGCAGTTTGGCGACTTCGAAGTGCACTTTGGTCACCAGCGGGCAGGTCGCGTCAAACACGCGAAACTTGCGCTCGCCTGCTTCGGCTTGCAGCGCCTTAGACACGCCGTGCGCTGAGTAAATCAACACCGCGCCGCCGGGAAGCTCGGGCACGTCTTTGAGCTCTTCAACGAAAATCGCGCCGCGCGCTTTCAGGTCGTCAACAACGTGTTTGTTGTGCACCACTTCGTGACGCACGTAGACCGGCGCGCCGAACTTGTCGAGGGCGCGATCCACAATGGCGATGGCCCGATCGACGCCAGCG